>JADFZV010000023.1 GCA_015232335.1 Alphaproteobacteria bacterium | reverse complement strand
GAGCCGAAGGGTGGCTCCGAGCCCAAGGGTAGCAGCGAGCCGAAGGGTGGTTCTGAGCCCAGGGCTTGGTCCGAGCCCAGTGCTTCGTCTGAGCCCAGGGCTTCGTCTGAGCCCAGTGCTTCGTCCGAGCCCAGGTCTTCGTCCGAGCCCAGGTCCTCGTCCGAGCCCAGTGCTTCGTCTGAGCCCAGTGCTTCGTCTGAGCCCAGTGCTTCGTCCGAGCCCAGTGCTTCGTCCGAGCCCAGCGACGATGGTATCCAGTCCGGCGTTACCTTCGGTTCCGTCCAGGATTATGAGGACGGCACGGCCGAGGTTTCGTTCCAGACCGATGCCAACGGCGATACGGTCTATGGCGACTTTGCGAGCGGCCTCCTGGTTGATGTCGGTTCGCATATCGATCTGACCGGGGTTACCGGCGACGATGCCGTCAGCCAGATCACCTTCGACATGTCTGCCCTGCCGGATGGCACGGCGGTCCTGCTCGACGGACAGCCGGTTGATGTCAGCGGCGGGTCGCTGACCCTGAGTGGCGATGCACTGGATACCTTCATGGGTGATCCCAGCGCGCTCAAGCTGTCGGTGCCCGACCATGGCGATGTGGATGCCCAGTTGGGTGTTTCCGTCACCGTGACCGATGCGTCCAGCGGCGAGAGTCAGGTCTTTACCGGCAACCTCGACGTGACGGTCGATGCGGTTGCGGACCAGCCCTACAGCGTCGAGGCGACCGTCTCCGTCGAGGAGATCGGCCAGGCCGACGCGCTGCCCGAGATGGATCACGACATCTCCAACATGGTCCTCTATCTGAGCGACGATGCTGGTGAGATCATGAAGGTCAAGATCGACAGCTTCTCGGACGGCGAAGACGGCGTCCGCGATGCAGATGCTCTCGATCTGCAGGGCTTCGTGGCCGAGAATTACGATGGCTACGATCTGGTTGCCGTTACCATCAAGGCTGGTGAGAACCATCCTGACGGATACGGGCCGGGCGAGGGCGAGTTGTTCATCCTCGACGATGCCTATGGCGAGGATGATCTGCCCACGGGTGATCATGCGAATGCCACCTGGCAGTACAACGAGGCCCTGGATGCCGGTCTTGTCGGCTCCGAGGGTGGCGAATCGGCGGGCGGTGCCGGCGATTTGGCGGTGACGGTCAATGTCACGGCCACCTTTGCCGACTATGCCGATGGGTCCGAAGCTCATTACCTCTATGTCGAGGTGCCGAACGGTTGGACTGCGCCGGAAGGCTCGACGCAGGTCGATGGTGCCAGCTTCGGCGGCAACGCAAACAGCCAGTATCTGCGCATTGAAGTCGACAATGCCGACTTGGCGGCCAATGGCGGCACGGTCACCGTGCCGGTCAACCTGGTCGCTCCTGCCGGAATGATCGATGACAGCGGCGTGGCGCTGGATGTCTTCGCGCAGGCCGTGGAAGAGACACTTTCGGGCAACGAGATCACGTTGGACAACAACGCGGCTCTGGCCTCCGACAGCATCTCCTTCACGCTGCCGGAAGCAGCCGATCCTTCCGTCACCGAGCCTCCTGTAACCGAGAGTGAAGAGACGGGCGAACCCGAATCCTCGGATGAGCCCGAGACCACGCAGCCTGCTGCCAGCGAGCCCGAGACCACCGAGCCTCCGGCCACCACCGAACCTCCTTCCAGTGAGGATGGCGATGACGACGTCGGCAGTTCGTCCGAACCCGAGACGACCGAGCCTCCGGGCGAGGATATCGAGGGTACGCGCAACGACGATGTCCTCACCGGCGGTGATGGTGACGACACCATCGACGGTGGCAAGGGCGACGATACGCTGATTGGCGGATCGGGCGATGACACCCTGCAGGGCGGCGAGGGCAGCGACCTGTTCATCTTCAATGCGGGTGATCAGGGTTCGGATACCGTCAATGGCGGCACGGGCAAGTGGACCGACACCATCCAGATGGATAATGTCGGAGCCCCTGAAGGCCAGGGTGCCTGGACGGTCGAGGTTGATGGTAACAGCCTGACCAGCGGCCAAGACAGCGGCAGCTTCACCTTCGAGGGCGGTGCCAGCGGCACCATCCATAGCGAGGATGAGGATATCCACTTCGAGAATATCGAAAAGATCAGTTGGACCTGATCCTGACGATCAAAGCCTAAATCTGGGGCGGCGGGGCAACCTGCCGCCCCTTCCTTTTGTGCCCTAAAAGGGGGGGCAGAGGGACGCCCTTCAAAAGAAAAGGGTTTTAACCCTGCATTGGCGGTTTGACCCGGCAAGGGCTTCGGGGTATATAGGGGCTTGGCTCACAAAAAACGTCCCATAGCGACGTGCGGTCCTGGCCGGATCGCGACGGGGTACTTCCGTTACCCGCTTGCTATGGTCTAAGGCGAGGAGAATGACTATGGCCCTGCCCTTGATGCCCAAGGCGACGGCTGTCTGGCTGGTCGAGAATACGACGCTGACTTTCGAGCAGATCGCCGATTTCTGCGGGATGCATCCTTTGGAGGTGCAGGCGATCGCCGATGGCGAAGTGGCGGTGGGCATTGTTGGCCTTGATCCGGTGGCTTCGGGCCAGATTGCGCCCGACGAGATTCAGCGCTGCCAAACCGACTCGACGGCCCATCTGGTGTTGATGAAGATGCCCGATCTGCCCTTGCCGCGCGCGCGCACCAAGGGGGCGCGCTATATGCCCGTCTCCAAGCGTCAGGATCGCCCCGACGCCATTGCCTGGCTGATCAAGCATCACCCCGAGCTTTCGGATGCGCAACTGTGCAAGCTGATCGGCACGACCAAGCCGACCATCAATTCGGTGCGCGACCGCAGCCATTGGAACCACCAGAACATCAAGCCGCGCAACCCGGTAACCCTGGGGCTGTGCAGCGAGGCCGATCTGGAAAAGATGGTGGCTTTGGCCCGTCCGCGCCAAGCCGCCTCGGGTGACGATCATATTGTCGCCGTTTCAGAGCCCGCTGCCAGCGAATAGGCTTTTTGCAACAGGGCTCGTTCGGTCGGGGCCAGTCCGGATGATGGACTGGCCCCAAACGGTTTTACCCCATGCGGGTGGCGTCTTCCTCGGGGTAGGCGGTGATGTTGTGGATGGCGAGGTCGGCCCCCATGCGCTCGCCCTCTTCGCTCAAGCGAATCCCCACCGTCATTTTCAGCACACCATAGAGCGCCGCCCCCGCCGCCAGGGCATAAGCTGCACCCAGCAGCGTTCCCACAAGCTGCGACATGAAGCTGACGCCGCCCATGCCGCCCAGAGCTTCCAGACCGAAAATGCCGCAGGCGATGCCGCCCAGGGCGCGGCACAAGCCATGCAGGGGCCAGACGCCCAGAACATCGTCGATTTTCCATTTCAACTGGCACTGGTCGAAAGCCCAGACGAACAAACCGCCCGCCGCAGCGCCGGTGACAAGGGCGCCCAAGGGATGCATGACATCGGAGCCCGCGCACACCGCCACCAATCCGGCCAGGGGCCCGTTATGCACGAAACCGGGATCGTTGCGCCCGGCGAGCAGGGCGGCCAGGGTGCCCCCCACCATGGCCAGCAGGGAATTCATGGCAACCAGGCCTGAAATGGCTTCGACGGTCTGGGCGCTCATGACGTTGAAGCCGAACCAGCCGACCGACAAAATCCAGGCCCCCAGGGCCAGGAAGGGAATGTTCGAGGGCGGGAAAGCAACCAGCCCGCCACCCTTTTTATAGCGTCCCAGGCGGTTGCCCAGCATCAAAACAGCCCCCAGACCGGCCCAGCCGCCTACGGCATGCACGACCACGGAGCCCGCGAAATCATGGAAAGGGGCGCCGAAGCTGGCCTCGATGAAGGTTTGAAACCCTAAGCGACCGCCCCAGACCAGGCCTTCGAAGAAGGGGTAGATCAGCCCCACCAGCACGGCCGTTGCCATCAATTGAGGCACGAAGCGGGCGCGCTCGGCAATGCCGCCTGAAATAATGGCGGGAATGGCGGCGGCAAAAGTCAGCAAAAAGAAGAACTTGACCAGGTCGAAGCCGTGGGCTGCGAACAACCCTCCCTCGCCGGTCAGGGTTTTGGCGCTGGCAAAGAAGGTAACGCCATAAGCCACGGTGTAACCGACCAGGAAATAGGCAAGGGTGGAAACGGCGAAATCAGTCATGATCTTGACCAGGGCATTGACCTGATTCTTGCGCCGGACTGTCCCCAATTCGAGGAAAGCAAAGCCTGAATGCATGGCAAGAACCATGATGGCCCCTAGCAGAATGAAAAGAACATCGGCGCCGGTCTTGACGGAATCCATCGACTGCACTCCCCTGATCGATTGTCGTTGCGCGCGTGAATGCGAAGCGTGTGCCAGATGGGAATAACAATATAAATCAAAAGACTGGCATGAAGCTCGATCAAGGCTGGGGTCGGAACAGATTAAAGAATAGCCCGCCCAATTCATATGCTGCCGCAATAATAGGCGCGACGGTCTGGGGGCGGTCATTAGGAAAATCTGTTTAATATCAATAAAATATGCTGCACAAAAATTACGCCATTTCTTTGCGTGATTAAAATATAGCCATGAGAAACATCATTCAAAAAGAGACTTCAGAAACTGTCCTGAAAAATGATGGAAAGGTCGGCGAAGGTGGGCTTGAAAAATCCCTCGGCATGACTTGAAGCCATGTTAGAATCGCATGGAATCAGGGGGGTGACCGGTTGCTTTTGGCCCGGTCCGACGCAGGAAGAAGGACGCAAGCCGCGGCATGGGTATCATCATTCGCCTTTATCACCGCTCGGAAGGGCTGGAGAAGAATCGCTTCAACACCTTCTTCATGGACATGGGCGAGAATATCCACGTCCATTACCGCGATCTTCGAATCGAATTCAACGTCGATGAATTCATCGAGTTCGCCGACCTGTGCGAGACCTACATTCCTCAGGTGCGCAAGGAAATCGAGGGGGGTTTCAAGGACGGCGTCAATCCCAACACCAACCAAAGCGACACCATCAAGACCTTCTTCAACAAGAAGCCCTTGAAGCAGACCATCGTCTACAATCCGACCCGCATTTCGTTGGAAGAGAATACCGATGGTTTCCACATCCATCTGCGCAATTACAAAATGCTTCTCGACAAGCCGTCGTTCCTGAACTTCGCGCGTGCAGCCAAGGAAGTGCTGGAAATGCGCGAACGTCCGGTCGATCTGGCGGAAACCTTGAACCTGATCGAGATCAACGAACTGCATCACCGGGTCGAGGAGACGGGAACGGATGGTGGCAAGGAAACTGCGCACGTCGTCATCGATCAACCCTATTACAAAAAACTTCTGCAGCTGTTCGATGGGCTGGGCTACAAGAAGGCCGATCCCAAGAAAGAAATCTATGAGATTGAAAAAGCCCGCATCTCATTGAAGATCGCGCCGGGAGCGCCTAAACCGATGCCCAAGCAGAGCGTTAAGTCGCCCGTGGTGCCGCTGCCCGCCTATTTGGCCGAGAATGCCAAGCGCTTCAATTCGAAGGAACTGAATCTGCTGAAGCTTCAGGTGCTGGATTTCTTCGAATATGCCCGCAAGAACGCGCTGGGCGAGGTGGTCGAACTCAATCACCAGAATATGCTGTTTAACACCGAGACGGGAAAGGTGATCTTTCCCTCGAAGATTGGAAAGAGCGCTGTCAACATCACCCAGGAATGGACGCGCTTTGACCAGTTCCTCAACAAGCACGGCATCGGTTTCGTCAAACCCAACAAGATCATCTATAACGAAGAGCAGCTGAAGGGGCTGGACGAGGCCTTCCGTTATTACGTGAAGGAACATGTCAGTCGCCATCCCGCGGTGCGCAAAGTCTATCTGCTCAATCCCATGCAGTGGAAAAAATCAGGCAGCCAGACCGGGCGCTACGAAGTGCCCTTCCTGCATATCGCCTGGGCCAAGCTGGGGTCTGATTTTGATATTCTGATCGAGGTCGATGAGCGCTATCCGGTGCCCGAATCTTGGGATCTCAAATTCTTCTGGAAAGTCTGCGGCTGCGATTACTACCATCTGGGCGAGGTCGATTTCCCAATCGACAATCCCTATGCCAAGGATTATCCGAACATTCCTTTCGGCCAACATCTGGTCGAAGCCTATCTGTTCTTCGGCTCGCGCATGGACGCTGCGGTGAAGGATAAATATCTAAGCGGATTCCCGTCGCGCGAGGTTTTGTACGAAAAGCAGGATGTGCTGGGCCAATTGCCCGCTTTCGTGGCCGAGCGTTACGGCATCGCGCTGGAATCCATCGATCCCTTGAAGGGCGTCAGCTTCAACGAAGTGTTCCGCGCCAAGGGCAAAGAGGGCGAGTATATCGTCAAGGTGATGAAGGGCGCGGAATTCACGCCGCCTGTCGAAGGCCATCGCGGCACGCATCTTCGCTACGAAACATATCTGTTGCAGCGTTTGGCCGACGCAAAGGCGCCCGCCATCGTGCCCAGGCCGGGCACCGACGGCAAGCTGACCCAGCCGATGGGTGAAAACAACGTCATGCTGCTCGACTTTATCACCGCCGACAAGGTAGGCGAGTGGACGAACGTCCATCTGATGTCGGCGGCCAGCACGGTGGCTCAGGTGAACAAGGCGTTGCCGAAAGATGCGGCAACCACCGATTCCTACCGCTTCAAGGAATCGCTGGAGTTCTGGCTGCATGACTATGCCGCCCTGCTGCCTAAATTCACCGAGGACGTGACGCTAAGGCAGCAGTTCGAATCCCTCATCCCCAAGATCGAGGTTACGCGCCAACGCCTGGAAAACGCCTCGGACATTCCCTGGATTCACTGCCATGGCGATGTCACGCCCCGTAACATCATGTTCGTCAAGGGCGAGGCGCTGCTTTACGATTTCCAAGCGGCGCGTTTCTCGCCCCGCCTTGAGGATGTGGCGGAAGGCGGGCTGGAATTCGCCTTCATCGACAAGGAAGCCCGGATCGACGCTGCCAAGTCGAAGACGTTCATCGACGCCTACGAACAGGAATATCCGCTCAGTGAAGCCGAGCGGGCCTTGTTGCCCTCGATGATGTTTCTCCATGCCGCCATCAAGCTGGGCCGTCTGTTGCGCATGCAGGTGGTGTTTGGCAACAAGGTGAATATGAACCTGGTCAGGGCCTTCCTCGATTACGCGCTGGCGAATGCGGATAGCGTATAAAAAAACGGCCGGGGGTTTCGCCCCGGCCGATTTCGCTTTCAGAAGTTGAAGCCCCCTATTCCTTCCTGCCATGCGCATAGCCCACGATGGTCAGCGCCTCGTCGATCTCGCCCAGGATGGCGGGATCGTCGATGGTGGCAGGCATCTTGTACTCCTGCTGATCGGCGATCTTTTGCATGGTGCCGCGCAGAATCTTGCCCGAACGGGTCTTGGGCAGGCGCTTGACCACCAGGGCGGTCTTGAAGGCAGCCACGGGGCCGATGCGGTCGCGTACCAGGGCCACGATTTCCTTCACGATCTCGTTGTGGGGCTTGGCAACACCTGCCTTCAGCACCACGAAACCCAGGGGCAACTGGCCCTTCAATTGGTCGGCAACCCCGATCACGGCGCATTCGGCCACGTCGGGATGGCTGGCCAGCACTTCCTCCATACCGCCCGTGCTGAGGCGATGACCTGCCACATTGATGATGTCGTCGGTGCGGCTCATGACATAGACATAGCCGTCCTCGTCGATGAAGCCCGCATCGCCGGTTTTGTAAAAGCCGGGGAACTCTTCGAGATAGCTTTGGATATAGCGCTCATCGGCGTTCAACAGCGTAGGCAGGCTGCCCGGCGGCAGCGGCAGCTTCATGACCAGTGCGCCCACTTGGCCCGGCTTGGCCGGATGATGCGCCTCGTCCAGCACCTGCACGTTCCAGCCCGGCACCGCCTTGGTGGGCGAGCCGGGCTTCACGGGAAAGCGCTCAAGCCCCATCGGATTGGCGCAGATCGCCCAGCCGGTTTCGGTCTGCCACCAGTGATCGATCACCGGCACCTTCATATGAGTCTCGGCCCAGTTCAGCGTGTCGGGATCGCAGCGCTCGCCTGCCAGGAACAGGGTTTTGAAGCAGGACATGTCGTATTTTTTCAGGAATTCGGCATTGGGATCGTCGCGCTTGATGGCGCGAAAGGCCGTGGGGGCGGTGAACAGCGCCTTGACCTTGTGTTCGGAAATGACGCGCCAGAAGGCGCCCGCATCGGGCGTGCCCACTGGCTTGCCTTCGTAAAGAAGGGTCGTGCAGCCCTGCAGCAGCGGCGCATAGACGATATAGCTGTGGCCCACCACCCAGCCGACATCGCTGGCTGCCCAGAAAACATCGCCGGGATCCATGTCATAGACCGTCTTCATCGATTTCTTTAAGGCCACCATATGGCCGCCATTGTCGCGCACCACCCCCTTGGGCTGGCCGGTGGTGCCCGAAGTATAGAGGATGTAAAGGGGATCGGTGGCGGCGACCGGTACGCAATCGGCGGGCTTGGCCTTGGCAACGGCCTCGGCCCAATCGACATCGCGCCCCGCCACCATCGAGGCCTTTTCCATCGGGCGCTGCAGGATCACGCAATGATCGGGCTTGTGGGTCGCCATGTCGATGGCGCCGTCCAGCAGATGCTTATAGGGGATCACCTTCGCCACCTCGATGCCGCACGAGGCCGAAACAATCACCTTGGGCTTGGCGTCGTTGATGCGCGTCGCTAGCTCGTTGGCGGCAAAGCCGCCGAAGACCACGGAATGAACGGCGCCCAGGCGCGCACAGGCCAGCATGGCGATGGCCGCCTCGGGCACCATGGGCATGTAAAGGATGACGCGGTCGCCCTTGGCGACACCCAGGTCTGCCAGGACGCCTGCAAACAGGGCAACGGCATCGCGCAATTGGCGATAGCTGTAGGTGGCCTTGGTGTTCGTAACCGGGCTGTCATAGATAAGCGCCGCCTGTTCGGCCCGCCCGCTCTCCACATGGCGGTCAAGCGCATTGTAGCAGGTGTTGACCACGCCGCCCGTGAACCAGCGATAGAAGGGGGGATTCGCATCGTCCAGAACCTTCTTGAAGGGTTCGATCCAGACGATATCCTGGGCGGCGTCGCCCCAATAGCCGTTGGGATCGTTCATCGAGCGCTGATGGTCTGCGGCGTAGCGGCCGGTCATGGTGCGTTTCCTTCTTCGGGTTGACCCAGATTTTTGGAAGGGTCAGTTTGCGTCAGAGCTGGGCGGCTTGGCAAGGGGCTCCTACCCGAAAAACCGCCCGAACGGGGAGGGGGCAAGCCTCTTCGCCAAGGGGCGGATTGTGATATAATGTGAAAATATCCGGCCGTGGCCAAGAAATGGCCGGGCGGTCGGGCATGTGACGGCTTGGCCTGCAACGGAAAGGATGGCAATGGCCGAGATACCCCCTGCGAATGCCTCCCTGCCCACGGGTGGCGCGGTTTCTTCCGCGCAGGCGCCCAGTGCGGGTCAGGGTTATGGCGCTTATGGCGGCGGCCAGCAGCAAAAGCGGCGCTCGCCGCTTCGCCATGTCTTTGCCGATATCGCCTCGGTGCTGGGAATCCCCGAGCGCAAGCTGACGCCCGAGGTTCAGGGGGCACTTAATTCCATGGTGGCCGAGATGGACCGCCTGCGTTCCGAGATCGAGCAGCGCGACCAGCGCATGCACTGGCTTGAAGAGCAGGCCGACAAACATGCCTGGCTGGCTTGTCTCAATCGCCGCGCCTTCATGCGCGAACTGACCCGTCTTAAGGAATATTCCGAACGTTCGGGCATCGCTGGCTCGCTGGCCCGTTTCGATATCCTGACCTGCGATGCGCTTAGACACCAGCATGGGCTGGTGGCCTATGACGCGCTATTGTCCCAGGTGGCGGAAACGCTGATCACGCATGTCCGTCAGACCGATATTCTGGGCTGCGTCGGCGGGCCGTGTCTGGCCGCCGTGATGCCGCAGGCGACGGAACCCCAAGCCATCCATAAACTGGGCTCGGTGATGGACAATGCCAGCATGCGGGTGTTCGAGTGGCAAAACGAGCGCATTCCCATCGAGATCGCCTGGAAGGTTCAAGGATTCGTTCCGGGAGAGGCCGCCGACGAGGCCTTCAAACGCTGCGAGCCGGTGATCGGCTTTTCCAGCGGGTAGGGGGGGTAACTTTTAAAGAGTTTGTCAGGGATAACTTGCGCTATGACCGCGATGCGGGTATAGTTCGGCCATGATCCGGAGTTTTGTTGGCCGGGACGCCCAGGCCATTTTCGAAGGACGGTTTGCCAGACGCCTGCCCGCCGATCTTCAACGTCAGGCGCAACGCAAGCTGCGGCAGTTGAATGCGGCGGAGCGTTTGACCGATCTGGCATCGCCGCCCGGCAATCGCTTGGAGGCCCTTAAGGGTGACCGCAAAGGGCAGCACAGCATCCGGATCAACGATCAATGGCGGATTTGCTTCGTTTGGCGCAATGAGGCTGCGGAGCAGGTCGAAATCGTTGATTATCACTGAGGACACCGGCATGCGAAAACGCGATCTTCCCCCTATTCATCCCGGCGAGCAATTGCGCGAGGAATTCATGTTGCCTTTGAGCTTGAGCGCCTATCGGCTGGCCAAGGAGATCGGCGTCCCCGTAAGCCGCATTCAGGCCATCACGACCGAAAAGCGCTCGATCAGCGGCGACACGGCCCTCAGGCTGGCCCGTTATTTCACAACGACGCCGGAGTTCTGGCTGAATTTGCAGCGCGATTACGATCTTGAACTGGCGGAACTGGCTGCCGGTGACGAGATCGAGGCCAGGATTACGCCTCGCGCGGCATAACGCCGCCCCCATGGGAATGCCGGTTAAGCAATAATGTCCGGTAACAGAAGTGTCTCGATTTTCGAGATCTGATCCTTGAGAAGCAGCTTGCGTTTTTTCAGGCGCTGCATCTGAATCTGATCCAGCGGCGCTTTTTCGATCAATCGGGCAATCACGTCGTCAAGATCGCGATGCTCCGTGCGAAGCAAGGCCAGCCTGGTCTTGAGTTCTTCCTGAGTCTCGTTGATCATGGACAAAGATTAGCAGATGCCGTTTGGCTTGAACATATTTTGATAGGGAAAACGCCCCATGCCCAAAAGCCGTAGAAAGACCCTGGCCGTTCTGACCTCGGGCGGCGATTGCGCCGGGCTCAACGCCGTCATCCGGGCGGTGGTGGCCAGGGCCATCGAAGGCTATGGCTGGCGGGTCATCGGCATCAAGGACGGCACGCAGGGGCTGATGCAGCGTCCGGTGGACTATGTGGAATTGAACGTCAATGTCTGCGGCGGCGACATGCTGCGCCAGGGCGGCACCTTTCTCGGCACCACGAACAAGGGCGATCCCTTCGCCTATCCCATGCCGGACGGCACGAAAAAGGATCGTTCGGGCGAGATCATCGATGCCGTGCGCGAGATGGGCATCGACGCCATCATCGCCATTGGCGGCGATGGTTCGTTGCGAATCATCCGCAAATTGGCCGAACAGGGAAAAATCCCCCTGGTTGCCGTGCCCAAGACCATCGACAATGATGTGCATCTCACGCAATACGCAGTCGGATTCAACACGGCGGTCGATGTCTGCGTCGATGCGCTTGATCGCTTGCAGCCCACGGCGGCCAGCCATCACCGCATCATGATTCTGGAAGTGATGGGCCGCGATGCCGGTCATATCGCCCTGCATGCCGGGGTGGCGGGCGGGGCCGATGTCATTCTGATCCCCGAGATTCCCTATACGCTGGAGGGGGTCAAGGCCAAGCTCGATAATGTCAAGGCGACCGGGCGCAATCACGGACTGATGGTGGTGGCCGAAGGGGTGAAGACCGAGACCGGAGGCCCGGTCACGGTGGCGCATTCCGATCAGCAGGTGCGCTATGGCGGCATCGGCCATTACCTCTCGGATCGACTGGCCAAGTTGGTCGGGGCCGAGACGCGCTACACCGTTCTCGGTCATGTGCAGCGGGGCGGCATACCCTCGATGCGCGACCGCGTTCTGGCCTCGGCCTTCGGAGTGCATGCGGTCGATCTGGTGGCCTTCGAGCGCTATGACCGCATGGTGGCCTGGCAGGGTAGGGGCGTTACCGACGTGCCCCTGGCTGAAGTGGCGGGGGTCACGCGCTCGGTATCGCTCGATGATCCCTTGGTGCGCACGGCGCACGGGCTTGGCATCTATGTTGGCGAGGTCCGGGCATGATCGGACCCGAAGCCCCTTATTTCAAGGCGCTCGATTACGTCTCCAACCATATGGATCAGGTGGACGGCTTTCTGTCGCCGCTGGATGCAGGGCTTCTGATGGCGATCGATCTGGCGCAGAAGGGGGCGGGCGTCGGGGGCAATCTAGCCGAAATCGGTGTGCTGCACGGACGCTCGGCCTTCCTGCTGGCGCATTTGGCGGGAAGCGGCGAAATCGTGCAGGCCATCGACATCTTCGATCTTTATTGGCCGAATCCGCCCTTCAATCTGCCCGACGCCTTCATCGGCAATGCGCTGAAGCTGGGTATCGATCTTCAGCTTTTCAATCTGGTCAAGGCCGACACGACGAAGGAAGCGGCCCGCGTATCGCAAAGCCTGGGCAAGGCCAGCACACGTCTGTTCCACATCGATGGCGATCATCGTCTCATGCATATTCTAGCCGATTCCAAGATCGCGCTGGAGGCGGCCAGCCCAGAGGGCGTCATTGTCTTCGACGATGTGTTTTCCTATCTGATGCCCGAGGTGACCGAGGGAATCTTAAAAACCTTCGCAGGGCGCACCGACTTCGTGCCGCTAGCACTTTCGCCCCACAAGGCCTATTTCTGCCCGCCCGGCCTGAAAGCGCACTATGCCGCCTATCTCATCGAATGCCTGCCCAACAATCTGGACACCGAGGTGCGCCGCCTGCTCGATCACTGGGTGATCACCTTTTCGGCCCTAAAGCCGGTCATCTTGCGCTATTTCGATCAGGTGGGAGCAGGTGACGATGCCATGCTGCACCGCCACATCCTGGGCCGCGTTATCGATTTTCCGCTTCCGCCGTAAGGCCTTGCCCGGCAAGGTCAAGAATCCTGACCCAGTTCCGCTTTTGAAAGACCTTAGTTTCGAGTAGAGTTTACGTGCCACCAACCCTAATGGAGGCTCGCGATGAGCATTGAGGACCGCCTGGAATCTCTGCGCACCAAACATGCTGCGTTGGAGAATGAGTTGGAAGATGAAACCCGCCGCCCGCATCCCGATGACGTCCATATCCACGATTTGAAACGCCAGAAGCTGCGTCTTAAGGACGAAATGCTTCGACTTAGTCCCTGACTAGCGCACGATCGTTTTAATCCGAGTCACTTTGTGGCACGGATTAAAACGTGAATCGTTCGCGAAAACAAATTGATAGAACGGATTCACGCCCTCAATCGAAGCCGTTTAGGGGCTTCGATTTCAGGCGATCCGTTCTAGGCATCCCCAACTTTATTCAGGGCCGGTCCTTGTGAGGGGGCCGGCCCTTTGTTATTGCATCCCCAAAAACCCTGCCTATAATCCCCGCTTTACTTTTGCGAGGAAGCGTTCGCGTCATGAGCCAGCCACTGGTCGGCATCATTATGGGCAGCCAATCCGATTGGGAAACCATGCGCCATGCCGCAAGCGTGCTGGACGAGCTTGGCGTGGCCCACGAGGTGCGCATCGTCTCGGCCCATCGCACGCCTGAGCGCATGGTCGGCTATGCCAGCGGCGCGGTCGAGCGCGGCCTCAAAGTCATCATCGCAGGCGCTGGCGGGGCGGCCCATCTGCCGGGCATGACTGCTTCCATGACTCGCCTGCCTGTCTTCGGCGTTCCCGTGGAAAGCCATGCGCTCAAGGGCATGGACAGCCTACTCTCGATCGTGCAGATGCCCGCCGGTGTGCCGGTGGGAACCCTGGCCATCGGAAAAGCGGGTGCTGTCAATGCGGCCCTTCTGGCGGCCAGCGTCTTGGCGCTGTCCGATGACAGGCTGGCCCAGGCCCTCGATGCCAGGCGCGCCGCTCAGACGGCTGGCGTGGCCTTGTCCCCCAGCGACAACGGCTGACGGTTCTTTTCATGTCTTCCGATCAGTCGATTCCGCCCGGCGGCACCATTGGCATTCTGGGTGGCGGACAATTGGGGCGCATGACGGCGCTGGCGGCGGCCCAACTGGGCTATCGGGTTCACATCTTCACGCCCGAACAAGACAGCCCCGCTTCGCATGTCTCGGACGGCGTGACCATCGCCTCGTTCGAGGACGAGGCCGCCCTTGACCGCTTCGCGCACCAAGTCGATGTGGTGACGCTGGAATTCGAAAACATTCCTGCTTCCCCGGTGCGCTTTCTTAGCGAGCGGGTTCCGGTGCGCCCCGGTCCCAGAGTGCTGGAAACCGCCCAGGACAGGCTGGCGGAGAAACGTTTCTTCAACGAGTTGGGCATCAATACGGCGCCCTGGCGGGAAGTCAGAAGTGCCGAGGATTTGGAAGCGGCCTTTGGCGAGATCGGAGCCCCTTGCGTTCTGAAGACCGCGCGGCTGGGCTATGACGGCAAGGGTCAGGCCAAGATCACCAGTGCGGCCGATTTGCCCGGGGCCTGGGCCGGATTGGGAACGGATCTCGGTATCCTTGAAGGATTCATCTCCTTCGACTGCGAAGTGTCGGCCCTGGTGACGCGAGGGCTTGACGGCAGTTGGGCCGCCTGGGACGTGGTTCAGAACGTCCATACGAATCACATTCTGGATACCACCTCGGCCCCTGCCTTGCTGTCGCAGCCGGTTCTGGATCAGGCGGTGGCCATTGCCCATCGGGCGGCAGAGGCGCTGGACCTGGTCGGGGTGCTGGCGGTCGAGATGTTTCTGACCAGGGATGGCCGCCTGTTGGTCAATGAGATGGCGCCGCGCCCGCACAATTCCGGTCACTGGACCATCGATGCCTGCCTGACCAGCCAGTTCGAGCAGGTGGTGCGCGCTGTCTGCGGCCTGCCGCTGGGAACGCCCAAGCGCCATTCGGATGCCGTGATGACCAATCTGATCGGAGACATGGCCGAGGCTTGGGAAACCTATCTGCACGAGCCCAATGCCAAGCTGCATCTTTATGGCAAGGCCGAAAGGCGCCAGGGGCGCAAGATGGGCCATGTGACGCGGCTTTATCCTCTGGGCAGGCGCCCCCACTCATAAGAAAACGCCCCGGCGTCAAGCCGAGGCGTTTTTTCTAAATGCAGGAAGGAAGGGTTGTCAGGCTGAAATGCCGCCGCCCGTGCTGGTTGGCTGCGAGGGGGCCGGGGGGGCGTCCGTCGTCGCACCTGGGGGCGTTACGCGCAGGCCCTCGGCCAGATTGCGGTTCACATTGATCAGAACATCCAGAAGATGTCCGGTTCCTTCCGCCAGGGCCTTGGCCGTCTGCTTGTCGACGAAGATGCTGAGGCTCATGATATTGGCCTTCAACTCCGGCGGCAGGTTGTTGTTCTTGTCGGTGATGTCTGTCTGGATGATGGTCCAGAGCAGATGGTTGAAGCGCAGCGCCTGGCTGAATGCCTGATAATTATCGACATCCTTTTTCGCTTCTTCGAGCAGGAAGGCGGCCTTGGTCAGCGCCATGGCCTCGACTTCGCGAGGCGACATCGTTGACTTCGCGGTATCCTGGTAGCTGTTAATCTTTTCCTTGGCCATGAGATAGGACCTCCTGTTCGAACTCTATCAGCTTTCTGCATACCTTCAAGGCCTGGTAGTGATCGCCTTCAAGGATTCGCTGCGACATTTCCATGATGATGCTTAAAACCGTTTCGTTGGGCACGGCATCAATGAACTCGCGCACGAAGGAAAAGTAGATGTCGTGATAGTCTTTTTCCTGGCGCGGATTGGCGTACATGTTCAAAACGGCCACATAGATTTTCTTGGCGACCGTGTCGGCTTCGTCGGGGGTGATGACCTCGCGTTCCTTGAGAACGGGAACCTTGTTCAGAATCACCAGTTCCGCCTTGGTGGCGCCATTGGCGATGACGGCCGTGCCGATCAGGGCTTTTTCATGCGGCTTCAAGGTGATCTTCAAAGGCATGAAAAGCCGGTCTCCCCTTTGGTGGCGCAAGGATTATGCCCCAAATCCACCGGGGGCAACAGCCCTGCAAAAGTCATATCCCGAGTCGCGCAAAAAGAAACGGGCCGATCTGATCGGCCCGCCTTTTATGACTCACAGGGACTTGAGGAAAGGTTAACCGGACAAACCGGCCGCCGCCCAGCTTCCGTCACTCATCCGGCAGGCCATGCCCTGCGAGGAGCCGCTGAGCTCGCGTGTGGCGACGCTGGTCCTGAAATCGCGGCAGAGTGTGCCATCGCTCATCATATAGGTGCTGGTGGGCATGAAAACGCCGGAATTGCCGGTTTCCGGGTTGCTCCAGCCGATTGCCTGGCCGTTCTGCACTTGTGAAAAGGCCTGATTGGCGGCTCCTTCGGCCTTGCGCACGTCCATCTGTGACAGCATGGCGCCTGCCTGGGCGCCGACATAAGCGCCCGCCGTGGCCCCCAAGGCCGAGATCATGACCTTGCCCCAGCCGCCGCCCGGACCCGCATAATAAAAGGCCAGTCCGCCGACCGCCGCACCTGCGGCGGCGCCAAGGGTTTCGCCCAAGGTGGCCGTGCCGCCCATTTTGGGAGGGGGGGGCATATTGGCGCAACCAGACAAAAGAAGGGCGCCAGACAGCGCCACAGCGATTGATTTTTTCATCCCTTGGGTCTCCTTCCTTACGGACGAACAGGACGGGCGGCACCCTTCCGGTCGCCCCAACTCCTGTGGATAATATCGCAAATCCATAAAAGAATCGAGTGCTTCCTGGGCTTTTTCTTGATCCTTGCCCCGGACGGGCAGCATAGTCCGCTCATGACACAGCATCCGCAACATATAGGGGCCGTCTATTCGGTGGTCCCGGGATTCGAGGCCGAGCTGGCTTATGAATTAGGGGCTTACTCCGCCTTGCTTGCCGAGGGGCTGTTGGCGACCCAGGCCCCCCCCCGCCCGGTCGCCTGGGCGCAAAATATCTGGCTCAAGCCGGAAATCATCCCCATTGCCTCGATCGGCCAGGCGGTCAAGGAACTGAAGGCCAGGGGGCGCAACTGGGCGTCCCTATCCTATCACCTGCACCGGCGCACCCGACTTATTCAAGACCAGTTGCCCAAGGTTTCCGCCAAGCCCCTGGTTTTTCCCACACCGGCTCCCTCGGCCCCCCTTGGGGTCTTCATGCTGCTGGAGGCCGGAACATTGCTGGCCTCGGCCCGTACTTCCAGCCCCTTCGTGGGCGGCGAGCCCCAATTCGTCGAAGATCGCCTGTCACCGCCCAACCGGGCCTATCTCAAGCTGTGGGAGGCCCTGACCCGGCTTCGCCGCTACCCCAAGCCAGGCGAGACCTGTCTTGATCTGGGGGCCAGCCCCGGCGGCTGGACCTGGGTGCTGGCTGGCTTGGGTGCCCAAGTCGTTGCCATCGACAAGGCGCCGCTGGATCCCAAAATTGCCGCACTTCCCAATGTGACCTGCCGCCAGGAAAGCGCCTTTGCCCTCGACCCGGCATCCATAGGCAATATCGACTGGCTGTGTTCCGACGTCATCTGCTATCCCGATAAACTGTTCGAGATGGTCGAGCGTTGGCGAAATGCGCGCCTGGTCAAAAACTTTGTCATCACCGTCAAGCTGCAGGGCGAAACCGATCATGCGGCAGTGGCGCGCTTTGCCGCTCTGCCCGATAGCCGTCTTGTCCATCTGCATCACAACAAGCACGAACTGACCTGGCTGAGTTCGCAAGAGGCTTTGCCTGAGTATCTGTAAGAAGAGGAGAAGATCATGAACACGCCTAAGACTCTGCTGGACATGGTGGGCGCAAAGCTTTTGCCCGCCAAATGGTCAACGGCTGTGCTGCTGCTGATCGACCATCAGCGCGAATATGATCAGGGCGGCGGATTGGCCCTGCCCGGCATCGCTTCAGCCAAGGCCGAGTTGGCGCACCTTCTCGAATCGGCTCGAAAGCATGGAGCGCCGGTCGTGCATGTGGCGCATCACGGACAGCCGGGCGGCGCCCTGTTCGATCCTAAAGGACCGTTCGCAGCCATTATGCCCGAACTGGCTCCGCTTGCAGGCGAGCCGGTGGTGACGAAATCCCTGCCCAACGCCTTTGCCCGGACAGAGCTTCACGAGCGGCTGAACGAAACGGGCCGCAAGGAAATCGTGGTGGCGGGTTTCATGACCCATATGTGCGTGAGTTCCACCGTGCGGGCCAGCATCGATCACGGCTATCGGCCGACGGTGGTGGCCAAGGCCTGCGCGACCCGCGATCTGCCCGACGGCTGCAAGGCGGTCATCCCCAGCGATGTCGTGCATCAGGTGGCCCTGTGCGAACTGGCCGACCGCTTCGCCGTGATCGTGAAAACGGCGGAAGAGATTTTGGGTTAGCTGGCGGGTGAAATAACCGTCTCATCGCGCCTCATCCTTCGAGACAGCAGCTTCGCTGCTTCCTCTGGATGAGGCTACTCCATGAAGACAAACTCTCCTCACCCTGAGGGGGCCGAAGGCCCGTCTCGAAGGGTGAGGAGCCGACCTAATTAAGCCGCCTGATGGACCTTGGGCGCCCGGTACTTGTGATTGGCCTCGTTGACGAAGCCGTAAGAGCCGTTGATCTGCTGTGCCTGCGGGCGCACCGGATGCTCGGCGGCATTGGATAAAACCTGCCAACTGGCGGGGGGCATGAAGCCAGCCAGATCCCTGGCCCGGCCATGCTGAAGCTGCGGCTGATCGCTTGAAACTTCCGTTGCGAAAGAAAAGCTCTCGGCGGAATTGGCAGCGGGCTTGGCCTGGGCCAGGGCCCCCCTGGGAATGATGCCGGTTGAACGGTTGCCGATGGACAGGGACATGGTGGTCTCGCTTTTAAGATCCGGCTGCCTTCTGCCGCCGTGAGAACCACCTTAGTCTGATTGCGCAGGCGTCGCTGTGCGCCCGGTCACAAGCTTGCTGTGACGGGAATCACAGGCGGCTAACCGGGATGGGCAAGCCCCGACAATCCCGCCGCGATGAAGGAAGCGAGCACCCAACCGGCCAGACGATGCGCATAGAAATAATAGCGCACCATGCCGCGCGGGTCGTCGTTCCTGTGCGCATCGCGCAGCGAGACCAAGGGAATCAGCATCTCGAAACTGTAGACCAGGGCCACCACCCAGCGGTGATAGAGATAGTGGGCCAGGGGACAACGCCCCGTGATCTCGGCAGTGTGATCCGCCATCCATGTCGGCGGATGGACCTGGTTGGGGCGGCTGGTGCAAAGCAGGAGAGTTCCCATCGCGGTCAGCAAACCAACCCAGATTAAGGAATACCGGTAATCATAGCCGTAGCCAATCGTCCAGCGAAGCATGCTTTGCACGACCCATGCCCCGCCAGTTGCCTGGCTGCGCTCTCGCTCGCGCCCAGCCAACAGAATATCGTCGGCCTTGTCCCGGTGGCCCATCCCACGCAAAACCTTTGCCGCCTGCTCATAAGGTTGAGGTGAATATTCCGGCATGCGGGCCAGCCAGTCGATGAATCTGTCGGCACCTAGATCGGCCATGCTTTTCGTGCCGTCACCCCTGAGCCCACCCAGCCGGTCGTAGGTAAAACCCTCCAGACGCAGCTTTCCTGTTCCCGGCCAGGGGTCTTTCTCGCCCGCCTGCAAGGCCCCGACTTGGGCGTTGTGCAGAAACAGCCTCGCATCCTTGCCCCAAATCGGTGGATCGTCGTACATGCTAAGAGTGAATTCGCCCTTGACGGTGCTTCCACTCAAATCGGTTTCCCCGTTGAAGGTGGCGCCGCCCAATTGCAAGCTTCCACCTATTTGGGCGCCCGTAAGATCGACCTTGGCGAAGCTGGTCTTGGCATCCATTTGTGAGCGCATGAGGAGGTTCTGGCCGACATGCAGGGCGTTCATATTAAGTCTGCCGCTGACCGTCGCCCCAATAAAAGCAATCTGCCCACCGATATCAGCGCCTCCAAGATTAATCTCGCTGAAGCTGGCCTTTGCTTCGCCTCGTGAGTCCATGAACAAGTTGCCGCCGACATGTAAGCCATTCATGTTAAGCCTGCCGCTGACCTTTGCGCCCCCCAAGCCAACCTGCCCGCCGATATTGGCGTTTCTAAGAACAATCTCGTTGAAACTGGCCCTGGAATCACCTTCCGTGCTCATGAACAGGTTCTGGCCAATATGCAGGCCATCCATGTCAAGCATACCGGTGACCGTTGCCCAACCAAATTCGATATTCCCGGCGATATTAGCGCTTCTGAAATGGGCTGAAGTGAGGTGAGCACCGTTTAGGTAGATACTTTTCTTGACTTGGACGCGATGAAGGCTCAGCAGGGCCTTGAATTCCGAACCACTAAAGGAGATCAGCGAATCGCTACTGAAATCGAAGAAATTAACATTCCTATCGAACCGGCTCTCGTTGAGCCACAACTCCCGCTTCAGTTCCGCCCCTGAAAGATCAAGCGGTTGCTCGAAGATCGCCCCAACAATTCGCACACCCTGACGGGGAGTGCCGTCTTGCCATTTTTTCTCCGTCAGGATTGTTTCCAAAAAATCTGGGCTGAGTACACGGTTGCCATCAGGGCGACCGCGCAGATCGGCCACCCGTCCTTGACAAATATCGTTCCAAACCTTGATTTCGGTATTGCTCCAGGAAGGATGGGGAGCGATGCCGCAGTCCGTTTTGGCCTGTGAAGGGGCGGGCAGGGCCCCCAGCAGAACGGCTAGCAAGAATAACCCAGGCAGAAAAGATGCAGCCATTTTCATCGCAGCCCCCATCAGCGATCAATCCCTGATCGCAAAGACTGCCACAAACAGGGTTGTTCTGGGAAGATGCTATCGCTTTGGTTTCGGCAGAATCAGGCGTCCATGGCGCGGGTGAGGATGCGTTCCACCGCCGCTCTGTCGATATCCTTCTGCTCGCCCATGGGCAGTCCGCCCCGCTCATCCAGGCGTTTGGCCACGATGGCGAAAGTCTCTGCGGGCAGGGCATAGCTTTTCAATCCGGCAGGCACGCCCACCGATTCAAAAAAGCCGCAGGTTTGTGCGATGGCCTGATCGATGCGGCTTTCCTCGCTGCCGTCTTTAAGATTCCAGATGCGCTCGGCGAATTGCAGCAACTTGGCGTGCTTAACCGCACGCTTCTCGGCCACCAGACCCGGCCAGACGCCAGCCAAGGTGCGGGCATGGTCGATGCCGTAAAGGGCGGTCAGTTCATGGCCGATCAGATGCGTGCTCCAGTCTTGCGGCACACCGGTTGCGATCACGCCATTGAGCGCCATGGTGGCGCACCACATCAGGCTGGCCCTGGCATCGAAGGACGGCGGCTCGGCCATCGCCTGAGGGGCGATTTCGATCAGGGTAGACAACACCGCTTCCGCCATGCGGTCTTGAAGCGGCGCATCGGCAGGATAGGTCAGATATTGTTCCAGCACATGCACGAAGGCATCCACGATACCATTGCCGATCTGGCGCGCGGGCAGGGTGAAGGTGGTATCGGGATCAAGCACGGCAAAGCGCGGCATGCAGGCGGGCGAGCCGAAGGCCAGCTTCTCGCTCGTCTCGTTGCGGCTGATCACGGCATAGGCATTCATCTCCGAGCCGGTGGCGGGCAGGGTGAGCACGATACCCAGCGGCACGGCACTGGTCACCTTCGCCCCCTTGGACAGGATGGTCCAGGGATCGCCTGCAAAGGGAATGGATGCTGCGATGAATTTGCATCCGTCGGCCACGCTGCCGCCGCCCACCGCCAGCACGAAATCGAGTTTCTCGGCCCTGGCCAGTTCCACCGCCCGCATCAAGGTTTCAAAACGCGGATTGGGTTCGATGCCCGAAAATTCCTTGAAGAACAGCCCGGCCTTTCCCAGCGCCGAAACGGTCTGGTCATAAACCCCGTTGGTCTTGATGCTGCCGCCGCCATAGGCGAGCAGCACACGCGCCCCCTTGGGAATTTCCCTTGAGATGCCCTCGATCTGGCCCTTGCCGAAAAGCACCTTCACCGGATTGTGAAAGACGAACGGAGTCATGGCTGTCCTCTCTGTCTTGATCAGTCGCCGATACCGATGCCCTTAAGCAGTCGCTTCAGCACGTTGCCCGCATCCTCGATGGTCTGGGGAATTTCAGGAATCTCGAAAATCGGCGCAGGTTCGTTCCAGGATTCGGCCAGCGGACGAGAAGGCAGTCCGGCATGGGCCGCTTCCATCACCTCGCGCCACAGGCGCGCGGGCAGGCCGCCGCCCACCACCTTCTTCATCGGCTTGCCATCGTCATTGCCCATCCACACCACGCAGGTGCGATC
The DNA here is from genome assembly GCA_015232335.1 of Alphaproteobacteria bacterium. Lineage (GTDB taxonomy): Bacteria > Pseudomonadota > Alphaproteobacteria > Rhodospirillales > WMHbin7 > WMHbin7. Next base: position 28,535 of record JADFZV010000023.1, on the reverse strand, counting down.
CGCCGTGAAGCCTGCGAACCAGGCATCGCGGTAATTCTGGCTGGTGCCGGTTTTTCCGGCAACCGGGCGGCCATTGGGCAGGGCTGCCGCTTTTCCCGTGCCGCTTTGGATGACCTCGCTCAGCATCTCATGGATGCCTGAAAGGGCGCGAGGGCTGACGACACGTCTTGCATTCATCGGCTCATAGCGCCACAGCACGGGGCCATTGGTCTGCGAAACTTCGATAATTCCAAAGGGCTGGACAAATAATCCGCCATTGGAAAGTGCTGTATAGGCGCCTGCCAGTTCCAAAGGGCTGGTTTCGCTGGAACCCAGAGCGGTGGTGGCGTCATGGCGCAGTTCCGAGAGAATGCCCAGGCGCCTGGCTGTGGCGATCACGCTTTTCAGGCCTATTTCCTCGGCCAGGCGCACGGTGGCGGCGTTCAGCGATTGGGCCAGCGCCGTCTTCAAACTGACCAGTCCCAGAAACTTTCCGGTGTAATTGTCGGGGCTCCAGTCGCCCATCTGAATGGGGGCGTCGTCGACGGTATCTTCTGGCGTCATGCCGGCTTCGAGAGCGGCCAGATAGACGAAGGTCTTGAAGCTGGAGCCCGGCTGGCGCCTGGCCTGATTCGCCCGGTCGAACTGGCTGTCATCGTAATCGCGTCCGCCAACATAGGCCTTGATGGCGCCATCCGGCGCCGTCACCACCAGCGCAGCCTGGCCGACATTCAGCTTGTCTCCTTGAGCGTCCAGCATCGTTTTCAGCCGGGCCTCGGTTTTGATCTGCAAAACGCGATCAAGCGTGGTGGTGACCGTCAGGTCCTTGCCTTCGGTGTCGGGCATGGCGGCCACCTGGGCCAGCACCCAATCGGTGAAATAGCGTCCGAAGCTGGGCCGGGCTCTGGCCGTGGCGGCCACCTCTTCACGCCTGGCCTTGGCCGATTCCTCGGGCGTGATGACACCGGCATTGACCATATTCTCCAGCACCTGGGCGGTGCGGGCGCGCGCTTTCTCGGGATCATTGGCCGGGCTGTAGCGCGAGGGCGCCTTTAAGAGGCCCGCCAGCAGGGCTGATTCGTACAACGACAAGCGGCGCGCCGATTTTCCGAAATAGCGTTGTGCGGCGGCATCGACGCCAAAGGTGCCCGAGCCCAGATAAACCCGGTTCAGATAGATGGTCAGAATCTCGCGCTTGGTGAATCGGCTTTCCAGCTTGAAGGCAAGAATGGCCTCCTGAACCTTGCGCTTCAAGGTGCGCTCGGGTGTGAGGAACAGAACCTTGGCCAATTGTTGCGTGATCGTGCTGCCGCCTTGATGGACGCCGCCTTTGGTAACGTTGCGCACCAGGGCGCGCGCCATGCCGAAGGGATCGACGCCGAAATGGCTGTAAAAGCGCCTATCCTCGGTGGCAAGAACGGCAGCCGGCAGGGATTTCGGCATGTCGTCAAGATCGAGCGTCTCGCCGTAGACGTCGCCGATGGCGGCGATGGTTTCGCCGTCCGAGGAAACCAGGGTGACGGCGGGGCGCCTTGTTGCGGCATTCAAGGATTCGATGTCGGGTAGATCCTGGGCGTACCAGACGACCAGACCCGCCACCAGGAGGGCGGCCAGCAGCCCCAGCTTGACGAGCAGGACGAGCCAGCGGCCCCAGCCGCCCTTTCGGGACTTGCGGGATCTGCGCGAGCGTTTTGCCGGTCCCCGCCCGCCGCTGCTGACGGGGGGACGATCTTCCCTGGAGGCTTTTAAGGACATGATGGGGCGGAGAATGGCAGGGCGGCGGGGGGTTGTAAATGGTTTCCCCCCCTAGACATTCCCCCATGCCTGGAGGATAGTCCCCCGTTCCTTAACCACTGCTGGAACCGGCATGGAACTGCGCCCGATTTTTCTTGTTCTTGGCCTTCTGGTCTCGACACTGGCCCTGTTCATGTTCTTTCCCGCCATGGCCGATCTGGTGGCGCATCACGAGGACTGGAAGGTCTTTGCGATTTCCGGTCTGGTCACATTTTTCATCGGTATGTTGTTCGTGGTGGGGAATAGAGGCGCTGTCAGCCACATCACCTTGCGTCACGGTTTCGTGTTGACCAGCCTGTCCTGGGTCGTGCTGTCGGCCTTTGGCGCTCTGCCCTTCGTCTTTTCGCATCTGGGCCTTTCCTATACAGACGCCTTTTTCGAGGCCATGTCGGGCCTGACCACCACCGGGGCCACGGTGATCGTGGGGCTTGATAACGCGCCGCCGGGCATTTTGCTCTGGCGGGCCATTCTGCACGGCATCGGGGGTATCGGTATCATTGTGATGGCAGTTGCGGTTCTGCCCTCGCTACGCGTTGGTGGCATGCAATTCTTTCGCATGGAATCCTCAGACAAATCCGAAAAGTTCATGCCCAAGGCGGCCCAGATGGCCATGTCCATCATTTTGGCTTATCTGGCCCTGGTCCTCGCCTGCTTCGTTGCCCTGTGGATTGCCGGCATGACTCCCTTCGATGCGATCTGCCACGCGCTGGCATCGGTTTCCACCGGGGGCTTTTCCACCAAGGACGCTTCGGTCGGTTATTTTGCCAATCCCTGGTACGAATGGATCATTGTGGTCTTCATGCTTTCAGGCGCGCTGCCACTTACCTATTATGTGCGACTGACCCGCGAGGGCTGGGAGGCCTTGGCCAAAGGCAGCCAGATATGGACCTTTCTGGCCGTGGTCGCGACCTTCACCGGCATGCTGACTCTGTGGCTTTGGTTCATGCGCGATGTCGGTTTTACCGAGGCCTTGCGAATGGCGGCCTTCAACATCACCTCCATCATCACCACTACAGGTTTCGTTACCAGCGATTTCAGCCTGTGGGGCGATTTCGCCATGATGGTCTTCTTCCTTGCCGCCTTCACCGGCGGCTGCACGGGTTCGACCACCGGCTCGATCAAGATCTTCCGCTGGCAGGTGCTGACTCGCTATGTACGCACCCAGTTGGCTCTGATGTATCAGCCCAACCGTGTCTTTACCCTGAAATATGATCAGTCTTCTTATTCCAGCGACGTCGTGCTGTCAGTCATCATGTTCGTGATGGTCTATTTGCTTTCGACGGCCATTCTGGCCCTGGCGGTCAGCCTGACCGGGCTGGATTTCATGTCTTCGCTGACAGGTGTTGCCGCCAGCATCGGCAATATCGGACCCGGCCTGGGAAATGTCGTGGGGCCGTGCTGCACCTTCGAGCCCTTGAATGATGCCGCCATCTGGCTGATGTCTCTGGCCATGCTGCTGGGACGGCTGGAAATCTTCACCCTGCTGATTCTGCTCACGCCCAACTTCTGGCGGCGGTGATTCTTATCTCAGATAGCTGGCCATATAGGTGCGGATGTTATCCTCGAGGCGGATATTGATGTCCTTCATCAGGGCTTCGATCATTTCGAACCAGATCTGGTCGCGCTGATTGAGCGAGACTTCCTCGCCCACGGTCTGCGAGCGCGTGGCCTTGGCCTCGGCCGAAGCGACGGCCATACCGCGACCATCGCGGATGACGATCTCGACAGCCAGGGCGGCATCGTAGCGCGCCGACTGTTCCTTCTTGAACATGCCCGAAAAGCCCTTGTCGGTCTTCAACAGGGTTTCGATGACGGGTGCATTCAGAATGCGCATCTCGGCTCGAAGATCACCGTTGCCCGCTGCCTTCAGCCGGTCCTTGGCCCAGATGCGGGCGGCGGCCTCGGGCGAGGGAACCGGCGACATCAAATGCTCGACATTGGGTTCCTTGAGAGGCGATTTGTAGCTGCTGACGACGTCGATCTGCGAAACCGCCAGATTGAAGGGGGCCTGGTGGGCAAAGCTCATCGTGGGAGCGCTTTTTGCCGACGGCGGCGTCTCACAGGCGGCAAGGGCCAGCGGGGCAAGCAGGGCGGCCAGGGCAAGAAGGTTGCGGCGTGTGATCATGGGTCCGGACTCCGGGTTTCGCGAAGAGGCTTTGATAGGGTGGCTTTATGGCCTTTTCGGGCAAAGGGTCCAGAAATTCCACCTGATCGGGGTGGCTAAGCTCGATCATGGGGCCGTTGGTCAGGATGACGAAGCCGCGCACCCGCACTTTCTGTCCCACCATTTTGGCGGGCGTCAGCTTGGCTTCGCGAAACAGCTTCGAGGCTTCGCCGTCCAGTGTCAGGGTGAAATCGGTCTTCCAGTCGGCGCCGAAATTGAGATAGGTCCGCCCCACGCCCCGGCCACTGGCCAGAATGGTTCCCTCGACGATTTCAAAGCGCCCGGCAGGCACATGATCCGCCTTGCGTATGCCATAGCGCCGGTCGGCCCACAGGCCCTGGCGCTCCTGACGCGCCGATTCCTCAAGAGCCAGCAGCGTCTTGATCCCCTGACTGTCATCGGCAGCGCTGGCAACGCGGGCCAAACCCCGGATCAACATTTCCGACTGGAGCCAGGTGCCGCTGGCCTCAAGTCCGGCCTGGGCGCGCCTGCGTCCGAACCGGTCCTTGGCGGATTCGGCGGCCAGAATCAGGCGCTTGCCCCTGACCAGCCGGTCCAGCGTTTTCTTGGCCGCCTCTGCCAAGGGCTCGTCATCCTTGGGGGCGACAAGCCCCGAGAGGCGCAATTCACCCCCTGTCTGCAGGCGGATGGTATCGCCGTCGATGGCTTCGAGTGCCATCACGGTTTCGCCCAGCGCCAAGCCTTCCGGCAAGGGCAGGGCCAGTGCGGGCAGGGGCAATAGCAGGAAGAGCAGAACGAGAAAAGGCATGTCAGGAAACTAGCAACGAAAAAGGCGCCTCGCTAGAGGCGCCTTTCCGGTCGTTACCCAGAAGGGGTTAACTCAGCTATCCTTCGAATGCTTCTCCTTGAGAGCGGCACCCAGGATGTCGCCCAGGCTTGCACCTGAGTCGGCCGAGCCGTAATCGGCCATGGCCTGCTTTTCCTCTTCGATCTCGCGCGCCTTGACGGAGAGCGTGATCTTGCGGCTGGACTTCTCGACGGCGGTGACCTTGGCGTCGATCTTTTCGCCGATGGCGAAACGCTCGGGGCGCTGATCGGCGCGGTCGCGAGCCAGTTCCGCCTTGCGGATGAAGCCGGTAACGCCATCAGCGATCTGCACTTCGATGCCGTTCTCCTGCACCTGGGTTACGGTGCCGGTCACCACGTCGCCCTTCTTGTAGGCCTGGGCGGCGCCTGCGAACGGATCGGTGGTGAGCTGCTTGATGCCCAGCGAGATGCGTTCCTTCTCGACATCGACATCCAGCACCTTGCACTTGACGCGATCACCCTTCTTATAGTCCTGAAGGGCCTGCTCGCCGGGCTTTTCCCAGTCGAGGTCGGACAGATGCACCATGCCGTCGATATCGCCCGACAGGCCCACGAACAAGCCGAATTCGGTGATGTTCTTGACCTCGCCCTCGACCTCGCTGTCCTTGGGATGCTTGTCCAGGAAGCCGCCCCACGGATTTTCCATGGTCTGCTTCAGGCCCAGCGAAATGCGACGCTTCTGAGGATCGACATCCAGCACCATCACGTCCACTTCCTGCGAGGTGGAAACGATCTTGCCCGGATGGACGTTCTTCTTGGTCCAGCTCATTTCGGAGACGTGGACCAGGCCTTCGACGCCGGGCTCCAGTTCCACGAAAGCGCCGTAGTCGGTGATGTTGGTGACGCGGCCCGAATACTTGGCCCCCACCGGGTACTTGGCGTCAACGCCTTCCCAGGGATCGGCCTCAAGCTGCTTCATGCCCAGCGAAATGCGCTGGGTCTCGGAATTGAAGCGGATGACCTGCACCTTGACGCTCTGGCCGATATGCAAGGCTTCCGACGGATGATTGATGCGCTTCCAGGCGATGTCGGTGACGTGCAAGAGGCCGTCCACGCCGCCCAGGTCGACGAAGGCGCCGTAGTCGGTGATGTTCTTGACCACGCCTTCCAGGATCTGGCCTTCCTTCAGGCTCTCGATCAGTTCCGAGCGCTGCTCGGCCCTGGTCTCTTCCAGCACGGCGCGACGCGACACCACGATATTGCCGCGTGAGCGGTCCATCTTCAAAATCTGGAAAGGCTGCGCATTGCCCATCAGGGGGCCGATGTCGCGCACGGGGCGGATGTCCACCTGGCTTCCGGGCAGGAAGGCCACGGCGCCTGACAGATCGACCGTAAAGCCGCCCTTGACGCGACCGAAGATGGTGCCGTTGACGCGCTGCTGGGCCGTGAAGGCCTTTTCCAGAACGGTCCAGGCTTCCTCGCGCTTGGCCTTCTCGCGCGACAGCATGACCTGTCCGTCGCGGTCCTCATAGCGTTCGACGAAAACGTCGATGACGTCGCCAACCTTCACTTCGGGAGAGCGGCCGGGGGCGGCAAATTCCTTGACGGAGATGCGGCCTTCGCTTTTCAGGCCCACATCGATCATGGCCCAGTCGCCATCGACGGAGACGACGGTGCCCGTCAGTACCTGACCTTCGAATCCGCCGGAAGTGCCCAGGCTCTCGTTCAGAAGGTCAGCGAAATTTTCGGTCATCATGCTAAGGGGTAGTCCTTTCAAAAATCGCTATCCAGGCCGACCGGTTGTCTCCGGCGGTCTTGGGTGGGGTTCACGCCCGGGACCATCCCTAGGCGTGCGTTCTGTCGGCAATGATGCGAAGTGCTGCCTCGAAGGCCGCATCGGCAGTGAGCAGGGTCGTATCGAGAACCACAGCGTCAGGCGCCGGTACCAGCGGGGCGACGGACCGATTACGGTCTCTTTCGTCGCGCGCTTGCATCTCCTCTAGAACGCGGGCGTATATAGAGGATTCTCCGCGTTCTAGCAACTCTTTATGGCGCCTGCCCGCCCGGGCCTCGTCCGAGGCGGTGATAAAAAGCTTAATTTTAGCATTCGGGCAGACCACCGTGCCGATGTCTCTACCGTCCAGTACCGCGCCAACGGCGGGAGGCGGGGGATGTGCAGCAAAACGGCGTTGAAATTCAAGCAATTCAGCCCGCACAGCGGGGATGCTGGCCACTTTCGAGGCAGCCTGGCCCCCTTCCTCGCTTCGCAAATCTGGGGCTTTCAGGTCGTCTGGCGTCAACATCTGGGCGGCCTTCACGGGCTCCAAACCCTCTCTTTGGGCCTTCATGCCCACGGCGCGATAGATCAGGCCGGTATCCAGGTAAGCAAGATTGAGGTGGGCCGCGATCCTGCGGGCCAGGGTGCCCTTGCCCGCTGCGGCCGGTCCGTCGATGGCGATGATCAAGGGCGATGATGCCTCGATCCTTGCCCCCAACCCCTGCATCAATTCGACGAAGCCGGTAAAGCTGGTGGCGATGGCCCGGCTGTCATCGATGCGCATGGGTTGTTCCGAGCCCAGGCCCAGCACCAGGAAACTCATGGCGATGCGGTGGTCGAGATTGGTTTCGATCAGCACCCCACCTTTGGGGCGGCCCTTGCCATGCACGATCAGATCGTCGCCTTCGACCTCGACGGCAACGCCCGCTTTGGCCAGGCCCTCGGCCATGGCGGCCAGGCGATCACTTTCCTTCACCTTCAATTCGCGAAGCCCCTGCATGCGCGTCGTTCCCTCGGCAAAGGCGGCGGCCACGGCCAGGATGGGATATTCGTCGATCATCGATGGCGCGCGCTCGGGCGGCACGACAACGCCCTTTAAGCGGCTGGAACGGATCACCAGATCGGCCACCGGCTCGCCCGAAAGCTCGCGGGGGTTTCGAAGCAAGATGTCGGCGCCCATTTCCTTCAAGGTTTCATAAAGGCCAAAGCGCAGTGGATTGGTGCCCACCTCGGGCAGCGTAACCTCCGAGTCGGGAACGATCAGGGCGGCGATCGTGGGAAAGGCGGCCGAGGAGGGGTCGGCGGGAACGACCAGTTGGCGTCCGGTCAGTTCGGGAAACCCGTGAAGGGTGACGATGCGCCCACCCTTGGGGCCGGGGCCGACATCCACCCTGGCTCCGAAATGCTTGAGCATGCGCTCGGAATGATCCCTGGTCGGCTCGGGCTCGATGACGGTGGTGGTTCCCGGCGTGTTCAGGCCCGCCAGCAGAATGGCCGATTTCACCTGGGCCGAGGCCACCGGAAGCTCGAAGACGATGGGCAGCGGGGCGTCTGTGCCCACCACTGCCAGAGGCGGGCGCACGCCCGAGCGGGCCACAATGCGCGCCCCCATGCGTTCCAGCGGCTCGGCTACCCGGCGCATCGGGCGCTTGCACAGCGAGGCGTCGCCAGTAAAGAAGGCGGTGAAAGGGTGGCTGGCCACCAGACCCATGACTAGGCGCATGCCCGTGCCCGCATTGCCCATGTCCAGCACTGTCTCAGGTTCGCTTAAGCCACCGACCCCGCGTCCCCACAGGTGCCAGACGCCATTTTCGCGGCGCTCGACGGTGGCTCCCATGGCGCGCATGGCATTGGCCGTGGCCAAAACATCCTCGCCTTCCAAAAGACCTTCGACCGTGGTTTCGCCGACGGCCAGGGCGCCCAGCATCAGGGCGCGGTGGGAAACCGACTTGTCGCCCGGAACGCGGGCCGACCCCTGAAGGCCTTTGGCCATATGGGACGTAAGGGGAAGGGGGGATTTTTCGCTCATATCCAGACGGGCTGTGGTTGGGTTGGTGATAATGCTTTTGACACACCGCGCCGGACGTGGCAAATGGCCCTTGTGACCTTCCGGCATCCGGGGGGCGCATTTTGGGACATGGACGTTTTATAGGGAGGAAAGAGCGTGGCTAAACCTGAATGGGGAACGAAGCGCGTCTGCCCAAGTTGTGGCTGCAAGTTCTACGATATGCAGCACACGCCCTGTGTGTGCCCCAAATGCGAGGCCAAGTTCGACCCGGCGCAGACCCTGCGCGGCGCCAAGAAGGCCGCCGCCGCCCATGCCGCCGCCGAAAAGGCTGAAAAGGCCAAGAACGCCAAGGCCAAGGCCGCCGCCGCCGTGCCGATCGACGTTGAAGATGTCGATGCCGCCGTGCTGGAGGGTGACGAGGTCGAGGAAGAGGGCGATGAAATCCTGGAGGATGCCTCCGACCTGGGTGAAGACGATGACGACATGGCCGAGGTCATGGAGCATCTGGATGACGAAGGCGGCGGCGTCGAACCTTGATATTCCAGGTTTTATGAGGGCTCCCGGCACCTCGTAAAAACTTCTTGCGCGGGGGGGGCGAAGTTCCTATGTTCCCCCCCCACGATTTACCCCCCCTATTTCGGGGGGAATCGGGGCCATAGCTCAGTTGGGAGAGCGCTTGAATGGCATTCAAGAGGTCGTCGGTTCGATTCCGATTGGCTCCACCAAATAAGAGAAGGGCTTAGCGAGATTTCGCTAAGCCCTTTTTCTTTGTCCCTTCGCCTTGTCGATAATAAGCGCGCGACGGCCTAAACCACCGTCACCTGAATCCGCATCTTGTCGTGGCCGGGGCCGCAATAGATGTTGCAGGTGATGGAGTGGTTGCCCAGCCGATGCAGGGCGATGGTCTGCTCGACCGGCTCGTTCTTGCGCAGGGTAATGGGGGGGATGTCGCCCGGCTGGAACCAGACGCTGTGCGTGACGTCGTTGGTCATCATGTGAAAGCGATAGGCGACCCCCCGGTTCAGCTTCAAGATTCCGGGCTCGAAGGAGAACCGGCGCGCCAGAAGATAGACGTCAACCGGGTCCTTGCTGTCTTTGTGGTCTTCGAGATGTCTGGGGTGAACGGTGCCGTCGTCCAGCTTATAGCGCTCGACGAATTCCTTGGCCTTCTTCTCGAATTTCATGGCGTGCTTTTGCGCGTCATCTCCAGGCTTGTCGGCCGCCTCGTCCCCCTTGGGGTCAATGCCGCAGGCGGCCAGAAGCCCAAGTGCGGCACCCCCCATGCCCACGGAAGTCATGAAACGTCGGCGGCTGGAAAAGAACTCGGTCATTGAACGATGCTCCCTGTCGATCATTTGGCCCCTGTCTCTGCGGATGGGTGCCTGGTGTCCGGTGTCGCCTGCGTCATCGATCTGCCGCTCTTGGGTTGAAGGCCTTCAATCGATGCTTCAACAAAACGCTACAGGCAATAGAATATTCTGACTTATTCTAGGGTTATTGCGAACAATAATTACCCGTCCCCGTAAGCTATCCTCTTCAAGATGAACCGAGGATGAACGGACGCATGAAGCCGGGGATGCGCCGCCCCGTCCATCTGGCTTGGCCTTTTCCGGGAAATACACTTTTTGTTTCAGCATAATAGGCACGGTAGGCGGCCACCGGATCAGAGCCTCGATAGAGTTCCGGCATGGCCTGAGCGGGTTCCGTCCAGCCTAAATCGGGGATCGGCGGGTTTTTCGGGGTGCCCTGGATGATCGCTTCCGAGGCATGGTCGCGGGTGCTGCGGTACCGGTACTCCTTGGCCAGTTCCAGGCCAAGCCGGCGCGTCCAAAGATAGTGGGGCAGGCTGTCTCCGGCCCAGAGGACGCAAGGGTGGTGCGCATGGCTGGGCTTGTAGGGGGCCGGGAGGTGATAACGGTGAAGGACGGTGCAGAGAATCTGAGCGGTCTCCAGCACCATCTTGACGACATGAACATCCGAATGAAAGCGGGCGGCCCTGGCCGGATCACGATCCAGAAAGAAGATATTCATTCGCCCGCCTGCTTTGAAATCCCTCGCTCAAGGTGGGGGTTAGCCCAGGAAATACAAGATGGTATCTAGAGCAGGTCGCCTGAAATCGAAGCCGTTAAACGGCTTCGCTTGAAGGCGTGAATCTGCTCTAGCAATTTGTTTTGAGCTGCCGATTCACGTTTAACTCCGGGTCACCGAGGTGACTCGGAGTTAAACGATCGTGCGCTAGCTATCCGGCTTGAAAAAGAAAGCCCCCGGTTATGCACCGGGGGCTAAAGTTATACAGGGAGGCTTCACGTCTGGGAGACGTAGGGTTCCAAAGAACCCTTTTCGAGACTGGCTCGAAACGCGTGAATCTTGGGGCAAAACATTTCGCACCGCAATATTCGTAAGTCCCTATATATCGAAGGAGGCCCAGCTAGGCCATGCGGAATTCGACAGTGCTGTTATGCATTCTGTGCATATCTTAGAAAATGCGAATATATGCGCCAGCCTGCCCGGCGGATTTGTTTAGCAAACGATCAGATTTCTACCTGCCCCCCCAATTCCACGACGCGATTGATGGGCAGGCGAAAGAAGTCCATGGCGGTGGCGGCCATGCGGGCCAGGCTGGCGTAAAGATGGGCCTGCCAGAGGGGCAGGGCGGGATTGGCCGAGGGAATCACCGTCTCGCGGCTTAGGAAATAGGATATCGACATGGGTTCGTAAAAGAATCCCAATTCGTCGCTGCGGGCCTGGGCCAGCGCCTTGGGAACGTCGGGGTCTTGCATGAAGCCGTAATGCAACAGGACTTGGTGAAAGCCCTGCTCCAGCGGACGTGATTCGATGCGCCACTCCGGGGTCACGTAGGGAACATCATCGACAATCACGGTCAGAATCACCACGCGCTCGTGCAAAATTTTGTTGTGCTTGATGTTGTGCAACAGGGCCAGCGGTACGCCATGTTCAGAGCCGCTTAGGAAAATGGCCGTGCCGGGCACGCGGACTAGCCGACTGGACAGCGTGGCCAGAAAATCCTTGATGGGCAGAGAATCGCGTCTTGTCCGCGCCAGCAGGGCGGCACGCCCGCTCTTCCAGGTCACCAGAAGCGTGAAGATGACAAGGCCGATGACCAAGGGGAACCAGCCGCCCTGCTCGATCTTCACGATATTGGCCAGGAAGAAAGCCATGTCGAACATCAGAAAGAAGCCGACCAGCAGAATCACGGTGCGCATTTGCCATTTCCAGGTAAGGCGCATGACAATGCCGACCATGATGGCGGTGATAGCCATGGTTCCGGTGACGGCGACGCCGTAAGCCGCTGCCAGCTTCGAGGAAGATCCGAAAGAGGCCACCAGCGCAGCAACAGACAGCATCAGCGCCCAATTGACGAAGGGGATATAAATCTGCCCCTTCTCGTGCTGAGAGGTGTGAATAATGCGCAGGCGGGGCAGATAGCCCAATTGAATGGCTTGGCGGGTCATGGAAAAAGCGCCGGAAATCACCGCCTGCGAAGCAATCACCGTGGCCATGGTGGCAAGGATCACCAAAGGCAACGTGCCCCAAGCGGGCACCATCAGAAAAAAGGGATTCTCGATGGCTTCGGGATGGGTGAGCAACAGGGCTCCCTGACCGAAGTAATTGATCAAAAGGCCGGGCAGGGCCAGACCATACCAGGCAAGGGCAATGGGCAAGCGGCCGAAATGTCCCATATCGGCGTAAAGCGCCTCGGCCCCCGTCAACACCAGCACGACAGCACCCAGAGACAGAAAGCCGGTCAGGCCGTTATTGATCAGGAACATGACGGCATGATGGGGGGACAGGGCCCACAAGACGCCGGGGGCAAGACCGATATTTTTAATGCCGATCACGGCCAGCGTGATGAACCAGATCGCCACGATGGGGCCGAACATGGTGCCGACGGTTGCCGTGCCGTGGCGCTGAATGGCGAAGAGGGCAATCAAAATCAAAAGAGTCAGAGGCAGGATGTAGTCGGAGAAGCCGGGCTTGGCGACATCAAGCCCCTCGATGGCGGAAAGAACCGAAATGGCCGGGGTGATCATGCTGTCGCCGTAAAACAGCCCGGCTGCGAACAAACCCAGTGCTGTAACCAGCGCTCCCTTTGTTCCTTTGCCGTCCAGCATGCGGGTTACCGCCGCCAACAGGGCCAGGCTGCCGCCCTCGCCCTTGTTGTCGGCGCGCATGACGACCATCACGTATTTGAGCGAGACCACGGACATGATCGACCAGAAAACCAGCGATAACACGCCCAGAATATGAGGCTGATCGATCGGCAGCGGATGCGATCCGCCAAAGGTTTCCTTGATGGCGTAAAGTGGGCTGGTGCCGATGTCGCCGAAAACGACGCCAAGCGCTGCCAGTGCCAAGCCTGGAACGCGGCCAAGGTCACTCTCGGTCTCAAGACCGGTTGCTGCGGTAGACATGGAAGATGGGAATCCCTGTTCATCGAAGGGTGAGGCAGGGAATACCCGTTTGATAACAAAGTCAAGTTTCAGGGTTAAGGCTGAAATGGAACAAACCAAGGATGCGAATAAGAACAAGGCGATAAATTCGTTGGAGGTGGCTCTGGCGTGGTTTAGAATAATTCTATCAGTTTCATGGCAGAGGAGAGCCAGATGGCCAAGAACCTTCCCGGCATCGATATAGGCATTCCGGAAAAGAAGCGCAAAGCGATTGGCCATGGATTGTCCAAATTGCTGGCCGACAGCTACACCCTCTACCTCAAAACCCATAACTTCCATTGGAACGTTACCGGCCCGATGTTCAATACCCTGCATCTGATGTTCGAGCAGCAGTATAACGAGCTGGCGCTGGCAGTCGATCTGGTGGCCGAACGCATTCGAGCCCTTGATCTGCATGCGCCCGGCAGCTACGCCGATTTCGGCAAGCTGACGGTTCTGAAAGAAGCGAAAGATGTGCCCAAGGCGATGGAAATGGTGCGCCAGTTGGTCAAGGATCACGAGACGGTGGCCCGCACGGCGCGCGAGGTTTTCCCGCTGGCCGAGGACGCAGGCGATCAGTCGACCTGCGATTTGATCACGCAGCGCCTGCAGATTCATGAGAAAACCGCCTGGATGCTGCGCAGCCTTCTCGACTAAGCGAAAGGCATTTGGCCGCCTTCTCAGGCCGTCGGGAAGGGAACGCTTTCGTGGCTCATCCGCATCCATTGGGCTAGGCTGCTGGCATCAAGGGGTTTGGCAAAGAGGTAGCCCTGCCCTATGTCGCAGCCCAGCTTGGACAGAAGGTCGGCCTCGAGTTCCGATTCCACGCCTTCGGCCACGGTCGTCAAATTCAGCGAATGCCCCAGTCTTACGATGGCCTCAACGATGGCCTTGTCCTCGCTGTTGCTGCCAAGATCGGAAATGAAACCGCGATCGATCTTCAAGATGTCGATGGGCAGGCGCTTTAGATAGTTGAGCGAGGAATAGCCGGTTCCGAAATCGTCCACCGAAAGACGGATGCCCAGGGCCTTTAACGCCTTCAATACCTGCTCGGCCTGGGCGGCATTGGCCATGACCGCTGTTTCGGTAATTTCAAGTTCAAGACAGGTGGGATCAAGCCCCGTGCGTTCGAGAATATCGATCACGCGCTCGACTAGGCGCATATCTTGGAACTGGCGACAGGACAGATTGACGGAAACATGCGCAATCGGCAGGTTCTGGTCTTGCCAAAGCCTGAGCTGCCTGCAGGCGGTTTCCAGCACCCAACTGCCGATGGGCAGAATAAGCCCGGTTTCTTCAGCCAGGGGAATGAAGTCGGAAGGCATGACAAGGCCCTGGGTGGGGTGGTTCCAGCGGACCAGCGCCTCGATGCCGCACAGCCCTTGCCCGACCTTCAACGAGACTTTGGGTTGATAAACCACCTCGAACTCGGAGCGATCCAGGGCCTGACGCAGACCGGCCTCCATCGCCAGTCTTTCGGCGGCCCGGCTGTTCATGCTGGCATCGAAGAAGCGGTAGGTGCTGCGCCCAGCCGCCTTGGCCTGATACATCGCCGTATCGGCATTTTTCAAAAGCTCGTTGGCGTCAGCACCATCCTGGGGAAAAACGGCCAGTCCAAGGCTGGTTCCGGCATGCAGGGTCTGCCCGGCCAGCTCGAAGGGTTCGGTTAGGAAGGTAACGATGCGATCAGCCAAGTGGGCCAGTTCGGACGTCTGGCCAAAGTCGGTCAGAATGATCACGAACTCGTCGCCTCCCAGACGGGAGACCGTGTCGCTTTTGCGCACACACAGCTTCAAGCGCTCGGAAACACCCTGCAGCAGAAGATCGCCGACATCGTGGCCCAGGCTGTCATTGATGACCTTGAAGCGGTCGAGATCGAGGAACATCACGGCGACGCGCATCACATCGCGCCTGGCCAGATCAAGCGCGTGGGCCAGACGGTCTTGAAGCAACAGGCGATTGGGCAGGCCGGTCAGCGCATCGTGATAGGCCTGATGCTTGATGCGTTCATCCTTTTGGCGAATCTCGGTCACGTCGCTGAAGACGGCGACGTAGCGGATGGTTTGTCTGTTTTCGTCGAGGACCGCGCTGATTGTCTGCCATTCGACAAACAATTCGCCCGACTTCTTGCGGTTCCACAATTCACCCTGCCATTTGCCATCTGCCTGCAGGGTTTGCCACATCTCGGCATAGAAAGCCTCATCATGATGGTCGGATTTCAACAGGCGCGGGGTCTGTCCGATGGCTTCTTCTGGGGCATAGCCGGTAATTTCGCTGAAGGCGGCGTTGACCGAAAGAATGACGCCGGTGGCATCGGTGACCACCACGCCGTCATGCGTGGTTTCGTAGACGCTGGCGGCCAGTTGCAGGGATTGCCGGGCCTTGTAAAGCTCGGTGATGTCCATGCCATAGATATTGACGTAATCCATGTCCAGGATCGGAATCATACTGAGCGACAAACGATGACTATCGACTTGCCATTCGCGGTTCTGGATCGACTTCGTGGACAAGGCCTCGCGGATCATGGTTGACCAGGGGGCCGGAATCCTGAGCCCGATCGAGGTGCCCAGCGAGGCCAGGAAGGGCAGGCTGGAAGAATTGGCGTGCAGGACGGTTCCATCCTGGCGCACCCGCAGAACGGGGAAGGGGTTCTGGGTGGGAAAGAGCGCCATCGAGGTCTGTTCTTCCTGAGCGTGGCGTAGATAAGTGACGTCCTTGATCAAGAGAAGCGACGTGCCCAATGTGCCGCGCGGGCGCAGGCGTTCGAAGATGCGCACGTTTCCATCGTCGTCTTCTATGGTGATGTCGCCCTCGTTGTTCTGGGCTGACAGGAAGCGCTCGATGCCGCCGCACTTGTCTACTATGCCTTGCATGGTGGCGTTTTCGGCAACAGGCCCCGACAAGCTCAGGCGCAGGACGCCCACTCCCAGGTGATCGGTCACGTCGTGCAGAATGCGCAGACGTTCGATCTCGGTCTCGGCATCGATCCGGTAAGCCATATGCTTGATCTTCTCGTCGGCTTCGCGTTCCAGCCGTTCTCTGGACCTCAGCACTTCTTCCGTCAGCCGTTCGATCTGGCTCTCTAGTCCAATCAGTTCATCGCCCTGCTTCAAGCCGTCGAGAACGGTACCAAAGGCCTTTTCCGAGAACTGTCCTACCGAATCGGACACTCTGCGCAGCCGCCACATCAGATAAAGCAGCGTTGCCACGAACAGGGCCGATAGGGTCAGGGCCAGCGAGGTGCGCTGCAGACGAGCCTGGGACAAAATGGGATGCACCAGTTCCGCCATGCGCGTCCTGGGAATGAGCGTCATGAAGCTGGCCCTAATCTCCGATGTGCCGTAATCGAAGAATTCCTTGCCGGTAACCAGGAAGTCGTACTCAAGCCGATCCGTGGCCGAGCCCGTTGGTAAAATAGCAGGATTGGCTGAGGCCAGAACGCGCTCGTTATCCGCTCCCGCCAGAATCAGGATATGTTCCTTGTCCCTGAAAAGTCCTTGGCTGCTGAGCAGAAAATTGTCGTCGATTTGCGAGACCAGCAGCAGATAGGCGGCGGGCTTTCCAGCCCCATCCTCGACGATGCCCAGAGAAAAAACATAAGGTTTGTCTTCATGCATGCGCAACTGGGCGTCGCTGTGGGCGTTGACCAACTGGCGCGGGTTGAAGGCCAGGAACGCTTCCGGGAGAGAGGTCTTGGTGATGGCGTAGCTGTCCAAGACAGTCCCCCTGGGGCTGAGAACCTGAACATAATCAACCGGGGGGAAACTGCGTTGATAGGTCCGGTTGAGAAACCAGCTGGGCGTTCTGTCCTTGACCGCGCTGTTGGCTGGCGGCTCTGGCTCACCGGGGCGGACGACATGTTCCCTCAAGATATGGTCGCGGGCATGGGCGCTGGCGGCAACAGTCTGGGCCAGGATATGATGCGCCCGAAGCGAGGCGTCGAAGCGCAGGCGGTCTTCGTGGGCCTTGTCTTCCAAACGGCGCGTGAATTCTTCCTGCACCAGGGTCCTGGTGGCGGTGCCATGAGCAACATCCAAAAGCAACCAGATCGGCACGATGGCGATCAGGCCCAGGGTGGCCATCTTGGCCACCAGGGGCATGCGCGAGAGCGATCGGCCGGTTTCCCCCATGATCGACATCCTAACCCGGCTCCCCGACCAACTCTGCGTTGTGGAACTTCCAGCCGTGCTTGCGCAGCCGGGTCACCGAAACGATTCCAAAGCGAGGATCAATAGCGTCTGCCTGGGCGATCAACTCGGCTGCCAACCTTGTCGCCATGGGATGTGCCGCCGGGGCGTCGGCCCAGCTTGTGATGCCCATGACGCGGTAGAATGGATAGCGGCCCCTGGCCAGGGCCTCTTCGTCAGAGGGAGAGATGCCGCCCAGCTTCAACGTCTTAACTTGTCCAATTTTGGCATTCGCCTCGACATGAAACAGTGTTTCCCAGCCGATGCCCTCAAGGGTTTCGGAAACCTCAATGATCATGTCCTTGATGGATGGGACGTCCAGGGCCTGTCTGGCGAAATGGTCGGGTTCGCCGATCAGAAGGCGCCAGTGGCCGGGTCGGGGCTTGCAGTGCAGGCGGGTGATGGCGCGCACCTCGCCCTTGCGGGCGATGCCGCTCATGGGAATGTCCGACCAACTGCGCGTACCACCTGCGAACAGGGCGCGGGCCTGGGCCCAGGAAATGTCCTGAAGCGGATTGGAGGGATGGACGATCAACGCCACGGCGCTGATACCGATGGTGTGAAAGCGAATGCCAGGCAGGCGGTCGATGGCCCCTGGCGGGCAGCACATGCCGGTAATGTCAGCGCATTTTTCGCTTAAGGCGGCGCTGGCCAGACCGCAAGTCCCTTCCTGGGCCCCCAGTTTAAGCCCGTTTTGGGTGCCAAAGCGCATAGCAAAGGGCAGAAGTGCGGGATAGATCTGCTGATCCAGGGCCAGCATCAGATCGACCCCTTCCGGCCGCTTGATGCCGCGAGACACCCAGTTCTCGGGCATCTGCATGATCGAATCGGGTGATGTGAAGGGCTGGCCGCCCAATTCGCCGTGATCTGCCAGGGCCAGACGGGCGGGGGCGAGCAGGGAACCCGCGGCAAGCCCCCCCATCAGGCCAAGCAGGCGGCGACGGTCCAGGCTTGTGGAAGGTGTCGATTTAAAATGATGCGCAGACATCTACGCCTCCTTTGCAGCGAAATGCGTCCCACCACCCCGGCCTTCGAGCCGTCGAGTTCCGCAATGCCGTCTTGCCCCAAGGGCTGAAAACAGGAACGCTACTCGATTCCAACAATGAAACAAGAAAAATAATGTATATAGCAACGCATTAAATTGTAGGGTTATTATGCGGTTGTTATCAGGTTATTAGACTGTGGAAAATACATGAGTATATTTACTTAAGATTAAGTCGGGCTTGGTCAAGTCTGTTTCAAGCCCCTCAACTCCAAAGCCTAAATAATAGGCTCTTCGACGTTTGATGTGGGATTGAGCCAGTTGGCCGACTTAGTTTTCACCTCATCCTGAGGAGGGCCGAAGGCCCGTCTCGAAGGATGAATATCTGTCAATGCTCGGTTTTTCCCCCTCGCCCACCCTTCGAGACAGCCGCTTCGCGGCTTCCTCAGGGTGAGGAATCATGTTTGCCTTTTTCTATTTGTCGCGTCGAAGTGCGAAAGAATAACGCCGGGGCTTGCCATGAAACGTGGGCGTGGTATCTAGTGGCGCCCAAATCAGACGCCCGTCCGGAAGGCCAACCATGCCCAAGCGCACAGACATCCGCTCCATCATGATCATCGGGGCCGGTCCTATCGTGATCGGACAGGCCTGCGAATTCGATTATTCCGGCGCCCAGGCCTGCAAGGCGCTGAAGGAGGAGGGCTATCGCGTCATTCTGGTCAATTCGAACCCGGCCACCATCATGACCGATCCCGAATTGGCCGACGCCACCTATATCGAGCCCATCACCACCGAGATGGTGACCCGCATCATCGAGAAGGAAAGGCCCGACGCGCTGCTTCCCACCATGGGCGGGCAGACGGCGCTCAATACCGCCATGGCGCTGGCCGACGAGGGCGTTCTGGAACGCCTCAATGTCGAGATGATCGGAGCCAAGCGCGATGTGATCGCCAAGGCAGAGGATCGCCTGTTGTTTCGCGAGGCCATGACCAAGATCGGGCTGGAAAGCCCGAAAAGCCAGATGGTAAAGACGCTGGCCGAAGCCCGCGAGGCTTTGAAGATGGTGGGGCTGCCCGCCATCATCCGGCCCAGTTTCACCCTGGCCGGGACCGGCGGCGGCATCGCCTACAATACCGAGGAGTTCGAGCAGATCGTGGCGGGCGGCTTGGCCGCCTCGCCGGTCCATGAAGTGCTGATCGAGGAATCGGTGCTGGGCTGGAAGGAATTCGAGATGGAGGTGGTGCGTGATCATGCCGACAATTGCATCATCATCTGCTCGATCGAAAATATCGACCCCATGGGTGTGCATACCGGCGATTCGATCACTGTCGCTCCGGCGCTGACGCTGACCGACAAGGAATATCAGATCATGCGCGATGCCTCGATCGCTACCTTGCGCGAGATCGGTGTCGATACCGGCGGATCGAACGTGCAGTTCGCGGTCAATCCCAAGAATGGGCGCATGGTGGTGATCGAGATGAATCCCCGCGTGTCGCGCTCAAGCGCATTGGCCTCGAAGGCCACGGGTTTTCCCATCGCCAAGGTGGCGGCCAAGCTGGCCGTGGGCTACACGCTTGACGAACTGGCCAACGACATCACGGGTGTGACGCCCGCCTCGTTCGAACCTACCATCGATTACGTCGTCACCAAGATTCCCCGCTTCACCTTCGAGAAATTCCCAGGCGCACAGGCCATTCTCTCCACCTCGATGAAGTCGGTGGGCGAGGCCATGAGCGTGGGCCGCTGTTTTGCCGAGTCCCTGCAAAAAGGTCTGCGCTCGATGGAGACCGGGCTTTCCGGGCTGGATGAACTGGAAATCGAAGGCGGTACCGGCAAGGATGCCGTCAAGGCGCAATTGTCGAAATTCCGGCCCGACCGTTTGCTGGTCATCGCCCAGGCCTTCCGCCTGGGATTAAGCGTTGAGGAAATTCATGCCGCCTCGGCCTACGATCCCTGGTTCCTTCGCCAGATCGAAGCCATCGTCAAAGCCGAGGAGGGCGTCAAGGCCAAGGGTCTGCCTGGCGATGCCCGCGAGCTTTTGAAGCTGAAGGCCATGGGATTCTCGGATGCCAGACTTTCCAAGCTGTCCGGCAAAACGCTTACCGAAGTCGCCTTCCGTCGCGATGTCTTGAACGTGCATCCGGTCTATAAGCGCATCGACACCTGTGCCGGAGAATTCGCCTCTTCCACCGCCTATATGTATTCGACCTACGAAGGCGACGGCATCAGCGCAGCCGAATGCGAGGCCCTTCCCAGCGATCGCAGGAAGGTGATAATTCTGGGCGGCGGACCCAACCGCATCGGCCAGGGTATCGAATTCGATTATTGCTGCGTTCATGCCGCCTATGCGCTGGACGAGGCGGGCATCGAAACCATCATGGTCAACTGCAATCCGGAAACCGTCTCCACCGACTACGACACCTCGGACCGTCTTTATTTCGAGCCTCTGACCGCCGAGGATGTGATCGAAGTCGCCAAGGTCGAGCAAAGATGCGGAACCCTTCTGGGCGTCATCGTCCAGTTGGGCGGCCAAACACCCTTGAAGCTGTCACAGGCCCTGGAAGATGCGGGGATTCCCATTCTTGGCACCTCGCCCGACGCCATCGATCTGGCCGAGGACCGTCAGCGCTTCCAGCAGCTCTTGGAGCGCCTGAAACTGCTTCAGCCCGCCAACGGCACCGCCACTTCGCACGAGGAGGCCCTGGCGGCGGCGCACCGCATCGGCTATCCGGTGGTGATCCGTCCCTCCTATGTGTTGGGCGGGCGCGCCATGCGCATCGTTCATGACGACGAGGAACTGGCCCTTTACATGCGCGACGCCGTCAAAGTGTCGGGCGACAATCCGGTGCTGGTCGATTCCTATCTTCAAGACGCCACCGAAATCGATCTCGACGCCATTTCAGATGGCAAGGATGTTTTCGTGGCCGGGATCATGGAGCATATCGAGGAAGCGGGCATTCATTCGGGCGATTCCGCCTGCTCGCTGCCGCCCTTCTCGCTATCGCCCGCCATCATTGCCGAATTAAAGGTCCAGGCCCGCGCCCTGGCTCTGGGACTTAACGTCAAGGGGCTGATGAATATTCAGTTCGCCGTCAAGGACGGTACGATCTATATCCTGGAGGTCAATCCCCGGGCCAGCCGCACGGTTCCCTTCGTCGCCAAGGCGACGGGTGTCGCGGTGGCCAAAATTGCCAGCCGCGTCATGGCGGGAGAAAGCCTGGCCTCGTTCGGCCTTGTCGAAAAAACGCTGGCGCATGTGGCGGTCAAGGAGGCGGTGTTCCCCTTCGCCCGCTTTGCCGATGTCGATATCGTGCTGGGGCCTGAAATGAAATCGACCGGCGAGGTCATGGGGCTGGACTTTAATTTCCCGGTGGCCTTCGCCAAGTCGCAGATTGCCGCCGGAACCAATCTGCCCTGCCAGGGCACGGTGTTCATCTCGGTGCGCGAAAGCGACAAACCGGCGGCGGCCGAGGTGGGACGCAGCCTCTCTGCCATGGGCTTCAAGCTGATCGCTACCTGTGGCACGGCGGCCTATCTGGCCGAGCAGGGGCTTGAGGTCGGCGTGGTCAACAAGGTTTTGGAAGGAAGGCCCCATTGCGTGGACGCCATGCTCTCGGGCCAGGTGCAACTTGTTATCAATACGACCGAGGGTGCTCAGGCCCTGGCCGACAGCTTCGGAATTCGCCGTACGGCCTTGATTAACAACATTGCCCACTACACCACCATGGCCGGAGCCAGGGCGGCGGCGGGGGCCATCGAGGCCCTGATCAAGGGCCGCCTTGATGTCGCCCCCTTGCAGGCCTACTTCAAGGCGTCTTAAGATACCCCAAAAGAACGGCCCCATCGGCGCCTGCCGAAGGGAGAACGTGGTGTTTGCATTTTCTATCCTACGGACGGCAGGGGGCCGGAATGGAAAAGATACCGATGACGCCAGACGGGTTGACCCGTCTCGAAGAGGAATTGAGGAATCTGCGCGCCGTCGAGCGCCCGGGCGTGATTCGCGCCATCGCCGAGGCTCGTGAGCATGGCGATCTGTCCGAGAATGCGGAATACCATGCCGCGCGCGAACGCCAGAGCTTTATCGAAGGGCGCATCGCCGAGTTGGAAGATATTGTCAGCCGCGCCCAGGTGATCGATCCCAAGCAGTTCTCGGGCGATGTCGTGCGCTTTGGCGCCACGGTCAAACTGGCTGACGAGGATTCGGATGACGAACCCACCTACAGCATCGTAGGCGCGCATGAATCGGATATCTCAAAGGGCCTTATTTCCGTTCATTCGCCGCTGGCCCGCGCCCTGATCGCCAAGAAGCTGGGCGACACCGTCGAGGTGCGGAGCCCGTCGGGCACCCGTTCCTACGAGATCGTCGACGTTAAATACGGGTGACCCTCAGGCGCTGGGCGCTCGCCTGCGCTCGCTTGGCTCACGCGCACACCGGTGCGCGGGGGCCGTTGGCCCCAGTCGCCCTACGGGCTCCAATCGTGTGACCCTCAGGCGTCGGGCGCTGTTTTCAGCATCTCGTTGGCCAGCTTAACCGTTTCGTTGACGTCCAGGCGGGCCACGCATTCGTAGCGCTCGCCCCTGAAGGGCAGCGTACAGTCGCCGATGCAGCCCTTGCAGGGCATGTCGGCCACCATCACTTTGAGATTGGCGGGCGCATAGGCCTTGGCGTGGGGCAGCACCTCGCCCTGATAAGCCGCCGCCGATAAAGACAACGTGGGCACACCCGACAGCGAGGCCAGATGCATGGTGGCACTGTCGGTGGCGATGACAAGCCTTGCCGCCTTGAACAGAGGCAGCAGATCGGGAAAGGGGCGCTCGATCACGCCAAGGCGGCTTGCCATTCCGGCGAAATCAAGATTGCGCTCGATATCCCCCGGACCCGCCAGCAACTTGATATCGAATTCCTGGAATTCCAGGGCCAGGGCCTCCCAGAAATCCGGCAAAGGTTGGCGGTCGCGGCTGGAAGCGAAGGGCGAAAAGAGGATCGTCGGCCTGTCCAGGGGCTCGGCGGGAACGGCCAGCAACTTTTCGTGAAGACGCAGAACCGGAATGGGTGGGGGCTGTCTTGTAATGGCCTCGGCCAGAAACAGCCAGCGTTCGATCATGCTGGCCGGGCGGGGGGCTTCGACAAGCTGGGTCAGCCGTCGGGCATTCTTTTCCAAAGCGTTTCCGAATTTCGGCCAGGGCTTGGGATGAAAGGCGGCTGAAAAGGCGCTGCCGTGCGCCGTGGCCATCAGAAGCGCGTCATCCATCCAGGGGTGGCGGCGCCAATCGAGCGATACCACTTTGCGGAAATTCAGGGCACGTAGATCGGCCAGCGTTCTGAAACGATAGCGGCTTTCCGTCATCAGTCGGTAGAAGTCGCGGATCTCGACACGGACATCGGGCGGCAGGGTGAAAGCGGCCTTGGCCGATTCTCGGCGCAAAAGAAGAGTGATGGGTTCGTCTGCATCCGCCAAGGGGCGGAAGGCATCGATCAGGCAGCTTAGCATCATCACGTCGCCAAGCCCGCCCGCTTCGATCAGCAGCAGACCTTCTTGCACCTTTCCCTCAGCGCACCTAGCTCCGGCTTTCCAGGCGAAGGGATCGGCCAGTGCGCGCAGGCGCCGTCTGGTAAGCATCAGGCGGCGTGGATGGCGGTCTCGGAGACGGTCTCGTCCTCGACATGCAGATCGACCGGAACGCCGGGCTCCATTTTGGAATTGCGGATGGCCAGGGCGGATTTGACGTGGCTGACATTGGGTGCTGCCGTCAACTGGGTGGTCAGAAATTTCTGATAGGCATCCCAATCGACCGCCACCACCTTGAGCAGAAAGTCGGTTTCACCCGCCAACATGTGGCATTCACGGACCTCGGGCCAAGTATCTACCAGCGCCTCGAAGGCCTTCAGGTCATGATCGGCCTGGCTGGAGAGTCCGACATGCGCAAAGACGGTGACGTGATACCCCAAGGCCTGGGGGTCCACCTCGGCGTGATAGCCCCGAATAAAGCCCGCTTCCTCAAGCGCCCGTACGCGGCGCAGGCAAGGTGGCGCGGAAATCCCCGCCCTTTTTGCCAATTCGACGTTTGTCATCCGGCCATCTTCCTGCAAATCATGCAGAATGCGCCGGTCGATCCTGTCCAGCTTAACCCGTTGCATAGCAATCCTTGGAATGTCAGCCCCTGTGATTCTGAAATTATATTACAATGCCGGAAGTGATCCGCCAAGCCTATTCGCAGATGCAACGAAGGCTTCACAGATCAGTTTCTCTATTGTTATCTTATAACTCAACGGCCTATACGATATTTTAGAAATCTAAAACAACTCTTGTTTTTGCGTTTAGCCGCGCCTAAATTTTTACCGTATTTCCCATCGATCATTCAGGAGAGATTCCTCATGTCCGAATGCTGCACCTCTGTCGGCGTCCTTGTCGGAAAGCCCGCCCCTGATTTCACCGCCCCGGCCGTGATGCCCAGCAACGAAATCAATCCGTCCTTCAATCTGAAGGCCTATCTGGCGGGCAGCTACGGCCTGGTTTTCTTTTGGCCGCTCGATTTCACCTTCGTCTGCCCCTCGGAAATCCTGGCGCACGATCACCGTCTGAAGGCCTTCGAGGAGCGCAAAACCAAGGTTGTTGGCGTGTCGATCGATTCGCACTTCACCCATCTGGCCTGGAAGAACACGCCGGTCGAGAAGGGTGGGCTGGGCAATGTCCAGTTCCCCATGGTGGCCGATATTACGCAGTCGATCTGCAAGAGCTATGGTGTTCAACTGCCGGGCGGCATGGCGCTCCGCGGCACCTTCCTGATCGACAAGAACGGCGTTGTGCAGTCCCAGCATGTCAACAATCTGCCCTTGGGCCGCAATGTTGACGAGGCACTGCGTCTGGTTGATGCGCTGCAGTTCAACGAGGAAAATGGCGAAGTCTGCCCGGCTGGCTGGAACAAGGGCAAGCCCGGCATGAAGGCCAATCCCAATGGTGTGGCCGACTATCTGGCCAAGCACGCCAAGGATCTGTAGGCCATTATTGGCAGATGCGCGGTTTAGCGGGCCGGAGCTTCTCCGGCCCGTATTCGTTCAGGGCATGCCTTGCTTCCTGGCCCAGGCCTTTCTATTCTATTAGGAAGCGTTGAAACGAGGGGATTGGCAATGGCCGCAAAGCACACGAAGGTTCTTATCCTGGGTTCGGGGCCGGCTGGCCTGACCACGGCGATCTATGCCGCCAGGGCCAATCTGAAGCCCATTCTGCTGGCGGGCCTGCAGCCGGGCGGGCAGTTGACCATCACCACGGATATCGAAAACTATCCCGGCTTCGCCGAGCCGGTGGGCGGGCCCTGGTTGATGGAGCAGATGCAAAAGCAGGCCGAGAATGTGGGCGCCGAGATCGTCTATGATCTGGCCGTCAAGGTTGACTTCTCCAAGCGCCCCTTTACCGTCGAAGCCGATTCCGGCGATATCTTCACCGGCGACACGCTGGTGATCTCGACCGGCGCCTCGGCCAAGTGGCTGGGCATTCCCACCGAGAAGACCTTCCAGGGCTACGGTGTTTCGGCCTGCGCCACCTGTGACGGATTCTTTTTCCGAGGCAAGGAAGTGGCGGTGGTGGGTGGCGGAAATTCCGCCGTCGAGGAAGCGATCTACCTGACCAACCATGCCTCGAAGGTGACGCTGATCCATCGCAGGGATTCGTTGCGCGCCGAGCGCATTCTGCAGGATCGCATGTTTGCCAATCCCAAGATCAGCGCCGTCTGGGATTCGGTGGTGGACGAGGTGGTGGGCGACAATGCGCCACCCTCGGTCACCGGCGTGCGGCTGAAGAATGTGAAAACGGGCGAGACCAGTCTCTTGAAGGTTGACGGCGTGTTCGTGGCGATCGGACATTCGCCCAACACGGAATTGTTCAAAGGCGTGCTCGATATGGATTCCGACGGCTATCTGATCACCAAGCCCGACAGCACGGCCACCAACATTGCGGGCGTGTTCGCCGCAGGCGACGTGCAAGACAAGCATTATCGCCAGGCGGTGACGGCGGCGGGCACCGGCTGCATGGCCGCCATCGAGGCCGACCGCTTCTTGTTCATGAACGGCGGCCATTGATGACCGGCATGGACTGGGACAAGCTTCGGGTCTTTCACGCTGTGGCGGAAGCGGGCAGCTTCACCCATGCGGGCGAGTCCTTGAATCTCAGCCAGTCCGCCGTCAGCCGCCAGATCAGCGCGCTTGAGGAAAGCCTGGGCGTTACCTTGTTCCATCGCCATGCGCGGGGCTTGATTCTGACCGAGCATGGCGAACTGCTGTTCCGCACGGCCAGGGAGGTTTTTGCCAAGTTGGCGATGACCGAGGCGCAATTGGCGGAAAGCAAGGATCATCCGCAAGGCCCCTTGAAGATCACCACCACTGTGGCCTTTGGAACGCTGTGGCTGACGCCGCGTATCCGCGAGTTTCTGGATCTTTATCCCGATATCACCTTGTCCATGGTGTTGGACGATGGCGAGCTGGATCTGTCGATGCGTCAGGCCGACGTCGCCATCCGCATGCAGCCACCCCGCCAACTTGATCTGGTGCAGCGTCATTTGATGACCATGCGCCATCGCGTCTATGCCGCGCCCGAGTATTTGAAAAAGTACGGCATGCCGCGTACGCCGGCCGATCTTGATAAGCATCGCCTTATCGTTTACGGCGATGTGGGAACCCTGCCCATCGCCGACGTCAACTGGCTTCTGGAGGCCGGGGCCGACCCCGCCAAGCCAAGGCGCGCAGCACTGACCGTCAATAATATCTACGGCATCTTCAAGGCCGTGATGTCGGGCCTGGGATTGGCCGCTCTGCCCGACTACATGTCGCACGAGGCGCATAATCTGGTCGAGGTGCTGCCCGAACTGGAAGGCCCGCCCATCGAGGCCTATTTCGTGTACCCCGAAGAACTCAAGAATTCCAAGCGGATCGCGGTTTTCCGCGACTTCCTGCTGCGCAAGATCGCCGAGCTGCATAAAGGGTGAGGGCTTGACCCTGAAGGTCACACGTTCGCATCGTTACGTGCAGGCGATCCCCCAAAGAAGTATCATCCACCGGGTGCTGGGCTGACGCAGGGTTTCGTATTCACTTTTATCAAGTCCCTCGCGGATATCGGGCGGAACGGAACGTCTAAGCTCCTTGATTTCAGCATCACTGGCGGGTATCGGCCCGTCCCCCTCGCATTCCTTTGCGTTCCTACGCTCGAACATGCCGTCCGTATCGATATCCAGGCAGAGCTTTCCCTTGCGCCAAAGGACATGCCCATCCGGCTTGAAGACAGGTTTCATTTTCCAAACAGAGGATTCCCAGCCGGGGGCGATGATGTGGACGATTTGCTTGCCGTCATCCGAAACGACAACCGATCCATCCTTGTCTCCCCACTTGATTTCTGACGATGTCGTCTCGAACCGGCCTTGCCGGGTCAGAAGAATACCCCGGCCATCTTGATGTCTGCCGACGAGTGCGGCTGAGAAATCGTTGCAGTTAAGAAGATCGTTGGGATAGGTCAAACGCAGGAAGTATGTTTCGACCGGGCCGCCTTCCAGACGCCCCATAACCCTAATCAAAATCGGATAGTAGTCCGGGTCACTTTTGCGCCTGGACTTGGCGTGGCGAACGGAAGGGTGTTTGAAAACGTCGAACTGGCGTTCACCCGACCAGTTCAGATTGCCCTTCATCTCGACGCATAAGGGCTGGGTGGAAGAGCAGTTTTCAAGAACGTCCAATATTTATCCTGTGATCTGTCGGCAGCTCCTGCCGTCCCACAGAAGAGGAGGAGAACAGTGATTGCCGCCGAGATATGGAGATTGAATTGGCGCACGCTCGATCCCCTTTCTCAACGCAAAGCAAACCAACCTATAGCTGAGTTCCCTGGACAGTCAAGAATGCTCCGGTTCTTTTGCAGAAGTTGCGAAAAGTGAGGGAGAGGTTAGGTTTATTGCAATTGAGTGCAAGTCTGAACCTCTCCCTCAACGTTAACCGTTACTTCCTTCCAAAAACACTATCCGTTGGATCGACAGGTTTGCCTCCTTTCCAGACCTCGACATGAACATGTGGCGTCATGGGGCCATTTCCGTTGTCAGGATACTTCTTTGAAACATCCTGTGCGGTTCCTATGGGTTCGCCAGCCTTGACGGTGGTTCCCGGTAAGACTTCAGGCTTCAAGTAGAACAACTTAACCTTATGTCCGTCCGAGGTTTCAATCTCGACGCCTCGGTAAGAGGAATCGTCCTTGTAAGGCTTGACATCAGTTCGCACGACCTTGCCATCGACAGGACTTTGAACGGTCTGGCCGGGCCTCACAACGATATCAACACCGCGATGCATGTGGCCCACCCGACCTGCGCCGAAACGTCCCTCTCCCCAGCCGTCCATTTTTCTAACGATGCCGCCGGGCACAGGATTCTTCATCTTTGGCAAGCTTGAGGAAT
>JADFZV010000022.1 GCA_015232335.1 Alphaproteobacteria bacterium | reverse complement strand
GGGCCGCAGGATAGGGTTTCGCCCCCGAAAGGGCAAGTCCCTTGCTAGTTGACAGGCTAGCCTTAGGGGCTATCTTGGCCCCGAAACCAGTCACCTCGCCCATCACAAGGACCTGCCATGGATACCGCCCGGCTTGCCACCGATATCGAAACCGCCTGGGAAGCCCGCGACGGGCTTTCGCCCGCCACCACTGGCCCCGTCCGCGATGCCGTTGATTCCGTGCTGGAGGGGCTGGATGGCGGCCAATTGCGCGTGGCTGAAAAGGTAAACGGTGCTTGGATCGTTCATCAATGGGTTAAAAAGGCGGTGCTGCTGTCCTTTCGCCTGAACGACAACGAGGTCATTCCCGGCGCCCCCGGCGGGGCTTCGTGGTACGACAAGGTGCCCAGCAAGTTCAAGGGCTGGGACCAGGCCCGCTTCAAGGAAGCAGGCTTCAGGGCGGTGCCGGGCTCGGTGGTGCGCCGTTCGGCCTATATCGCCCCCGGCGTAATCCTCATGCCCAGCTTCGTCAATCTGGGGGCCCGGGTCGATAGCGGCACCATGGTCGATACCTGGGCCACCGTGGGCTCCTGCGCCCAGATTGGCAAGAACGTGCATCTGTCGGGCGGGGCGGGAATCGGCGGTGTGCTGGAGCCTCTGCAGGCCGGGCCTGTGATCATCGAGGATAATTGCTTCATCGGCGCCCGCGCCGAAGTGGCCGAAGGCGTCATCGTCGAGGAAGGCGCCGTTCTCAGCATGGGGGTCTATCTGGGCGCTTCGACCCGCATCATTGACCGCTCGACCGGCGAGGTCTTCATGGGCCGCGTGCCCGCCTATTCGGTGGTGGTCTCGGGCGCCCTTCCCGGCAAGCCCCTGCCCGATGGCGCCCCCGGCCCCAGCCTTTATTGCGCCGTGATCGTGAAGCGGGTTGACGAAAGAACCCGCTCCAAGGTGTCCATCAACGAGCTGTTGCGCGATTGACAGAGCTTTCCAACCCCCTGGGCCTGGCCCAACGCCTGATCCAAAGGCGCAGCATCACACCCCAGGATGATGGCTGCCTGGATGTGCTGAAGGGGGCATTGGAAAGCCTGGGCTTTATCTGCTTTGATCTTTCCTTCGCCGATGTGCGCAATCTGTATGCGCGACGGGGAACGGCGGCTCCCAATTTCTGCTTTGCAGGCCACACCGACGTGGTGCCGCCGGGTCAGGGCTGGAGCGTCGAACCCTTCGAGGCCAAGCTGATTGATGATGTTCTGTTCGGACGGGGTGCTGTGGACATGAAGGGCGCCATCGCCGCCTTCGTAAGCGCCGTGGCCCGCCTGCCTGCAACGCATTCGGGCTCGATCAGTTTCCTGATCACCGGCGACGAAGAGGGACGCGCCACCCATGGCACGGTCAAGGTTCTGGACTGGCTGAAGGAGCGGGGCGAGCCCCTGGATTGCTGTCTAGTCGGCGAGCCCACCAACCCGCGAGCGCTGGGCGATGCGGTGAAGGTGGGGCGGCGCGGCAGCCTCAATGCAAAGCTGACTGTTCTGGGCCAGCAGGGCCATGCCGCCTATCCCCATCTGGCCGACAATCCCCTGCCCCGTCTGGTGCGCATGCTCCAGGCCCTGACGGCCGAGCCTCTGGACAAAGGCTCGGATTGTTTCGAGCCCTCGACGGTTTCGCTGACCACCATCGATACCGGCAATCCGGCGACCAATGTCATTCCCGCCTGGACCAAGGCCGGATTCAACATCCGCTTTAGCGACCGGCACAGTTCGGCCTCGCTGGAAGGCTGGCTGCGCGCCCTCTTCGCCACGGCCGATCCAGGCGGCAACTGGCAGCTTGAAATCGAGGTCTCGGGCGAATCCTTCTTAACGCCGCAAGGCCCCTTCGTCGATGCGGTCTGCCAAGCGATCGAGGATGTGCTGGGCAAGAAGCCCGAACGCTCCACCTCGGGCGGCACGTCGGATGCGCGGTTCATCACACATCATTGTCCGGTGATCGAATTCGGCTTGGGCGGAGCCACCATGCACAAGGCCGACGAGAAAGTTTCGCTTTCGGATCTTGAAAATCTGACCCGGGTCTATCTGCGTATTTTGGAGCGGGTTTTAGGGCCATGAACGATCTTAAGAATGAATTCGGACGCGGCATTCTGGCCGCCTGGCTGACCGCCAAGGGCGATCCCAGGGGCGCTTTTCTCGTCACCAACAGCTTCGACGCCTGCAAGCGCTCGTTCGCCGCCGCCATCATAGCGTTTCCGGGTTTTCTGGCGCTGACCTCGTTCGAGCTGGCCAATCTTCCCGGAGCGGACACTTGGCGTTACATCCTGGTTCAGATGATCGCCTACGGCATGGGATGGGCTGCCTTTCCCATCGCCGCCCTGGGGGTTGCGCGCCAGATAGGGCGCGTTGAATCCTGGGCGCGTTACATCACGGTCTACAACTGGGCCAGCGTCATCATTCTGGGATTGACCATTCCGGCCACCTTGGTGCTGAGTTCATCGGCGGCGTCGCAGGGTGTGGCGGGCATGGTGCAATTCATGCTTCTGGTGGCGATTCTAGGCTATGAATGGCGCTTGGCCCGCCTTGTCTTGCAAGCCACGCCATTGCAGGCCGCCCTGCTGGTTGCCGTCGATACGCTGCTGTCCTTTGCCATCAACGGAATGGCTCACCATATCGCCGCTGTCACGCCCAGCTTGCCGTAATCCCAGTTTGCATTAATCGTGACCGATTAATGCAAGCCTCAATCGCCGGGCGGGCCCGCCTGCTTCGCAGGCTTAATAAATGTTTGTCGGCGAAGCCGACGGTGCGCCCTTGGCTCCCGCTCGCTCACCGGCTTTGCCGGTACAACGTTTGTAGGCCCGCCATCGGCGGGACGAGGCTCGCGCGCGGGCCTTGCCCGCGACCAAAAAAGGCTTTCTTTTTGCAATCCGGTTTAAGCCCCCTTCAGGAATCGTATTGCACCAGAGAGACGAAGGGGACGTCCAGCTTCTCGCGCCCCTTAAGGAAGGTCAGTTCGATGATGCAGGCCGCTCCCACCACGTCGGCGCCAACCTTGCGCAGAAGATGAATGGCGGCGCTCAACGTGCCGCCGGTGGCCAGAAGATCGTCCAGCACCACCACGCGGCTGCCTGGGGCGATCATGCCTTGCTGCACCTCGATGGTGTCGGTTCCGTATTCCAGCGCATATTCATGATGGACGGTAGCACCGGGCAGCTTGCCCTTCTTGCGCACCATGGCAAAGCCGCATCCCAGCTTCAGGGCCAGAGGGGCGGCGGCCAGAAAGCCCCTTGATTCGATTCCGGCCAGAACGTCGGGATGAAAGGCCCGCACCTTGTTGGCCATGCGCCCCATGGTGACCTGCCAGGCATCGGCATCCGCCAGAAGGGTGGCGATGTCATAGAACAGAATGCCGGGTTTAGGAAAATCGGGGATGCTGCGAATGCGCTGCTTGATGTCCATGGCGGTTGAAATCCCAATGATAAGTGAATCTGGACAAACTTATAGCAAGTCTTTTCGCTGGGCGGAATATCCAGCAGGGGCTTGTGGGATAAAAAATGGAGGCGGGGCTTGAGCAGGTCGCTTGAAATCGAAGCCGTTAAGCGGCTTCGCTTCAAGCGTGAATCTGCTCAATAAATTTGTTTTAGCGAGCGATTCACGTTTTATTCCGTGTCACTGAGGCGACCTGGAATAAAACGATCGTGCGCTATGGCCGTCTCGGCTATCATGCGCCTCGTCCCAGCCACGCCAGCCAGACTGGAACGCCGATGCTGCGCCGCTTTCTGCCGATAGTCCTCCTTGCAGGCGTTCTTACCGGGGCCTGTGTTCCCGCGCTGTGGGCGCAGTCATTGACCGCAACCCCGCAGCGCACGCTGATCATGGGAACCGGCGGCGTCACCGGCTTTTATTATCCCGTCGGCGGGGCGGTCTGCCGCGTTGCCAATGCGCTTCGTCAGCGCACGGGCCTGCGCTGTTTGGTCGAAAGTACGGCGGGTTCTTTGCAAAATCTCAACGGTCTTCGCACCGGCGATCTGGATATGGCCGTCGTGCAATCGGGCTGGGTCGCCCAGGCGGTCAAAGGGGTTGGTGCCTTTGCCGTCGAGGGGCCGGGGCGCGACCTTCGGGCTCTCATGGTGTTGCATGGCGAGCCTCTGACCCTGCTGGTTCGCAAGGATGGCGGCATTTCGTCGGTGGCCGACTTGAAGCGGCGCAAGGTCAATCTGGGGCGCAAGGGAACGGCGCAGCGGCAATTGACCGAAGCCCTGTTCGACGCCATGGGCTGGACGCCCGCCGATTTTCCCCAAGCGGTCGACTATGAAAGCGACGAGCAGATCGAAGCCCTGTGCTCGGGCAAGATCGACATGGCGGCTTACGTCATCGCCCATCCCATTTCCGTCATTCAAGAGGCCTTGAGCCGCTGCAATGCCAAGCTTTTGGAGATTGATGCAAAGATTGTGGCCAAGCTGTTGGAGTCCAATCCCCATTTGTCGGGCATGTCCATTCCGGCAGGTCTTTACGACAGCCAACCCAAACCCGTCCCCACCTTTGGCATGAAAGCGATGTTGCTGACATCGACGCGTCTGCCCAGCGAAGCCGCTGAGGCCATCGTGTCGGGCGTGATCGACAATTTCGACCGCTTTCAGAATCTGCATCCGGCGATCGCGCATATCTCGCGCGAGGAATTGTCGGCCTCAGAACCCCTGGTGCCCTTGCATGAGGGGGCCAAAAAGGTCTATCGCGAGCGTAGGCTTCTGAAGCGTTAAATAAAGAACCGCCGCCCTTGCGGGCGGCGGCTCCAATCGACCTTTTCTTTCAGGAAAGGCTTACGGGCACTCGGCTTTGCCCTTGATCGCCGTCAGGAAGGCGGCAACCTGCTTGGCCTTCGTGGCGTCGGAGAGCTTGAAGTTCATGCCGTGCTTCATTTCCTTGCCATTGGCCTTCTTCAAGAACTCCTTGGGGTCCTTGACATAGTCGGCGATCTTGGCTTCGTCCCAGGTCACCTTGCCCTTGGCGGCAGTGGCGGCCTCGGAATAGCGGGTATAGTCGGCCTGTTCGCCGATGCCACGGCCCATCACGTCATGCAGATTGGGGCCAGTGGGGCGCGACGGCTTGCCGGCTTCGAACACATGGCAGGACGTGCAGGCCTTGGATACCTTGGCGCCCTCGGCAGCGTCGCCGCTGAGCGCACAGGCAGCCTGGGCAAGGCCCGGAGCTGCCGCAAGGAAAGCTGCCATGGCCGTCCCCAGAACGATCTTCCTCATTGTTTTCTTCTCCCGCAGTTGTCAAAAAGAGCGTAGGACAGGGATTATTGAACAAGAGATTGAGCCTTGCAAGGGCTTAAAAACGTTCAACCCTCTCCCTTCCTGGAATGACAGTAAAACAGGCCATCGTGGCAAGGTGATGGTGAATTTGCACGCAATTAAGGCTTCTTCGCCATTTTCCGCGGTCTTTGACAAGAACCGCAACGAAAATTGACTTTCGTGGGATTCGTGCCTGTGGCACCGTGCAATCCGTTCATTCACATCTTAATGGATTAGCATTCTCTCATGTCCGTTGCTGCGATCGTTCTTGCCGCAGGCCTTGGCACCCGGATGAAGTCGTCCCTTCCCAAGGTTCTGCATCCTCTGGCCGGGCGCCCTTTGCTGGCCCATCTTTTGGACACGCTGTCTTGTCTCACGCCTCAGGAAGTGGCGGTGGTGATCGGACCCGAGCAGGAGGCGGTGGCCAAGCTGGCCGCCCCCCACCGGACCGTTTTGCAGACCGAGCGGCTGGGAACGGCGCATGCCGCTCTTCAGGCCAAGCCGGTGATCGGCGATTTTCCAGGCGATGTGCTGATCTTGTTCGGCGACACGCCGCTGGTAACCAGCGACACCATGCAAAGGCTGGTGGCGCGCAGGCGGGAAGCTGACGATCCGGCGGTGGTGGTGCTGGGCTTTCGCCCCGATGATCCCGCAGGCTATGGCCGCCTTGTGTTGGGCGAGGGGGGGCTTTTGCGCATCGTCGAGGTCAAGGATGCGACTGAGGAGGAGCGCGCCCTTCCCTGGTGCAATTCCGGCGTCATGGCGGTTGATGGGCGCATTCTGATGGCGCTTTTGGAACGCGTGGACAACCGCAATGCCAAGGGCGAATTTTATCTGACCGATCTGGTGGGCCTAGCGCGCTCCCAGGGCCGGGCCTGCGCCATGGTCGAAGGCGAGGCGGAGGAATTGCTGGGCATCAATTCCAGGTCCGAACTGGCCGAGGCGGAAGGCATCTTGCAGCGTCGTCTGCGCGATCAGGCGATGGCGAATGGCGCCACCCTGATCGGCCCTGAAACCATCTTCTTTTCCTGGGACACAAAGTTGGGACGCGATGTCGTGGTCGGCCCCAGCGTGGTGTTCGGACCATCCGTTGTGGTCGAGGACGAGGTGGAAATCCGAGCCTTTTGCCATCTTGAGGGCTGCCATGTCGCCAAGGGGGCCGTGGTCGGGCCGTTCGCTCGCCTGCGCCCCGGAGCCCAAATCGGCGAGGAGGCCCATATCGGCAATTTCGTCGAGATCAAGAAATCGGTGGTCGAGGCGGGGGCCAAGGTCAATCATCTGACCTATATTGGCGATGCCCGGGTTGGGGCCAAGGCCAATATCGGGGCTGGCACCATCACCTGCAATTACGACGGCTTTGGAAAATATCTCACCGATATCGGCAAGGGAGCCTTCATCGGCTCGAATTCCGCCCTGGTGGCGCCGGTCAAAATCGGCGACGGCGCCATCGTCGGCGCCGGTTCGGTGGTGACCAGAGATGTGCCCAAGGATGCTCTGTCCCTGGCGCGGGGCGAGCAGCGCGATATCGAGGGCTGGGCGGCCCGTTTCCGCGAAAGCAAGTCGAAGAACAAGAAGGGATAAGGACATGTGCGGCATTGTCGGCATCATCGGCAGACAGGATGTGGCGGAAACCCTGGTCGAGGGATTGCGGCGCCTGGAATACCGGGGCTATGATTCGGCCGGCATCGCCACCCTGGTCGAGGGCAAAATCGAGCGGCGTCGTGCGCAAGGGAAATTGAAGAATCTTGAAAAGCTGCTGCTTGTGAATCCCTTGCCCGGTACCATCGGCATCGGCCATACCCGCTGGGCCACGCACGGCATTCCCAACGAAGTCAATGCGCATCCGCACGCCACCGAGCGCGTGGCCGTGGTGCATAACGGCATCATCGAGAATTTCCAGGAACTGCGCGCCGAGCTTGCGGCCAAGGGCCATCAGTTCGTGACCCAGACCGATACTGAGGCGGTGGTGCATCTGATCGATGCCTATCTGAAAGAGGGGATGGAGCCCGAGGCGGCGACGCATGCCGCCTTGAAGCGTCTGGAAGGCGCCTTTGCCCTGGGAATTATTTTCGCGGGCCGCCCCGATATCATGATCGCGGCAAGGCGCGGCAGTCCCTTGGCCATTGGGCGCGGCGAGGGCGAGATGTATCTGGGCTCGGACGCCCTGGCGCTGGCGCCGCTTACCCGCCATCTCACCTATCTCGAAGAGGGCGACTGGGCGGTGCTGACCAGTCATGGCGCCACCATTCACAACGCCAACGGCCATGTCGTCGACCGGCCTTCGAAGATCACCCAGCTTTCGGGTGCCCTGATCGGCAAGGGCGAACATCGCCACTATATGAAGAAGGAAATCTACGAGCAGCCGCAGGTGATCGGCGATACCATCCAGTCCTATTACAATCCCTCGACCCAGACCGTGGCCCTGCCCGACCTGCCCTTCGATCTGAAGACCATCGACCGCATCACCATCGTCGCTTGCGGCACCTCCTATTACGCCGGCATGGTCGGGCGCTATTGGTTCGAGGCCTTGGCCCGCCTTCCGGTCGAGGTCGATATCGCCAGCGAATTTCGCTATCGCCATCCCGTTCTGAAAAAGGGCTCGCTGGCCATTTTCATCTCGCAGTCGGGCGAGACCGCCGACACGCTGGCCGCCCTGCGCCTATGCAAGAACGAGGGGCTGCATACGCTCTCCATCGTCAATGTCGGCGAAAGCACCATGGCGCGCGAGGCCGAAGCCATGGTGATGAGCCTGGCCGGGCCCGAGATCGGTGTTGCCTCGACCAAGGCCTTCACGGCGCAGTTGGCGGTGCTGGCCTGTCTGGCCCTGGCCTTGGGCCGGGCGCGGGGCTGTGTGACGCCCGAAGAGGAAGCTAAGCATGTGGCCGCTCTGGTCAGCGTGCCCTCGCGCGTGGCCGATGTGCTGCACAGCGATGCCAGGATCAAGGAATTCTCAGCCAAGATCGCCGAATCAAGGGACGTGATCTATCTGGGGCGCGGCACCGGCTATCCCATCGCCCTGGAAGGCGCGCTTAAGCTTAAGGAGATCAGCTATATCCATGCCGAGGGCTATGCCGCGGGAGAGTTGAAGCACGGCCCCATCGCCCTTCTGGACGAGAACATGCCGGTGATCGCCATCGCCCCCTCGGACGCGCTGTTCGAGAAGACGGCCAGCAATATCGAGGAAGTGATCGCCAGGGGGGCGCGCGTCTTCCTGTTCACCGATGCCAAGGGTGCCAAGCGGCTGGGGCACAAGGCCTGGGCGACGGTGGAACTGCCCGATGTCGATTCCTTCGTGACACCACTGCTTTATGCCATTCCAATTCAATTGCTGGCCTATCACACGGCGGTAGCCAAGGGGACCGACGTCGATCAGCCGCGCAATCTGGCCAAAAGCGTCACGGTGGAATAAGTTTTCCAGATACTCGATGCTGCAAATGCAATCCACCCCAATCCCCTCGCCCGCTTGCGGGAGAGGGAGGGGCCCGGCCCGAAGGGCTGGGAGGGTGAGGGGCGTTCTGGAACGATGCCCGGATTGACACGCCCCCCCTCACCCTGCCTCTCCCCCCGCAAGCGGGTGGAGAGGGGTAAATTTGTAAGACTCACAGAGTAATGTTGCTGACTCTCAATTCCACTTCAAACATCGAGAGCCATAAATTTCAGCGCCTTCTTGAACAGCGTGGGCAAGGCCAGTTGGGAGAGGTCCTCTGGTTTGGCCCAGAAGGCGCCTTGAGAGGTCCGCGTGGCGCTGCCCGTTCTGACCTCGAGCATCAGCGTGAAATGCGTAAAGACATGGCGGAGCAAACCCGCCTTTCGCCAGCCGGTGCCAGAGGGGGCGAAGGCCAGGGCGGCCTCGTCGGTCAAGGGCTCGCTTTGCCAGGGTGTTCCAGGCAGCTCCAGCATGCCGCCCAGCAATCCCGCCTCCGGGCGCTTTCTTAACAGGACAGCGCCGTCTTTTTTGCGTTCGACCAGAAAGGCAACGCCGTGGCGCACCGGCTTGGCGGCGCGCTTGGCTCTGGTGGGCAGGTTTTCCGCAATGCCTTTCTTGAAGGCCTGGCAATCCTTCTTAAGGGGGCAGGCGGGGCAGGCGGGTTTGGTGGGCGTGCAGATGCCCGAGCCCAGATCCATCAGGGCCTGGGCCAGATCGCCCGGACGTTCCTTGACCGCCAAGCTTTGCGCTAGTTCCTGCAACATTGGCTTGGCGGCGGGGAGGGGGGTGGTGATGGCGAACAGGCGGGCGGTGACGCGCTCGATATTGCCGTCCATGGGAACGGTGTTGACCTTGAAGGCGATGGCCGCCACCGCCTTGGCCGTATAGGGGCCGATGCCGGGAAGTTTCTGCAAGGCCTCGACGGTTTCGGGGAATCGCCCCTGTCGCTCAAAGGCCACCAGCTTGGCGCAGTCATGCAGCTTCCTGGCCCGGCTGTAATAGCCAAGCCCCGCCCATTGGGCCAAAACCTCGTCCTGGCTGGCGCGGGCCAGGGCCTCGACACTGGGCCAACGCTCAAGGAAACGCGGGTAATAGCCCAGCACGGTGGGCACCGTGGTCTGTTGCAGCATCACCTCGGACAGCCAGACGCGGTAGGCATCCAAGCTTTCGCGCCAGGGCAGGCGGCGCTGGTGGGCGTCGTACCAGATCAGCAGGGCCTGCATGTCGGGAGTGTGGCGGGGGCGCATGCGTATGGTTATCCTGTCTGGCATGAGCGATGACAAGCCAGATATCGAGCCCCCCAAGCCGCGCGGCCCGGCCAGCACCTATGATCTCAAATCGGTGGCGGGGCTGGCCCTGAAGGCGGCGCGCCCGGCCTTAGGCCGCCAGGGCTTTGCCGAGACCGAGCTTCTGGCCCGCTGGGAGGCCATCGCGGGCCCGCAACTGGCCGAACATACCCTGCCCATCCGGGTTATTCCCAAAAAGCGCGACGAGGGCATTACGGGCCATGGCGGCGTTTTGCATCTGAAGGTGGATTCCGGCCCGGCGGCCATGATGCTGTCTTACATGGAGCCGCAGATCATCGAGCGCGTGAACGCCTATTTCGGTTGGAAGGCGATCGATCGGCTGAAGCTGATCCAAGGCCCGCTGCCCGGACGGCCCCAGCGCAAGATACCGGCGCACCGGCCCCTCACGGCGGCAGAGGAAGCCAAGCTGGCCAACCTGCTGGAAAGCGTTGACGATCCCGAGCTTAAGGCCGCCCTGCTCAATCTGGGCCGCGCGGTGACGGGGGAGGGGTAAACTGGACGGGGCATCTCGGCAGGCAGTTGAAGTCAGGCGGAAGTTCGCTTACAATGTATTACAATCAATTTGGTTTGTTCTTCCGGGGTCATTTATGAACAAAGACGTAACCATCACGGCCCGCATTGACGGTGCGCTTTCCGACCGGTTGGTTCAGCTTTCCACCATGCAGGGGCGCAGTAAATCCTGGGTGGTGGGCCGGGCGCTGAAATCCTATCTCGATGCCGAACTGGCCTTTGCCGAGGCTGTTGAGGAAGGTCGTGCTGACATGCTAGCGGGCCGCACCTCTGCGCATGATGACGTTGCCAAGCGATTCAAGAAACGCTTCAAGACCGCCGGAAAATGAAGCTTCGCTGGACGGGCAAGGCTGAAGAAGACCTGACCGCCCAATGCGACCATGTTGCGAGCGTTAATCCGGCCCTGGCGGAGCGTATTGGTTCCGAGGTTCTGGCGCGTGTTGCTGCCCTTGCGATGCATCCCTTTCGTGGCCGTGCGGGACGGGTGGATGGCACAAGGGAATTGCCACTTCCTGGCCTGCCCTGGCTTGCCGTCTATGCCGTCGAGGGCGATTGCGTGGTCATCTTGCGCCTGCTTCATGGGGCGCAGGCGTGGCCGCAAGAAGTGGCCGAGTGAGAGGGGATGGTGCATGAAATATCAACTCTGCCCCCTATTTCGCTGACCCCTATTTCGATGTTTCATGCCCTAGACACCATATGTTTTTGATGCCATAATCTGTCATGCCCTGGACGGTTCGCTTTGCCGACGAATTCGAAGCTGAATGGATGGCCTTGCCCCAAGCCGTGCAGGACAAGGCGCTGGTAATGTTCGGCCTGTTGGCCGAGTTTGGCCCTTCGCTGGGTCGGCCCAGGGTCGATACGCTGAAAGCCTCGTGCCACGCCAACATGAAGGAATTGCGTTTCGATGCCGATGACGGGGTTTGGCGGGTGGCCTTTGCATTCGACCCGGCGCGCGAAGCTATCGTTTTGGTGGCAGGCGACAAGGCAGGAAGGGACGAACGGCGCTTCTACGCCGACCTGATCGCCAAGGCGGATGTACGATTTGATCGCCATCTGACATCTTTAAGGAAAGGCAAATAACCATGGGACGGACTTTGAACGACGTGATGGCAAGCCTGCCCAAGAAGCGCAAGGCGGCCATCGAACGCGAGACGAAGCGCTTGATCGAGGAAGAATATTCGCTGCGCGAAATCAGGAAGGCGCTGACGCTGACTCAAGACGAACTGGCAAAGGAACTGGGCGTTGGGCAGGACGAAATCTCTCGCATCGAACGGCGCACCGACATGCTGGTTTCGACGCTTCGTCGCGTCATTGCGGGGATGGGCGGCGAGTTGGAGATCGTGGCCCGATTTCCCAATCACGATCCTGTCCACATCGCCAAGATCGGCGATCTGGCTTAGAGAGCAAAGCCCATGTCCGGCTGGGGCTGCCCGCACGAAAGCAAGGGCCAGTGCGAGAAGGTAAAAGGCAAGGACTGTTCGCCCGGCATGAGGGGCTGCATTCTGCAT
Source organism: Alphaproteobacteria bacterium (assembly GCA_015232335.1). GTDB lineage: Bacteria > Pseudomonadota > Alphaproteobacteria > Rhodospirillales > WMHbin7 > WMHbin7. The sequence goes on along the minus strand of JADFZV010000022.1, from coordinate 40,259 downwards.
GGCCGCTTTCGCTTTGTCTCTCCGGAAAAGAACGCGCCGGAAACTGTGCGCAAGCGTCTTCGTGAACAGAAAAAGACCAAGCTTTCATGCGAAGACGATCAATGAATACTTAATATATTATTTGTGTGCTACCGCAACATCACATTTGTTTCTTGTTTTTATCTTAATTTATCTAAAATTGCGACTAATTTCGACATGAATAGACTTGAATTAATCATTTCTCAACCATATAATGAGAAGAAGGGCTGATATTGCTCCAGGAGGGAGTGTCATGGCCGTTTCTTCTTCCCATTTACATCACATGCAAGATCACGGGCATCCGCACATCAACGATCATCGCCCACGGGCGGCGGCGGCTTCGGTGCCGCACAAGGCCCCCCCAACGGCTCCGGTCAGGAAGGCCTCTCCCCCGGCTAAGAAAAGCCATGCCCTGCTTTATACGCTGCTGGCGCTGACCGTGATGGTCGTCGTCGGCGGCACCTATTGGTCGATGAAGGCCCATGGGCCGGTCGAACCCACGGCGGAAGCCCTGACCGCCCAGATCGAAGCCGCGGCAACCGGGAAAACGCCGCCCACCAACGTCTATGGCGGCATGATCTTTTCCGATCACGGCAACCCCGCTTCGGTTACGGTTTCCGGCATTCCCAATCAGGCCTGCGTTTCGGCGGGCTGGCGCCTAGCCCGCTCGGGCATCGTCACCATCAATGGCACCATGCCGCAACGCATTTCGGCCGCCATCTTAAGCGAGCTTTGCAATCAAGACGCGGCCAACGCCCTTAGCTGGTCGCCCAAGACCGAATAATCAGTCGGCTCCCTTGCCGCCATGGGTGGTCGACCAGCCCACCGGGTCGTAGAGGAAGGCGCGCACCTGATCCAGGGTTTTCTTGTCGAAGCGCTGGGCATGTTCGGCCACTTCCAGCACATCCCACCAATTGGCCAGATAGTGCAGGTTAAGCCCCATTTCCTCGAGATTCTTGAGGGCACCCGGGAAAACGCCGTAGAAGAAGACCACCAGGGAATGGTCGATGCGGCCCCCCGCCTCGCGGATGGCCTTGCAGAAGGCGACCTTGCTGGCCCCATCCGACGCCAGATCCTCGACCAGCAGAATGCGGTCGCCATCCTTGAAACAGCCCTCGATCTGCGCGTTGCGCCCGAATCCCTTGGGCTTCTTGCGCACATACAGCATGGGCAGGTGCAGTTCCTCGGCCAGCCAGGCGGCATAGGGAATGCCAGCCGTCTCGCCCCCCGCCACGGCTTCCAGCGAAGCGAACCCCACCTCGCGCTCGACGGCGATGGCGGCCAACTCGGTGATCTTGCGCCTGGCCAGCGGGAAGGAAATCACCTTGCGGCAATCGATATAGACCGGGCTGGCCCAGCCCGAGGTGAGCTTATAGGGCTCTTCCGGGCGGAAATTCACCGCCCCGATCTCCAAAAGGATGCGGGCAACGGTCAGACCGGCCTGTTTCTGGTCGGGAGTGCGGGCAACAGCGGCCATGGGAAAACTCTCTGGTCTGGGGTGAGGCTGCCCTGTCTTAGAGCGATTCGCCACGAAAGCGCAATAAGCCTTAACAAAACGCCTGTGTGAAAGGCCTCGGGCACCCTTGCCCGATTAAGGACAAACTACTTCCAAATCGGCTTTCCGCTTCCCGGCAGGCCCAAATCGGCCCAGCGCTTCGAGACCGCCTCGATTACATCCTGGTCGATGCGGATGGGCTGGCCCCATTCCCGCTTGGTTTCCGGCGGTATCTTGCTGGTGGCGTCCAGGCCCATCTTGCCACCCAGGCCGGAATCAGGGCTGGCGAAATCCAGGTAATCGATGGGCGTATGTTCGATCAGGGTCACGTCGCGTACTGGGTCCATGCGGGTGCTGATCGCCCAGATCACGTCGTTCCAGTCGCGACAGTTGATGTCCTCGTCCACCACCACCACGAATTTGGTATAGACGAACTGGCGAAGATACGACCACACACCCATCATCACCCGCTTGGCGTGGCCCGGATAAGCCTTTTTGATCGAGACCACGGCCATACGGTAGGAACAAGCCTCGGGCGGCAGCCAGAAATCGACGATCTCGGGAAACTGCTGCTGCAAGAGCGGAATGAACACCTCGTTCAGCGCTTCGCCCAGAACGCTGGGTTCGTCGGGTGGGCGGCCGGTAAAGGTGGACAGGTAAATCGGGTCCTTGCGCATGGTGATGGCCGACAGCGTGAAGACCGGAAAGGGCTCGATATTGTTGTAATAGCCGGTGTGGTCGCCGTAAGGCCCCTCGGGCAAGGTGGCTTCCAGATCGACATGTCCCTCCAGCACGATCTCGGCCTCGGCTGGCACCATCAGGGGCACCGTTTTCGCGGCCACCAGTTCCACCTTGCTGCCGCGAAGCAGGCCCGCAAACTGATATTCCGAAAGTGTGTCGGGGACTGGCGTCACGGCGGCCAGGATGGTGCCCGGATCGGCCCCAATGGCCACCGCCACCGGAAAAGGATCTTTCCGGCCCGAAGCCTTCCAGCGGGCGAAATGCTGGGCACCACCCCGGTGCGCCAGCCAGCGCATGATGGTCTTGTTCTTTCCCGCCACCTGCATGCGGTAGATGCCGACATTGGTGGCGTCACGCTTGTCCGATCCTGGCCCCTTGGTGATCACCAAGGGCCAGGTGATCAAGGGCGCAGGCTCACCCGGCCAGCAAGTTTGAATGGGCAACGCCCCCAGGTCGATCTTATCGCCTTCAAGCACAACTTCCTGGCAAGGGGCTCGTGTCACCGTGGCCGGCTTCATTGCCATCACGGTCTTCAACAGGGGCAATTTGTCCCAGGCGTCGCGCCAGCCGTTCGGCGGTTCGGGCTGCTTCAGATAGGCCAGCGTCTCGCCCACGGCCCGAAGCTCGGCCACCTCACGGCCCATGCCCCAGGCCACGCGCTCCTTGCTGCCGAACAGGTTGGCCAGCACCGGAAAGGGGTAGCGCTTTCCCCCTGGACTCACCACATGCTCGAACAGGACGGCAGGGCCGCCCTCGGCCAGAAGGCGGGTCTGGATTTCCGTCATCTCCAGATGCGCCGAGACCGGTGCCGACACCCGGACCAGCCGTCCTCTGGCTTCGAGATGGGCCATGAAATCGCGCAGCGAGTTAAACATTCGAAGGCCCCCGGAAAGGAACTAGGTGTTGAATTATAGGGATTTTCGTCCAGCTTTGACTTTTCTTTCAGCAAGAAGACGGGTACTCTAAGACCAAGGGAGAAACATGAACAACAACACGATGCCTCAAAACGGCGACGGTCGCGAGTCCCGCTTCAAGCGCCTGATCGATATCGGCATCGCGCTCTCGGCCGAGCGCGACTACAACCGGCTTTTGGAAAACATCCTGGTCGAGGCCAAGAATTTCTGCAATGCCGATGGCGGTACGCTTTACCTGATGAACGAAGACGGCAAGAGCCTCTCTTTCGCCATCATGCGCAACGACACGCTGGGCATCGCCATGGGCGGCACGACGGGAAAGCCCATTCCCTTCCCGCCGGTCAAGATGTTCGACGACGAGGGAACGCCCAACCAGAACAACGTGGCTTCTCTGGTGGCGCTCACAGGCCAGACCATCAGCATTCCCGACGCCTATGAAAGCAAGGAATTCGACTTCTCGGGCACGCGCAAGTTCGACGCCGGAACCGGGTATCGTTCGAAATCCTTCCTTACCGTGCCGCTTAAGAACCGCGGCAACGAGGTGATCGGCGTTCTGCAATTGATCAATGCGCGCACCGACGAAAACGAAGTGATCATCTTCACGCCCGACATCGAGCCCCTGATCGAGGCGCTGGCCAGTCAGGCCGCCGTCGCCTTGGATAATCGCTCGCTGATCGACGCCCAGGTAAAACTGTTCAACAGCTTCATCAAGGTGATCGCCACCGCGATCGACGCCAAGTCGCCCTACACCGGCGGCCACTGCTTACGCGTACCGGAATTGACCAAGATGCTGGCCCAGGCCGCCTGCGACGAAACCGAAGGCCAGTATGCCGATTTCAACCTGACCCATGACGAATGGTACGAGCTTGAGGTGGCGGCGGGCCTGCATGATTGCGGCAAGGTGACCACGCCCGAATATATCGTGGACAAGGCCACCAAGCTGGAAACCATCTATAACCGCATGCACGAAATCCGCACCCGCTTCGAGGTGCTAAAGCGCGACGTGGTCATCCGTTATCTCGAAAACCGCATCAAGGGCGAGGAAAGCGAGGCCGAGCTGCGCGAAAGGCTGGACGCGGATCTGGCCCAATTGGACGATGATTTCGCCTTTGTGGCCGAATGCAATGTGGGGGGCGAATTCATGGCGCCCGACAAGGTGGAGCGCTTAAAGAAGATTGGAGAGCGCACCTGGGTTCGTACGCTCGACGACGAGATGGGACTGTCGATCGCCGAATTGCGCCGCTATCCCAAGGATCGGCCCAAGCCGCCGGTGACAGAATTCCTGCTGGCTGACCGTGAGGAACACAAGATTCCCCACGAGATCGAGAATGCGCTGGCCGTGGGCATGGAGGAATTCACCCTGACGAGGCCCGATCTGCATCTTAATCTGGGCGAAGTCTACAACCTGTCGATCGCCAGGGGCACGCTGACCAACGAGGACCGCTACCATATCAACGACCATATCGTGCAGACCATTCTGATGCTGCGCGCTCTGCCCTTCCCCAAAACCTTGAAGCGGGTTCCCGACCTGGCTGGCAACCATCATGAAAAGATGGACGGCACGGGCTATCCCAGAAGCAAGCTCAAGGACGACATGACGATGCCCGAGCGCATCATGGCGATTGCCGACATCTTCGAGGCTCTGACCGCCGCCGACCGGCCCTACAAGCCGCCCAAGACGCTATCGGAAAGCCTGAAGATCATGGGCTTCATGTGCAAGGACAAGCATGTCGATCCCGACCTGTTCAACCTGTTCCTGACGTCGGGTGTGTGGAAGCAATATGCCGAGCGCTTCTTAAGGCCCGAGCAGATCGACGAGGTCGATATCAACAAATATCTGTTCAAACCGCCGCCGCCGCCCCCGCCGCCGCAACCGGCGGCGTAAGGCGACAACAGGGCCTGTCTGGTCAGAACAGGCCGATCGCGGCTGCGATGATGAATAGCGGAATTATCCCGCTTATGATGCCCAGGCCAAGAAGGACGAAACCGGAGGGAAGCTCGAAAGAATCGTCTTCCATCGTGGCTCTGTGCGCTGCGCTGTGTGTGAGTAACATGGGACAATCTCCTTTGTTGGATAAGCCCCGGGAAGGCAGAACCCCGCACCCCAGAAACGGCCTTCCAGGCCAGCCCCGTTAAAAAATTCACTCGAATTGAATGTGGCCCCTCACCCCCAGGCTTTTAAGAGGGGAGCGGAAAAAGGATTGGCGGATGACCCTTTGATCTTTGGGGGAAATGGGATCAGAAGCCTGCGGATTTTTTTCAGCACGCTGTCAATGCGCGTCTGCCAGCCCGGGCCGGTGGCGCGAAAGTGAAAATTGGTGAAAATTGGCAAAAATTGGGGAAAAATTGGGATCAGAGTCGATTTATTCAGGAGACGAAGAAATTTTTGTACCCCCCTTAATGCCCCAGAATCTGTCCCAGGAATTGCTGGGCGCGTTCGGTCTTGGGGTTCGAGAAAAATTCAACGGGCGGGGATGATTCCACGATCCTTCCCTCGGCCATGAATACCATCTTGTCGGCCACGGTGCGGGCGAAGCCCATCTCGTGGGTGACACAGACCATGGTCATGCCCTCCTCGGCCAGGGTGATCATGACGTCCAGCACTTCCTTGATCATCTCGGGGTCAAGCGCGCTGGTGGGCTCGTCGAACAGCATCACCTTGGGCTTCATGCAAAGGGCCCTGGCGATGGCCACGCGCTGCTGCTGGCCGCCCGACAACTGGCCGGGATATTTGTTGGCCTGCTCGGGGATGCGCACGCGTTCCAGATAGGCCATGGCGGTTTCAGTGGCTTCCTTCACCGGCGTACCCTTCACCCAGTTGGGGGCCAGAGTCAGGTTTTCCAGAACGGTCAGATGGGGAAACAGGTTAAAGCTTTGAAAGACCATGCCGACATCCTTGCGGATGCGCTCGATCATCTTGATGTCGCTGGTCAGTTCGACGCCGCCCACCAGGATGCGCCCCTTCTGATGTTCCTCGAGGCGGTTGATGCAGCGGATCACGGTCGATTTGCCCGAACCCGAAGGCCCGCACACCACCACTTTTTCGCCCTTACCCACGGTCATCGAGACGTCTTTCAGCACATGGAAGGCGCCAAACCATTTATTGACCTGATCGAGCAGGATGACGGGATCGCTCATGGCTACCTCTTAAGACCGGCGTTCAGGCGCTTCTCCAGATACTGGCTGTAGCGCGACATGAAAAAGCAGAACAGGAAATAGATGAAGGCGGCGAAGACATAGCTTTCGATATAGAAGGGCCGCCAGAGGGGATCGGACAGTGCCGTCTTGGCCGTGGTCAACAGGTCGTAAAGCCCGATGATGATGACCAGCGAGGTGTCCTTGAAGCAACTGATAAACTGGTTGACGATGGGCGGAATCACCAGCCGCAGCGCCTGGGGCAGAATGATCAGCCCCATCTTCTGCCAGTAGGAAAGACCCAGCGCGTCGGCGGCTTCGTACTGGCCCTTGGGCAGGGCCTGCAAGCCGCCGCGCACCGCTTCGGCCAGATAGGCCGCGGTGAACAGCATGATGCCCAGTTGCGCCCGCAGAAGCTTGTCGATGGTCATGCCCTCGGGCAGGAACAGGGGGAACATGATCGAGGCCATGAACAGTACCGAGACCAGTGGCACGCCGCGCACGGTTTCGATATAGCCCACACAGATGGCCCGGATGGCGGGCATGTCCGAGCGCCTACCCAAAGCCAGCAGAACCGACAGGGGAAAGGCCAGCACGATGCCCAGTGTTGCCAGAATGAGGGTCAGCGGCAGGCCGCCCCATTTATCGTTGCCAACGAATGTCAGGCCTAAAAGGCCGCCCCACATCAGAAGGCCACAAAACGGCAATGCCGCTCCCCAAACCGCCAGGATGCGCAGATTCCAAAAGCGCGGATCGCAAGAGGCGGCGATGGCGCTTAAGAAAAGGCCCATGGCCAGCAGCGGGCGCCAATGTTCGTCGTGGGGATAAAGGCCGAACAGGATGAAGCGGTGCTTGACCTCGATGAAGGACCAGCAAGCCCCGCCCGCCTCGCGGCAGGCTTGCGGGTCGGCTCCCAGGAAGGTGGCCTTCAGAAGCACCCAACCCAGCAGCGGCGGCACGGCCCAGACCAGCAGTGAGACGGCCAGCACGGTTAGCAGCGTATTGGGAGCCGAGCTGAACAGATTTTCCCGCGCCCATCCCAGGACATTGAGAGCGCTTCGCCTGGGCGCTCTCAGTTCAGTCTGCGACGGCTCCTCGACATGCGAGGCGATTTCCGAGGCGGTTTTGGGATCGAGGTTGGTGTTACTGGTCATCGTCCCACCAGCGCCGTTTTCTTGTCGTACCAGTTCATGAAGACCGAGATGCCCAGCGACACTGCCAGATAGACCGCCATCAGAAGGGCAACGCCCTCGATGGCCTGGCCGGTCTGGTTGATGGTGGTGTTGCCGACGCTGACCAGATCGGGATAGCCGATGGCCACGGCCAGCGATGAATTCTTGGTCAGATTCAGATACTGGCTGGTCAGGGGCGGAATGATGACGCGCAGCGCCTGGGGCAGCACCACCAGACGCAGCACCTGGCCGCGCTTGAGCCCCAGGGCCAGGGCGGCCTCGGTCTGGCCCGGCGAGACGGCCAGAATCCCTGAGCGCACGATCTCGGCGATGAAGGAGGCTGTATAGAGGGTGAGGCCGGTCAGCAGGGCTGCGAATTCCGGGCTGACCGTGGTGCCGCCCTCGAAATTAAAGCCCTTCAGTTCGGGAACCTGCATCGCGACAGGAGCCCCGCCCAGCAGCCAGACCAGCAGGGGCAGGCCCAGGATCAGCCCCAGTCCGGCCCGGACCGAGGGAAAGGATTGCCCGGTCTCTGCCTGACGCCTTCGTGCCCAACGGGCCAGCATCACGGCACCCAGGACAGCCAGAAGCAGGGCGGCCAGCACGGCCCATTCGGTGCCGCCCCAGTCGGGGGTGGGCAATTTCAGGCCGCGGTTGGACAGAAAGACGCCGGGCAGCGGGTTGAAGGCCTGGCGCGCCGCAGGCAGCCCTTCTGTGATCAGGGCATACCAGAACAGTAGCTGCAGCAAGACGGGAATGTTGCGCAGCGTCTCGACGTAAAGGGTGGCAAGCCGGGCCACCAGCCAGTTGCCGGAAAGACGCGCGATGCCGACGATGGTGCCGATGACGGTCGAAAGGGCGACCCCCAGCACCGCCACGATCAGCGTATTGAGCAGGCCGACCAGAATGGCCTTGGCGTAGGAATCGGCGGGATCGAAGGCGATGGGGGATTCCCCGATGGCAAAGCCCGCCTCGCGGCCCAGAAAGCCGAAACCGGTGGCGATATTGCGCGCCGCCAGATTGGCCAGGGTGTTTGAGATCAGATACCAGCCGACCAGGACAACGGCTCCCACCACCAGCACCTGATAGAGGATGGCGCGATTTCCCTGGTCGTTCCACCAGGGTGTCTTGGGTGCGTCTTGGCTCATGCTTGAGCGCGAAGAAAAACCGCCGCCCGGGGGCCGGGCGGCGGATCGTTCCTTAGCGGATGGGCAGGGCGTAGATCAGTCCGCCCTTGTTCCATTGAGCATTGAGGCCCCGGGGCAGTTTCAGCTTGGAGCCCGAGCCGACATTGCGCTCGAAGCTTTCGCCGTAATTGCCGACCTGCTTGATGACGTCATAGGCCCAGCTTTCGGAAACGCCCAAGGCCTTGCCAAGGCCAGGTGTTTCGCCCAAGAGGCGCTTGACCGTGGGATCGGTCTTGCCCTTGAAGCTGTCGATATTGGCGCTGGTGATGCCCTTTTCCTCGGCTTCAAAGGTGGCATAAACCACCCACTTGACCAGATCGAACCACTGATCATCGCCATGGCGAACACCTGTGGCAAACGGCTCTTTCGAGATCAGTTCCGGCAAGATGACGTAATCGTCGGGATTGGATGCCTGGGCCGAACGGATCGAGGCAAGCTGCGAGGCGTCCGAGGTGATGGCGTCGCAGCGTCCGGCGAAGAAGGCGGCCGCTAACTCGTCTTGCTTTTCGATCACCACCGGCTTGAAGTCCATCTTGTTGGCGCGGAAATAATCGGTGAGGTTGAGTTCGGTCGTGGTGCCGGGAAGAACGCAGATGGTGGCGCCATTCAGTTCCTTGGCATTCTTGACGTTCAGCTTCTTGGGCACCAGGAAGCCCTGGCCGTCATAGAAGTTGGTCGGGCCGAAGTTAAGGCCCAGTTCCGTGTCGCGCTGGCTGGTCAGCGTGGTGTTGCGCGACAGCATGTCGATTTCGCCCGATTGCAGGGCGGTAAAGCGTTGCTGGGTGGTCAGCGGCACGTATTTCACCTTCTTGGCGTCGCCAAACAGGGCGGCGGCCACGGCGCGGCAGACATCGACGTCAAGCCCCGCCCAGTTGCCCTTGTCGTCGGGCGCTCCGAACCCGGCCAGGCCGGTATGAACGCCGCAATTCAAAGACCCGCGTGCCTTGACGGCGTCGAAAGTGGCGCCAGCCTGGACTTGGCTGGACAGGACCGTGCCGCCGAAAAGAGCGAGGGTCGCCAGCAATGCAAGACGTTTCATGGTGTTTCTCCCGGTTGCGTGGGTTGTCAGCAGATAAACGACGCTGGGGGCCGTTGAAGACCTCCTAAGTTGCTTGAATGTAGGCGAAACAAGGGACAACGCCAACCCCCTGCCTGCCCCCGGCCGCTTATTCATTAGAGCTAATATAAAGAAGAGATGAAATTTTGTTCAGGCTTGCGACAATTTTTCTCCACGATTAAAAAATAGGATTAAACTAGGTTAAATCGCGGGCCTCATAAGAACCGCAGGGAAGGTACTTTTGCATTTGAGGGGAGATTAGCCTGCCATGACCATCAGGAAGCTCTTTACTTTGGTCTTTGGCTTGATTCTCGTTTTGATGGCAGGGCTGGGCGTTATGACCACAGCTATGCTGGCAACACAGATCGAGCATATCGACGAGATGAACGTCACGGCCCAACAGGTGACCGAGAAGAATCTCCCGCTCGTCAAGGTGATCAAGGACATCAAGATGGATGTCGTTCAGGTTCAGGGCTGGCTGACCGATATCTCGGCCACGCGCGGCCAGGACGGCCTGGATGACGGCTATAAGGAGGCCGAGGCTTCCGCCGAGAGCTTCAAGAAGAATGTGGCCCAGGCCCGATCCCTGGCCGAGACGCTCAAATTGGCCGACATTGTTAAAGCTTTGGACGAGGTCAAGACGGCTTTCCCCCCCTTCTACGAGACCGGCAAGAAGATGGCTGCGGCCTATGTCGAAAAGGGCCCGGCGGGCGGCAACAAGATGATGGAGGAATTCGACGGGGTGGCAGAGACCTTGAGCGGAAAGCTTGAGGAATTGATTGCGGCCGTTGATGCCAGCACGGCGAAAGCCGCTACCAACCTTCAGGATGCCAACGCCACCTTGTCATCCTCGGCCAACACCATGTCGATCAGCCTGATGGTGGCGGGCCTGGTCATGATGGTCATCCTGGTCTTGGCCCTGGTTCTTTTGAACAAGCGCTTGATCGAACCCATGACCAAGCTGACCGGCATCATGACGGCCATGGCCAATGACGAGCTTGAGTTGGTCGTGCCTGGCAAGGACCGGCATGACGAAATGGGCAAGATGGCCCAGGCGGTCGAGGTGTTCCGACAGAACGGCATCAAGATGCGCCAGTTGCAGTCTGCCGGTGAGGCAGAGGGTCGGCGTAATCAGCGCAAGCTGCAAAGCCAGATTCTAGCACTCAATCACGCGCTTGACGAGGAAGTGGGCCTGACGGTTGACGCCGTGCTGTCCGAGGCCAAAAGCATGGAGCTTTCCGCCCAGAGCATGGAAGGCGCCATCGAGTCGGTGCAGCGTCAGTCAGAAGCCGCAGCCGCCGCTTCCGAACAGGCGACCGGCAGCGTCAATGCCGTGGCCGCCGCCGCTGAGGAATTATCCAGTTCTGTCCAGGAAATCAGCCGTCAGGTCAACCAGTCGACCAACATCGCTCATTCAGCCGAGGACGAAGCGAACAGAGCCACCAGCATGGTGCAAAGCCTGGCCAAGTCGGCGGAAAGTGTTGGCGAAGTGGTGCATCTGATCAACGACATCGCTTCTCAGACCAATCTGCTGGCCCTCAATGCCACCATCGAGGCTGCTCGTGCGGGTGATGCGGGCAAGGGCTTTGCGGTGGTTGCCAATGAGGTCAAGTCTCTGGCTAACCAAACGGCCAAGGCCACAGACGAAATCTCAGGCCAGATTACGGCCATTCAGCAGGCCACCCACGATGCCGTGGCCGCCATCGAGGGCATCGCCAAGACGATCAGCCAGATGAACGCCATCGCGGCGGGCATTGCCTCGGCGGTGGAAGAACAGAGTGCCGCTACCCAGGAGATCGCCCGCTCGGCCCAGCAGGCGGCGGATGGAACGCGCGAATCCTCGACCAATATTTCCGATGTCTCGCGCTCCAGCGTCGAGACCGGGGAAATCGCCGGCATGGTCAAGACCTCGGTTGGTCAGGTGAACGAACGCATCACCGGCATGCAGGAAACCATTCGCGGCATCCTGCGCTCCAGTTCCGACGACAACAAGCGCATGAACCAGCGTCATACCCTGAACCTGCCCGCCTCGGTCGCGTTGGAAGGCCGAGAATCCAGTTGTCTGCTGCACGAATTGGCATTGACCGGGGCTGCCGTGATCGACCGGATTCTGGAAGGCGCTGCCCGCGGGGCCTCCTTCACCTTGAAGGTCGTTGGCCTTGGCGAATATTCTGGGCAGATCGTGGCCTTGACGCCGAACTCAACACATATCAGTCTGGAGATCGACGAGCAGAACGCTCAGAAGATCGAACAGTTCATCCAAGGGCGCAGCAAGGCTGCCTGAGGTTTGGGGAGGAAACGTCGGTGAAATACGAGATCAAGGAAGATGCGGGGCGCACGGCATTGCTGCTTCGTGAACAGATGACCTTCTCCGATCGCCAGGTTTTCGACGGCCTTGTGCCGGGAGCGGTCAAGCCGGGGAAAAACATCGTCATCGATATGACGCATCTTGAGTATATGGACTCGGCGGGGCTTGGCATGTTGCTGACCCTGCGCGATCATGCAGAGAAGGCGCGCTTGAAGGTAACGATTCGCTCGCCCCAGGGTGACGTCAAGGAACTGCTGCGCCTGTCTTGCTTCGATACCCTCTTCCCCTTCGAGTGACCCTTCCTTGATGAATGGCACCGCCTCGTCGGGCCAGACTCGTTTGCTGGTCGTCGACGACGAGGCCTTCAACCGCGAGATCCTGACCGTTCTTCTGGAAAATGCCGGATATGCCGTCGATCAGGCGGGGGGCGGGCAGGAAGCCCTGGACCGGCTTTTTGCCGAGCCCGAAGCCTATGACGCCGTTCTCCTCGACCGCATGATGCCGGGCGTTAGTGGCATGGATGTGCTGCTCAACATGAAGAAGGACAAGCATCTGCGCCATGTCCCGGTCATCATGCAGACCGCCATCGACGGCCAGGAAGAGATTGTCGACGGCATTCGCAAGGGCGTTTTCTACTATCTGGTCAAGCCCATTCAGCACGATCTCTTGCTGTCGATCACCCAGGCCGCCGTTCAGGATCATTCGCTGTTTCGCCGCCTGATGAACGAGGTGAAAAAGCACACCGATGCCCTGGTGCTGCTTAATGATGCCCGTTTCAACTACCGCACACCCCAGGAAGCCAATCTTCTTGCCGTCATGCTGGCCAGCGCCGTGCCTGAAGTGCCGTCGCTGGTTATGGGCCTCTCCGAACTTTTGATGAATGCCGTCGAGCATGGCAATCTGGGCATCAGCTACCAGGAAAAATCCGACCTGATTGCCAAGGGGGCCTGGATCGGTGAGATCGAACGGCGCCTGATGTTGCCCGAGAACATGAGAAAAACGGTCGAAGTCGTCTTTACGCGCATGCCCGAGATGGTTGCCGTTACCATCATCGATGAGGGCGAGGGTTTCGATTGGCGCCGTTACATGGAAATGGACCCCTCGCGCGTTTTTGAAACCCACGGGCGCGGCATTGCCCTGGCCCGCAAGACGGGCTTTACCGCCATCGAGTACCAGGATCGCGGCAATGTGGTGATGGGGCTGGTCGATCTGACCAGATATTCGCCTTCGGAGCCTGCCTAGCCGTGAGCGATGTGTCCCTCGATCTGGTTTTGCTTTGTGTGAGCCCCTGCGAGGACCCACAGCCTGATTTCATTTTGAATGCAAAGTTTGCCTCAAGCCTGGCCGCCTGTCTGAAACTGCTGGCGAACTGCTCGTCTTGCGACGCCATTCTGATCGGGCTTGACATCACCGACACGCTTCCCGTTCACGCCGTTCGCCGACTGGCCGAGGCCTTTCCCGAGATTGCCCTGATCGTCTGTGCCCATGCCCATGAAGAGGCCGAGGCCCTGAAGCTGGTCGATGCCGGAGCCACCGACTATATACTTCCCGATGCCATGGATGAGGCGAATCAGAAATCTAGAATCGAGTATGCCATTCAGCGTCATGCCGCCCGCAGCCTGTTTCGGCTGGCTTTCGAGGAGCGAGACTGCAAACCCGCCCGTACCTGGGACTGGGCTTTCGAACTGGGGCCGGACCTTACCTTCAAATGGCTTTCAGATGGTTTTGCCAGCAGACTGCAACTGGCTCCCGACTTGTTGCTGGGCCGCACACCCTGGGAGATCGATGTCGTCGAGCACGATCCGGATCGCTGGCGCCAATACATCAAGGACTTCAGCGAGCACAAGCCCTTTACGTCATTGACCTGCCGCTTGCGCGATCACCAGGGAGGGCGCCATGCGCTCCGGCTGTGGGGAGACCCGGTGACGGCTCCTGACGGCTCCTTTCTGGGTTATGTGGGAACCGGGATCGATATCACGGCAGAGGTAGAAAACGCGGCGCGGCTCAACGATGCCTACGAGCTTCTGAAAGACATGTTCGACGATATGCAAACCTATCGCGAACGCTTGGAAGAGGATTTGGAAGTTGCCAGAATCAGCCAGCGCGAACTGCTGCCCAAGCCTGAGATGCTGGCTGAAATTGAAGAGCAGTGCCATGTTCGCCTGACTTATTTTTTCGAGCCGACCTCGGAATTGGGGGGTGATATCTGGGGCGTTGTGCCCCTAAACAACGGCTGCTTCACCTTGTACCTTGCCGATTTCTCAGGCCACGGTGTTGCCGCCGCCCTGAATACCTTCCGTCTGACCACACTGATTCAAGAGAATCATGAAAATCGGGGCGAACCAGCCCACTATCTGGAAGCTTTGAATTCCAGGCTGAAAGAGACGCTGCCGACCGGCCAGTACGCGACCATGCTTTACGGCGTCGTCGATACTAAATCCGGTACCTTCCGCTATGCGGCGGCAGCGGCGCCGCGTCCGCTGGTGGCCGATCTGAAGACCGGAGATATCGCGGCCGGAGAAGGCCGGGGCCTTCCTCTGGGCGCCGTTTCCGGGGCGCGATATACTGAGCGTTGCTTGCAGATTAAGCCGGGGTCTCTGATCATGCTGGCCAGCGACGCTTTGGCCGAAAGCGTCAATCGAGAGGGTGCGTCTCTGGGCAAGGAGGGCATTGTCGATCTACTGCGCTCGGTGGTTCTCGACAAGCAGGAAAAGGTGGACGCTGGCAACCTGCTCGTTCCCTTCTTTGCCAAGGTTGACCGACCTTTGAAGGACGATCTGACCGTCGTCATCTGCCAGATACCGGCTTTTTCCTGAATCTTGCGATCAGGGCCTTCTCGGCTTCGATGAACAAGAACAGACCCAAGCCGGCCAAGCCGATCTGCCCCCAGGCTTCCAGGGAAATCGCCTGCGTATGAAAGAAGAGTTGCATGGGGGGCGCGTAGGTGAACATAGCCTGCAAGAGCAGCATCAGCCCCACCGAGATCAGAATGGGCTTGCTGCCCAGAATCATCTTAAGATGCCAAGCTGGCGTGGTCAGGGTGCGCATGTTGAACAGATAGGCGATCTCGCATCCGACCAGGGCGTTGATCGCCACCGTCCGGGCCTCGTTCATCGAAGCTCCGTTGCCCAGGGTGTGCAGGAACAGGCCGAAGGTGACGGCAACCACGATAGCGGTAACCAAGGCCAGGCGCCAAATCTGGAAGGGTGTGATCAGGGCTTCGCCGGGTGGACGGGGCGGGCGTTTCATCACCCCTTCCTCGGCGGGCTCGAAGGCCAGCGCCATGGCGAGCGTTACGGCCGTTACCATGTTCACCCATAAAATCTGAACCGGCGTGATCGGCAGGGCCGTTCCGGCCATGACAGCGGCCAGGATCACCCCGGCCTGCGCCATGTTGGTGGGCAAAATATAGGCGATGGATTTGACCAGATTGTCGTAGACGGCGCGTCCTTCTCGCACCGCCCTGGCGATGGTGGCGAAGTTATCATCTGCCAGAACCATCATGGCCGCTTCCTTGGCGGCTTCCGTGCCACCCCTGCCCATGGCCACTCCGATATCGGCTTTCTTCAAGGCGGGGGCGTCATTGACCCCATCGCCGGTCATCGCCACCACGTCGCCTCTGGCCTGAAAGGCGGTGACCAGCCTTAGTTTATGTTCGGGTGTGGCGCGGGCGATAATGCGGGTTTGCGCCAAAGCCAGGGCCAGACCGGCATCGTCGAGCGCATCGATTGCCGGTCCGGTCAGAACCTCTCCTTCGGTGTCCAGTCCCATGTCATAGCCGATGGCGCGCGCCGTTTCGGCGTGATCGCCGGTAATCATGCAAACGCCAACCCCCGCCGTTTTGCAGGCGGCAACAGCCTCGATAGCCTCGGGGCGCGGCGGATCAATCAACGCGATCAAACCCAGAAACTCGATGCCGGATGCAATCATGTCCGGCGTGATTTGCGAAGGCCTGCCTTCGATCCGCTTTTTTGCCAAGGCCAGGACGCGTCGCCCCTGCGCCGCTTGCTTTTGCGCTACGGCTTCCCATTCCGTGCGTTGCAGGGGACCGAGCAGGGCCAGAATGCCCTCCGGGGCTCCCTTGATGTAGGCGCAGGAATCGCCCTCGTTCGCATCATGCAAGGTGGCCATGCGCTTGGTTTGGGAGTCGAAGGGAATTTCCGAAATTCTAGGCTGCCTGCGCCGTTCGTCTTGGGGTATCAGCCCGGCACCCAAGGCGGCATTCATCAGGGCGATTTCCGTGGGAGCCCCCTCGATGACCAAGGCGCCGTTTTCCTGGCGAACGGCGGCGTCGTTGCACAGCAGGGCTGCCTGGAACAATTCCTGGGTGCCATGGCTTGAGGGCAGTGCCTCGGCGACGGTCATGCGATTCTGGGTCAGCGTTCCGGTCTTGTCCGAACAGATCATGGTGACCGAGCCCAGAGTCTCGACGGCGGGCAGGCGGCGTATCAGCGCTTGATGTGTCGCCATGCGCCGAACCCCGACGGCAAGTGCTATGGTAAGAACGGCGGGCAGGCCTTCGGGAATGGCGGCCACGGCCAGGCCTACAGCCGCCATAAAGGCCTCTTCCAGCGCCATCGAGCGTCCCAGCCAGGCGAGAAGAAACAGAACCAGGGACAGGGCCAGAATGCCGATGGCCAACCAGCGGCCAAAAGCGGAAATGCGGCGCAAGAGCGGTGTCGCCAGAGTTTCGACCGACGCCAGAAGGGTGCCGATGCGCCCGACTTCCGTCGCCTGCCCGGTCGCTATGGCAATGCCCTGACCGCTGCCATGCGTGACCAGCGTTCCCGCAAAGGCCAGGCAAAAGCGTTCGGCCAAGGGGGCTTCTGGCGCAACGATCCCGGTATGCTTGTCGATGGGGACGGATTCCCCGGTCAGCGCCGCCTCTTCAACTTGCAAGGCACTTGCCTGCATCAGCCGAAGATCGGCCGGGACGCGGTCGCCCGATTTCAGATGGACAAGATCGCCCGGCACCAGCAGGGAGGCATCAATCCCCTGGCGCTGTCCATCGCGGCTGACCATTGCCGTCTGCGACATCATGTTGGCAATGCTGGATAGCGCCTCTTCGGCCTTGCCTTCCTGAATGAAGCCGATCACGGCATTGATGACGACGACGCCTGTGATGACCCCGGTATCGATCCAATTGCCCAGCAGAGCCGTGCCGACAGAGGAACCCAGAAGGACGTAAATCAAAATATTGTCGAACTGCTTTAGGAAGCGCCAAAAGGGATGGTCGCGCTTGGCCTGGGCCAGCCGGTTGGGGCCGAATCTTAGCAGGCGATGGGCTGCCTCGGCAGCACTCAGGCCTTCAGGAGGGCTGTCCAATCTTGTGCGCACGTCGTCTGGCGTGCAGGCATGCCAAATCGACGAGGCGATCTTTTGGTCCGTCATCCAAGGGCTCTTTAGTGAAGGGTGTTGATGATTTGATTTTCCAGCCGTGAAACACGGAGGTAAAGGTTGAGGCTGCGCGTCATCAGACTTCTAAGGGACTTTGGCAGTTCATCGAGAAAGCGGACCCGCTCGATCAAACAAATATCCTGGGCGCTTAGGCGATTATCGGGGGTGACCGCCATGGCCTGACTGATTTCGCCGGCTTCGACGGCCCGCTGGAGCATCAACCAGGCCATGACCTGGGTCAGACGCGAGGTGATACGAAAAGATTCGCAACTGACCTGAAGGCGGGCTTCCAAGCCAAGTCGTTTGCGGTCGCGGGGCTCGACATAAGCGACATAGTTACGGGCCTCCTCGACCAAAGCCAGCGCTTCGTCGTAGGTACGGTGAAAAAAGACAGGCTGAACACTAGCCATTGTCAATCTCCTGCGTCCCAGTCTTTATCCTACGCTACTTCCCTTAAAAAGCCATGTAGGAATCCTTGTCCGAAAAATCCAGGGGGAGGGGGTTGACGGAAGTATATGCCGCACTAAATCTCTTGCCGGACGGCTGCCCATAGAGGGGGCCGGGCCTTTTGGCAATCACGCCATGTTGCTTCGAAAAGGAGAATATGGATATGCAGACCTTCGATCTTTCCCCCCTGTTCCGCTCCGGCATTGGATTCGACCATCTGGAGCGTCTGCTTGACAGCGCCAAGCGTCTGGATGACCAGACCTTCGCCTATCCCCCCTACAATATCGAAAAGACCGGCGAGGACGGCTATCGCATCAGCATGGCCGTGGCGGGCTTTGCAAGCCAGGATATCGACATCACCGCCAAGGAAAATTTGCTGATCATCCGCGGCAAGGCCCGCAAGGAAGAACAACCCGTTCAATACCTGCATCGGGGAATCGCCGGACGCTCGTTCGAGCGGCGCTTCGAACTAGCCGACCATATCAAGGTGGTGGCGGCCAATCTGGCCGACGGATTGCTGCATGTCGATCTGGTGCGCGAGATTCCGGAAACATTAAGGCCGCGCACAATTCCCATTCAGACGGGCCAAGCCTCAGCCCCCAGGGCACTTGAAAGCAAGGCGGCCTGAATTTCGGGCGAAAGGGGAGGGGGGGGATGCCTCCTCCCCGGCCTATTTTCCGATTCCGAAAGCGCCGTAGAAATTGCCGCTGTCCGGTTGATCGACGGGGGGCAGGCCGGTTCCCTGACTGGGCAGGTACCTTTTTCGGTTGAAATCCTGATTCTGATCCAGGCAGGCGAAAGAGGCCAGATGTGGCACGGTCAGGCGGCATTGCCAGCGCTGATGGCCAATATAGTGCGCCGTTTTCTGGCCTTTGGCGCATTCCTCCCCCGCCAGCTTCTTTAGTGTTTCCAGGCTGTCGCCGTCGCTGAAACACACAGCTACCTGTTCATAAAGCGCTTTTTTGCGACCGGCTGACCCTAGATCGGGGGTTTCCACAAATGGTTCCGGCTTGGCGCAGGCGGCCAGACCCAGGAAAAGGGCCAGAAAAGGCAGGGGAGACGCTTGAAAGGCCATGTCCGACACCAAGTCTTGTTCGATCGCCTGTTGTAACGAACGATCAATTCCCGGGAAAGCCCTAATTCTGACTGTTGCCAGAAGGCGACTCACTGGCTAAAGTCCAAGAAAGCCTTGAAACACAAGGGAGACTGGTATGTCAGAACCCAAAAAACGTTTTCGCCTAGTAACGCGCAGCGATTTCGACGGCCTGGTTTGCGCCGTTCTGTTGAAAGAGCTGGATATGATCGACGACATCAAGTTTGTCCATCCCAAGGACATGCAAGATGGCAAGGTCGAAATCAGCGAAGGCGACATCACCACCAACCTTCCCTATGTCGATGGCGTTCATCTGGCCTTCGATCACCATCTGTCGGAAACGATCCGGGTGGGGCGCAAGGAAAACCATATCATTTCCCCCGACGCGCCGTCGGCGGCCCGCGTTGTCTACGATTATTTCGGCGGACGCGCGCGTTTTGCCAATATTGCTGACGATATGATGGAGGCGGTCGATCAGGGCGATGCCGCCCAGTTTTCGGTCGATGAAATTCTGCATCCCACCGGCTGGCCTCTTTTGAATTACCTGATGGATGCCCGCACCGGGCTTGGCCGTTTCCGCGAATTCAGGGTTTCGAACTATCAGTTGATGATGGATCTGATCGCCTATTGCCGCAATCACAGCATCGCTGAAATCGTGGCGCTGCCCGATGTGAAGGAGCGCGTCGAGCTCTATTTCGAGCACGAGCCGAAGTTCAAGGACCAGATCAAGCGCTGCTCGACCGTTCATGGCAATCTGGTGGTGCTCGATCTGCGCAATGAGGACACGATCTATTGCGGCAACCGCTTCATGATTTATGCGCTCTACCCGCAATGCAACATCTCGATTCATGTTCTCTGGGGGTTCAAGCAGCAGAACACCGTGTTCGCCATCGGCCATTCCATCGTCAACCGCACCTCGAAGACCAATGTCGGTCCGCTGTGCCTGACTTATGGCGGCGGCGGCCATGAGAAGGCGGGAACCTGTCAGGTGGCCAACGAAGAGGCCGAGGCCAAGCTTGCCGAGATCGTGAAGAAGATCACGGCCGACGGGTAAGAGCCTCTCGGACAGGCTCTAAGTGCTTTTCAGCCAGAACAACTCGGGCCTTACCCCGCTTGCGGCTTTCCGCGCCCTGAAGGAGCGCGGCGAGCTGAAGCCGGACCCGGGCCAGTCCCTGGTTGCCGAGAAACTGGAGAGCCTCTATCACGCGCTCAAGGATTACCATCCCGGCCAGGGCGAGTCGGGATGGCGGTCGCGTTTCGGATTGTCCTGGCGCAAGGAAACCGAAACGCCCCCCATGGGGCTTTACATCTATGGCGATGTGGGCCGCGGCAAATCCATGCTGATGGATCTGTTCTTCGAGACGGTGACCATCGCGGGCAAGCGGCGCGTCCATTTTCACGAATTCATGCAAGACATTCACCAGGAAATTCACCGCTGGCGTCAGGTGCCGGGCCGTCAGGCCACGGCCGATCCCATGCCCCGCATGGCCCGCCACATCGCAGAAGACACCTGGCTTTTATGTCTGGATGAGTTGCAGATACTCGATATCGCCGATGCCATGATCGTGGGCCGCCTGTTCCAGTCGCTCTTTGACAATGGCGTGGTCATCGTCGCCACCTCGAACCGAGCACCCGACGAGTTGTACAAGGACGGGCTTCAGCGCGAGCGCTTTCTGCCCTTCATCGATCTGATCAATCAGCGTCTGGATGTTCTGGAATTGGCGGTGGGTCCTGATTACCGGCTCAACCGCCTGAAGGGTCATCCGGTCTATTTCACGCCTTTGGGAGCCGAGGCCGAGGCCGGGCTCGATCAGGCCTTCGCCTTACTGTCGGATGGTGCCGAGGAGGTGGCGAAAATCATTCAGGTTCTGGGACACGAGGTGAAGGTGCCGCGCGCCGGCAACAAGGTGGCGCGCTTTACTTTCGAGGAGTTGTGCGACTCGCCATTGGGTCCGGCGGATTATCTGGCTCTGGCCTCGCGTTTCGTTGCTCTGCTGGTTTCCGAGGTGCCGGTGCTGGGGCCTGAAAAGCGCGACGCCGCCAAGCGTTTCGTCACGCTTGTCGATGCGCTTTACGACCACCGCTGCATTCTGGTCTGTTCATCCGCGGCGGCGCCGGAAGCGCTTTACCCCGAAGGTGAAGGTTCATTCGAATTTCATCGGACGGTGTCGCGCCTGATCGAAATGCAAAGCCGCGACTATCTGGCCAAAAGCCATTTGGCGTAATTAGAGTCAGGGGGAGCCCCCCTTCCTGTGCTTTGCATTCTTCCTCCCGGCAGGGATGTCCAAAGCAACCTCGCTGATGTTTGACTTTTCTTCGGCTTCGATCTTGGCTGACTCGACGTTCTCTCGCGCTTGTCTCTTTTTTTCCTCAATCCGGTCAGCGAGGGCTTGCTCCCGCTTATTCGTCTCGTGGATGGCATCCATCTTGCCGTCGTAGAGGGATTCATAAGAAAACTTCAACAGCAAGACAACGCTGTCTAGAATGGCAAAAAACAAGACGAGAAGCGAAAATATCGCCAGGCTGACCTTATGTCCGCTATCGGCGCCATCGATCATATAGCGCATCAGCGCACCAAATGATTTCTGGCGTTCTATGTGGGTTGTCGCGTCTTTTGCAAGTTGCGCCTCAGTTTTCGCCAAGCTTTCCGCTTCTTTTCTGGCCTTTTCAGGCAGCGAATTATATTCCTTGTCCAGCACGGACAGTCGCGCCATGAAATCCTTTTTTGACGCTTCGATTTCCTTGAGGTCGCTGCTGGTCCTGTTGCGGACAAAGCGGATATCCTCGTCGCGAAGCGCCTTCAAATTGGCTATTTTTATCTGAATGGGTGCGCAGTTGAATTCACATGTGTCGAATTTTTCCTGCTCAAGAACGACCTTCTTTGAGTAGTTCGTTCTGATCGTGGCGATTTCCCGATCTTTTTCGATATCGACTTTTTTCCGCTCCGCCTCAAGGTGCATTAGCTCGTCATTCAGGGCCTTGCGCTGCTCGCCAAGCGTCTTGGCCTCCTGGTTTATGCCATCGACATTTTTGGCGGTATTTATCTTTTCAGATTCCGTCCTTGCTTCAAGCTGATCGAAGGTGGAGTTGCTGATTAATTGTTCGTTGAGCCGTGTGATCAGGAACATGGCGCTCAATATGGCCGTGCAGATGATAAGAATGAAGCGAACGCCCAGCGTTTTATTGCGAAATGGCAGCCTTAATAAATCAGATCGGAAAATTCTTAACAGCCAGCCTCCTTCTTCCCCTTCCTTTTCGGTGCTGAGCTTCTTCCCGTTCAAAATTGACATATCGATGACGTAGATGGCAAAGGCCCAGAAGGCCGGAATGAATATCTTCCAGCGATTAATCAGTTCAAAGGGGTTTCCGGAAACGTAGGGACGTACATAGTCATATAAAATGTAGTCAACGGCTGTGTAAAATGTGCCAAATGCCAGCGTGCAGACCAGAATAATGGCAAATGAGCAAAGTATCGTAAAATTCTCTTCTCTAAAACTGTTGAAACTTGAAACAACAGCATAGCTTCGTCCAACAATCAGGCAGGCAATCCTAAGGGTAATTTGGTGAATAAATCTGGAGATCTCTTCAATCAGTTCCTCATCTTTGCTTTTTGTCATGGTCCGTTCCAAATCTTTGCGAGGGTGATAGCAATCCGACTTTGACATGCACCCAAAAGACGCGCATGCATTAAAGAGCCACCAAAGAGGGCTCCATCAATACACAAAGTAGAAAAACTATCAAGACAAAGCGCGAAGAGGGAATGTTTAGGTATAAAAAAAGCGCCTTTCAGCGCTTTTTGCATGGGGCATTCCTTGAAAGGTTACCCCAAATTTTTGCTCAACGCCGCAAGCCAAGCGATCCGGGCCTCTGCCTGCGAAATTTCAAGCTCGAGCCAGGAGATCAGTGGCGCCGACGACCCGCTTTCGGCTTCCTGGCGTTTCAGGTCCATCAAGCGCGTCCGGTCAGTGGTGACGGCATCCGAGAGGATGGCAGCCTGTTCCGCCTGTTCGTCGATTGGCAGCAGATGCAAGAAACGCAGCTTGAGGGCAACCAGCAGCCGGGTCAGATCGCTGCCCGAACGCAAGGGTGCCGTCAAAAGCGTGATCAGTTCCTTTTGTCCGGTTTCGGTAATGGCCAGCAGGGCGTCGTCTTCCATGCCCTTGCCATCGACCGCCTCGACCAGACCCTCATAGCGCAGAAGTTCGATCGAACTGCCCATGAGGTCAAGCGACGGGCCGACCATCCGGCTGATGAACTGGCGTGTCCGTCCGGCCAGGTCGCTATAGCGGCGCGCCTTCTCTGCCACCAGACCAAGCGCGCACAGACGAACCGACTCCTTGGGCGTCAATGTCAGATCGGGAAACATGCCTTGGACCCGTTGCGACTCATTACCATAATAAATATAGGCGAAGAGGGCCTCTCCGTCTAGGCCGCCGCCAAGTCCTTGCGAATCCCCAGCCTTTGCCAGACGTCGCCCAGGGCCTCGACCAGCTTGTCCATCATGGCGTCGTCATGCAGGGGGGTCGGCGTGATGCGCAGACGTTCTGTGCCTTTGGGCACGGTGGGATAATTGATTGGCTGCACGTAGATATGATGACGGAACAAAAGCTCGTCGCTGGCTTGTTTGCACAGGGCGGCATTGCCTACCATGATGGGCACGATGTGGCTGACCGAGGGCAGCACGGGCAGGCCCAGCTTGGCCAAACGCTTCTTCAAGGTGGCGGCGCGTTCCTGATGGCGTTCGCGCATCTCGTTATGGCTGCGCAGATAACGGATGCTGGCCAGCGCTGCGGCGGCCACGCCGGGCGGCGGTGAGGTCGAAAAGATAAAGCCCTGGCCGAAGCTGCGCACGAAATCGACCATGGCGGCAGAGCCTGCGATATAGCCCCCCACCACGCCAATCGCCTTGGCCATGGTGCCCTGAATGATGGTGATGCGATCCAGAACGCCATCGCGCTCGGCCACGCCAGACCCTTGCAGCCCGTACATGCCGCAGGCATGGACTTCGTCGCAATAGGTCATGGCGCCATGACGCTCGGCCACGTCGCAGACATCGGCCATGGGGGCAATGTCGCCATCCATCGAATAAACCGATTCAAAGGCCACCATCTTGGGCTGATCCTTGGGATATTCGGATAAAAGGCGGTCCAGGTCCTTCACGTCGTTATGCTTCCAGACATGCTTGTCGGAACGCCCGTGGCGAATGCCCTCGATCATTGAATTGTGGTTGAGTTCGTCCGAGAAAACGACCATCCCCGGTATCTGGGCGCCCAGGGTGGAAAGCGTGGTCTGGTTGGCCACATAGCCCGAGGTGAAAAGAAGGGCGGCTTCCTTTTGATTCCAGTCGGCCAACTCGCGCTCGAGCAGCACATGATAATGGTTGGTGCCCGCGATGTTGCGCGTGCCTCCGGCCCCGGCGCCGCAGGTTTTGACGGCCTCGACCATGGCGTCGATTACGATGGGGTTGAGCCCCATCGCCAGATAATCATTTGAACACCAAACAGCGACATCAGCGATCTTGCCATCTTGCTGATAGTTCCTGGCATAGGGAAAGGCCCCGGCCTGACGCTCAAGATCGGCAAAAACCCGATAACGCCCCTCAGTTTTCAACTCGCCCAGACGGTCTTGGAAAAACTTCTCGTACTTCATACCAGCTAACTCCAAGGGGTGGCGACTCCGAGGGAGCCCCACCAAGAAATTATATTATCCTAATCGATGGCCTGTCTTTTGGGCAACCCCTTGCTTGCCAAGCGGGCTTTTCGGTTTCCCACAGGCTTGGGGGCCTTTCATTAGAGAAAAAAACCGGATAGTCTCCCAAAAGCTTATCTCGCTAGAATCAACGGGAAAGCCGAAGGGGTTATGAAATCGCTGATCACCGATGACATCCCGCCGGGTTTGGCGGCGCTCGCCACTGAGTTGGGCGAGGCGCTGACCGTCATCGCTTTTCGCCGGGTCCAGGCGAAGGGCGAACCCCCTGTCTATACTTGGTTTTCTCCTGCGGCGAAGCGATTTCTAGGGGTTGATTCCGAGACGACCGCCCCTCAGGGGAGCCTTGCTGCCGTGCATTGGGCTGACCGGGACGGCTTGGCCGAATCCATTCAAGCATCGGCAGAACGGCTTGAAATCTCGACCGAAGTTTTTCGCGTCGTCACCCCCTCGGGCGTGGTCGCTTGGCTGGAAGGCATGGCGCGCCCCCAGGCGATGGCCGACGGCGCCGTGGTTTGGGAAGGGGTCTGGGTCGATGTATCCGAAGGCAAGCGAGCGCTTCAGCGCCTCGACCTCATTCTGGGTCATGCTTCCGACGGCATCATCCTGATCGACGAGGACAGCAAAATTCAACTGGTTAACCGGGCGGCTGAGGAGTTGTTCGGCTATGCGCCTGGCGAATTGCTGGGCCAGCCGGTCGAGTGCCTGATGGAAGGTCAGGACCGCAAGAATCACCATGAATATATCCGGCACTATCTGAACACCGGCGATGCCGTGAAGCTGGGCCGGGGATCGCGCGAATTGACGGCAAGGCGCAAGAACGGCAGCGCATTTCTGATCGATCTGTCGATCAGCGAGGTGCGCTCGGAAGGAAAGCGCTATTTCATCGGAATCGGTCGCGACATCTCGCAAAGAAAGGCAACCGAGGCCAAGCTTGAATTCCTGGCCTATCACGATGTTCTGACCGGCCTGTCGAATCTGTCACGTTTCAGGGAATTCTTCGAAACACTGCTGGCAAGTCGGCGCGAGACGGGGCTTGCGCTCAATCTGCTGTCGCTGGGCATCGACGGTTTTTCCTTCATCAACACCACCCTGGGGCATCACGTCGGCGATGCCGTCTTGAAATCCATCGCCCTTCGTCTGGTCACGCTGGCCGGACCCGAAGCCATGGTGGCCCGCGTGGGCGGCGACCGCTTCCTGGCGCTGCTGCCCGACATGGCGCCCGGGCGCCTGATCTCGGATCGGGTTGAGCGCATTTCAAGGGGCATGAAAGAACCCTTGTCCTCAGAGGGGCAGGAATTCGAACTGTCCGCCTCGATCGGCGTGGCGGTGTGGCCCAGAGACGCCGATGGCGCCGAAACGCTGATCCGCTATTCCGAAGCAGCGCTTGAACGCGCCAAGGCCATCGGCCCCGGCACCGTCCATATCTTTACCCGCGAATTGGGCGAGAAGGGAGCCAAGGCGCTCAGTTTGCAAAGCCGCATTCGTCGAGCCATCGAGAATCAGGAATTCACCGCCCATTACCAGCCGCAGGTGGATTTGCAAACCAAGGCCATCGTCGGCATGGAAGCCCTGGTGCGCTGGTTCACGCCGGAAGGCCCCATTTCCCCGGTCGAGTTCATTCCGGTGGCCGAGGAATTCGGCCTGATCGACCCCATCAGCGAGGTGGTGGTGCTTGCCGTCTGCCGCCAGCTCAAGGAATGGCGGGCCAAGGGAATCGCCATCGTGCCGGTGGCGGTGAACATCTCATGGCGTCAGTTTCGCAATCCAAGACGCCTTTTGGCATCGCTTGACGAGGCGCTGACGGCCACCGGCATCGATCCGGCTTTTCTGGAAATCGAACTGACGGAAAGCTCGGCCATGCAAGACATCGCATCGGCCATTGCCACCATCCGCATGCTGAACGAGCGGGGGCTTAGTTGCGCCATCGATGATTTCGGTACCGGCTATTCCTCCTTGAGCGCGCTCAAGCGCTTTCCCATCCGCAAGCTGAAGGTGGATCGTTCCTTCGTCATCGACATCGACAACGATCCCAACGATGCCGCCATCGTCAATGCCATCATCGCCATGGCGCATGCGCTGAAGTTGAAGGTGGTGGCAGAAGGGGTGGAAACCCAAAGCCATCTCGATTATCTGCGCAGCCTGAACTGCGACCAGATGCAGGGCTATCTTTTCAGCCCCCCCCTGGCCGCCGAAAAGATCGAGGGCTTCCTTAAGGAAGGCAAGCGACTGGAAGGGTAGAACCCTTGCGTCCCCGGAATATTGCCAAATCGTGACGACTGCGACCCCAGTCCTACAACGCCATGGGTAGTTAGGACTTGAAGGAATAGGTTCCACTTTGGCTTAGCCACAGATGTAGTTAAAATACATCCGGGAGTGACAAGGGATTGTGGTATCTATGAATTTGATCTTCCGGAGAGCCTGCCTCGCATGATATCCACCCCCAGCGATTCTGATGTTCCCTTGGATGAAGTCCCCGCCCACGAGGCTTCGGAGCCCAGGGCTGAGGACAGGACGGCGCGCCACAAGCATTCCTATACGGTCACCTGTTCCAGCTCATTCCGCGATGCTGTTGATGCCATGGCCCGGACGCGCAAGGTGAATGTGGGCGATCTGGCCAGATCGGTGATGCTGGTGGTTCCTGAAAAGGCAATCGAGGATCAACCCGATCCCGGCGAACCGCCGCCCGGAGACCGCGAAACGGTGATCTTGAAATCCGGCCCGGCCGAGGGGCGTCCCTGGCGGCGCAAGCCGCGCCTTCAGGTGCGCATGACTCCTGGCTTTTCCATTTCTTTTATCCGCAAGGCACTGGCGCTGGCCTTGCTGATGGGCCAAGGCGAAATCGCCGTGCGGGTCGATGACGGCAAGGCAAAACCGGTGATCGAGCCTGTTGCCTTGCCGCCCAGCGGTCCCGATCCGGCAGAACTGGCCCATCATATCGAAGAGGTCGAGCGGCTGCGCACCATCATCAATCTTCTTGCCTTCGACCCACTTCCCCATGGCGTTCTGACCCGCGAGGAAGCCTTGCATGTGCTGGGCTTTCCCCCGACCTCCAGGCCCGACGACCGCACGCTGCGCAGCAAGTTCAGGTTGTTGGCGACCATCCACCATCCCGACAGCAGCCACGGCAGCCATCATCGGATGAGCCAGCTCAATGCTGCGATGGAACTTCTAAAGCGCGGCGCGGCGTAGCCTCAAAGTAATCCCGCCTGCAATGAACCGCTCTGTCAAAACAGGTTGACGGCGGGCGGCAAAGCCACCATATCAAGAAAGTCTAATGTATCTTGGAGGGCGGCATGCCGGAAATTCAGGTGGGCGGGCGAAGCATCGGAGTCAGCGAGGCGGGCTGGCTGGACGATCTTAAGGATTGGAGCGAGGACGTAGCCCAGGCCATTGCTCTTCGCGAGAATGTTCAACTGACGCCCGAGCATTGGGACGTCATTCGCGAAAGCCGCGCCTATTTCGAGGAATATGGAACAGTGGCCGAGCAACGCGTCTTCATGAAGCTGATGAAGGAAAAGTACGGGGCCGAGTGCTCCAGCCAGCAATATCTCTATCAGCTCTTTCCGCATGGGCTTTTGAAGCAGGGCAACAAGATCGCCGGTCTTCCCCGTCCCAAGGGCTGTAGCTGACCTCTTCCGGTGCTATAGTGTCGGCATGAGCTTTGAAACGCTGATCTATGCGGCGCAGGATGCGGTGGCTGAGATTCGTCTCAACCGCCCGCATCGCATGAATGCCCTGACGCTTGAAAGCTATGATGAGTTGGAGCGCTGCCTGGAGCGTGCCGAGACGGACGAGGATGTGCGTGTTGTCGTTTTAAGCGGCGAGGGGCGGGGCTTTTGCGCGGGCGTCGATCTTAAGGAAGAGATGGATGCAAATCGATTGATCGAGTGCGAGCAGTCGCTGGCTCGCAAGCTCTGTGCCCTGCCCAAGCCGGTGATTGCCGCCGTTCATGGCCCTGCGCTGGGGGCGGGGGCCGAGATCATCCTGGCTTGCGATTTCATTCTGATGGCCAGGGATGCAAGCTTTTCCTTGCCCGAAATCGGTCTTGGAAATTTTCTGGGCGGCGGCGCCTCGGCTCTTCTTCCCAGGCTGGTGGGACTTGCCAAGGCCCGCGAGATCGTGATGCTGGGTCTGAAGATTGATGCTGTGGAAGCCCTTGCCATTGGCCTGGCCAGCCGCATCTTTCCCAACGAGTGTTTTAGCGAAGCCGCCAGGGCGTTCGCCTTGGAAATCGCCAGTCAGCCGCCATTGCCCCTCTGCCTTGCCAAGAAGCAGTTCAACCGGGTCTGGTTTCAGAATTTCGAAGAGACCCTGGAAGCCGAGGCCCAGGCCATGCGGCAATGTCTGGACAGCCCGGACTGGCGGGAAAAGCTGGCCGACTTCAGGAAAATACGCCAGCCGCCCCCTTGACGCAGCGTCCTGTCCGTTTTGCAAAAAGGCTTTCCGTCAAATCAGCTTTCGTATCGCATCAGCGATATCGCTGGCGGCATCGAGCGGCAAAGGCGATGCGAAGGAGACACGATCCGCTCCCGGTTTAAGCGCGTAGCCCTTGGCGATGAGATCGGCATGCAGTCTGGCATGCTTGGCCCCGACGAAACCGGTGGGGGCAAAGAGATGCACGGGGTTGCCGGTAAAGCAGGCCTCCGAGAGCATGGAGACGGAATCGCCGGTGACCAGAATCTCATCGCCCATCGCCAGAAATGCCAGATAGGGATTTTCCGTTCCGTGCCCGTCGAACAGGGCGCAAGGCTCCTTCAATCTTGCGGCAAGGGCTTCCCAGGCTGGGGCAGGTGTGCGACGGCTTCCCGTCACCAGCAGGCTTCCCCCCAGGCGATGTCGCAACGCCTCGATCTGATCGGCCAGCAGCGCTGCCGTCTTGGCATCGAAGGGGCGTTTATGCGTGGCGCCGCCCACCAGCACGGCCAGATAGGGCCTGGGCAGATGGGCCAGCTTGGTTTCCCATTCCTCCCTTGCGGCCGCCAGCTTGTCACGGGTCAGGCGGTGCGGGGCTCCGACAATGCGCAGCTGATTGGGGGCTGCAGCATGGGAATCGTGCAAGGGAAGTGCTATCAGGTCGAAGTCAGAAGCTCCCGCCCCGGGATGCATGATCTGCACGATCCTTGTTGCTCCCTTGCTTTGGCGCTTGATCCAGCGGGCGAGTGGGGCTGTGCGCCGTCCCGCCGCGATCACCAGATCGGGCCAGGGGGGGGCCAACTGAGCGCGGGTTTCCTTGGCGATGCCCGCCAGTGTGGCGCCCAGCATCCGGTTGGGAAGCACTGCCAGTTTTGTATAGGCGATGTGCTTGACCTCGAAGGGGCGATTAAGCGCCTCGGCCACACCCAGGGCTTGATTGGCATGCCCTGCCGCCGTGTCGGCAAGAACCCAGACGCTCATCGCTTCCTCCCCATTTTGGACAGGCGCATGCGGGGCGTGATGATATCGGGATCGGTCTTCAAGTGAAGCAGAGCGGGCTTGCCTGACGCCAAGGCCCGTTTGAAGGCGGGCTCAAACGCCTCGGTCCTGCTCACACCTTCAAAAAAGGCGCCAAAACTTGCGGCCCAGGTCCCGAAGTCGGGATTTTCCAGCTTCGTCGCCATCACACGCCCGGGATGGCGTTTTTCCTGATGCATGCGGATGGTTCCGAACATGCCGTTGTCGAAGACAAGCACAATGGGCTTGGCGCCATACTGACGGGCGGTGGCAAGTTCCTGGCCGGTCATCAAGGCGCCGCCGTCGCCCACGAAGGCCACCACGCATTTCTCCGGCTCGGACAATGAGGCCGCCACCGCCGCCGGAATGGCATAACCCATGGCGCCACAGGTAGGCCCTAGCAGGCGGCGCGATCCGAAGGTCAGAAAGCGCTGCGGCCAGCCCGCGAAATTGCCCGCATCGACGGTGAGAATGGCGTCCTTGGGTAACAGGCGCTCCAGCATCTCCATCACCAGTCCGGCATCGAGCTTGCCGCCGGTGGCGACGGGTTTTGCCCAATCGACGCGCTGGGCTCGGATCTGCTTACGCCAGGCGGTCCAGGCTGGCCGCTTCGGCGGATCAAGCTTCGCAAAACCGTTGGCGAAGGTGGCGGGTGTCGCGTTGATGCAAAGGTCTGGATAAAAGACGCGCCCCAGTTCTCCAGCCCCTGCATGGACATGGATGATTTTTTGGCCGGGCCTGGGCAGATGATAGCCCTGGCTTGCGATTTCTCCCAGCCGGGTGCCCAGAAGGAACAGAAGATCGGCATCAGAAGCGGCTTGCACCAATTTGGGATCGGGGCCGATGCCCAGATCGCCCGCAAAGCA
The DNA here is from genome assembly GCA_015232335.1 of Alphaproteobacteria bacterium. Taxonomy (GTDB): domain Bacteria; phylum Pseudomonadota; class Alphaproteobacteria; order Rhodospirillales; family WMHbin7; genus WMHbin7. The sequence continues at coordinate 9,290 of JADFZV010000022.1, read as the reverse complement.
GGAATGCGCACCAGAGATAAGGTCCTGGCGGCGAAAGGGAACGGCGACAGGCAGCGACCAAGCCTTGGCCAGATCGGCCAGGGCGGCCCGGCCCTCGCTCCCCCAGCCGCTGCCGCCCGCAATCAGCAGGGGGCGCTTGGCTTTCCTGAGAAGTGCCGCCGCCTTTGCCAATGCCTCGTCGCTGGGGGTTGGGTGGAAAGGGGGCGGGGCTTTTGGCTTGGGCAGGACCGCTTCTTCGCGCAGCAAATCTTCGGGCAAGGCCAGAACCACCGGACCCGGTCGGTCGGACTGGGCAATCTGGAAGGCGCGGGCCAACATGGCGGGCAGTTGGCCGATCTCTTCGACGCGGGCGGCCCATTTGCACAAAGGGGCGAACATGGCGGCAAAATCGACTTCCTGAAAGGCTTCGCGTCCATAGAAATCACGCCCCACATCGCCCAACAGCAGGACCAGGGGGGTGGAATCCTGCATGGCCGTGTGGATGCCGATGGCGGCATTGGCGGCTCCCGGGCCTCTGGTGGCCAGCACCACGCCGGTTTTTCCAGTCAATTTGGCGTAGGATTCGGCCATGAAGGCGGCCCCGCCCTCGTGGCGGCAGGCAATGGTGCGGATTTTGCTTCTGGATTGGTAAAGCCCGTCCAGAACATCAAGATAGCTTTCGCCGGGAACGCAAAAAACCGCTCCCACCCCCTGGCAAAGCAGGTGATCGGTGACGATATGTCCGCCGGTACGGGGCCTTTTTGTCATTCCTTTGGCTTAGAAGGTTGCCCAACTGGCGTCAAGCCGCCATGATGCCTCCCCTTCGCCCTTTGACAGGAACCTTCCGATGCGCCGCTTTCTTGCCTGCCTGCTTCTCGCCTCTTTGATCAGCCTGCCTCTTTACGCCGCCGAGGATAAGCTCAGCCCCAAGCAGGCCGAGCAGGTTAAGAAGATCCTTCGGGAAACGCTGATGGAAAATCCCGAACTGATTGCGGACGCCATTCAGGCACTAGAGGAAAAGCAGCGCCTGCAAAGCGAGGCCGAGGCCAAGAAGCTGCTGGTGGCCCGCAAGAAGGACATCTTCGAGGACCCCAATTCGCCGGTCGGCGGCAATGCCAAGGGCGACGTGACGTTGGTCGAATTTTTCGATTACCGCTGCGGCTATTGCAAGTCGGTGCATGATGCCGTGATGCGCGTCGTCAAGGACGACGGCAAGATCAAACTGGTCTACAAGGACCTGCCCGTGCTGGGCGCCGAATCGGTTTATGCCGCCCGGGCGGCGCTGGCCTCCGTCAAGCAGAAGAAATATACCGAGTTCCAAGACGTGCTGATGCGCCACAAGGGCGGCTTTGGCGAGGACGTCGTCATGTCTCTGGCCAAGGAGGTGGGAATCGATCCCGACCGGCTGAAGAAGGACATGGCCTCGGAGGACGTGGCAAAGGTCTTGAAGTCCAATATGGAACTGGCCGAATCCCTGGGCATTCGCGGCACACCGGGATTCATCATGGGCGATCACATCATTCCCGGCGCCGTGCCCGAGGCCAGCCTGCGCCAGTGGGTGAGCGACGCCAGAAGCAAGAAGATGAAATAACGAAGAAAGACCGTCACCCCGCCTGTCCATCGACGCGGGGTGACGAAAGTACCGGAAAATAGCTGAAGGTGAACAGGGCGAAGGCCACTGTCCAGCCCAGGCCCGACAGCAAAACCATCTCCATGTAAAAGGCGGACGTCAGCGGGGCTGCGGCGCGGATCAACCCCGCAGCGATAACCAGGGCGAAGGCTGCGGCCATGTGTGGCGGCACCTTGATCATGCGTCCGGTATGGCCAAGGCCGATGCGCGACATCATGCCCAGCGTGATGGGGCCCAGCGTGGCGACGGTAAAGGCGTGAAGAGCGACAGAAGGCGGCAGGTGCCCCAGATTGGCCAAGCCCTTGGCAACCAGGGCGGCAATCAGGAGAGCATATCCGGCATGCAGAACCCAGACCAGCGGCGTTTTCAGGGTTCGCAGGCTCTGCCACCCCGATAAACGAAGGGCGTGAATAAACGCCGCCACAAAGGCCAGAAGGCTTGCCGCGATGGTCGCCCAGGCAAAGGGCAACAGATCGAAAACGACGAAAGCGCCTGCCGAGGGCAGCGCCAAAAATTCGACCCATTTGATTTTTCTGGTTTTGGTGCCGGGAATGCCGTTCTCGGTGAACATCACCATGACGCGTCCGGTCAGCACGACCACAAAGACGACAAGAATTTCAACGCTGGCGGTCAACAGCGACAGTGAGCCGCCCAGATCGACGATGCCCGCCTTGTCCAGATGAAAGGCCAGATTGTAGGCCGATGCCAGCAACAGCAGGCCCATGAAGCCAAGATTGGGCCAGTTCTTCGCCTTGATCAAAGGCGGCGCCAGCACCGCCGTCAGAACCGGCAGAAAGGCGATGTCGACGATGCCGACCAGCCAGACGGGCAGAGCATCGCTGCAAAGCATGATCAGGCGGCCCAGTGCCCAAAGCCCGGCCAGGGCTCCCAGCTTCCAGCCGCTCAGATGCGGCTTTCCAACCCAGTTATAGACGGCGGTCAGAAGAAATCCGGCGATCACAGCAAAGGCGTAGCCGTAAAGCATTTCATGGCCATGCCAGGCCGCGCCGCCCAGGCGGGTGGCAAGATCGAGCTTTCCGGTGAAGATCAGCAGCCAAAGGGGAAGCAGCAGCATGGCAGCAAGGCCTGCAGCGAAAAAAAAGATGCGAAAGCCCTTTGCCAGAATCACAGGGTAAGGCGGGGGCGGAGCCGTCTTGGGATCTAGTTGGAACAATTCAGGAGGCGACATGACGTTAGAATGGCGGGCCTGAAAGAATGCCACCTTGATGATGGTTAAACCGGACAGACGCTAAATGATTTCGTCGCCTTCCATGCAGAAATCGGCCAGCCGCTTCAAGTCGGTGATGGCAACGGTCTGATTCTCGCTGACCACGCCTTCCTTCTTGATGGCCAGGAATACTCTGGACAGCGTTTCCGGACGTACGCCGACTCGCCCGGCTATCAGGATTTTGTTGTGAGGCAGGTGAAGGATGGTCGATCCCTCGCGCTTGGGTGTCAGGCTCATCAAATAAAGGGCCAAACGCTGGCTGGCCGACTTCAGCTTGAGGTCCTTGACCTCAAGGACCAGTGAACGGAAATTTTTTGAGAGCGAGGTCAGCATGGCCAGGGCAAAGTCGGGATTTTCTCGCAGATCGCTCAATAGTCGGCCGCTGGGAAGCATCAGCAGCCGCGAGGCCGTCAGGGTCTTTGCTCCCATCAGATAGGGTTTTCCAGTCAAAACGGCGGCGGCAATGAATACGTCCCCGCTCTTCAAGATGGCGACAATGGTTTCCTCGCTGCCGCTGACCGAGCCGGTAAGGCCGACTTGACCATCAATCAGAATATGCAGCCAGTTCGCCTCTTCGCCCTGGCCAAACAGAATGTCGCCGCGCTGATAGCGAACGATCTTGCCTTCTGCTGTTACCTTGCGCAGGCAATCCGCATCAAGCGTGCTGAAAAGAGGTAAATGAGCGAAGGCGGCAAAGTCCTCCGCTGCAATGGAGCGTTCATGCATTTCTTTTGAATGCCGGGCGCCACGACAAAGATCCGCATCCATCCTTGGGCACTCCAAGACCGAAAGGCCTATGCGAGGCTAAGTTAAATGGTCGGGCAGCGAATTGATGTTGGTCAAGGCGGTCATGCCGGCTTGTCAGGAACGACCTGGAAAGAAGCTCATGCGCTTCCTTGTTCGTATCCCTGGATTGATCAAACCCACTCGTGTGACGCGCTTGACCAACGTCATATCACCAGCAGTTTTTGAAAATTAGAATGTGCGCATGTTTCATGAGCGGAGTGAAGCCATGCAGGTCGAAACCGATGCCGAGGGCTATTTGCTGGAGCCCGATGACTGGAACGCCGAGATTGCCATGGAACTGGCAAGGCGCGAGGGCATCTTGCTCACAGATGAGCATTGGGAGGTCATGGGTTTCATGCGCGACCATCTGCGTGATCATCGAGTCGCCCCCGATGTGCGCCACGTCATGAGGTATTTGAGCCAGAAGCGGGGGGCGGGACGCAATCGCGTGTTCGAATTGTTTCCTTATGGCTATGTGCAACAGGCCTGCAAAATCGCGGGAATGCGCCGCCCACGGGCCTGGAGCAGCGGGTGATTCCGTTGCTTGACCAAGGTTAAGGTTATTCCCGACCAAGGCGCGTAGTTATGGCCCGGATGGGCGGGACTCTAGCGATTTCGCCATTTCAATCATTTCGGAAAGAGTTGAAGGAGCCGACATGTCCGAAACATTAACAAAAGCCGCGGCCCGAAATATTTTCTACGGGGGGACGGTCTTTTTTTTCCTCATCTTCATCGGTCTGGTGGCGCACAGCGTCACCACGGCCAGCGCGATTGCCACGAACAATCCGATCACGCCCTCGGTTGCCGCCGGAAAGCATATCTGGGAGCGTCATGCCTGCATCAATTGCCACACGATTTTAGGTGAAGGCGCTTATTTCGCGCCCGAACTGGGCAATGTCTGGGTTCGCTTCGGCGGCAAGGAATCGCCGGATGGGGCAAGGGATGCGCTCAAGGCTTGGATGAAGGCGCAGCCCACGGGCATCGCCGGGCGGCGCCAGATGCCGCATTTCGCCATTACCGACGCAGAGTTGGACCAGTTGGTCGATTTCTTGAAGTGGACCAGCGAAATCAATACGCAAAACTGGCCACCCCAGGTCAGCGGCTGAGCCCGAAGAGAAAGGTTGCATCATGAAATACGAATCGCAAAAAGTGGCGATGTACTACTTCGCGGGAGCCTTGGCCCTGTTCGTGGCCCAGGTTCTCTTCGGCGTCCTTATGGGAACCGTCGTCGTCGTGCCCAACTTCCTGTCAGAACTGCTTCCCTTCAACATCATGCGCATGGTGCATACCAATGCCCTGATCGTCTGGTTGCTGATGGGGTTCTTCGGCTGCGCTTATTATCTGATCCCCGAGGAAGCCGAGCGCGAACTGCACAGCACGAAACTGGCCATCATCCAGTTCTGGCTGTTTCTGTTCGGAGCGGCTGCCGCCGTGGTCGGCTATCTCTTCCGCATCCATGAGGGCCGGGAATTCCTGGAACAACCTCTGTGGATCAAGCTGGCCATCGTGGTCGTGGCCTTGATGTTCCTCTACAACGTCTCGATGACGGTGCTGAAGGGCAGAAAGACGGCGATTACTAGCGTGTTGCTGCTGGGCCTGTGGGGCATTGCCGTCTTCTTCCTCTTCTCGCTCTACAACCCCTCGAATCTTGTTCTCGACAAGATGTTCTGGTGGTGGGTGGTGCATCTGTGGGTCGAAGGCGTGTGGGAACTGGTCATGGCCTCGGTTCTGGCCTTCCTGATGATCAAGATGACCGGCGTCGATCGCGAAGTGGTCGAAAAGTGGCTCTATCTCATCATCGCACTTACCTTGTTCACCGGGATTTTGGGAACGGGACACCACTACTATTGGATCGGCACGCCCGGTTACTGGCAGTGGATCGGATCGGTCTTCTCGGCGCTCGAGGTCTTTCCCTTCTTCGCGATGGTCATCTTCACCTTCTACATGGTGTGGAAAGGGGGACGCACGCATCCCAACAAGGCAGCCCTGCTCTGGTCGCTGGGTTGCTCGGCCTTCGCCTTCTTCGGCGCTGGCGTGTGGGGCTTCATGCATACCCTGGCCCCCATCAACTACTATACGCATGGCACGCAGGTGACAGCAGCGCACGGCCATCTGGCCTTTTACGGCGCCTATGTCATGCTGAACATCGCCATGTTCACCTATGCCATGCCGAATATCCTGAAGCGCGAGCCCTATAATCAGGTGCTCAACATGTGGGGCTTCTGGATCACTTCGGGCGGCGTTGCCTTCATGACCTTCGCATTGACCTTCGCCGGTGTGGTGCAGACCCATCTGCAGCGCGTGATGGGCATGAATTTCATGGAAGTTCAAGAGCAACTCGGCCTGTTCTACTGGCTCCGCCTTGGAGCGGGTGTGGCGGTTCTGGTCGGTGTGATCTTGATCGTATGGTCGTTGGCCGTGCCGGGGAGCCGCCAGAAGGCGGCCAGCCAGGCCGGGTTGGCGGCTGCAGAGTAAGCGTAGCTGATGCGACGGGGGCGGTCTTCTGGCCGCCCCCGATTTTTTTGGAGGTTGCTCCCGTGTCCGTGCAAGCCCTTTCCCCAGCTAAGACTGAACTTCCCTTTTATGTGCCGGTAGGCAACGAAGTCCGGTTGTTCGAACTGGCCTATCAGCACCACTTGCCCTTGCTGTTGAAGGGGCCGACTGGCTGCGGCAAGACGCGCTTCGTCGCCCATATGGCGGCTAGGCTCAAGCGGTCCCTGTTCACCGTCTCCTGCCACGACGATCTGACTGCGGCTGATCTGACTGGGCGCTATCTGTTGAAGGGCGGCGATACCATTTGGACCGACGGTCCGCTGACCCAGGCGGTTCGCCAGGGCGGCATCTGCTATCTGGACGAAGTGGTCGAGGCCAGGAAGGACGTCACCGTCGTTCTGCATCCCCTGACCGATGACCGGCGTCTTCTGCCGCTGGAGCGCACGGGCGAGCTTCTGGAAGCCCCCAATGACTTCATGCTGGTGGTCAGCTACAATCCCGGCTACCAGAATGTGCTGAAGCAGTTGAAGCCCTCGACCCGCCAACGCTTCATCGCCATCGAATTCGATTTCCCGCCGCCCGACATCGAAACCGGTGTGGTCGCCAGGGAAAGCGGTTTGTCCGAGGAAAAATCGAGATCGCTGGTGGTTTTGGCCGAGCGCCTGCGCGCCATGAAGGGCCAGGATCTGGACGAAAGCGTTTCGACGCGTCTTCTGGTCTATTGCGCCACACTGATCGCTGCGGGAATGAGTTGGAACGAGGCCATTCAATCGGCCATCATCGAGCCCCTAAGTGACGATCCCGATATCAAGGCGGGTCTTTTGGAAGTGGTGAAAGCCGTCTTCGGCTGATCGGTTGCGGCCATGAAATTCCTGGAAGCCGTTGAGGTAGAGGAAAGGATCGGGAAGGTCTGGAACCGGCTGGTCGCCGGGCAGGCCAGTTGGCCGAGTTTTCCGGAAGCTGGCGTGACCTTGGCCTCCGTTCAAACCTCGCTGTCCGTCTTCTTCCACGGGTTGGGGGGCGATCCGGGCTTAAGTCTTGCTCCTGCCGTCAGCCGCTCGTCGGAGCATCGCCTGACCTGGCGCCAGCGTCTGGGCATGGATAGCGAGCGCCTGTCCATGGCAAGCCGTGACGAGCGCAGCCTGTCCCTTCCGGAAAGGCTTGATCATTTTCCCGATCCTGGCTTGAATCGCGCCTTGTATTTCTGGCTGGCCGCCTATTTCACAGCGCTGGAGCCCCCTGATCTTCAATCCGATCCATTGCTTGCCGATCTCGATTTTCTAAGAAGGGCGGGTGCTGCCAGCCGTCAGGTGCTGGCGGCCTATCCGGGGCTTGCGGCGCGTCATGCCGCTTTGTGCGCGGCCTTACGCTCTTTGCGTCCCAAGCGCCCCTTGAACGGAATCGAGCGTGCCGTGAATGAATTGGTGGAAGCCCTTCTGGGTGGGCCGTCCCTTGCGCCGGACCATCCATTTTCGTGTGTTCTAGACGGTCAGCTTCCTAAGCAGGTGAAAGCATCCTCGGGCTACAAGCCTTTCCTGCCGGTTCCTCTCTGGGGCGAGGCGCTCATCCGCCCCCCTCAGGATGAATTGGCGGATGACGGCGAGACGGAGGAAGGCGGGTCCAGCGGCAAGAACAGCGAAGAGTCCGCCAAGCGCTATCTGGCCGAGCGCCAGGACATGAAGGATGCCGACCGCAAGGACGGGCTCATTCTCAACCGCTTTGAAAAAATCCTGTCCTTTGCCGAGATGATGGCGATCAATCGCAGCACCGACGATATGGACGAAGAGGAGGCCAAGAAGGCCGCCGAGGATCTTCAGGTGCTGACGCTGGGCAAGCATTGGCGCAAACCAGCGACCAAGCTGAAGATCGATCTCGATCTGGCCCCCAACGCGGCCGATCTGGCCCATCTGACCGGGGAAAATCTCTATCCGGAATGGGATTATCGCCTTCGCGACTATCACCAGGATTACTGCCGTGTCATTACCTCTGTAGCACCGCTCGAAGGCGAGGGTTGGGTGGCCGACGAGTCCGTGAAAAAGCGAATCCGGCGCATTCGCCGCCAGTTTGAGGCACTCCTCAATCGCCCGGTTCTGCTAAGAGCCCAGCCCGACGGCAGCGAGTTGGACATTGATGCTTTGGTCCGCGCCTCTTCCGATCTCAAGGCCTGCGGCTACGCCTCCGAGCGGGTGTACCTTCAGCACCGCAAGCAGGAACGCGATCTGGCGGTGGTGGTGCTGGTCGATGCCTCGCTGTCCACCGACGCCTGGATCGAGAACCGGCGCGTGCTGGATGTCGAGAAAGAGGCGCTGACCGTATTCGCCAATGTTCTGGAAGCCTGCGGCGACAGTTTCTCCATCCTCACCTTCACCTCGAAGAAGCGGACCAGCGTCAGGGTGGAAACCATCAAGGGATTCGAAGAGCATTTCTCGGAACAGGTGGTCAAGCGCATCGGCGCCCTGAAGCCCGGCTATTACACCCGCATCGGCGCTGCCGTTCGACATGCCTCGGCCCAGTTGGAGCAGCGGCCCAACCGTCATCGCCTGCTGCTGGTCATCACGGATGGCAAGCCCAACGATATCGATCATTACGAGGGCCGCTATGGCCTGGATGATACGCGCAAATCCATCCGCGAGGCCAGGGCTCTGGGCCATAAGGTGTTCGGCGTCACCGTGGATCGCAAGGCCCAGGACTATTTCCCCTATCTGTTCGGTCGCGGCTCCTTTGCCATCATTTCGCATCTGGCGCATCTGACCGGGGCCTTGCCGCGCCTTTACCAGCATCTGGCCGCCGCCTGAATGAATGCAAAGCTGAAGGACAATGCCGAATGGGGCGCTCTTTCGGCCCTTCCGGGCAATCCCATGATTTGGATTCTGATCATCAGTGAACTGGTGGTCTTTGGCCTTGCCCTGATCGGCTTCATGGCTATGCGCTTCCTGAAGCCCGAAATTTTTGCCACCGGTCAAGCGGCACTCGATTACTGGCTGGGCGGTTTGAATACGATGTTCCTGATCACCAGCGGCTGGTGCGCGGCCCGGGCCGTTCATGCAAGGTCGCGTGACCAGCGCCAGAAAGCACGTCTCTGGCTGGGAGGGGCCGGAATGTTCGGGGCGGCCTTCCTGGTGGTCAAGCTGGTCGAGTGGAGCGAAAAACTTTCGCAGGGTCACGATATCGAAA
>JADFZV010000021.1 GCA_015232335.1 Alphaproteobacteria bacterium | reverse complement strand
TCTCCTTCATTTGCCGCAGCTTAGCTTAAGTTCGCCCCCCCGGCAAGCCAAGCGGGGGCAACTAACAACGAAACAAAATTGTACATAATTTAATTCTCCAAATATTTTGATTGAAATCACCAAAATTAGTGCTAGCGTATATGCAACAAACGAGTTGAGAGGGGCATCCGTTATGGAACTTGATCAAATGCAAACCAATGCGCGCCGTGCCAGTACGCTGCTCAAGGCGATGAGCAACGAACACCGCTTGCTGGTTCTTTGCCAGTTGGCCGATGGTGAGAAGTCGGTGGGGCAGCTTGAAAAGCTGATCGGCTTGTCTCAGTCGGCGCTTTCCCAGCATTTGGCCCGTCTGCGCCGGGACAATCTGGTCCAGACCCGCCGTTCTGCCCAGACGATCTATTATTCGCTGAGCGGCCATGAGGCGAGCCAAGTTATCGGCACCCTGTATGGCCTTTACTGCGCGACCCCTGCACCCGGCGAAACCGCCGCCTGCGCCGCCTGAGCTTACGTCCTTACATACCGATCCAGCCCGTCCGGCCCGTCTTCGCGCCTGATCTCGCCCAGCGACATCAGGTGATGCAAATGCGCGATCGTTTCCGTGCAGGCGAACAAGACGTCATTGGGGTCCGATGCCCTGGGAAAAAGAACCCGTAAAGCATCCATGACCGTTGCCGGTGTCTGGGTTGCCAGTCTGGTTTCATCGAGGCGCTGATGGTGATGGTCCCTAAGCTGGGTCAGGCGCGTCTTTAATCCGGTAAAGGGCAGGCCATGCGACGGCAGGACGAAAGCATCGTCCGGCAGAGGGTCGAAACTGTCCAGCGAGGCCATGAACAGAGGCAGCGGGTTGGCCATGGGTTCTTGCGGCCAGACGCTGACGATGGGGCTGATCTTGGGCAGAACCTGATCGCCCGAAATCAGGATGTTTCTCTGGGGATTGTACAGGCTGATATGTTCGGGCGCATGGCCGTTGCCTTCGATCAGGCGCCAGTCTTGTCCATTGATGGACAAAGTCTCGCCGCCTTGCAGTCGACGAAAGGAAGGCGGGGGCGCCATGGCGCGCTTGGCGTAGGAATTGCCGCGCTCATGCACCAGGTCCATGTCGCGTCCGGTCAGTCCTGCCCGGTGAAAAAAATCGATATGCACGGCCATGAAATCATCGCCGCCATCGCGGGCCAACATGCGCCCGAAGGTCCAGTCGGCCAGCGACGCCCAGACCTCGACGCCAAAGCGCGGCGCCAGATATCCGGCCAATCCCATATGGTCGGGATGCATGTGTGTGCACAGAATGCGCAGGATCGGCTTTCCATCCAGATGTTCCAGCAAGGGGCCGTCCCACATCTCGCGCGTGGTGCGGTTGTTCATGCCGGTATCGATCAATGTCCAGCCCGGCCCGTCCTCCAACAGCCACAGATTGATGTGATCCAGTTTGAAGGGAAGCGGCAGGCGCAGCCATTTGATGCCTGGCGTCACGTCCTGGGCGCCGCCCAGGGGCGGAGGCGCCGAAATCGGATAATGAAGATGGGCATGAGTCATGAGGAGCCTTGTGGAAAGCGGCTTTGTGGAGGGGTCAGCAATCGGGGCGCGGCAAGGGGGCTATCTTGCTGAGGAGCGAGTGGACGGAAAAATTGCCGTAATCTTCGATCACATCGTCGGCGATGCCGTTCTCGAAATAGCGCAGGCTGAGTTCATAGGCGGGCAGCCCGTCCTTGGCCTTGATGTCGAAGAAGGCCATGTGCGAGGGCCAGGATGCGCCCGCAAGCAGCGGATTGGATGGCTTGGCTTGTGGCTTTCTGGGTGATCCGATCAGGGCGTTGACCTCTTGGGGTGAATCGAGCGAAGCGCCGTCATAGACCACCCGCTGCAGGCTGGTTTTCCCCAAGGCGGCTTCGGCCAGAATTAGCCGGGTGTGCGCTGCCGGAAACAAGGTTCCTTTGGGCAGACGAATGGTGCGCTCTTCGGGTTTGGTCAGGCGCACCTTTCCGGGGCCTCCGGGGGCTTCCAGGCTGGCTTGGCCCTGAATTTCCTGGACCACGTCGCCATTGCGCAGGCTGGTCACCCGAAAGCGATAGCTAAGCCCATCCTTGGCTTCCCAGGTAACGAAGCTCCATTGCGTTTCGACTTCCTCGCCCTCGGCTTCCAAAAAGCTCATGACCGTGCGGTTTTCAACTGTCCAGCCGTCGCAGACATCGGCGAAGCGGAACTGCATTCTGCCCTTGAGGGCGGCAATGCCACTGCCCTGCTTGGCCGATTTCAGACTCAGCGTATATTCCGCCAGATGGGGAACCAGATCGGCGGCCAGGACGCCCGGTACAAGCGCAAGCATGCAGACGAAAGCAAGCGTGAGGCGATGAAAAAAGAGGGGCATTCGAAATCCGCGGTCAGGAGAAAGGCGACGAGCCGTCTTCATTATATCGTCGATCATGGCGGAAAATAGAGGGGGGTGGACAAAGATTCCGAGCCCTTTCGGGCCTCTCGGCAGAATTTGCCGGGCAAAATAAAGTCATGCCTTTGAAAAACAACGATTTGTTGGTGGCACGAGGCTTGCGGGGAGAGGGGACGGACTAGAAGGGTCCGGACCCAAATTGGAGAATTAATCCCATGCAAGAGATCACCGAGGGACAAGAAGGCGGTTCAGGCCGCGATCTGGTGTCGAATATCGACCGTATCGCCCGCTATCTGAAGAATTACGGGCGCCCCCAGCAGGGCGGCCCTGAATCCGAGGGGCGGCGCTTTACCAATCTGGCGTTGTCGGTGGCGCTTGAGGCCCGCGAGCGCTTGGTGCAGCAGCAAGAGCGCATCGATGCGCTGGAGCGTCTGGCCTCGACCGACGAACTGACCGGCCTGTTCAATCGCCGGGGGTTTGAGGAACGCTTGAAGCTGGCTCTGGCTGAATCGCGCCGGCGCGAGGAGCGCGGCATTCTGGTCTATATCGATCTGGATGCGTTCAAGCCCATCAACGACAATTTCGGCCATGCGGCGGGCGATGAAGTGCTGCGCCATGTTGCCGCCATGCTGGCCGCATCCGTGCGCGATACCGACGCCGTGGCCCGTTTGGGCGGCGATGAATTCGCCATGCTTCTGGTCAATACGGCTTGGCGCAACGGGCTGATGCGGGCGCGCACGCTGGAAAAGGCCATCAACACAAGCTGCGTCATCTGGAACGACAATCTGATCGCACCCAAGGCCAGCTTCGGCATTCGGGCCTATGGACCCGAGGACGAGCATCACAGTCTGCTGGAACTGGCCGATCATGCCATGTATGCGACCAAACGCGAACGCCGCTCGGAACCCCGCCTTGCCATGAACATCGCGGCGGCCTGAGAGGAAACGATTCGGGGAAGTTATGCTGGGCATCACTGCATCGCGCTTTCAGGACATGTCCCTGTTCGGATGGGGCCGGGGAAGTGCAGCCGACAAACTGGCCGACAGCCGCATCGAACCCAGACTGACCTCTCCCGAAAATGTTCCGCCTTTGCCGCCCGAGGAGAAGAAAGCAGGCGAGACGGTCCGAGCCGAGCCCGAACTTTTGATGCTGCCCGCTCCCGACGAGCGGCCCAATGTGCGCAACATGACGCCCCGGGAACTGTCGGAATTCGCCTACAACCTCTATATGGATGGCACGCTTTCCTGGGACGAATACCGCATGGTGGGCTTTCCCTCGGAATTGCATCCCGATTACGACCGCACCATCGGCTCACTCACCGGCGAGACGGCGCAGCCCGACCGGCCCAAGGACATGGTGATCGCCTGGCAGGAGCGCGTGGATTTCGAAGAAAGGCATTCGGCCGATCAACCCGACCAGATCGAGCGTGCAAGGCGCGTGCTTGACGTGTTGCGCTGGCAGGAATTGCCGCCGGTCAGGCTGGAGGTTTAGGCTCCATCAAAATTCAGGGAATTTCCCACTCATGACCGAGCGCGATGCCGACCGAATCCTCGACCTTGATCAGCGATTTCTTGCCCTTGTGGGGCAGGGGAACCTTGTGGCTGCGGCAAAAGGTGATGATGGCAGCACCCAGCTCGGCCAGACGGAAGCTGTGATGTTCAATCTGTCCGTCCTTACGGTGAAGCATCAAGACCAGCGCCGGATCTTCGCTGGGATCGAACAGAAGGGAATCGACGTCTCCATCAGCAATTGGCCGATTATGCTTAGCCGTATATTCCAGCAGGGCGCGATGCACTTCGCTGGGCGTAAAGACGATGCGTCGGTTTTCCTTAGGCAACGCCCGATCCCCCCCCTGTCTTGCGCGAAAGTTGTGAATTCTAGCTCTTAATCGCCTTCTTGGGCAGGTCCAACTTAATATGCAGCTCTTTCAGGCGCTTGTCGTCGATTTCGGCAGGGGCCTGCATCAGAAGATCCTGGGCCTGCTGGTTCATGGGGAACAGAATGACCTCGCGGATATTGGGCTCGTCGGCCAGCAGCATGACGATACGGTCGATGCCGGGCGCCGAGCCGCCATGGGGTGGCGCACCATAGCGAAAGGCGTTCAGCATGCCGCCAAAGCGCCGTTCGACCTCGTCTGCCGGATAGCCCGCGATCTCGAAGGCCTTCAGCATGATGTCGGGGCGATGGTTGCGAATGGCGCCCGAGGACAGTTCCACGCCGTTGCAGACGATGTCGTATTGGAAGGCCTTGATGGAGAGCGGGTCCTGGTTCAGCAGGGCCTCCATGCCGCCCTGGGGCATCGAGAAGGGGTTGTGGCTGAATTCGATCAGGCCCGTATCCTCGTTCCTCTCATACATGGGGAAATCGACGATCCAGCAGAATTTGAAAGCGCCCTGTTCAAGTAGATCGAGATCGGCGCACAGTTTGGTGCGCACCAAGCCTGCGAATTTGGCCGCGGGAAGCGGCTTGTCGCAGACGAAGAAGACGGCATCGCCCGCAGATATGCCAGCCAGCGACTTGATGCTTTCCAGCCGCTCGGCATCGAGATTCTTGGCAATGGGGCCCTTGGCGCCTTCGGCCTCATAGACGATATAGCCCAGCCCCGCAGCGCCATTCTCTTTTGCCCAGTCGTTCAGCTTGTCAAAGAAGCTTCTGGGCCTGGCGCCGGCCCCGGGGGCGGGGATGGCGCGCACCACCGATCCCTGTTCGATGGCGCGGGCGAAGATGCCGAAGTTCGATCCCTTGAAGGCTTCGGTGACGTCGCTGATCAAGAGGGGGTTGCGCAGGTCCGGCTTGTCCGAGCCATATTTCAGCATGGCTTCGTCGAAGGCGATATGGGGGAAGGGGGGCTTGGTGACGCCTTGCCCGCCCCCGAATTCCTCGAACACCCCGGCCAGCACCGGTTCGATGGCGGCAAACACATCTTCTTGCGTGACAAAGCTCATCTCGAAATCGAGCTGGTAGAATTCGCCGGGGCTGCGGTCGGCCCTGCCGTCCTCGTCGCGGAAACAGGGTGCTATCTGGAAATAACGGTCGAAGCCCGCCACCATCAGCAACTGCTTGAACTGCTGAGGCGCCTGAGGAAGGGCGTAGAACTTGCCGGGGTGAATGCGAGACGGCACCAGATAGTCGCGGGCACCCTCAGGCGAGGAGGCGGTCAGGATCGGCGTCTGGAACTCGTTGAAGCCCTGATCGATCATGCGTCGGCGCAAGGAGGCGATCACTTGGCTGCGCAGCATCATGTTGGCATGCACACCCTCGCGCCGAAGATCCAGGAAGCGGTATTTCAGACGCATGTCTTCGGGATATTCCTGCTCGCCCGCCACCGTGATGGGCAGCGTGTCAGCCGTGGACTGCACCTCGATCTGGCCGACCACCACTTCGATCTCGCCGGTGGGCAGCTTGGGATTCACCGTCTCGGCCGAGCGCTTGACCACCTTGCCGGTAATGGTGACAACGCATTCGGGCTTCAGGCCCTCCAGAGTCTTGAAAACCGGGGCCGAGGTGTCGGCTACGCACTGGGTCAATCCGTAATGATCGCGCAGATCGACGAACAGCAGATTGCCATGATCGCGCTTTTTATGCACCCAGCCGGACAGGCGGACTTCCTGGCCGGAGTCCGAAGCGCGCAACTGGCCGCAAGAATGGGAGCGATAGGCATGCATGGCTGAAGAATTCCCTGGCTGACATGAAAAGGCCCCCGGGATGCGCTGGTGAACGCGCAACCCGGGGGCCGATGGTTAAGGCATGGGAAGCCTATTCTGCCGCGGGGGGCAGGGCTTCCGGCGCCGTTCCGGACATCTCGCGGTCGCGCTTGGCGGCGATTTCGCGAATCCGGTTCATGACCGATCCCGTACCGGCGGGGATCAGGCGACCGACGATGACGTTTTCCTTGAGGCCCACCAGATCGTCGATCTTGCCCGAGACGGCTGCCTCGGTCAGAACTCGGGTGGTCTCCTGGAACGAGGCCGCCGAGATGAAGGAATGCGTCTGCAAGCTGGCCTTGGTGATGCCCTGAAGAACCGGCATGCCCCTGGCCGGACGCCCGCCTTCGGCCAGCGTCTTGGCATTCTCGACCGCGTAATCGGTGCGGTCGACCTGCTCGCCGGTCAGCATGGTGGTGTCGCCCGGATCGGTGATTTCGATCTTCTGCAACATCTGGCGCACGATCACTTCGATATGCTTGTCGTTGATCTTAACGCCCTGCAGTCGATAGACCTCCTGAATCTCGTTGATGAGATAGGCGGCCAGGGCTTCCACGCCCAGCACACGCAAGATGTCGTGCGGCACCGGGTTGCCGTCGGTCAGCGCATCGCCGCGGCGCACATAGTCGCCTTCCTGCACGGTGATGTGCTTGCCCTTGGGAACCAGAAGCTCGACCGTCTCGCCATCGTCGGGAACGATCAGGATGCGGCGCTTGGACTTGTAGTCCTTGCCGAATTCCACGCGGCCCTCGATTTCCGCCACGATGGCGTAATCCTTGGGCTTCCTTGCTTCGAACAGTTCGGCCACGCGGGGCAGACCGCCCGTAATGTCACGCGTCTTCGAGCCTTCGCGCGGCAGCTTGGCAATGGCGTCGCCCGCGAACACTTC
Organism: Alphaproteobacteria bacterium; assembly: GCA_015232335.1. GTDB lineage: Bacteria > Pseudomonadota > Alphaproteobacteria > Rhodospirillales > WMHbin7 > WMHbin7. The sequence continues at coordinate 49,738 of JADFZV010000021.1, read as the reverse complement.
CTGGCCGTTGTCGACCGAAAGAATGGTATCGACCGACATGTAATAGCGGGCCTCGGTGCCGTTGGGCAGCTTGATGACATGCCCCTTGGCGTCCTTCAGCACGATGCGGGGCTTAAGGTCGTTGCCCTTGGTCTGCTGCTTCCAATCGACGATGACCTTGCTGGCGATGCCGGTGGCTTCGTCCAGCACTTCGCGCATCGAAAGCCCTTCGACCAGGTCTTCATAATGCACGATGCCCGCGCGCTCGGTCAGAATCGGCAGGGTGTAGGGATCCCATTCCAGGATCTTGGTGCCCTTGGTGACCATGGAATCGGGCTCGACCAGGATTCTGGCGCCGTAGGTAACCCGGTGGCGGGCGCGTTCGCGGCCCGACGTGGCGTCGAGCAGGATGAGTTCGCAGTTGCGGCTCATCACGATCGGCAGGCCCGACGAGTTCTTGACGATGTTCAGGTTGGTGAAGGTGGCCTTGGCATCGAAATTGGTGTCGATGGCCGAGGCCTCGGCGCCGCGCTGGGCGGCGCCGCCGATGTGGAAGGTTCGCATGGTAAGCTGGGTGCCGGGCTCGCCGATCGACTGGGCGGCAATCACGCCCACGGCCTCGCCTGCATTCACCTTGGTGCCCCGGGCCAGATCGCGGCCATAGCAGGCGGCGCAAATGCCGGTCTTGCTCTTGCAGGTCAGAACCGAGCGGATACCGATGATTTCCAGACCCGATTCCTCGATCTTCTCGACGGCTTCCTCGTCGATCATGGTGGCGGCGGCGGCAAGAACCTCGCCGGACACCGGATGAACGATGTCCATCGAGGCCGAACGGCCCAGGATGCGTTCGCCCAGGCTGGAAATCACTTCGCCACCCTCGACCACGGCGGAAACCGTGAAGCCTTCGGTGGTGCCGCAATCGGGCTCGGTGATGATGGCATCCTGCGCCACGTCGACCAGACGGCGCGTGAGATAGCCCGAATTGGCGGTTTTCAGCGCCGTGTCGGCCAGTCCCTTACGCGCACCATGGGTCGAGTTGAAGTATTCGAGAACCGACAGGCCCTCTTTGAAGTTCGAGATGATGGGCGTCTCGATGATCTCGCCCGAGGGCTTGGCCATCAGGCCGCGCATTCCGGCCAACTGCTTCATCTGGGCCGCAGAACCGCGGGCACCCGAATGGGCCATCATGTAGATCGAGTTGATGGGCTTGCCCGGCTCGACCTTGGAGATTTCCTTCATCATCTCCTCGGCCACTTTTTCCGTGCAGTGCGACCAGGCATCGACCACCTTGTTGTACTTTTCACCCTGGGTGATCAGGCCGTCCTGGTACTGCTGCTCGAATTCCTTGACCCGGTCTTCAGTGTCGCTCACCAGCTTGGTCTTGGTGGCGGGCACCACCATGTCGTCCTTGCCGAAGGAAATTCCGGCGGTGCAGGCATGCCTGTAGCCCAGAGCCATCAGGCGATCGGCGAAGATCACCGTCTCCTTCTGGCCGCAATGGCGATAGACGATGTCGATGACGTTCTGGATGTCCTTCTTGGTCAACAGGCGGTTGATCAGGCTGAAGGGCACGTTGGGATTGCGGGGCAGGATTTCGGAAAGCAGCATGCGCCCCGGCGTCGTGGTGACGATGGTGGTGATCGGCTTGCCTTCGCTGTCCACATCCTTGTAGCGCGACCTGACCTTGGCGTGCAGGGTCACGGCCTTGGCATCCAGCGCATGCTGAATCTCGCCGATATTGGAGAAGACCATGCCTTCGCCCTTCTCGCCGGGAATCTCGTGCGTGATGTAGTAGATGCCCAGAACGATATCCTGGCTGGGCACGATGATCGGCTTGCCGTTGGCGGGCGAGAGGATGTTGTTCGTGCTCATCATCAGCACGCGGGCTTCCAACTGGGCTTCCAGCGAGAGCGGCACGTGAACGGCCATCTGGTCGCCGTCGAAGTCGGCGTTGAAGGCGGTGCAGACCAGAGGATGAAGCTGAATGGCCTTGCCCTCGATCAGCACCGGCTCGAAGGCCTGAATGCCCAGGCGGTGCAGGGTGGGGGCGCGGTTGAGCATGACGGGATGCTCGCGGATCACCTCTTCCAGGATGTCCCACACTTCGGGACGTTCCTTTTCCACCATGCGCTTGGCCGCCTTGATGGTGGTGGCCAGGCCATAGCGTTCAAGTCTGGAATAGACAAAGGGCTTGAAAAGCTCGAGCGCCATTTTCTTGGGCAGGCCGCACTGATGCAGTTTCAGCTCAGGCCCGACCACGATGACCGAACGGCCGGAATAATCGACGCGCTTGCCCAAAAGGTTCTGACGGAAGCGGCCCTGCTTGCCCTTCAGCATGTCGGCCAGCGACTTCAAGGGGCGCTTGTTGGCTCCCGTGATGGCGCGGCCGCGCCTGCCGTTGTCGAAGAGGGCATCGACGGCTTCTTGCAGCATGCGCTTTTCGTTGCGCACGATGATGTCGGGAGCCCGAAGCTCGATCAGGCGCTTCAAGCGGTTGTTGCGGTTGATGACGCGACGGTACAGGTCGTTCAAGTCCGACGTGGCGAAACGGCCGCCGTCCAGCGGAACCAGGGGGCGCAACTCGGGCGGAATGACCGGAATCACTTCCAGAATCATCCATTCCGGCTTGGAACCCGATTCCAAGAAGGCTTCGATCAGCTTCAAACGCTTGACCAGCTTCTTGCGCTTGGCCTCGCTGGCGGTCTCGCGCAGATCGACGCGGACCTTTTCCTTTTCCTGCTCAAGGTCAAGCGCGCACAGAATGATCTTGAGGGCTTCGGCGCCGATTCCCGCCTGGAAGGCGTCGTCGCCGTATTCTTCCTGAGCCTTCTGATACTGCTCCTCGCTCATCAGCTCGAACTGCTTAAGCGGCGTCAGGCCGGGTTCGACCACGACATAGTTTTCGAAATACAGAACGCGCTCGAGGTCTTTAAGCGGCATATCGACCAAAAGGCCGATGCGCGACGGCAGCGACTTCAAGAACCAGATATGGGCAACCGGGCTGGCCAATTCGATATGGCCCATGCGTTCGCGCCGCACTTTGGCCAAGGTGACCTCGACGCCGCACTTTTCGCAGGTGATGCCGCGATATTTCATGCGCTTGTACTTGCCGCACAAGCATTCGTAATCCTTGATCGGCCCGAAGATGCGGGCACAGAACAGGCCGTCGCGCTCGGGCTTAAAGGTGCGGTAGTTGATGGTTTCCGGCTTTTTGATCTCGCCGTAGGACCACGAGCGGATGCGCTCGGGGCTGGCGATCGAGATCTGCATCTGGTCGAAGCTTTGCGTGCCCCGGACCTGGCCGAAAATCTTCATAAGCTCGTTCATGTGTCGACTCCGTTCCTGGCTTTAGGGCTTAAAACTCTTTCTGGATAAGCTCGACGTTGAGCCCCAGAGAGTGCAGTTCCTTGACCAGCACGTTGAAGGATTCCGGAATACCGGCTTCGAAATTGTCGTCGCCGCGCACGATGGCCTCGTAAACCTTTGTACGGCCCGAGACGTCGTCCGACTTGACGGTCAGCATTTCCTGCAGCGTATAGGCGGCGCCATAGGCTTCGAGAGCCCAGACCTCCATTTCGCCGAAACGCTGTCCGCCGAACTGCGCCTTGCCGCCCAAGGGCTGCTGGGTGACCAGCGAGTAGGGGCCGATCGAGCGGGCGTGGATCTTGTCGTCCACCAAATGGTGCAGCTTCAGCATGTAGATGTAGCCCACGGTGACCTTGCGGTCGAAGGGAATGCCGGTGCGTCCATCGATCAGTGTCACCTGGCCCGAGGAGGCAAGCCCTGCCCGTTCCAGCATGGTCACGATGTCGCTTTCCCTGGCTCCGTCGAAGACGGGCGAGGCGATGGGCAGGCCGTTTCTCAGATTGTCGGCCAGTTCCAACACTTCCTCGTCGGAAAGGGCAGCGATGTCGGCCTTGAAGACCTTTTCGCCGTACATTTCCTTAAGCCAGTTGCGCAAGGATGCGGGCTTTTGCGTCTCGCGCTTGACCTGATCGACCAGTTGGCCGATCTCGCGGCCCAGGCCCGAACAGGCCCAGCCGAGATGGGTTTCCAGAATCTGCCCCACATTCATGCGCGATGGCACGCCCAGGGGGTTCAGCACCAGATCGACCGGGGTGCCGTCTTCCAGATGCGGCATGTCTTCGGAAGGCAGAATGCGCGAGATGACGCCCTTGTTGCCGTGACGTCCGGCCATCTTGTCACCGGGCTGAAGCTTGCGCTTCACGGCCACGAAGACCTTGACCATCTTCATCACGCCAGGGGGCAGCTCGTCGCCGCGCTGCAGCTTTTCGACCTTGTTCTCGAAACGGGCCTGCAGCTTGTCGATGCTGTCGTCGAAGGCGCGCTTCAGCTCTTCCACTTCGCCCATGGCGGCATCGTCGGCCACGGTGATGTGGCGCCACTGATGGGGTGGCATGGCGTCCAGCACGGATTCTTCAAGCTGGGTGCCGGGCTTGGCATGCTTCGAGCCGCCGCCCGCCTTCTGATTGAGCAGAAGCTCGCGCAGACGGACATGGAAGCTGCGTTCCAGAATGGCGCGCTCGTCGTCGCGGTCCTTGGCCAGGCGCTCGATGTCGGAGCGTTCGATGGCCAAGGCGCGCTCGTCCTTCTCGACGCCACGGCGCGAGAAGACGCGAACTTCGACGATGGTGCCGTTGACGCCGGGGGGAACGCGAAGCGAGGTATCGCGAACGTCCGAGGCCTTTTCGCCGAAGATGGCGCGCAACAGCTTTTCTTCCGGTGTCATCGGGCTTTCGCCCTTGGGCGTTACCTTGCCCACCAGAATGTCGCCCGGCTTCACATCGGCGCCGATATAGACGATGCCCGCCTCGTCGAGGTTCTTTAGGGCATCCTCGCCGACATTGGGGATGTCGCGGGTGATTTCTTCCTGGCCCAGCTTGGTGTCGCGGGCCATGACCTCGAACTCCTCGATATGGATCGAGGTGAAGACGTCGTCCCTGACGATGCGCTCGTTGATCAGGATCGAATCTTCGAAGTTGTAGCCGTTCCAGGGCATGAAGGCGACCAGGGCGTTGCGTCCCAGCGCCAACTCGCCCAACTGGGTCGAGGGGCCGTCGGCGATGATGTCACCCAGATTGACGATGTCGCCCACCTTCACCAAGGGCTTTTGCGTGATGCAGGTGTTCTGGTTCGAGCGCTGGAACTTCAAGAGGTTGTAGATATCGACACCCGAAGCCGAGGCGCTGGTTTCTTCGGTGGCGCGAATCACGATACGGGTGGCATCCACCTGATCGATGACGCCCGCCCGCTTGGCGGCGATGGCGGCGCCTGAATCGCGGGCCACGGCCTCTTCCATGCCGGTGCCGACCAGGGGCGCTTCCGCCCGCAGAAGCGGCACGGCCTGACGCTGCATGTTCGAGCCCATGAGGGCGCGGTTGGCGTCGTCGTTCTCAAGGAAGGGAATGAGAGCGGCGGCCACCGAAACAAGCTGCTTGGGGCTGACGTCGGCCAGAGTGATTTCCGAAGGCGGCAGCATCAGGAAGTCGCCACCCTGACGGCAACTGACCAAGGTTTCCGTGAACTGGCCCTTGGCGTCGATGGCGGCATTGGCCTGGGCGATGGTGAATTTGCTCTCTTCCATGGCGGAGAGATAGATCACCTCGTCGGTCACGCGCCCGCTCACCACCTTGCGGTAGGGGGTTTCGATGAAGCCGTACTGATTGACCCGGGCAAAAGTGGCCAGCGAGTTGATCAGGCCGATATTCGGGCCTTCCGGCGTCTCAATCGGGCAGATGCGGCCGTAATGGGTGGGATGCACGTCGCGCACTTCGAAACCGGCGCGCTCGCGGGTGAGCCCTCCCGGCCCCAGGGCCGACAGGCGGCGCTTGTGGGTGATCTCGGAGAGCGGATTGGTCTGATCCATGAACTGCGAGAGCTGCGACGAGCCGAAGAACTCGCGCACCGCAGCAGCGGCGGGCTTGGCGTTGATCAGATCGTGCGGCATCACGGTGTCGATATCGACCGAGCTCATGCGCTCGCGGATGGCGCGCTCCATGCGCAACAGGCCCAGACGGTACTGGTTTTCCATCAGTTCGCCCACCGAACGCACACGGCGGTTGCCGAGATTGTCGATGTCGTCGATCTCGCCCTTGCCGTCCTTCAGTTCGACCAGAACCTTGATGACGCCCAGGATGTCTTCCTTCCTGAGAACGCGCAGCGTGTCGGGCAGGCCCGAGAAGCCCAGGCGGGCATTCAGCTTGACGCGGCCCACGGCCGACAGGTCGTAGCGCTCGGAATCGAAGAACAGGCCCTGGAACAGGGCTTCTGCGGTTTCCAAAGTGGGCGGCTCGCCCGGACGCATGACGCGGTAGATGTCGATCAGCGCTTCCTCGCGGCAGGTGTTCTTGTCCACCGCCAGGGTGTTGCGGATATAGGGGCCGACATTGACATGGTCGATGGCCAGAACAGGCAATTCGGTGACGCCTGCCTTTTCCAGTTCGAGCAGCAGCGCGTCGGTCAGTTCGTCGCCAGCTTCGACATAGATCTCGCCGGTCGATTCATTGATGAGGTCCTGCGCGGAATAGAAGCCGATCATGTCCTCATGCGTGACGACATAATCGTCAAGCCCGGATTCCTTGAGCTTCTTGCCGACGCGCAGGGTCATCTTGGTCCCGGCCTCGGCCACCACCTTGCCCGACTTGGCATCGACCAGATCGTGGGCCAGCTTCATGCCCTTCATGCGCTCGGGGTCGAAACCGGTGCGCCAGCCCTTCTTGCCGCGCTTGTAAAGGACGGTGCCGTAGAAATAGCCCAGGATGTCTTCGCGCGACATGCCCTTGGCCAGCAGATGATCAAAGGGACGGCTATCCTCGGCCTTCTTGCGGCGCAGCTTGGCGGTTTCCTCGTTGTCCAGCGCATAGAGCAGCGTGGTGACGGGCAGCTTGCGCCTGCGATCGATGCGCACGTAAACCATGTCCTTGGCGTCGAATTCGAAATCCAGCCAGGAACCGCGATAGGGAATGACGCGGGCGGCGAACAGATACTTGCCCGAGGAGTGGGTCTTGCCCTTGTCGTGATCGAAGAAGACGCCGGGGCTGCGGTGCATCTGCGAGACGATGACGCGCTCGGTGCCGTTGATGATGAAGGTGCCGTTGGCCGTCATGAGCGGCATGTCGCCCATATAGACGTCCTGTTCCTTGATGTCGCGGATCGAGCGCGAGCCGGTCTCCTCGTCGACGTCCCACACCACCAGGCGCAGCGTCACTTTCAAGGGGGCGGCGAAGGTCATGCCGCGCTGTTGGCACTCGTCGACGTCGTATTTCGGCGCTTCCAGTTCGTAGCGCACGAATTCAAGCGTACCGCGCTCAGAGAAATCCTTGATCGGGAAGACCGATTTGAAGACTTCCTGAAGACCGGACTCGTCGCGCTTCTCAGGCGGCGTTTCCATCTGCAAGAAGCGATCATAGGAGCTTTTCTGCACCTCGATCAGGTTCGGCATGGGCGCGATGGATGGAATCCGACCAAAACTTTTGCGAATCCGCTTGCGACCCGTGAAGGACTTAGCCATTGCCGCTCCTTATCATCAAACTGTCGTTCCTGCGCCCCCGTACTATCATTTCCGCCTGGGCACTTAAGGGCGGAAACGCCCGGTAGCCGAAGGGGTTTCCCCCTCCGGCGCCGGGTTTAGAAGTAAGTAGGCTCCAACACGAAAGAAAGGTCTTACTTGACCTGAACCTTCGCGCCGGCGTCTTCCAACTGCTTCTTGATCTTGGCGGCCTCGTCCTTCGAAACGCCTTCCTTGACGTCCTTGGGAGCGCCTTCGACCAGATCCTTGGCTTCCTTGAGGCCAAGGCCGGTGATGGCACGGACTTCCTTGATCACGTTGATCTTCTTCTCGCCGCCCTCAACCAGGACGACGGTAAATTCGGTCTGCTCTTCGACGGGAGCGGCGGCAGCGCCACCACCGGCGGCGGCAACGGCCACCGGAGCGGCGGCGGAAACGCCCCACTTCTCTTCCAGCATCTTCGACAGCTCGGCGGCTTCAAGAACCGTCAGCGCCGAAAGGTCATCAACCAGTTTGCCAAGATCGGCCATTTTACTAACTCCTTAATACAGCTTGAGTTCTGGGTTTACGGGATGGGCTCTTAAGCGGCTGCACCTTGATCGGCCTTGGCCTTGAGAACCCGGGCGAGCTGGCCCGCCGGGGCCTGGAGAACGCCAGCGATACGGGTCGCGGGCGTTTGCACCATGCCGACGATCTTGGCACGCAGTTCGTCGAGAGAGGGCAGGGCGGCCAGGGCTTTCACACCCTCGACTCCCAGCACCTTGGTCCCGAGGGCACCGCCCAGGATCTTCAGCTTCTCGTTGGCTTTGGCGTATTCGACCGCAATCTTGGCCGCTGCAACGGGGTCCTTCGAATAGGCAATTGCCGTCGGACCCTTGAACAGATCGGAAAGCGTGTCGTACGCCGTGTCCTTCAAGGCGAGACGCGTGAGCCGGTTTTTAGTCACCTTGAAGCTGGCGCCAGCCGCACTCATCTTGCGCCGAAGATCGGTCATCTCGGCCACCGTGAGGCCCATATAATGGGTCACGACGACCAGACCGGTCTCGGCGAAGGCTCCGTGCAGTTGCTCGACCAGTTGCTTCTTTTGGTTCCGGTCCACGGGGTTTGTCTCCGCTATACTTTGGAAGTTCGGGTTTCCCCTTGCCTCCACCTCTGACGAGGGCCACTGGGCGACCTTGCCCCTTGGCCCGGTTCGCCTGTCCCAGAAGTCCAGCCGCACTCCTCTTGCAAGGAGAACGTCGGGTGTCCTCTGTCTATGCGGGCGGTTACCCTTTGAACACCCCGAATTGAGTGTACCCACAGTCTCGGACAGGTTTGGAAGGTCCGCCCGAAGGCGTTCCTTCCGCCCATGTTTCCGGCATGCGCCGGAAACATGGAAACTTATTACATACGCCCCTCAGTCGCCGGGCGGGCGCTGTGCGCCCTTGGCTCCCGCTCGCCAGGAGGCTCGCGCGCGGGCCTTGCCCGCGTGCAAAATGACCTACGCGCCGCTCAGGCTGGAAATATCCAGCTTGAGGCCGGGACCCATGGTCGAAGACAGCGATATCCTCTTCAGATATGTGCCCTTGGCGCCCTGGGGCTTGGCCTTGTTGATGGCGTCCACAAAGGACTTCACATTCTCGACCAGTTGCGTTTCGGTGAAGCTGGCTTTGCCGATGCCGGCATGCACGATGCCCGCCTTTTCGGCGCGGAACTGCACCTGGCCGCCCTTGGCCGCCTTGACGGCGTCGCCCACATTCATGGTCACGGTGCCCAGCTTGGGATTGGGCATCAGGCCGCGAGGCCCCAGCACCTTGCCCAGCTTGCCGACCAGACCCATCATGTCGGGTGTTGCGATCACGCGGTCGAAATCCATCTGACCGGCCTGCACCTTTTCGGCCAAGTCGTCAGCACCCACGATGTCGGCCCCCGCCTTGGCAGCTTCGTCGGCCTTCGCACCCTTGGCGAACACGGCCACGCGCACGGTCTTACCGGTGCCGTTGGGCAGATCGACCACGCCACGCACCATCTGATCGGCGTGCCTGGGATCGATGCCCAGATTGAGCGAAATTTCCAAGGTCTCGTCGAACTTGGCGGTTGCCCGTTCCTTGATCATCTTGATCGCCTGATCGACCTTGTAAAAGGCGTTGCGATCAATGCCCGTCAGGGCCTTTTTCAAGCGCTTTCCGTCAGCCATTGGCTTACTCCACCACATCCAGGCCCATCGAACGGGCCGAACCGACGATCATGCGGCTGGCCGCCTCGACGTCGTTACAATTGAGGTCCTGCATTTTCTTGCCGGCGATCTCGCGCACCTGCGCCATCGTCACCTTGCCCACCTTGTCGCCGCGGCCCGTGGTCTTCGAGCCCGACTGAATGCCCGCCGCCTTCTTCAGGAAGTAGGTGATGGGGGGCGTCTTGGTGATGAAGGTGAAGGTACGGTCGGAAAAGGCCGTAATCACCACCGGAATGGGCATGCCGGGCTCAAGCTGCTGGGTGGCTGCGTTGAACGACTTGCAGAACTCCATGATGTTCAGGCCGCGCTGACCCAATGCCGGACCCACTGGGGGCGACGGATTGGCCTTGCCGGCCGGAATTTGCAGTTTGATATAGCCAATAACCTTCTTTGCCATGATAGCACCTCAGTAAATCGGACTTGCGTCCGGGGTGTGCGCGGTACGGCGTGGCGCGCCTCCCGCTTGGGATTCTCCTAGACCTTCTCGACCTGGGAGTATTCCAGTTCCACCGGGGTCGAGCGACCGAAGATCGACACGGCCACCTTGAGCCTTGCCTTGTCTTCGTCCACTTCCTCGACGAAACCGTTGAACGAGGTGAACGGGCCGTCGCTGACGCGAACCTGCTCGCCAATCTCGAAACTGATGGAGGGCTTGGGACGCTCGATCCCCTCCTGAACCTGCTTCATGATGCGCTCGGCCTCGGCGTCCGTGATGGGCGAGGGGCGTCCGCGCCCGCCCAGGAAACCGGTCACTTTCGGCGTGTTCTTCACCATGTGCCAAGCTTCGTCGGTCAGATCCATCTTGATCAGGACATAGCCCGGGAAGAACTTGCGTTCGGCATTCACCTTGGAACCCCTGCGCACCTCGACCACTTCCTCGACCGGCACCAGTACCTGATCGAACAGGGCGGCCAAGCCCTTCTGGTCAGCCTGTTCCTTGATGGACTGGGCAACCTTCTTTTCGAAGCCCGAATAGACATGAATGACGTACCAACGCATTGCCACGGCCGTCACGCTCCCAAACCGAAGATCAAGCGCACGAAGTGCGAGATCGAATAATCAACCACGAAGAAGAAGATCGCGGTCAGAAACACCATCACGAACACCATCGCGGTCGAGATCGACGTCTCTCTACGCGAAGGCCAAGAGACCTTGCTGGCCTCCTGACGGACCTGACGGACAAACTGGCCTGGGGTGATCTTCGTCATTCTCTTTTTCGTCTTTGGCTCAACGCTGTCGGGTCGCCGTCCGGTTGGCAGGAGTGGAGGGGCTCGAACCCCCAACCCCCGGTTTTGGAGACCGGTGCTCTACCAGTTGAGCTACACTCCTAGGACCGCTCTGCAAGACCCGGGGGATGCCCCGGGCCCACGCAGCATTCCAACTTATTCAACAATCTTGGCGACGACGCCGGCGCCGACCGTGCGACCACCCTCGCGGATGGCGAAGCGCAGGCCTTCATCCATGGCGATGGGGGCGATCAGATCGACCTCCATCGAGATGTTGTCGCCCGGCATCACCATCTCGACGCCTTCCGGCAGCTTCACCGTTCCCGTCACGTCGGTCGTGCGGAAATAGAACTGCGGACGGTAGTTCGAGAAGAACGGCGTATGACGGCCACCTTCTTCCTTGGTCAGAATATAGGCCTCGGCCTTGAACTTGGTGTGCGGCGTGATCGAGCCGGGTGCTGCCAGAACCTGGCCGCGCTCGATGTCTTCACGCTTGGTGCCGCGCAGAAGGGCGCCGATATTGTCGCCCGCCTCGCCCTGATCGAGCAACTTGCGGAACATTTCGACGCCGGTCACCGTGGTCTTGGTGGTCGGGCGAAGGCCGACGATCTCGATTTCCTCGCCCACCTTGACAACGCCGCGCTCGACGCGACCCGTGGCAACCGTGCCGCGACCCGAGATCGAGAAAACGTCTTCCACCGGCATCAGGAACGGACGGTCCTTGGGGCGCTCCGGCTGCGGAATCGCCTCGTCAACCGCCTGCATCAGCTTCAAGATGGCGTCGTGGCCAATCTCGGGGTTCTTGCCTTCCAGGGCGCACAGCGCAGAGCCGCGAACCACAGGAATGTCGTCGCCGGGGAACTGATAGCTGGTGAGCAACTCGCGCACTTCCATCTCGACCAGATCCAGAAGCTCGGGGTCGTCGACCATGTCGACCTTGTTCATGAACACCACCAGGGCGGGAACGCCGACCTGACGGGCCAGAAGAATATGTTCGCGCGTCTGCGGCATCGGGCCGTCGGCCGCCGAAACCACCAGAATGGCGCCGTCCATCTGCGCCGCACCCGTGATCATGTTCTTCACATAATCCGCGTGACCCGGGCAGTCGACATGCGCGTAGTGACGGTTCTTCGTCTCGTACTCGACGTGTGCCGTCGAAATCGTGATGCCGCGCGCCTTTTCTTCAGGGGCCTTGTCGATCTGGTCGTAGGCCGTGAAGGTGGCGCCGCCCGTCTCGGCCAGGACCTTGGTGATCGCCGCCGTCAGCGACGTCTTGCCGTGGTCAACGTGTCCGATCGTGCCGACGTTGCAGTGCGGCTTCGTCCGCTCGAATTTCGCCTTTGCCATGGTCGCGCGTGCTCCTGTGATTCTTTTGTCTGTGACCCAACGAAACTGACTAACCTATAGACTCTATATATACGGACCTTCAAAAGACCCGGCCGGATGGAGCGGGTGAAGGGAATCGAACCCTCGTCGTAAGCTTGGAAGGCTTCTGCTCTACCATTGAGCTACACCCGCCCAGAAAGCCCTTGATCCGACACAACCCTTCCCGCTCGCCGCCAGCCGGTGGTGGAGGGGGAAGGATTCGAACCTTCGTACTCCGTAGAGGGCAGATTTACAGTCTGCTGCCATTGACCGCTCGGCCACCCCTCCGCGCCACCGGCTCACCGGTTCGGCGGAAGTGCGAACCATAAGGATTTCGCGGCCCTTGTCAACTTCAAAACACAAGCATAAACAAAACCAACGCTGCCTGAACCTTGCCCAGGTCCCGGAGCGTTCGAATTGATGCCCCGAAGGCTAACATGCCTTACAGTTAGAGTCCAAGCCGCTCATGAAGGAGCCCATGACCATGACCACAAAACCGACCCCGCAGCGCCCCAAGGGCTTCTCGTCGGGCATGTCGAAGGCCGAAAAACGCCAGCATTACGCCGGAAAAGGTGGGCCAAAGCGGGCCAAACTGGCCAAATTGGGCGGCGGTGAAGGGTTATGGCTCTTTGGCGTTCATGCAGTGAACGCTGCCTTGCGCAATCCTGCCCGGGTCTGTCGGCGTCTGGTGGCGACCGAGGACCGGGTAAAATCCTTGGATCCGGCCCTTCTGGCGCGGATCAAACAGGTGGAAAGCACGGACCGCGAGGGCATCGACCGGCTTTTGCCCCCGGGAACGGTGCATCAGGGCCTGGCTTTGGCGGTCGATCCCTTGCCCGATCTGGAGTTCGACGACCTGAAACGGGCCGCCTTCATCAAGGAACGCGCGGTTTTCCTGATGCTGGATCAGGTGACCGACCCCCAGAATGTGGGGGCGGTGTTGCGCTCGGCCGCCGCCTTCGGGGCTTTGGGACTGATTTTGCAGGACCGTTTCGCGCCCCCTGAATCGGGTGCCTTGGCCAAGGCCGCCTCGGGCGGGCTGGAAGCCGTGCCCCTGGTCCGCGTGGTCAATCTCTCGAAGGCGCTGGATGAACTGAAGGCCGAGGGCTTCGTCGCCATCGGGCTGGAAGCAACGGCGGATCGAACACTTCCCGAACTGGCCCCGCTGCCGCCCAAGCTGATTCTGGTTCTGGGCTCGGAGGGCGAAGGCATGCGCATGAAGCAGCGCGAAACCTGCGATGTACTGGCTAGGCTTCCCATGGTGAGCCAGGGACCGGTCGACAGCCTCAACGTCTCCAACGCCGCCGCCATCGCCCTTTACGAGGCGGGGCGGGGTTTTACGAACGGCTGAAGATTTCCGGCAAATCCCTGGCCCCATGAAGAATGCGCAGGATCAGCGGCGGCTTGCGGCTTGCGTTGTAGACGATCAGATAGGGAAGGCCGACGAGCGTCAGAAAACGATAGGGCGGGTCGGCTAGGTTTGGGCGCAGGACTCCGATGTCCGGGTGAGTGCCGATGCGTTTTGCCGCTTCGGCAATGGCGTTCCGAAGGGCTTTGGCAGCAAACGGATCCTCTTTGGCGATCCAGCGCATGGCCGAGAGCAGATCGTTCCTGGCGCGGGGCGATAGGCGGGCCGCCGTCATTTTTCTGCTGAAGAGATGACGGCGTCTGCCTCGGCTAGAATCTCATTCAACTCGAAGCTGCCTTCGCGATCGGCTTCCTCTTCAGCGGCCTTTAGCATGGCGTTGAAACTGTGCCGCTGTTCTTCGGATTCCTGGAGCAGACGAAGCCCCTGGCGCACGACCTCACTCACATTGTTGTAGCGACCGTCCTGAACGCAACTTTTTGCGAATGTCTCAAGTTCTGGGGTGAGATGAACATTGGTGGACATGGCTGAAACTCATATGTCAAAGATCGACATAGTTTATCATTGCGCAACGGTGGGGGCAATAATTAGGAATGAGTGCGGCTCTCTGGTGGCGTGGGATATGTCCGACTGCACAGCTTCCGACGGGTTGGGTTAAGCGGCGTTCTTATTCTTTTCGGTCAACAGACCGGCATCGTTTTTTCCGGGCACACCTATCCGTCAGATGCTTCACTGGCTGGCGAAACCCCAGACACGGGAATCGAAAAGAAGAAAGTTGATCCCCGACCGGGTTCGGATTCAACCCAGATATTGCCGCCGTGGGTGTTGACGATCTTTTTGCAGATGGCGAGACCGATTCCCGTTCCTTCGTATTCTCTTCGTCCATGCAGGCGCTGGAAGATAACAAAAATTCGGTCAAAATATTCACGCTCAAGGCCGATGCCGTTGTCTTGCACTAAAAACAGCCAATCGTGATCGTGTTTCTGACAGGAAATGTGAATGATGGGAGTGCGGCCAGGGTGATGATATTTGAGCGCGTTTCCAATCAAGTTCTGGAACAGACGCATCATTTCATCTTGATTTCCCACAACGACAGGCAGGGGGGCAACCACCGTCACGTCGGATTTGGTATCTTTAATCAGCAATCCCAGATTAGCCACGGCTTGTGCAACGGCAGTAGAGGTATCAACAGGGGCGAAAGCGGTGCCGGATCGGCCAACGCGTGAAAATTCAAGCAAGGCCAGGACCATATGATCCATCCGCACCGCACCTTCCTTGGCAAAGCCAAGAAACTCTTTCGATTCTGCATCAAGCTGAGGGTTGCGCCTTTCCAGGAGCGTCAGAAAGCTGTTGACCATTCTAAGGGGCTCTCGCAGGTCGTGCGATGCGACATAAGCAAAACGTTCCAACTCGGCATTTGATTCCTTAAGCTTCAGACCTTTGTGATGGATAAGTGAATCTGCCGCCTTGCGATGGGTGATGTCACGAATTATGCCGGTGAAGTACTGCTTGTCGCCCTCGATCCAAGTCGTCATGGATAATTCAAGCGGAAACTCAGCGGCATTCTTGCGCAGACCAACCAGCTCGACTGTTTTGCCGATCATGTGGCTTTCAATGCCTGAACGCATTCTTTGCATGCCGTCCAGATGCTGATCCTGGAAGCGTTGCGGCATCAGCAGAGTCAATGGCTGACCGATCGCTTCGGTTTCGGTGTAGCCGAAAATGCGCTCGGCACTGGGGTTCCACCCCACAATGCGCCCTGTCGAATCGCTCGTTACGAAGGCGTCCAGAGCGGTTGCAGAAATAGCCCTGTAGCGATGTTCGCGGGAGATGGCCTGCCTTTGCAATTCCACACGATCGGAAATATTTCTGATATTGCACTGAAGAACCTTCACGCCGTCGCAATCATACGAATTGGAAACGAATTCGACATCGACCTTCGTTCCTGCTTTTGAGACCAGAGGAAGGTTTTCGTAGCGGACAAACCCTTGCGACTGCAACTCGGCAAAAAGTGCTTTGCTTTGCTCGATGTCAAAAAAGGCGCCAATTTCCCAGAGCCGCTTTCCAAGAAATTCCTCATGCGAGTATCCAAGCATGCTGACCAAGTAGGGGTTGACGTCATCTATCTGACCCGTCTCGGCATTCAAGAGCAGTATTCCGTCCTGGGCTGCCTCGAACAAGCGTCTGTACCGCACTTCGGAGGCCCTTGCCGATTCTGCTTCGACATTACCCCGTCCTTCGCAAAGGCGTGGCGCCACTGGAGGGGGGAGGGGAGGCGACATAGGGACTCCTTGATTGGACGCACCGGATTGTCACGCAGCACCAGTGATATGGTGCGGCTTTATTGCTGAGAAGGATCTGCCCTGGACGCGCTCTAAGGAAAGTGTCGGGCTGGAAAAAGGCAATTTCCGACCATACACGGTGCGCAGAGATCGCATATGGTCGGAATCTACTCTGTCTAGCTGCTGAAAAAGTTGGCTCTGCGCGCCCCATCCTAAAGGCAGCCGCTTCCAGGCTTCCTCAAGCTGGGGCAACTCATTGATTTTAAAGAACTCCATCCTTGAGAAGTAAAGCGCCTTGCCTGAGTGCGCGATAACCTCGCCGCTCTTACACCTCGTCAGGGGACAGGCTCTAACCTCATTCTTTCGGTAATCTGCGGGCTCTTTTCAAAGCTTGATTGAAAGGAATAGGCGGAGTAAATTTGTGTCTTACTTGATCTTACCTTGGGACATCGGCATGGAAACGACCTCCCTTTCCTCAAAAGGCCAAGTGGTATTGCCCAAGGCAATCCGCAATGCCGGGAATTATGCATCGGGTGCGCGGTTTTCCGTCGAGGTGACTTCCGAGGGCGTTTTGCTGCGCCCTCTTGTCCTGTTGCCGCCCTCGAAATTGTCGGATGTTGCGGGGTGCTTGTCCTGCTCAGGCAAGGCCAGGACGGTCGAGGAGATGGACGCTGCCGTAACAGAAGAACTGAAGGCGCGCCGTGATCGCCGTCGATACTAACGTCATCGTTCGTCTTCTGACCGGCGACGATCCCAAGCAGTCCAAGCGCGCCCTAGCCCTTTTCGAGCAAGAAACGATCTTTCTTCCAAAAACGGTTATGCTGGAAACGGATTGGGTTTTGCGCCGTCTTTACGGATTTTTGGCCAAGGATGTTGCCGAGGCGCTGTCTTCTCTTTTGGCGCTTCCCAACACACACTGCGAGGATATCGGAGCCCTGTCGGAGGCCCTGGATTGGGCACGAAAAGGTATGGATTTTGCCGACGCCTTGCATCTGTCTGCCTCGCGAAGGGCGGGCAAGTTTGCGACATTCGATGTCCGGTTGGCAAGGAACGCTAGAAAACATGCGGTGATGGACGTTCTCATTCCTTAAAGCCTCTCGTACAGGATGGAGCGGATAAATCCCTATTCGCTCCCGGCCATTGCCCTTCGCGATGAGACCAGCATGCGTCCCTGGTCGCCCCGGAAGGCGGCTTTCATCTGCTGTTCGGCGATCCAAAGCTTGGCCTGCACATAACCGGCATGGGCGCTTTTTTGAATCCAAGTGCGCGCTTCGCGCTCAAGTCCGCCGCGCTCAAAAATCCTGCCGATGGCATATTGGGCGTCGGCGCGATTTCCCATCAAGGCTTGCATGCTGCGGATGGCTTCCTTTTCGTTTTCGGTCAAAAGCCCCTGGTCGCGCAGGGCGATTTCGGCGGCAAAAACCGGGTGGCTGTGCAAGGCGGCCAGCAGGGCGAGGATGGACAGGAAAAGGGAGCGTTTTGTTTCCATGGCCACGACGATGCATGGACCGCGAATACTTGTCGAATATTTTTTATTGATGGAAATACATCGCACTTTGTTGGCAAAACTTGAAAAATAATTGTATCGAATTTTATGGAATGTTGACGTCAGAAGGGAAGAAATCAGCGGCCATTGAGGCCGCGGCCAAGCGAGCTTCGCTCGCGCCCGGCGAGGGACAAGAAGAAAAACCAGATGGCCTGTAAGCCGGGTTCTGTCCACGCCCTTGCGGGCGCTGGGTGACCATTCCTCTACGATGCCAGTTACCTGGCATCTTTAGCAGCCGACCCGGGCGGCGCTCCCGGAAACGCCGAGTGCTGGTTGCCCAGCGTACCGCCCCTATTTGGCCTTGCTCCCGGTGGGGTTTGCCCTGCCGCTTCCGTTGCCGGTCGCGCGGTGCGCTCTTACCGCACCTTTTCACCCTTACCGTTTTGCCGCAGCAAAACGGCGGTTCAGCTCTCTGTGGCACTTTCCCTGGGGTCGCCCCCGCCGGGGATTACCCGGCACCGTGTTTCCGTGGAGCCCGGACTTTCCTCTCCCGGCTTGCACCGGCAGCGGTCACCTGGCCATCTGGTTTGCTATTCCTGAACCAGCAAGAGCAGCGCGTCAAGCAGTCCGGCGCATTCTGCGTCGGCAATGCCATCGGTTCTGGTTGGCCTGAAATGGCGCTGGAAGGCCAGAACGGCGGCATCAGGGTCCGAGATATCATAGCCATACAGGTGCAGGCGGGGAATGAGATGCACGGCCTGACCGGGCTGGGTGTTGTTGGGCCACAGGCCGATGCCGCAATCCGCCAGTCGCTTCCAATCGAAGAATTCGCCGGGGTCTTGCTTGCGCGTGGGCGCCACGTCGGCATGGCCCACCACATTGCGGGGTGCAATGGGGTGGCGAGACAGAATCTCTGTCGCCAGATCGATCAGCCCCGTCATCTGCGTCTCGGGAAAGCCGCGATAGCCGAATTCATGGCCGGGATTGACCAGTTCGATGCCGATCGAGCGCGCATTGATATCGCGCTGATCCCGCCAGCACGCCAGACCCGCATGCCAGGCCCTGCGCGTTTCCGGCACCAGGGCGTGAATGCTGCCGTCTTCGTCGATCAGGTAATGGGCGCTTACCTTGGCCGCGGGGTCGGCAAGGCGGGCCAGCGCCTCCTTCGCACTTTGCATGCCAGTATAATGCAGCACCAGCATGTCGATGGGGGGGCCATCTGGTCGCTCATCATGATTGGGCGAAGGTGAATCGAACCGTCTCATGTCGACTTTCTTGCCGAAAGAACTTGAATCAAAGCCACACCGGATAATGTTGCCAGCGCCCCCAGGGCCTTGTGCAGGCCGAAGGGCTCGCCCAGCAACAGAACGCCCGACAGAATACCCAGCACCGGGGCCAGAAGCGAGAAGGGAACGATGACATTCACCGGATAGCGGCGCACCAGCTTGTACCACAGGCTGTGCGCCACCAGCGAGGCGAAGACGGCGGTATAGACCACGGCCCCCCAGCCGATCCAGCTGGCTTCGGCCAACCGGCTGATCTGGTCGGTTTCGAAGATCAGAGATAACAGCAGCAATTGAGGCACACCCAAGGCGCAGACGCCCCCCGTTAGGACAAACGGATGGATGGGTTTTGCGCGTTTCATGACCATGGTCGAGGCGGCAAAGCCAAAGGCGGAGATGATGACCAGAACAAGCCCCGATAGGTCGATGCGCTGGGGCTCGCCCGCCAGCAGCACGACCCCTGAAAAGGCCAGCGCCATGCCGATAAAGCGCCCGATCCCTAAGCTCTCCTTGAAGAACAGAAAAGCCAGCAGCGCGCTGAAGGGGACCTGCAACTGAATGACGATGGCGCTAGCCGCCGCATCGATTCCCTGCAGCCCCACGAACAACAGCCCGAAATGCATCACCCCCAGGGTAAAGGAAAGCAGGGCCAGCGGCTTTAATTCGCCAAAGGTGGGGCGATGGAAGGGCAGCAGCAACAGGGCCACCAGGGCAAAGCGAAGCGCCGTCAGCAGAAGGCCGGGGATTTCGCCCACACCCAGTTTGGCGACGACGAAATTGAATCCCCAGATGGTCATGACCAGGGTGGCAAGCAGAAGATCGGGGATGGACATGGGAGGGGATTATGTGTCCTTGTCAGAAGGAAAAGAAAGGAGGTGCTTTTTGCCTGTCTTTGCCTCAAGGGCCTTAATCATCTCCACTCTATTCTTCCTCATCTTGTTATATCGCGCAATTTTGTCTAGATCTCCAAGATTCCGGTTGTTTACCGTCTGGTTATCAGTGAGAGCTTCGCCTAGCAACCCCAATGCACCGCGAATAGAATCATTTTTCATGCCGAAAAGCCCTCTACCACCAGCACTGGAATTTTCATCTCTAGAGGCGTATTCACGGCGCATAATCTCGGCATAGCTTTTGTTGATTAAGCGGTCTTCAAGATAATCCATACGATTAATAATCCCCACCAACATTTGACCATGCTTGTCCGGTGAGGCTTCCATTTTCTTGATAGCCAGAGCTTGGGAAATCGGATTCGACACTGCGAAATCAGGCTTAGAAATTGCTTCGATCTGCTCTACCAACTTTTCCATCGGCACCAGCATTTTCCGGGGGTTGCTGGGGCTGTAGAAAATCGTGCGATGGTCTTTGATGTCGAAGGGGATGGAAGCGCCCTCCTCGATCATGTGGATGACGGGCTTTTGCACGGAATGTCTGATCGCCAGCTCATAAAATGCGTTGGCGTTATGGCCGGTCAAATCTGCGATGACAAGTTCGGCTTCGTATATGGCGTTGATGATTTGGTGCGTGATTGAGCCAGGTTCGCTGATTTCGTCGGCGCGCTTCACCTCATAATCTAGCGGCTCGACCGCTCCCTTGACAAAATGGAGCAGCCAGTCCGCCTTGTCGCGGGTTTCGGTGCCCTCCTGTCCGATGGGGCCGATGACGAAGCACAATTTCTTTCCTTTATGTTCGGTTTCCAGTTTTTTTGCCGTCATGGTAACCCCCAGCTATAAGTAACGCCAACTTGTGCGAGAACAGGTTATATCGGATGCTTGTTTTAGGAAAGAAGTTCAAAGATGTAAAAATCGTCATGCCCGGACTTGATCCGGGCATCTAGATGGCCCCCCGGGTCAAGCCCGGGGGTGACAATTTAGCAATATTAGTGCCTTCCAAGATGGATTAGGGGGTGCATCCGTGTTGATCCATGTCCATCCGTGTCGCTATAAGGTCTCATGAGCATCCCCCACACCCGCGCCAGTCTGCTGACCTATCTGGAAGCCGAGGGAATCAAGGCAGAAACCTTCGATCATCCGCCCATTTTCACGGTGGCGGATGGGGAGGAGCATTGGCGGGGCATTCCTGGAACGCATTGCAAGAATCTGTTTTTGAAGGACGCCAAGGAACAGATGTGGCTGGTCTCATGCCCCATCGCCCGCAAGGTCGATTTGAAGACCCTGCCCGACCGCATCGGCTCGGCGCGTTTGAGTTTCGGTTCCGCCGACCGTTTGCGCGCCACCTTGTTCATCGAACCCGGTTCTGTAACCCCCTTCGCTCTGATCAACGATAGGGCAAAAAGCGTGATCTGTGTGCTCGACAAGGCCATGATGGGCGATGCGCAGCTGGCTTTTCATCCCCTGGAAAACACGGCCAGCACCCTGATTTCACCCGAGGGCCTAGTGACCTTCCTGAAATCCATCTCCCATGCGCCCAGGCTGGTGACGCTGTGATTTATCTGCTGCTGATCGTTCCGCCGCTGATGTGGGCGGGCAATGCCGTGATCAGCCGCGCCGTGCTGGCCGATGGCGGCATGCCGCCGATGGCGCTGTCCTTTTGGCGCTGGGTTTTGGCGGCGGCGATTCTCGTCTTGCTGACAAGGGGCGATCTGATCCGCGAATGGCCGAAGGTGAAGCGGCAGCTTCCCTTTCTGGTCTTCATGGCCCTGGCTTCGGTATCGGCCTACAACACGATGCTCTATCAGGCACTGACCAGCACGACGGCGATCAATGCCATGATCGTGGCTTCGTCCTTGCCGCTGGTGACGATCCTGTTGTCCTGGCTGTGGCTGGGCGAGCGTCCGAAACCTCTGGCCTTGGCCGGTCTGGCTCTTTCCTTTGCCGGGCTGCTGGCGGTGATCGGACGCGGAGACCTTGCCGTGCTGGCGGCCTTTTCCTTTGAACCCGGCGATCTGTGGGTACTGGCCGCCACTTTGTCCTGGGGTGTTTATTCCGTGGCCCTGCGCCGTTATCCGACCGGCATCAAGCCCCTGGTCCTGCTGACCTGGCTGGCGCTTATCGGCACCCCTTTCCTGCTGCCGCTGCATCTGGCCGAGTTGGCCCAGGGACGGGCTCCCGCACTCACCTGGGTCAATCTGGGGGCGGTGATCTATGTGGCGGTCTGCGCCTCGGTGCTGGCCTATATCTGCTGGAACGAGGGCGTGGTGCGCCTGGGTGCTGGCCTAGCCGGGCAGTTCACCTATCTGACCCCGCTGTTCGCAGCCCTGCTGGCTGTGTTCTTTCTGGGCGAAAGCTTCCAGCTTTACCATGCGGCGGGGCTGGGGCTGATTTTCGCGGGCATCGGTCTGGCAAGCCTGAAGTCTTCCCGCTAAGATGGCGCTATGATAGTGCGCTTGCGCTGGCAGACATGGCGGATCGTGGAAGAGGGGGCCGGGTTCTGGGGGCGCCTGACTTCGGTTTGCCTGATTGGCTTGATCCTGCTTAATGTGGCGGCCGAAATCACCTCGACCATGAAAAATGTCGAAGCGTCCTGGCATTGGGCGTTCCTTCTCATCGAAGTCGTTTCCGTTACGATTTTCGTTATCGAATATGGTGTGCGTATCTGGGCTTGCGTCGAGGATCCGCGAGAGCGTTTTCACGATCACCCCTTGCTGGGCCGCCTGCGCTATATGGCGACGCCGATGGCGCTCATCGATCTTCTGGCAATTCTGCCGGCGATTTTGTGGATGCTGACCTCGGTCGATCTGCGCTTTTTGCGATTGGCGCGCCTGTTGAAGCTGCTGCGCTATTCGGCGGCGCTGGATACGTTGCGCGACGTCATCAAGGGTGAAAGGCGCGTCTTGATTTCGGCTGGAATCGTCATGCTGGTGCTGCTGGTGACCATGTCGTCGATCATGTATTACATCGAGCGTGACGAGCAGCCCGTGGCCTTCGGCAGCATTCCCGCCGCCATGTGGTGGGGTATCGTGACCCTGGCCACGGTGGGCTATGGCGACGTGGTGCCCCATACGGATTTTGGAAAATTGATGGGCGGCGTGACCGTGGTCATGGGGCTTTGCATGTTCGCCCTGCCCGCCGGTATTCTGGCCTCGGCCTTCGCCCAGGAAATGAAGAAGCGCGACTTCGTCATTTCCTGGACCATGGTTGCCAAAGTGCCGTTATTTTCCGAGTTGAATGCCAGCGCCATTGCCGATATCGCGGGTTTGTTTAAGCCCAAGGTGGCCGTGCCGGGCGAGCGGCTGGTGCGCAAGGGCGATCCGGCGGACGCCATGTTCATGATCGTCGCAGGCGAGGTCGAGGTCGAGATGACGGGCGAGAACAAACGGCTGAAGACGGGCGATTTCTTCGGCGAGATCGCCCTGATCGCCAAGACCGAGCGCACGGCGACGGTGCGGGCCGTCTCTTCCTGTCAGCTTCTGGTTTTACAGATCAATGAGTTCGAGCGGCTGCTGGATGACCATCCCAGCCTGAAGCGGCGCATCCATGCCGAGGCGGAGAAACGTCTGGCCGAGATGGGCCTCGACCTCTACACCCCCTGAAAGGGGCCTTGACACTTATCCCGCAATAGGATATACACAAGGTTATTACCGCCCTTATTGCGCCCAAAAGCCGTCCGGAACCCCGGGCGGCTTTTGGCGTTGTTTTAACCATCATCACAGGAGACCCGCCATGGGTGGCTTCAATTCGGTCGCGGAGGGCATGCCCTCCGGGAATAATGTTCCTTTGGGCAATTCAACCGACGACAGCGGCAATGGCTTTGCAGGGCTCACACCCGCTGCTCCGCCTGCCTCAACCGGCGGCGACTGGGCGAGTCAGGTCTTTGCGCCTTCCGGTTCAATGTCCCGGCAAATGCCGGAACAAACTTGGCGGCCCAGCCAGACAGCACTCGATCAGATCGTTCCACCTAAACCCTCCCCCGATCACGGCTCCGGCCCGCTGACAGTGAGAAGCAACGACGAGCGCAAGATAAATCCCTACATCATGAATCTTGCGGGTGAGCATCCCGAAAACCCCGTGCCCAAGGGCGGTGGATTGCTGGGCACACCCGTCAATTCAAATTTGGTCGCCGATGACAAACACCGCATCGACGGCAAGAAGCGCCTCATGCATGACGACTGGGCGCGAATCATCAACAAAGCGCCGGATTTCAACGGCATTCTTCCCACCTTCAAATATCATGTCGAGAACAATGGCATGCTGGCCGCGCCGACGTTGCCGACATGCTGTGGCGGGCCTCGCAAACCAATCCCGCCCAGGCGCAATCGCTTCAGCGCGAACTGGCAGGGGCGCTGGGCGGCGAGACGATTCCGATGCGCCGCGCCCTGCTGGTTGGCGAGGAAGCGTCTAAACAGAACGCCAATAGCCGAAGCCTTTTTGAGAAAGCACCCTACGACTTCGAGCAGATGCGCAAATCCTATTGGCAGAGCATGGAAACCTACAAAGCCGAGTTTGCGCAGAAGCAGCAGGCCTTGCAGAAGGAGACAGGAGTGACTGATGGGGTGAGGTATGGACAGGACACAGAGGCCTATCCCCTTGCAAGCGAGCCGCCTGTCTCTGATCCTTCGCCAGCGAGTAGCGAAAGCCGCTCTTCAGCAAGCAGTCAGACGCCTCCGCCGAATATAGCTGCGGAAAGCCCCCGTGATATCTCTCGGGGGTGGATAACCGACAAGAAAGCGGAGGACATTGTCACAGAAGCAAAAAACAACGGTGGGTACCTGAACACTCAACAGGATAGGGACCGTGGTCATAGTCAAGAGTGTACGGCGCTTGTCAAACAACTTACCGGCCTTGATCAGGCAGGCACTTGGAAGGAAGGGGATAAACTGAAGGGTCTCGAGGATCCTCCCATAAAGCCGGGAACTGCCCTTGCAACTTTCAAAAATGGGGTTTACGAAAGCAAGGGAACAGGAAACCATGCGGCCATCTTTCTGCAATATGAGGTTCAGAATGGTAGGAGGGGTATGATGGTACTTGACCAATGGCGTGGGCAACCCGCGCATATGCGGTTCATACCATTCGATGATAGGCGGCCTCCCCAGAACGATGCTGGGGCGTATTCTGTTATTCGGAAGTAGCTTATGAAAAGATTGTATTGTTCTTACCGGGCAATCTTTCTTCTGAAGGCTTTTGTTGCCGTGTGGGGAGGGATGCTTATCCCTCCCTGCTTCGGCCAGCAGAGTCAATTTGATTGTCCTCCTGTTGACGGCGGGGCGTTAATCCATTCAACCGAGATTTGGATTGATGGCGTCGTCAATGGTCCGCCTGACAGAACGGAACACTATAAGGGCGATCTTGTCCAAACATGGGATTTTGGAAGCAAGGGAGCTTACGACGTGACCTTGAAATGTAATTTAGCCAATGAGCGACAGTTGAAGGCCTTTGTGCCTGGCCCGCTCCGCCATTGCATCAAACACTTCCGCGATGACCTCAAGGGCCTATCATCTGCCTATAAATTTTCTTGCCGGTGATTTTGCGCCATATGACGACCGATGCCGAACGGTAATCACCTGCCGGTTCAGCTTTAAGCAGGACTGATTTTTTCCGTCCAGGCCTTGGTCATCAGGGATTCCAGATTTCTGGCGAACAGAGCGCCGTCGCAGACCGGCGAGGCCAGCAGGCGGGCGCGCAGGCCCGACCGAATTCCCGCCAGCTTTGCCGCGTTGGAAACCAGATCGAGCGCCGTGGCGATATAGCTATCGGCATCCTTTGCAATCCAGCCTGTCTCGCCCAGGCTGGAAAGGAAGCTGGCCGAATGGCGCCCGGCGATTGATGGATGGGGAAGTGTCACCACGGGTACCCCCATCAGCAGGGCTTCCAGGGTGATGATCGACCCCGACCAGGGAAAACAGTCCAGCGCCACATCCACCTTGGCATAGGCAGCCAACAGATATGCATGCTTAAGGGCACCCACTAGCTCGACCTGGTCAGAAGCGATGCCGACGGCGGCAAGCCGCTTAAGAAAGCGCTGGCGCACCGATTCATCGTCGAAGGCATGGGCCTGCACGAACAGGCGCGATCCTTTGGGTGCGCCAGCCATCAGACGGCCCCAAAGCGCTAGTACGCCGTCATTCAATTTGGCCAGCCGGTTGAAGCTGCCGAAACAAGGTGCGCCGCGTTCCAGCATCGGCAAGGCCGAGACGGGGGGAACGTCATCGGGTGGGCGATAGCAGGCGAAACTGTGAGGGAGATAGAGCGGCGTCTCGCTGAGTGGGAGGGACGTGCCCCCCGGCGGCACTTCAACCCGATCGGTCAGCAGATAATCGACGTTGTCCATGCCCAGGCCGTTCCAATAGGCGACACCCCAATGCATTTGGACGGCAGCGGGTTTCAGGGCCATCACGCCCAGCCGGTGGCCGCGCGTATGGCCCGCCAGATCGATCAGAATATCGATGCCGTCGGCTTCGATCTGCTGTGCCACTGCCTGATCGCTGAACTCTCCGATCTGACGCCATTCCCTGCAATGCGTGCGCAGCCTTTTTGCGCAGTCATCCTCGCCGGGTTCGTTGACATAAAAAAACAGGGGGAAGTGTCGAGGATCGAGAGCCGAAAGCCCCGCCTCGGCCAGAAAACCCAGGGGATGGCTGCGCACATAGGCGCATAGCAGGCCGATGCGCAGTTGATCCTTCGCCTGGATCGTCTGCACGTCGCCAGAGCATTTGACATGGGTCGCATAGGCCTTCGTCGTATCGTGAATCGCCCGGGGCGTTGCTCCTGCCAGGTAATGCAGATTCATCAGATGGCTGGAGCGCGCCGCCCTGAAATCGGGTTTGAGCCTCAGTGCCTGGCGATAGGCCTGATCGGCGTCCTCCACCCGTCCCTGTTCCTGCAGGCAGTTGCCCAGATTGTGCCAGGCCTCGGCGAAGCGGGGATCGAGCGCCAGGGCCAAGCGATAGGCGGTCTCGCTTTCCTGATAGCGCCTTGCATGTTCAAGCGCTGTCGCCAGATTGAATTGGATCAGCCGATTGTCAGGCATCAAAGCGGCGGCACAGCGATGCTGCTCCAAAGCACCTAAAAGGTCGCGCTTCTGCTCCAGCAGCAGGGCCAGATTGGCATGCGCAGGGGCGAATCCTTGAAGCTGGCGCAGCAGGGCTTCGGCTTCCTCGGTCCGTCCCTGGTCGGTCAGTTTGTTGGCCCTCTCGAAGCGGGCCAGAAGTTCCGGGGTTAGGGTCATGGTTGCTTCATAGCATGACTCGCGGCTAAATTTCTCCCATGCGATGGCTTGTCTTGATCTTGGTCCTTCTGGCCCCTTCCCCCTGCGCCTGGGCTGACCCTGCGCAGGACCTGATCGCCGCCGTCAATACGGCCAGGCGCCAGGTGGGGCTGGCTCCCTTGCGATCCGAGGAGCGTTTGGCCCGGGCTGCTCAGGAGTATGCGACCGTTCTGGCCGAATGGGGGCGGCTTTCCCACAAGGGACCCGAAGGGTCGGGGCTCAAGGAGCGGCTGATGCGTCAGGGTTATCCCTACCGCGAGGCTGCCGAGAATCTGGCTTCGGGCCTGATCGATTCCCAGAAAACGGTGGGGTTGTGGCTGCAAAGTCCCGGGCACCGCGCCAACATGCTGAAGCCGGAAGTGCAAGAGGCCGGGGTGGGGGTAAGCCGGGCCCTGGACGGTCAGGCCTATTGGACGCTGCTGCTGGGCAGGCGGGTGGATGATCGCAGCCAGCCCCTCTGGTTCGATCTGGAAGTGGGGCCGTGATCAGCTAGCGGGCTTGGTGCGCCGGTAGCCCATCGCCATCATGCAGTTGGCGACATAGCGGTCGAATTCATAGCGGTTGCGGATGCCGTCGGTGGTGCGGGTGGGCGAGGAACCCCGGTCCGAGGGATCGCGATCCAACAGATCGTCGCGGCCCAGCTTGCGGCCCAGATCCTCGTCGGCGCTTTTGCGGCAGGTGGCAAGATCGCGACTGGTATAGCTGCTTGCCCAATCCGGGTGAATCCAGGCCTGTGTTGCCGATTGCGTCGCACAGCTTGAAAGCAGCGGCAGGGCCGCCCAGATGATCCATTTTCCGCTCATCGCTCACTCTCGTTTTCGATGCGATCCATGTCCTCGTCGGACAGGCCGAAGTGATGGCCGATCTCGTGAATCAATACATGGCGCACGACATGGGCCAGGTCTTCTCCCGTTTCGCACCAGTAATCAAGGAGGGGGCGGCGATAGAGCAGGATGCGGTTGACGTCGTTGACCACGCCGCCGGAATGTTCGTGGCCGATATCGATGCCCTGATACAGCCCCAGAAGATCGAAGGGGCTTTCCAGCTCCATCTCGCGTTCGATTTCCTCATCGGGAAAATCCTCGACCAGAATGGCGACGGCGCCCACAAGCTTCTGCCACTCGCCGGGCAGGCTGGCCAGTTCGCGGCGCGCCAATGCCTCGATATCGTCCAGTGAGGGGGGGAGGGGGGAACGCATCGTCATTGGCTGATGATGACCTGATGGCCGAACCAGCGCCAGCGTCCATTCGGGGCCGGTGCCGTGCAACTGAGGCGCCCACGCCCCGGGGGGAAGGGCTTGTCCAGCGTTGCTGTAACGATTTTGCCCTCGATCTTAAGGTGCGCGGGGGCGCCGTCGCCGGTATAGCAGTTAAGGCCCCGGGGCGGATCGTCCTTCAGGGTCAGACGGAAATTTTTGGGCGAGGGTTTGGGCGCCGGATCAGGGGGATCGATGGCGGTCACCGGCAGGGCCAGCATGTCCACCGTGCGCCGGAATCGCTCAAGATCGCCGTAATGTTCGTTCAGCGCAAAGCGGGGCAGGTAGAACAGGGGTGCGCCAAGGTGGGCCACGCCGGAATGCTGGCCGAAACCCACGCTGAATCCGGCCTTCTTCGCCTCTTCGATCACGCCCAGGCTGGCCTCGCCATAGGGATAGGCCATCAGGTCGGGGGCAAGGCCCAACTCGTCCTTGAAGCGCTGCTGCGAGCGTTGGAATTCCTCCTGCACGGCCCCGGGGGGCAGATCGGCCATATGCGGGTGCGTGGCCGAATGATTGCCGATGGCAACCCCCGCTCTTGCCATCTCGCGCATCTGCTCCCAACTCATATACAGCTTGGAGCCGCCATCGACATCCTTGGTGGTGACGAACAAGGTGAAGGGAAACCCCATGGCCTTCAGGCGCGGCCAAGCTTCCTTGTAGACCGAGAGATAGGCGTCATCGATGGTGATGGCGACGGCCTTCTCGGGCAGTTCCTTGCCGCCTGCCAGGGCACTTGCGATCTCGGAAAGCGGCAAAACCCGGTAGCCGCCCTCCTTCAAATGCTTCAGATGCGCCTCGAACTGGTCGAGCCGGATATTGGTGCTGGGAATGGCGCCCTCGCCGAAGCGGTGATACATCACAATCACGGCGGAATCGGAGGCCTTGGCAAGGGCGGGGGCCAGCAGGAGAAGGGCGGTCAGCGCCACTTGGATTTTGTGTTTCATGCGGCCAATCTATAGTCTTTTTCCAACGAAAGGAATTCTGCCATGACCCTGGACGACGCCGCTCTCGATCTGTTGTTCCTGAAGGCCCGCACCCATTCCCACTGGCAGGACCGCGAGGTTCCCGATTCGCTTCTGCGCCAGGCCTGGGATCTGGCTCGCATGGGGCCCACTTCGGCCAACTGCCAGCCCCTGCGGATCGTCTTTGCAAGATCGTCCGAGGCCAAGGAGCGGCTGAGGCCAGCCCTGGCGCCTGGGAATATCGACAAGACCATGGCGGCGCCGCTGACGGCCATCTGCGCCTATGACCTCGATTTTCCCGATCTGTTGCCTCGTCTTTTTCCGCAGGCGGATGCCAAAAGCTGGTATCTGGGCAAGCCCGAATTGACCGAGGCCACGGCGCGCCTCAGTGCCACGCTCCAGGCCGCTTATTTCCTGATGGCCTGCCGGAGCCTGGGGCTTGATCTTGGCCCCATGGGCGGCTTCGACGCGGCCAGGCTGGATGCGGCCTTTTTCCCCGAAGGACGGCTGAAAAGCTTCCTTCTGATGAATATCGGCTATGGGCAGCCAGATAAGCTGTATCCCCGGAATCCGCGCCTGGAGTTCGACGAGGCCTGCAGTATGGCGTAGGTTACATTACCCATCGCAGTGGTTTCACGTGAAACCTATGAAAACGGTCTTGACAGCATGCCCGTTATCAGCTAAGAACAAGTCATTACCGCCCTTATTGCGTCTGCAGCCGTCCCCCAGGGGCGGCTTTTTCGTTTGTGTGCGGCGGTTCATTTCTTCGTGGCCGTCTCCTCGCAGGCGAAGCGGCCGGAATGGACGAGGTGCTTCACCTGATCGCGGAACCATGGCGGGGCGGCGCTCTCGTCGATCGTGTACCAGGAACCTTCGTCCTTGTAGTCGCCACGGGCGCCGGAAAGAAAATGGCTCCACAGTCTGTTCGCCGGAAGCTGCAGATCAGGGGGAGGGAAAACGTCAAGGCTATAGTCGTTTCTAAGCCGATTCTTTTGGTAATAATCAAGACCGTATTCAAGAAGGCGGAAATGGGGTGTTTGCTTGCCACTTGTTTGATTGCAGAATTTTTCGTCGGTGGCCATGACGAGGATCGCATGGATATCGGGCCTGGCTGGTTTCAGTTCCTGCACGACCTGCCAGCGTCCAATGAAATAGAGGAAACTGCCGTCAATTTCTTTTGACGAATCGAGCATTCCCTCGCGGGAAATGTATAGAGCGTAGTCCTTCGTCGTTGTTCGCATCCAATAGCCCGACATCTGATCCCAATTGAACCGGGATGGGGTTCCCTCGGGCAAGGGGTCCAACCAATCCGCCCTGGCGGGCGGTAGCAAGGCGGTCATAACGACCGCCATCACCAGCAGTGCCGTTCTGAAAAGCATCGTGCCTCCTTGGGGCCGGTGGTCGGGCGGGGCTGTTCAGTCAACCAGTAAAGGAGCGTATCATGACCGACACACTTGTCCAGCGCACACGCGCCCATATCAAGCAAAATGAAAAGCCCCTGGATTTTCCCTATCCCGACGGCAAGGGAAAGATCACGGCGGGGGCTGGATTCCTGATGGATGACCGCACCAGCTTCATGAAACAGCCCTGGGAAATCAGGGACAAAAACGGCACGCGCCCAGCAAGCGAGGCCGAAAAAGAGGCGGGGTGGCAGGCTTTGCAAAAGGCCGGGGCAGAGCAGAAGGAGGGAGCCAACAAGCGGGCCGAGACCTTCGAGAAAACCACGCCGCTGCGCCTGCCCGAAGGCGAGATCGATGCCCAACTGAACCAGAAGGTCGAGGCGCATATGAAAGCTGCGCAGAAGGAAGTCGGCGATGTGGCCTGGAACAAACTGACCGATGGGCAGAAAGTGGCGCTGACGGATATCCATTATGCGCGGGGGAGCCTGGAAGAATTTGGTGAGATGAAGAAGAAACTTCAAACCGGCGATGCCGCAGGAATGGCCAAAGAAGCAGGCTTTCACAGCGGCAAAAATCCCGATAACACCTTGCAGCGTAACTGGGATCGCGAGCGGCGCAACCATGCTGCCATTCTGGGGATTGATCCCGAAAGCAAAGAGGCCTGGCAGGGCATCGCTACCAAGTACAGTAAAGAGAAAAATCTCCCCGACAGCTATCGCCAGCATCTGCCAAAATCCGAGGAGCCCAAGCCCACCGAACCGCCGACATCGGAAGCTCCCGAAGGCGACAACGCTTCCGGCCTTGTCGAAATGAAAAAGCCGCAGAAGCCAACCTACGGCGCCGACGGCCAGGCCATTTTGCAAAAGCTTTTGCAGCCCTTGGCGCGTCCGGCCTACGAGGTGGCGGTGAAGCATCCCGGCATCTGGACGGAAGAGGAGGCCAAGACGGTCATCGGCGATTACACGATGCGCAAAAGCCATGATCCCATGGGCGATTATCTGCGCGCCCAGGCCACCGACCATTTCAGGCAGACCTATGGCACGGAGCCCTTGAGCTATGATTCCACCGGCAAGATGATCCGCCCCCAGCCGGTCAGGCCGCTGGACGGAAGACCTGAGGAGGCAACGCTTCCCGACGGGCGCAAGCTGCAAAAGGCGCTTCGGGACATGCAAGATTATCTCGCCCCCGCCTTCGATGCCGATGGGCTGAGCAACGCCACCAAGGCCATGCAAAGCGGGCTTAATCTCATCAACGGCAGAAAGCGCGAGGCGCCGCGCCTGAAGGAGGATGGCGACTGGGGGCCGGTCACCGATTTCTGCTTCAAGAAAAGTGTTGCGTCGCACGGCACGGGCCGGGTCGAGGAAGGGTTTGCTCTGGGCCGGTTGAGGGCGCTGGCTGAGAGGCCGCAACAGCCGGAAGAGCTGTCGGCGAAAACGCAAGGCATTCTGGGTCCGCTTTACGGAAGCCAACCGGGTGGTGGTGAGAAAGAGCCCTATCACGCCCTGGCGCAGCAAGGCGCCCTTAACGATCTGGGGAGCAAACACGCCGAGGACTGGCAGCCCTTGAAGATGGACGGCGAGATCGGCCCCAAGACCACCGAGGCCTTCAATCGCTTGGCTGAAAGTGCTGGTCCCTTCTCATTGGCCTCCAGTGTCGGCAAATGGCTGGGATGGGTGTGAGCAGGCAGTAGATCGATGAACGGAAACGGCCCCCGAAAGGGGGCCGTTTCCGTTTGGGGAATAGGGAGGCTCTAGAACCTCATTTCCTTCCCGCAGGTGTCGCATTTGACGCGGGTGGCGCTGCGCTTCAGCGTGTATTTGCCACAAGCAGGACAAGGCTGGCCTTCATAGCCCTTGGCGCTGGCCTGCTCGGCCTGCTTGACAAGGAAGGCGTCCAGACGTCGAAGGGCCAGGCTTTCCATGTCCTTGCGGCTGCTTCTGGCCGGGCAGATGATCGAAATCTCGGTCAGGGTCGGCGTGTCGGTGGCGGTCACCTTGACCGTGTTGCCGTGGCGGATGAATTCGAACAAAACTTCCCGAGTTGCCATCTCCTTTCTAAAATTCCCCCTCGTCCAAACCCATCACAGCTTCCTTGCCAGCCATGACGGCGGTTTTCAGCGCCTGGGCCTGGGTGAGATATTGTTCCGCGAAGAAGCGGGCGGTGATCAATTTTGCCTTGGCGAAGCCTGGGTTGTTGTCCCTGGTCTTCTCAGCGGCCAGCGCACCTTGGGCCAACAGCCAGCCGCCCGCCACGATGCCCCACAGATTGAGATAGGCGAACGATCCCGCCGCCGTCGCCACCGGATCGGTGGCATAGGTTTCGGCCACCCAGTCGGTGGCCGCCGAAAGGGCTTCCAGCCCCTCTCCCAGGCGGGTGCGCAGAATGCGGAAAACCTCGCCCTGCTCACGCTCCAGCAAGGCTTCGGTCTGCCACATGCGCGTGATCATCGCGCGGGCCGCCGCTCCCTGGTCGCGGCCCACCTTGCGGCCCACCAGATCGTTGGCCTGGATGCCGTTGGTGCCTTCATAGATGGCGGTGATGCGGGCATCGCGCAGATACTGGGCGGCCCCGGTTTCCTCGATATAACCCATGCCGCCATGCACCTGAACGCCGGTATTGGCGACATGAATGCCGGTTTCGGAGCACCAGCCCTTGACCACCGGAATCATCAGATCGACCACGGAGCGCCATTCCTGACGTCCCTCAGCATCTTCAAGGTGGTTGGTGCGGTCGATGGCGCCGGCTGCGAAATAGGCCAGCGCCCGGGCGGCTTCGGTGCGGGCGCGCATATCCATCAGCATGCGCCTCACATCGGCATGCGCGATGATGGCGGCATTCGGCTTGGCGCCTCCCCCCAACGGCTTGCTTTGCACACGTTCGCGGGCGTAATCGACCGCCAGTTGATAGGCCCGCTCGGCGATGGCAACCCCCTCAAGCCCCACGGCTAGGCGCGCATTGTTCATCATGGTGAACATGTATTCGAGACCGCGATTTTCCTCGCCGATCAGAAACCCCACCGCCCCCAGGTGATCGCCAAACGACATGACGCAGGTGGGGCTGGCATGAATGCCCAGCTTGTGTTCCAGCGAGACGCAGCGCACGTCGTTGCGCGATCCCGGCGTGCCGTCAGCGTTGGGCAGGAACTTGGGCACCAGGAAGAGCGAGATGCCCTTGACGCCTGGGGGGGCTTCGGGAAGACGCGCCAATACGAAATGGATGATGTTCTCGGCCAATTCGTGGTCGCCATAGGTAATGAAGATCTTCTGGCCCGATAGGCGATAGCTGCCGTCACCGGCGCGCACGGCCTTGGCTCGCACCTGGGAGAGGTCGGAACCGGCCTGTGGCTCGGTCAGATTCATCGTGCCCGTCCATTGGCCCGAGATCAGTTTGCTCAGATAAATATTCTTCTGCGCCTTGGTGCCGTGGTGCGAGAGCAATTCCACCGTGCCCTTGGTCAGCATCGGGCAGAGGCCAAAGGCCATATTGGCGGAATCAGTCAGCTCCTGCACAGCGATCGCCACCAGCCAGGGCAGGCCCTGTCCGCCGTAATCGGGGTCGAAGGGCAGAGTACACCAGCCGCCGTCGCGATACTGTTCCCAGGCTTCCTTCCAGCCGGTGGGGGTGCGCACGAGTCCGTTTTCAAGGTGCGAGCCTTCGCGGTCGCCCACCGGATTCAAGGGATCGAGAATGCCTGTGGCAAGCCTTCCTGCCTCGGTCAGAACGGCCGAGACCAGATCGGGGGTGGCTTCTGCGAAGGCAGGCAGGGCGGCGATGTCGGGCAGCCCTGCCAGTTCGTTCATCACGAACAGCATTTCATCGACGGGAGCGCGGTAGGCCATGAGTGTTTCTTCCTGATTCCTTGGTGCGTAGGCAAGAAACTGTATCAGGTCGATGGGGGCAGCTTCAATCTCGGACGTAACGAATTTGCGAGCTGTCCCGGGCCTTGAACAAGACATGGGCCAGCACACCCCGCTCGTCGTACCAGATGTCCCGCGACATCTCGCCCCGGATCGTGAAGTGGCGCAGTTGCTGTCCGGCCTCGCTATCGATCCCGACCGCCTTGCTCTCCACCGTGAAGGGTTTACCGTTCATGGTATCGAACAGCGAGTTGGTTCCAGAAGTGTCGAAGGGCCACATGCTGGCAGGCAGGGCGGTGCCGATCGGAGTCTGCTTGGCCCCGTTGAGGACGACTTCGTACAGCGTCCCCGAGGCGACGATCTTGAGTTCGAGAGGTGTGCCATCATCGTTGGTGCTTGATGTCAGTTCCTTCAATTGGCCCTTCTCCCATACTTCGGTCGAGTTGTGGTCGAAGCGGTAGAAGGGAAAGCCCAGAAACTTGTAGAGGATGTGGGTCTCGATCTTGACGGTCACCCGTTCGCCCTGGCTTTCGAAGCGGTAGACATGGCTGCCGATGGGCGTTTTGTTGCGCAGAACGGTAAAGGAGAGCTTTCCAGAATCCGGCAACCCCGGCATGGCGGCCTGGGCCTGGGGAGCCAGAAGAAAAGCCGTCAGAAAAAGCGACACAAAAAGTTTTTTCATTCTACCACCTTGCCTGGGTTCAAGAGCGTTATGGGGTCGAGTGCGGTTTTCAAGCGGCGCATGATATCTCGCTCGACAGGTTGCTTATAGCGCATCATGTCGGGCAATTTCAAAAGTCCAACACCATGTTCGGCAGAAAAACTTCCGCCCAGGCTGGCCGCGATATCGTGAATGGCCTCTGCCATCTGTCCGCGAGCCGCCAGAAAATCCGCCTTGGACAGGTCCTTGGGCTGGCTGAGGTTGAAATGCAGATTGCCGTCGCCGACATGGCCGAAGGGACAGGGGCGAATGCCAGGAATTAGGGAGGTTGCGGCATTTATGGCGCGTTCCAGAAAGTCGGGAATGCAGGAAACCGGCACCGAGATATCGTGTTTCAGGCTGGCCCCCTCGGGCTTCTGCGCTTCGGGGATCGATTCTCGCAATTTCCAGAGGGCTTGGCGCTGGGCCAGGGAGACGGCAAGTGTGCCATCCACCGCCAGCCCCATGTCGATGGCGCGGGCCAACTCACCCTCCATCAGTTCGGCCATTGCGCCATCCCGGCGCGAAGTGGCGATTTCCGCCAGTACGTACCAGGGATAGGGTTTGCTTAAGGGGTCGGAGGTGCCGGGAATGCGGCCTGTTACGAATTCCAGGCTGTTCCGGCTCATCAGTTCGAAGGCCGTGACCTGCTCGCCGCTGGCATCTTGCAGGCGGGCCAGAAGGTCGAGCGCTGCTTGCGGCGAGGCTAGGCCCAGGAAGGCCGTGACGGTCTCGTGATGCTTGGCGAACAGTTTCAGCGTGGCCGCCGTGATGATGCCCAGCGTGCCTTCCGAGCCGATGAAAAGCTGCTTTAGATCATAGCCTGTATTGTCCTTGCGCAGACCCTTAAGGCCGTTCCAGACCGTTCCGTCGGACAGCACCACTTCCAACCCCAGCACCAGATCGCGCGCATTGCCATAGCGCAAAACAGAGGTTCCGCCTGCATTGGTGGCAAGATTGCCTCCGATCTGGCACGACCCCTCGGAAGCCATGCTTAAGGGAAACAACAATCCCTGTTCGTCGGCGGCGGATTGAATTTGTGACAGAATGCATCCAGCCTCGACCGTCATGGCGCGGTTGGCGGGATTGATGCCGCGCACCCGATTGAGGCGCGAGAGCGATAGGATGATCTGGTTTTGAGTGGAGACCGTGCCTCCCACCAGTCCCGTATTGCCGCCCTGAGGCACGATGGCAACGCCCGCTTCGGCGCATTCCTTGACCGAAGCCGCCACGTCAAATGTATCCTTGGGGCGCAGAATGGCCAGGGCTCGGCTGGCATAGTTTCCCCGTTCCTCGGCCAGATAGGGCGCCATGAGGTCATAATCGGTCAGCACATGATTGTGCCCAAGCCGTTGGGCAAGCCGGTCAAGCAAGGAAGTTGTCGTCATGGCGCCATGATCGGGTGTTAAGACGCTGCAATCAAGCCTGTTCCAGGGTTCTGGCCAATGCGGCGAAGCCCGCATAGCCGATTTCCTCGGCCCTGGCCGTGGGGGTGATGTCGGCATCGGCCAGCAGTTTTTCTGAATTACCCAACGATTTCAGGCTAGAACGCAGCATTTTACGTCTTTGCCCGAAAGCGGCGGCGGTCACGCGCTCGAACAGGGCGAAATCGGCTTTGTCGACAAGGGGGCGCGGCACAAGGCGCACAACGCTGGACGAGACCTTGGGCGGCGGCGTAAAGGCCGAGGGCGGCAGATCGAACAGTTTTTTGACTTCGCACTGCCATTGAGCCAGAACCGACAGACGCCCATAGGCTGGGCTGCGCACCGGTGCGATCAGGCGGTCGGCCACTTCGCGCTGAAACATCAAGGTCAGGCTTTCAAAGGCGCTGATGTTGCGAAGCCAGCCGATCAGAAGCGGCGTGCCCACATTATAGGGAAGGTTGGAAACGATGCGCCTTGGCGTCGTGCCCAGGCTTGAGGCGTCAATCTGCATGGCGTCGCCCGCCAGCACCTCTAGGCGGCCCGGATAGGCATTAGCGACTTCCGCCAAAGCTTCCAGGCAGCGCTCGTCCTTTTCGATGGCGATCACCTGAGAAGCGCCTGCATCGAGCAGGGCGCGGGTCAGCCCTCCCGGTCCCGGTCCCACCTCGATCGTGGTGCCCTGGGTCAGATCGCCCGCCATGCGAGCGATCTTGCCGGTGAGGTTGAGGTCGAACAGAAAGTGCTGGCCCAGCGACTTTCTGGCCAGCAGATCATATCTTGCCACGATGTCCTTAAGCGGCGGCAGCACGGGAATCTGCCATTCGGGCGGCCAGGCGCAAGGCGGCCATCAAGCTTGCCGGATCGGCCTTGCCCGATCCCGCCAGGGAAAGTGCCGTGCCGTGATCGGGCGAGGTGCGCACGAAGGGCAGGCCCAGGGTGACGTTCACGCCTTCCCAGAATCCCAGCATCTTGAGGGGGATCAGGGCCTGATCGTGATACATGCACAAGACGGCATCGTAGGTCGCCCTGGCCTCGGCATGAAACAGCGTATCGGCGGGTAGGGGGCCGAACGCCTTGATTCCTTCCGCCTGCAAGGCCTGGACGGCAGGAAGGATGATGGACGTCTCTTCGTCTCCCATCACGCCGTCTTCACCGGCATGCGGGTTCAGCCCCGCCACAGCGATGCGAGGGTTTTGGATGGCGAAGTCGCGGATCAGAGCCTCGGCCAGAATGCGCCCCTGCAACAGAATGGTCTGGGTGGACAGCAAAGACGCCACCTTGGACAGGGGAACGTGAATCGTTATGGGAACAACGCGCAAGCCGCCAGAGGTCAGCATCATGACGGGCGGCATTCCACCAGCCAGATCGGATAGAAATTCGGTGTGCCCGGGATGCTGAAATCCGGCCGCTTTCAAGACAGCCTTGTGGATGGGGTTGGTCACCAGACCCGATGCCTGGCCTGACTGAACCAAGGTGACGGCGCGGCGGATGGCTTCGATGACGGCGGGAGCATTGGCGGGATCGGGCTGTCCGGCTTGTGCCGAAATATGTCCGCCAGAGGAGAGAACGGGCAGGGCCTGGGCAAAGTGGCCTGGTGCCTCCTTGGGACTTTCGATCTCAGCCAAGGGGACGTTCCATCCCAGGCTGCGAGAGATTGTGCGCAGACGCTCTGGATCGTCGATCAGGAAAAAGCAGGGCAGGTCTTCTTGGCGGCGTAGCCAGCTTAAGAGTGCTATCTCGCCTGCGATGCCCGCAGGCTCACCCATGGTCAGCGCCAGGGGTGCCCGCATGGCGCTAAATCCGGATGTCGATGATGGCCTGACGCTTCAGGTCGCGCAGCAGACGCCTTGCCTGAACGTCGAGGCGCTCAAATTCAAGCTTCTTTTCAATCTCGGCGCGCTCGGGCATGCCATTATCGTCCTTGCGTGAGCAGATCATGAAAACCGCAACGCCCCCATTGACCTTCTGAGGCGCTGTGACTTTTCCGGCTGGCAAGGTTTCCATGGCTTGACGCAGATTCTGCGGCAGGGCGGACAGGGTCACTTTTCCCGGCCTGGGATTTTGCTGCGCGCCCAATTCCTTGGACAGGCGTACCATATCGTCGCAATTCTCGGCGGTCTCGGCGGCTGTCCGGACCAGATCGGTCTGAATGCGAATCTCCTCGGGCCGGGCCTGGGCCGCAACGGGCAGGAAAAGCTGGGCCAGATCGAGAACCGAATCATCCTTTGCCTGCTGGCCGCCGCTTCTGCGTTCGATGAGCAGAAGAATGTGAAAGCCGGTCAAGGTGCGCATGGGGTTGCTGATCTGGGCTGGTTGCAGGGCCTTGACCACGTTTTCGACATCGACCGGCAACTGGCCTTCATAGATCCAGCCCATATCGCCCCCCGCCGCCGCCGTCGCCGTCTGCGAGAATTGGCGGGCCAAGGCTGGGAAGGGAGCGCCCTGGCGGGCCTGCTGGACGATACGATCGGCCAGGGCGCGGATATCTTCTTCCTGCGCCGGATTGTCGATATTGAGCACGATCTCCGCCAGCCTGTATTGCGGGCGGCTCATGTTCGATTTGATCAGATTGAGCTGGGCGTCGACTTCATTTTCCGTGACCTTGACTGCACCTGAATACTGGCGCCTTAACAGCTTCATCCAAGATAATTCCGCGCGGATCTGGGCAAGAAAGGCATCATAATCGACGCCGTCGCGCCGGGTTGCCACTTCCAGCCCGCCGGGTGGCAGATTGTTCTGGGTCTCGATATTGCGAACCGTGCCGCCGATTTCCTGATCCGTCAGGCTGATGCCCTGGCGGGTGGCTTCTTGCATCTGCAAGCGTTCCTCGAGCAGCTTGCGCAGAACCTGGGGCAAAAGCCTGCGACGGACATCGGGGCTGTTTTCAAGCCGCGAGCTGATGATCGCCATCTTCAGGCGCTCTTCCAGGTCGCGCATGGAGACGATGTCGTCGTTGACGACGGCGGCAATCCGTTCGCTTTCCTGTGCCGCAGCGTCAAAGGCGACCAACCCGGTCTGCAGAACGGCAGCAGACAGAAGGAGGGCCCGCAC
Organism: Alphaproteobacteria bacterium; assembly: GCA_015232335.1. Lineage (GTDB taxonomy): Bacteria > Pseudomonadota > Alphaproteobacteria > Rhodospirillales > WMHbin7 > WMHbin7. Next base: position 10,196 of record JADFZV010000021.1, on the reverse strand, counting down.
GAGTTGTCGCCATGTCGTCATTGTTGGCCTGCTTTCGATGTTGACGGTTCTTTTACTCGGCCGAGGCCTGGAACTCGCCCAGGGTCTTCAAGGTAAAGCGGAAGAGAACATACTGGCCGCCGACATAGTCGCGGTCATAGGTGAATTTGCGGACATAGTTGGCCGACAAAGCAAAGCACTCGTCCTCGTAGACAAGGCCCGTGTTAAAGGAAATGGGCTCGTATTTTTCGCCCAGATTGTAAACTGTTCCCGCCTGAGCCGACCAGTAACGCGTCAGCATCGACGAGGCGCTAACGTTGATCTGCTCGCGATCGGGATATCCCGAGATGCTGTTCTGGTCGACGAAGACGTAGTTGGCCCTCAAGTTCAAAGCCTTGGGGCCAATGCGGGCGCCAACCTCGCTGCGCTTGGAGGCTAAGGTGTCCTTGTCGAAGCGAAAACGGTACAGCATCATGAAATTGCCGACCGGATTGATGCTGATGCGTCCGACGTAATCGGAAAGGTTATCCTTAAGTCCCGAATCGGCGGTATAGGTTTCGTCGACATGCGCCCGATAGCTCTGACCAAGAAGAGCCGTCATGGCTCCGGGCTTGTTGCCGAAGACGCTCCACTTGACGCCATAGGCGACGCGCGGCCCGCCTTCGACACGATCCAATCCTGTGAAGCGCTGCGGGCTGAACAGGTTTGTGTCGTCATATTCGAAGTCGAGACTGTCCTCGTTGGGGATGCGGGTCGGGTTCATGCCGTTGGGGCTGACGGTGCCGACGACGATGGGTTCGACGACGTCGGTAAAGCGCTCGCCATTGCGCACGAAGGGATAGCGCCAGTCCAGCGACAATTGCGGCACGGCGCGACCGGAAAATCCCTTTTCCGTGCGCGTGTTCGTCTGATAATCCGAGATGTGATAGCCCTCGCCCCTCAGCGATGCCGACAATGTATAAATATCTCCGGCAGGCGCGGTATAGGGCAAGGTCCAGCCCAGGCGCGAGGACAGGCGCCTTGTATCTGTTCCTTCGCCCCGATAGATATCAAGCGCGCCCGCATCAAAGCTCCAATACTGACCCTGCGCTCCCGGCTGGCCGACATAATTATATTCGGCCAGGGGCAGAACGACCGGCGCCTTGCCGGGGTCGTCTTTGGCGGAGAGGCCCTGATAGAGATAGGATTCCATCCGGGCGTGGCTGCGCCCGGCGAAGCCTTCGACATAGGGGTGGGTTTCCAGCCAGCGCTCCGATTTGAAGCCATAGCGGCGCAGATAGGTGTCGTCGCTGGCCCGGTCGAGTTGGTATCCCGCCCGCCAGGTCTCGTCGATGTCAAAGAGGCCCTTGGCGCGGATATGGCCGCGGAATTGGCTTTTGGAATCGAAGTTGAAGCTGCCTTCCGTATCGGTCTTGCCGTTGGCCAGGCGGTTGCGATGCTCGCCCACCAGCACGACATTCTCCTTGCCCGTTGCCATCGTGGAAATCGTGGCGTCCTGGTTGTTCGAGATGGCCCAGTAATAGGGAACGGTGATGGCGCCACCCAACTGGCTGGAGCCGCCGAAGCTGGGCGGAAGGAAGCCGCTGTGACGGGGCACTCTGGGATCGGCATGCTGGAAATAGGGGGTGTAGATCACGGGCACGCCTGCGAACTCGACCCAGGCGTCGCGATATTCGAAGGTCTGCTTCTTTTCGTCGTTGGTAACCCGCATGGCCTTGACCTGCCAAAGCGGAGGCTTCTTGGGATCGTCCTTGCACTGTTCGCAGGCCGAGTAGACGGCTTTTTCCATGACGTTCTTCTCGCCTGCGATGCGAACGCTTTTGGCGGCGGCCAGACGGGTGCGGTTTGCCATCAAAATGCGCAGATTTCTGCTGGTGGCTTCCTTCAAGTCCCCGGACAATTCGAAATAATCCGCGAAGAAAACGTCGCCCGAGGGTTCGAGCAGGCTGACGCTGCCCGAGGCGGTGATGATGTCTTGGCGCGTATTGTAGGAAATCTGATCCGCCAGAAGAACGCGGCCTTGGTACGAGACTTCGACATGGCCTCGCGCCGTCATTACGCCCAGATCCTTATCCTGATTGACCTCGTCGGCGGAGAAGAAGACCTGCTCCTCCTCAGCGCCTTTCGGGGCCAACGCTTTTTCGGCCCCCATGACGGGATACGTCATGCCCAGCGCAAGAAATGCCAGTAACAAAAGGGCCAAGCGGAAAAAGGCGGTCGTTGGCATCATTCGGCTCCGCTCAATTGAAGGCGCGGAGCCTTGAACAGCCTGGGCGGGCTTAACAGAACCAGAAGGCTGATCAACACGGGCAGGGCGGGAACGAGGTAAATCAGCGGTGTCATGCGAAGCGACTTGACCACGATGCCTGAAACGCCCAACTGGGCTGCCTCTGTCGCAACCATCAGACCGATCGCCAACATGACCTTTTTTGCCATGCCGTGGCGGGAAAACGAGCCGGTCAGCAGGCACACCAGGGCAATGAAGGTAAAGGCAAGATGATAGAGCGGGCTGCTCAGGCGCTGATGCGCCTCCACGCGAAAGCGGGCGAAGTCAACGGCGCCGACTTCCTCTGGGGTTACCGTGAACAGTTCGGTCAGGGGGCGCTCGCGCGCATCGCGGAAACGCGAATCGTTGTTTTCCAGATTGGTCATTTCCACGGTGTAGCTGTCGAAGTAAAGCAGCGAAAGCTGACCGCTATCGTGGATCAGTTCCTGACGGTTGCCATTGATCAGAAGAACGCGGGGGCCAGCCTCCGAGCGCACCAGGGCGCCGCGTTCGGCCATCATGGTGGTGTCGCGGTCCTTCTTGCGGGTGTCGTGGACCAGCACGTCCAGAAGCTCGCCCTCGCTGGTGCGCGAGCGCACATAAACCGTCACGCCATCCGCGATATTGTTGAAGGTGCCTTCCTGCAGCAGGACGCGCGAGACGTCGTTGCGCACTTCCCATTGCATCTCGCGGAAGGTCTTGACCGAGGCGGGGCTGAGAACCAGGGTCAGGAGATAGCCGAACAGGGTCAGCAGCCCAGCCACGATCAGGGCGGGTCGGGCCAGTGCCATCTGGCTGAGGCCAGCCGAGCGCATGACCACCATCTCGCGGTCCGCGTCAAGGCGGTGATAGGTGAAGAGCAACACCGCAAAAAGGGCAATCGGTGTGATCAGGGTCAGAAAGTTGGGCATCAGGAGCATGGTGAGGTAGAGAAATCCGCCGATCGAAAGCCCCTTGTTAATGATCAGTTCGACCAGACGCAAGGACTGGCTGAGCCAGATCACGCAAGCCAGCCCCAGCGCCACCAGAAAGGTACCGACAAGAATTTGACGCAGAATGTAAAATGTGATCCGTCCCAACGGTCACGACCCCTGTGGAAAACTTTTTCGAAAGAGACCTGTAACCCATCCCAAGGCGCACTGTAAAGCATGCCGATGGGGTTTATGGCGCTTCGCAAGCGCTTCTTTTTCCTGCTAGAGTGCGCCATCTTTGGCTTGCCTACGAGGACTAGTGGTTCATGACCGCCTTACCCCCGATAGATGGGAATTTTCCCTCGGAAACCTTGCTTCTGCTGTCCGAGATCGCCATCGAGGCAGGCCGGGTGATCGAAGCGATTTATGCAAGCGATTTCGCCGTCGGTCACAAATCCGACGAGTCCCCGGTCACCGAGGCCGATCTGGCGGCGGAAAAGATCATTCTGGAAAGGTTGAAGCAATTCGACCCGTCCATTCCCATCGTTTCCGAGGAAGCCGCCTCGGCCGGGCATGTGCCCGACCATGGCATTGGGCGCTTCTGGCTGGTCGATCCCCTGGACGGAACCAAGGAATTCGTGCGCCGTTCGGGCGAGTTCACGGTCAATATTGGTCTGATCGAGGGAGGAACTCCCGTTCTGGGCGTGGTTCTGGCCCCAGTGCCCAAACTGCTCTATGCGGGCGGGCGGGAAGGGGCCTGGAAGAAGGATGGCGACGGTGGCTGGGCGCCAATTGCCGGCCGGCTTCCGCCGCCTGAAGGGCTTTCGGTGGTGGCCAGCCGTTCGCACGGCGATCCTGAGCGCATCGCCTCCTATCTGGCCGGGCGCAAGATCGCCGAAATGGTCAAGGCGGGCAGCTCGCTCAAAATCTGCCGCATTGCCGAGGGCTCGGCCGACGTCTATCCCCGTTTCGGACCAACCAGCGAATGGGATACGGCAGCGGCCCATGCCGTGCTGCTGGGAGCCGGTGGGCATCTAATAACGCTGGACGGAAAGGAACTCGTCTACGGCAAAAGCAGCGTGCGCAATCCCGACTTCGTGGCCTGGGGCCTGGGGCTCTGATCGATGCCCAAGCTTCTGCCTGCAACTCCGGAAAGCCTGGCTGAGGCCTCCAGGATTCTGGGCGAAGGCGGTCTGGTCGCCTTTCCCACGGAAACCGTTTACGGGCTGGGTGCAGATGCCACCAACGACGCAGCGGTGGCCCGTATTTTCGAGGCCAAGGGGCGCCCCTCCTTCAATCCGCTGATCATTCATGTCTCCGATCTTGGTGCCGCGAAGGGCTTGGCCGAATTCGACGACAGAGCCCTTCTACTGGCAGAACGATTTTGGCCGGGGCCATTGACGCTTGTCTTGCCCAGACGGGCGGATAGTCCGGTTTCCCTGCTGGCCACCGCCGGTTTGGACAGTGTCGCGGTACGTATTCCCGCCCATTCGGTGGCGCTGGAGTTGTTAAAGGCCTTCAGGCATCCCATCGCGGCCCCCAGCGCCAATCCCTCGGGGCGCTTAAGCCCGACCCGCGCGGAACATGTGGCCGATGGGCTGGGCAAGGCCGTGAACCTGGTGCTGGATGGCGGGCCTTGCCGGGTTGGGGTGGAAAGCACCGTCTTGTCCCTGACCGGCGAAAAGCCCTGTCTGCTGCGCCCGGGCGGCGTTTCTCTGGAAATGCTGGAGAAGATGCTGGGGCGGGTGGAGCGGGCCACCGAGGGAGGACCGGTTCAGTCGCCCGGCCAGTTGGAAAGCCATTACGCGCCTTATGCTCGGGTCAGGCTGAATGCTCTGAAGGCTGTGCCGGGCGAGTTGTTGCTGGGTTTTGGTCCCACGGCACCTTCGGATTGCTTGAATCTCAGCCCCTCTGGCGATTTGGTCGAGGCGGCCTCGCATCTCTTCGCTTTTCTTCGCAAGCTGGATCGCCCTGATGTGGCAGGCATCGCTGTCATGCCCATTCCCGATCACGGGCTGGGCCTTGCCATCAATGATCGTTTGCGACGGGCGGCGGCCGGAAACGCGGAATCTTAATCCCTACTCCCCCTTGTCCAGCGAGGGGCCGCGCAGGGATTTGATGGAGGAGCGGATTTTCTTGCCCTCAAGACGTCGGCGTTTCGAGGCAAGCGTGGGGCGCGTCGGGCGGCGCTGCACGGGAGCGGGAACGGCCTGGCGGATCAGCTCGATCAAACGATCCAGCGCGTCCTGGCGATTGCGGTCCTGGGTGCGGTGGCGCTGGGCGACGATGACCAGCGTGCCGTCCTTGGTCATCCGCTTGCCCGCCAACCGTTCCAGACGATTCTTCAAGTCATCGGGCAGCGAGGGCGATTGGCGGATATTGAACCGCAGTTGAACCGCAGTGGAGAGCTTGTTGACATTCTGCCCGCCCGGGCCTGAGGCGCGCACGAAACGTTCCTCGATTTCGCTTTCGTCAAGCAGGATGCCGGGGGCTATGTCAATCATGCCTGAAGCGGGGCGTCACGCCCCCCTCAGCTTGTTGACGAAATCGGCCATGCCGACTTGGCGAAAACGCTTGAGACGCTCGGCGCTTAAGATCGCCTTGACGGAAGCGATGCTGACATCAAGATCGCGATTGACGATCACGTAATCATATTCCGGCCAGTGGCTCATCTCGTCGGCGGCCTTGCCCATGCGCTTGGCGACCACCTCGTCGGAATCCTGGCCGCGCCCGCGCAGGCGCCGTTCCAATTCCTCGACCGAGGGGGGCAGCACGAACACCGTCACCAGATCGGCCCTGGCATTGGCGGCGACTTGCTGCGTGCCCTGCCAGTCGATGTCGAAAAGCACGTCTTTTCCGGATGTAAGGGCCGCCTCGACGGGGGCTCGGGGGGTTCCATAATAATTGTCGAAGACCTTGGCATGCTCCAGGAACGCGCCCTGGTCGATCATGCCCTTCATGCGCTCGATGTCGATGAAGTGATAATCCTTGCCGTCCACTTCGCCGGGGCGAGGTGCTCTGGTGGTGGCGGAAACCGACATGGCCAGTTGGGGCTCGGTCTCCAGCAGAGTGCGGGCGATCGAGGATTTGCCCGCCCCTGAAGGCGAAGACAGCACCAGCATCAGGCCACGGCGGTGAATGGCGGCATCGTTCATGGGGGACGCTCCGAAAGTCACTCGATATTCTGAACCTGTTCGCGAAACTGCTCGATGACGGCTTTCAGGGCTAGGCCGATGCGGGTCAGGTCGACGTCGGCCGATTTCGAGCAGAGCGTATTGGATTCGCGGTTGAATTCCTGGCAGAGGAAATCCAGGCGGCGCCCCACCGGATCGGGGGCGGCCAGCATCTCGCGGGCGGCCTGAACATGGGCGCCCAGACGGTCCAGTTCTTCGCGCACATCGCCCTTGGCGATCAGCAGAGCCAGTTCCTGGGCCAGCCGGTCTTCGTTCAAGGGGGGATGGGCGGCTAGCAGATCGTCCATCTGGGCCTTGAAGCGGTTGCGGATGGTGTCGGGGCGCAGGGCCGCCGTATTGCGGGCGGCCAAGGACAGCCGCTCGATCTCGTCCAACTCGGCTGTCAGTACCTGGGCCAAGCGCGCCCCTTCGGCCCGGCGCATCTCGGCCAGCCCGGCCAGGGTTTCATCCAGCGAAGCCAGCAGCAAGGCGTCGCGGGCCTTCAGGTCCTTTTCGTCCATGGCCCCTTCGTCCGAGGCCTCGATGACGCCGCGCAATCCCATCACCGATTCGGCGCAAGGGGTAGGCAGCCCATGGTCGCGGGCCAGATCCATGGCCAGGGTCAGATACTGGTCTAACAGGGCGCGATTGATCGAGGGGACGGTGTTTTCCGCCAGGCGCACGATGTTGAGTGAGAGGTTGATATTGCCGCGTTTGGCATGTTTTGCCACCCGCTCACGCGCTGGAATTTCCAGGGAATCATGACCCGGCGGCAGGCGCAGGCGGACTTCAAGCCCCTTGCCGTTGACGCTTTTCGCCTCCCAGATCCAGGAAATCTGGTCGCTGGTGCCTTGCTGGCGGGCATATCCGGTCATGCTGGTGATCGACATGACGCCTTTTCTGGCCGTTTCGGGCCGAACTGGCAAGCGAAAAGCGCTTTGACGCGCTATTGCCGCCATTAGAGTGATGGAGTATCTCAAAGACATGAATTCAAAGCTCGCCCGTGAGAGACGCCGCAAGGGCCTTGTCGATGTCACCGTCTGGGTTCCTGCGCACAAGGCCGGGGCGGTCAAGCGTCTGGCCGGTCGCATGGAGCAGCGCCGTCCCATCCGGCGCGAGGAAGTGCTGGCCCGTCTGAAGGCCTCGCAAGAGGAGTTGGCGCGTTTCGGCGTGGCCGGGCTGTCGCTTTTCGGCTCCGTGGGCAGGAACGAAGCCTCGCGCACATCGGATATCGACCTTCTGGTCGAATACAAGCCGGGCCGCCCTACGGGCCTGTTCGAGATGATCGATCTTAAGCGCTGGCTGGAAGGGCATCTGGGGCATCCAGCCGACATCCTTACCCCCTCCAGCATCAAGCCGCGTCTAAAAAGCCGCATTCTCAAGGAAGCGATTAGGATTTTCTGATGACGATCAAGGACTGGCGGGTGCGTCTGGCGGATATGGTGGAAGCGGTCGAGCGTGTGCGCCGCTACATCAAGGGCATGGACCGCGACCTCTTTTGCGAGGACGAGCGCACCCAGGATGCGGTGGCGCGCAATCTGGAGATTCTGGGTGAGGCCGTGCGCGGCCTGCCGCAGGAGGTAACGCAGCGCTATCCGGATGTTCCCTGGTCGAAGCTGGCGGAAATGCGCAATATCCTGGTCCATGAATATCACGCCGTGGCCTCGGAACTGCTGTGGCGGACCTTGCTCAATGACATCCTGCCCCTGGAAGCCCGCCTTCGCGTGATCTTGAATGCCGAGGACAAGGGGCATGAGTGAGCCTGCAAACATTCTGATCACCGGCGCCTCAAGCGGCCTTGGCGCCGCCTTGGCGCGGATTTATGCGCGTCCTGGCGCCCGCCTCTTCCTGTCCGCACGCAGCGAAGAGCGGCTGGACGACGTGGCGAATGATTGCCGGGCCCGGGGGGCTGATGTCGAAAGGGCTGTCTTGGATGTGACCGACCGTCAGGCCATGGCGGACTGGATTCTGGCGGCGGATTCGGCCTCTCCGCTTGATCTGGTGATTGCCAATGCGGGCATATCGGCGGGCTCTCACAAGGGCGAAGAGGAAAACTACGAACAGACCAGGGCTGTTTTCGCCACCAATGTCGATGGCGTTCTGAATACGCTGCTGCCCATCCTTCCTGGCATGCGCAGGCGTAAAAGAGGACAGGTGGCGATCATGTCCTCGCTGGCTGGATTCAGGGGGATGGCCCAATCGCCTGCCTATTGCGCCAGCAAGGCCGCAGAGCGCGTTCTGGGCGAGGGGTTGCGCCTGCGCCTGAGACCTGAGGGCGTGCAGGTTTCGGTTATCTGTCCGGGTTTCGTGCGCACCCCGCTGACTGGCAGAAACAATTTCACCATGCCCTTTCTGATGGAGGTGGAGCGGGCCGCCTGCATCATCAAGCTGGGACTGGCTATGAATAGGGGCAGAATCAGCTTTCCGGGGCCGCTGGTCTTTGCCGTCTGGCTGTTGTCCCTTTTGCCGCACAGAGTTTCCGATGCGCTGTTGGGGCGAAGCTGGAAATGAGCGGTCGTCGTTTGAAACTTGCCGTTTTGGTCGATCTTGAGCGCCGTCCCAGTGCGGGCGGCCATGTGAAATGCTGGGAGCGCTTTGCCGAAGCCGCCACCAGGCGTGACGATCTGGATCTGACCGTGCATGTGCAGGGTGCGCAGGAGGGCGTGGAAGCCCTGTCTTCGCATGTGCGCTTTATGGCGCATCGCCCGGTTTTCTCGACGGCGCGCCTGTCTTGGCTGTTGGGCAAAATTCCAGATCACACTGATCTGTCGCCCTGGCATCCCGCCATCGCCCAAGCGCTTCCAAACTATGATGTCGTGCATACCACCGACGCCTTCTTTGCCATGGCCCGCACGGCTTTGCGCGTTTGTCAAAGTAAGGGAATTCCCCTGGTCAATTCCGTGCATACCGACACGCCCGGCTATTCGCGACTTTATACCAGAAGCACCATCCTGCGTTTTTTCGGCAAGGGAGCCCTTGCCGATCTGTTGCTGAACCGCCTTAAGATCGACCGGCAGCAGGATATGAGGATGCATGACAGATTGCGCACCCATCAGAAGGTGGCCCTGTTCAGCCTGGATTCCGATCCCCTCGCTCTGGAGGAGATGAAGCGTTTTCTGGGCGAGGGGCGCGTGGGTGTGCTTCGTCGCGGCATCGACAAGCGTTTTTTTCATCCTGGCAAGCGAGACCGTCTCTGGCTGAAGGATCGCTTCGGCATTCCCTACGAACGTCCGGTCGTTTTCTTTGCCGGGCGCATCGATCAGACCAAGAATATTCTGATCGCCGCAAGGGCGGTGGCCGAGCTGATCGGCAGGGGACAAGATGTTCACTTCCTGGCGGCGGGCAAGGGCGATCAGGCGTCGCTTATTCGGGAGATTCTGAAAGACCGGGCCAGTCTGCCCGGTTCGCTGCCGCTTGAGGAAATGGGGCGCCTTTATGCCAGCGCCGATGTTTTTGCCTTTCCCTCGATGCTCGATGTCTTGTCCAACGCGCTGATGGAGGCCCTGGCCTCGGGCCTTCCCGTTCTGGTTGGTGCCGGTTCCGGGTTGGAGGCCTATGTGGCTTCGGGTGCAAATGGGGCCGTCGTTTCGGATGAAGGCTGGGCCGATGCCTTGCAGGGTTTGCTGGAAAATGCGTTGTCGCGTCAAGAGATGGGGCTGGCGGCCCGCTTTTATGCCGAACGCGCCCTGCCCAGTTGGGACGATGTGCTGGCCCAGGACCTGATGCCCCTCTGGCGCCGGGCCGCGCGCTGGGAGTAGGGGGTTATATCAGTTTACGAAAAGAGACTGTTATTGACCTGAGACCCAAGTTTCATCCGGCCCCCGGTAGAGTCCCAATGGCATTTGAACCGATCTGGTCCGGTGATGC
>JADFZV010000020.1 GCA_015232335.1 Alphaproteobacteria bacterium | reverse complement strand
GAACTGTTGGCCCGTGTTCATACCGGCTACAATGGCGATTTGATTACCGGCGACCCGGAAAAGCTGGCCGAGGCCAAGCGATTCTATACGGGCCGTGAGGTGCTGAAACCCATGCTGTTCATAGGCGCACCGCCTAATGTGGGGGCGGTGGTGATGATTCCACAAGGTGGCATCCGCGTGGCCGACAATGGCAGAACGCAAATTGCTTTGAACAATGCGGGGGCCGTGTCAGGTGCTGTATCGGTGGGCATGAATTCCAGCATGGCGGCGGCGGTGAGTACGGCCAGCCAAGGCGCTACCTCGGGCGGGGTCAGTGCCGTGGCGGCGACAGTGGGTGGAACTGCGGGGGTTGGTGCCAGTGGCGGAGGTTCCACACAAACTGGCAATGGCGCAGGACCAGGTGCAAGTCAGGGTGCAGGTCCAGGTGCAGGTCCGAGTGGTGGTGGAATGGGTGGAGCAGGCGGTGGAGCCGGGGCATTTAATGAATATCAAATTAACGGAACTCAAGTCGTCTCAATTTCCTATGACATAGACGGGCAAAAACTCTAGTTTATCAATTCTTGAATTAAGCCCCAGTTTCTTTGACACGCGTGAGCATGTTTTTTGTCGCCGAATTTCGGCGATTTTTTTTCGCTACCGCTCCCTAAACGACAGATAGCGTTTTAGCGGCGTTTCATAATTGCAACCCGAATGCAGCCGCATACAGTTATAGCGGTATTGCCAAATCTGCAATTTTGCCCACCGCCTTCGCCACGATCTCCTCAAGCGCTCGAACCGGCGCAAGATCGTTGAACAGCCGGTCCCGGCCCGCCGCGATGCGATCGCGGATTTCCTGGCGCCTGGAAGAATCGCTTCCCAAACGAACGGCGATCTCAACGAAACCTTCTGTGTCCTTGGCGATGCAATCGTCCAGGTCCAGGCGCTTCAGAATGGCATAGGCGTGACGCCCGCGCATGAGATTGCTGGGCAGGGTCACCACCGGAAGATGGCGCGACAGGGCTTCCAGCGTGGTATTGCCGCCCGACCAGCCGATACTGTCCAGGAAAACATCGCAAACGCCGTTCAGATCGAGATAGTCGCCCCAGTCCAGCCAGGTCAAGAAATGCAGATGCTTTGCAGGATCAAGACCCGCCGATTTGAAGACCATTTCAAGCCTTGCCTGAAAGCGCCGGTTGTCGAGATGGCGCGTGCGGTGCTTGATGAAAATGAAGCGGGCATTTGGAAGCTTGAGTGCTATATCCGTAAAAACGCGGTCAAAGCCGGGCAGATATTTCTGATGCGCCTGGCAGCACAGATAAAGCACGCTCCCCTCGCCCGGCAGGCCAAAATCGGAACGCGATTTCTTCTGAGGAAGCGATGCTGGCTGATAGGCCACAGAGATATTGGGCAGGCGCACCAGCCGCTCGCTGTAATGGCTTTGCGCGTCTTCAGGCTCCATCAACTCGCTGGAGAGAAAAATGTCGATGCTGGCCAGCCCCGAGGTGACGGGATGGCCCCAGGACATCATCTGCAGAGGTGCCAGCTTAAGCGACGCCAGGGCCATGCTTTTGGGATCCATGCCGATATCGGGATAGATCAGCGCATCGAGATCGTCTTCGCGAATGGTTCTGGCCGCTTGCGCCAGATCGCCCTGAAGCTCTCGGAAAACATCGCTCATGCCGGCCAGCGAGCGGGTCGAGGCATCGGATTTGCCATTGGTCAGATAGAGGTGAATCAGAAAACGCTTGCGATCGAGATGGCGCATCCAGCCCGCGAACAGAAGAGCGATGGTATGGCTGGTGAAGAAGGAGGAGGCAAAGCCTAAGCGAATCCGCTTGTCCTGGCGCTCGGCAAAGGGTTTTGGCGAAGGAGGCGAAGCCAGATCGGGCAGATAGGCCGACATCACGCGATGAACAAGCCGCCCATAGGAAATCTGAATCGGCTTGTCGTCCTGGCCCTGATAGGCCAGTTCGAAATTGGTTCCGAAAAGCAGTCCGGGAAGCTCGTGCGCCGCCTCCTCGGGCGATTTCGGATTGACCGAGGCCTCCAGAATGGCAACGCCGGTGGCCAGACGGCGGCGCCAGACGGCGATCTCCTGGCTGTTGAGATAGATCCGGGGCAACATGCGGTTGACCAGCCAGCGCGCCCCCACATGGCAAGGATCGGCCATCAGGGCGGCCAGGGCGGCATCCCTGGCGGCTTCGCAATCGCCCAGGGCCATCAGCGCCTGGGCCAGGGCATAATGAATCTGGGCATTGGCGGGCTCGACGGCAGACAAGGCCCCCAGGGCCTGCACATGATCAAAGGCCAAACGCTCGGATGACGGCGACAGCTTGCCCGCCTGGGCCAGCAGATCGGCGGCAATGCCATAATGCTTGGCGGCCAGGGCGACACGGCCCAAGCCATGCAGCGCCGAGACATCCTGGGGATTGGTGTTCAAGACGTCCTTGAAGGCGGTCTGCGCGCCTTGAAGATCGCCCGTTTCCAGCTTTGCCCAACCCAAGGCGCTCATGCCTATCCCCGAAATAGAAAGCCCCGGAACCTTGCGGGTTCCGGGGCTTCCAGGTCAAGACCTGATAACGAAGTTAGGCAGCAACCATGGCCAGCAACAGAATGGCCACGATGTTGATGATCTTGATCATCGGATTGACGGCGGGACCGGCGGTGTCCTTGTAGGGATCGCCGACGGTGTCGCCGGTCACGGCGGCCTTGTGGGCTTCACTGCCCTTGCCGCCGAAATGACCGTCCTCGATGTACTTCTTGGCATTGTCCCAAGCGCCGCCGCCCGAGGTCATCGAGATGGCGACGAACAGGCCGGTGACGATGGTGCCCATCAACATGGCGCCCAGGGTCACGAAGGCATGAGCCTGACCCGAAACCGCCATGATGACGAAATAGACCACGATGGGCGCGAAGACCGGCAGCATCGAGGGCAGGATCATCTCACGGATGGCCGCCTTGGTCAGCATGTCGACCGCTTTGCCGTAATCGGGCTTGCCGGTTCCTTCCATGATGCCGGGGATTTCCTTGAACTGGCGGCGCACTTCGATCACCACCGAGCCCGCAGCGCGTCCCACCGCCATCATGCCCATCGAGCCGAACAGATAGGGCAGCATGCCGCCCAGGAACAGGCCGATGACCACGAAGGGATCGGACAGTTCGAACTTGATATCAAGCGTCGGGAAGTAGTGCTTGAGATCTTCGGTGTAGGCGGCAAACAGCACCAGGGCGGCCAGACCGGCCGAACCGATGGCATAACCCTTGGTGACGGCCTTGGTGGTATTGCCCACGGCGTCCAGGGCGTCGGTGATCTTGCGGATGTCCTTGGGCATGTCGCTCATTTCAGCGATGCCGCCCGCGTTGTCCGTCACCGGGCCATAGGCGTCGAGAGCCACGATGAAACCGGCCAGAGCCAGCATGGTCGTGGCGGCGATGGCGATGCCGAACAGGCCCGCCAAAGCATAGGCGACGATGATGCCGCCCGAAATCACCAGAACCGGCAGCGCCGTCGATTCCATCGATACCGCCAGGCCCTGAATGACGTTGGTGCCGTGGCCGGTGACCGATGAATTGGCGATGCTGGTCACGGGACGATAGCCCGTGCCGGTGTAATATTCTGTGATCCACACGATCAGGCCGGTAACCACCAGACCCAGGAGCGCGCAGAGATACAGATCGCGCCCGGTGAAGCTGGAAGCGCCCGTCGTGAAGACTTCGGAGAAACCGACCGTCATGTAGATCGAAACGCCGACCAGTGCCGCCGAGATGACGCCAGTAGCGACCAGGCCCTTGTACAGAGCCTTCATGATCTTGTTGTCGCTTCCCAGCTTGACGAAGAAGGTGCCCACCACCGAAGCCGGGATGCACACGCCCGCGATGATCAGCGGCAGCATCATCATGCTGTCCATGACCGGGCCGGTGAAGAAGATGGTCGCCAGCAGCATGGTGGCCACCATGGTCACGGCATAGGTCTCAAACAGGTCGGCGGCCATACCGGCGCAGTCGCCCACATTGTCGCCCACATTGTCGGCGATCACGGCGGGGTTGCGGGGATCATCCTCGGGGATGCCTGCTTCAACCTTGCCGACGAGGTCGGCGCCGACATCGGCACCCTTGGTGAAGATGCCGCCGCCCAGTCGCGCGAAGATCGAGATCAAGGAGGCGCCGAAGGACAGAGCCACCAGGGCTTCCATGATGGTGCGGGTCTCACCCGGCTTCCAGGCCATGAGAACGCCGAAATATCCGGCAACGCCCAGAATGCCGAGACCAACCACCAAGAGGCCGGTGATGGCGCCCGACTTGAAGGCGATGTCGAGGGCGTATTGCATGCCGCCCGTGCGGGCCGCATCCGCCGTGCGCACATTGGCGCGCACGGAAATGTTCATGCCGACATAACCGGCGGCGCCCGAAAGCACCGAGCCGATCACGAAACCGAGCGCCACATGGATGCCCAGGCGTGCTGCGATCAGAATGGCGATGACCACGCCGACGATGGCGATGGTGCGATACTGGCGATTGAGGTAGGCACTGGCCCCTTCCTGAACGGCGGCAGCAATCTGCTGCATGCGCTCGTTGCCGGCCGAGGCGGCCAGAATGGATTTGGTGGCATAAGCGCCGTAGAGCAGCGCAAGCAGCCCGCAGGCGATAACCAGAGCGAATGACGACATGGTTGTTGATTCCCAGAGCGAGTTGAAGTCGGAAGAAAAAATAGCCCCTGCCCGAAGCCGGAAAGATCAAGAATCGCCCGGCCCCGGAATGGTGGGGAAATTGCCAGATTGCCGGGGCTTTAGCAACCCAACACTTACGTATTTAGGTGGCTCTACCCCACCCTGGCGGGTGGGGGCTGCCGAAATACACAGGAAATCAACGCATATAAAATATCGCTAATACACAAATCAGCGTTCAAATATCTCGACGACCAGAACATCATGGACGATTCCCGGTCCCAGGGCCTTCGCCGCAGCGGCGACCATGCGGGGTTTGATCAAGGTCAGATCGGTCGATTTGCGGTTCTTCAGATGATCCGGCAGCACTTTATGCAAATCGGTCAAAATGTTGTCGCGGATTCTGGGCATCATGGCCTCAACCTTCCTGCGCTCGCCGTCTTGAATTTCGAGTCGCAAGGTCATGAACACCTGACGGGGCTTCTGATCGATGATGAAAACGGGAATCGAAAGCGATTCCATGTCGAGAAAACTGGTCTTGGCCACTGGCGGCGGCGGCGGGGCCGCCTTGTTTTCCTGCTTGGCGAAGGGGCCGATGCCGAACACGGCCATGGCGCCGACCGCGCCCCCGCCCAGAAGAACCAGGGCGACGATCAGAATGACAAGCTTCTTCATTTTTTCCCAACCCCGATAAGCCGATAAAAACGCTAAAAATGCCGCCACCCCGAAGGACCCGCCGCAAGCGAAACCCCTGCGGCATCGATGGCCCGAACCCCCTCACCTTCCTCCATGCGCCCGATCACGGTCAAGCTTAACCGGCAGGACTGGGCAATCTCTTGCAAAGCGGGCACATCCTGGGGCGCCGCGGTCAGCAGAAGTTCGTAATCGTCGCCACCGCCCAGAATCTGCGCCATGCGGTTTGAATCGGCCTTGAGGGCGGCTCTGGTCGGAGAGGATAGCGGGATTTTCACCGTTTCAACGATGGCCGCAAGGCCTGAAGCCCTGGCGATATGACCAAGATCGGCCAACAGCCCGTCTGAAATATCCATTCCGGCATGCACCAGACGCTTGGCCGCCAGGGCTTGGCCCAGATCGAGGCGCGGCCTGGGCAGCAGATACCGCTCGGCCAGCCATTTGCGCTCGTCTTCGAACAGAAAGTCGAGCTTTCCCTCCAGCGCATCGAGGCCCAAGGCGCCGTCGCCGATGGTGCCGGAAACCAGAATCGCGTCACCGGCCCGAGCGCCCGAGCGTTTGAAGGCGCGCCCCTCTTCCACCTCGCCCAAGGCCGTCACCGCCAGGGTGAAAGGCCCAGGGGTAGAGACGGTGTCTCCGCCGATGATGGGCACGTTGAATTCGGCCTTGTCCTGGGCCAGGCCCTTGGCAAAGGCGGTCAGCCAGGCCTCGCCTGACACCTTGGGAAAACAGGCGGCGACCAGAAGCCCCAGGGGCTTCGCCCCCATGGCGGCAAGATCGGACAGATTGACCCGAAGCGCCTTCCTGGCCACCAGATCGGGCGGATCATCTGGGCGAAAATGCACGCCCGCCACCAGGGCATCGGTGGTGACGACCAGACGACAGCCCGGCGAGACCGCCACCAATGCCGCATCGTCTTTAAGATTCAAAGCACCGGGAAAACCATCGGCCAAGGGCGCGAACAGTTTCTCGATCAACTCGAACTCGCCCAGGTTTTTTTCAGCCAAGCAGCTCTCTCCCTCACTGCGGATCGTTTTTGCGCATCCAAGCCGGAATGTCGCGCTGCCTATTTTCCCTCGTGCAGCGTCTTGGCCAGGCGATCAAGGACGGCATTCACCAATCCCACCTCGGGGCCTTCGTAAAAGCTGCGCGCCAGATCGGTATATTCGCTAATCACCGCCTTGGGGGGCAGATCGGCCTTGCCCATCCACAGTTCCGCCGCTCCGGCCCGCAGGATGGCATGCAGCAAAGGTTCCACGCGGGGAAGATCCCAACCCGCCGACAGGCTGCCTGCGATCATCAAATCAAGATCGGCGGCTTTTTGGGTGACGTCGCGCACGACGGAAACGAAATGGGGCGCATCCGGCTCGGCGATTTCCATGCCGGAATCCACATCCTCGGTCTCAAGCCGGACCGGCTGGGCCAGATGCTGGGCCAGCACCTCGTCGTCGCTCTGGCCTGACAGCATCATCTGGTAAAGTGCTTGCACGGCCATCAGGCGCGCCACGGCCCGCCTGCGGGGCAAAGGCGTTCTGGGTTTGGAATCGGTCATTTCGGAATCAGGCGCAGGTCACGCTTGATCTCGATCATGCGCAGGCAGGCCCTGGCCGCCTGACCGCCGAAATTGCGCCCATCGACGCGGGCGCGTTCCCAGGCCTGATCCTCGGTCTGGCAGGTCAGAATGCCGTTGCCAAGGGCCAGCGTGTACTGGATGGACAGATCATGCAGGGTGCGGATGGTCGAACTGCTGATATGTTCGTAATGATCCGTCTCGCCCTTGATGGCGCAGCCCAGCGCGATATAACCCGAATAGCGCTCGTCGGTGGCGCGCAGCTCCATCGCCCGCACGGCATAGCGGATGGCGGCGGGAATCTCGTAGATGCCGGGCACGATGACTCGCTTGTAGCCAGCCCCCACGGCGGCCAGTTCCTGCACGACGCCGTGAACCAGATGGTCGCTGATGTCATCGTAGAAGCGGGCCTCGACGATCAGAATGCTTAAACCAGCCATGACATCATGCTCCTATGCAATGGTGATAGGACGTTGCTCGACCACATTGAGACCGTATCCTTCGGCCAGCCCCACGATGGTTCGCTTGGTATTCGAAAGCAGGATCATATCCTTGATTCCCAGATCGAGCAAAATCTGAGCGCCCACGCCATAATCGCGCAACTCGACGGGCGGCGCCACCCCTTCACGGGCCCGGATACGGTCGGACAGGCTGGTCGGCATGGGCTCGCGGATGAGAATCACCACGCCGCGCCCCTCGCCTGCGATCATGTTCATGGCGCTGTGCAATTCACCCCCGCGCCCGGCGGATTTGTCGCCCAGCACATCGTCCAGCACCTTAAGCGCATGGACGCGCACCATCACCGGACCCGGCGCCTTCAGGTCGCCCTTGACCAGGGCGATATGCTCGGCATAAGCCACCGTGTTGACATAGAGATGCATCATCCAGTCGCCGCCATAGATGGACGACAGCGCCGAGGTGATCTCGCGCTTGACGATCTTGTCATAGCGCCTGCGATAGGCGATCAGATCGGCGATGGTGGCGATCTTAAGGCCATGCTTTTGCGCGAAGATCACCAGATCGGGCAGACGCGCCATGGTGCCGTCCTCGTTCATGATCTCGCAGATCACGCCCGATGGATTGAGCCCGGCCAGACGCGCGATATCGACCGCCGCCTCGGTGTGCCCGGCCCTGACCAGAACGCCGCCGTCCCTGGCCATCAGGGGAAAGACATGGCCCGGCGTCACGATATCGTATTTGCTGGCCTTGGGATCGATGGCAACGCTGATGGTGCGCGCCCGATCAGCCGCCGAAATGCCGGTTGTCACCCCCTCGCGGGCCTCGATGCTGACGGTAAAGGCGGTCTGGTGGCGCGTGCCGTTGTCGCGGCTCATCAAGGGCAGCTCAAGCGCCTCGATGCGCTCGCGGGGCAGGGTCAGGCAGATCAGGCCGCGCCCGTACTTGGCCATGAAATTGACGTTCTCGGCCGAGGCATGCTGGGCGGGAATGACCAGATCGCCCTCATTCTCGCGGTCTTCGTCATCGACCAACACGACCATGCGGCCCTGGCGGGCGTCTTCGATGATCTCTTCTATGGGCGACAGATAATCGGCGTGAGACACTTAATTAATCCTCAGTCCTTGAGCAGAAGGCGCGCAACATAGCGTGCCAGCATGTCGATTTCCAGGTTTACCCGATCACCGGGCTTATACTGGCCGAAAGTGGTGACTTTACAGGTATGTGGAATGATGTTGACCCCGAACAAGCGGCCATTGACCTCGTTGACGGTCAGCGAGACCCCGTCGATGGCCACCGATCCCTTGGGGGCGATGAATTTCTCAATGCTTTCAGGAACCTCGAAGGTAAAGCGCAGCGATTCCCCCTCGGGTTCGATGGAGACCACGGTCCCCACCCCATCAACATGGCCGGAAACGATATGGCCGCCCAGCTCGTCGCCGACCTTCAAAGCGCGCTCCAAATTGACCGGACTTCCCACCTGCCAGCCGCCCAGGGTGGTTTTGTCCAGCGTCTCCAGCGAGGCAAAGACGGCGAACCAGCCGGGGCCGGTCTCGACCAGGGTCAGGCAAACGCCGTTATGAGCAATCGAGGCGCCCAGGGGAATTGCCTCAGCCTTGTAGGTGGTTGCGATCTCGAAACGCACTTCGCCGCCCGGGCGCTTTTCCAGGCCCTTCACACTGCCAAGATCGGTAATGATACCGGTAAACATAAGCCTCAATCCTCCAAGATTCTTTCGTAAACTTCCTCGATATCGTCGCCCAGGGCGCGCACACCTTGCCGCTTGAAGCGGGGCATGCCATCCAGCCGGTCAACGCCAAAGGCGGCCAGGGCTGCAATGCCGTCGCTGCCCATGATGCCTGGCGCATGGAACCAGACCAGCCGGTCGACCAGATCGGCTCGCATCAGGGCCGCCGCCAGATGCGCCCCCCCCTCGACCAACACGCGGGTCAGACCCGCATCCCCCAATTTCCTGAAGGCGGCTTTAAGATCGGGTGAGCCGCTTTCCTCGGGCGGCACATCGATCAGGCGCACCCCGGCCTCCTCGAAAACCTTGTGCCTGGCTTTGGGCCCCTGCTCCAGCGTGATCAGCCAAAAGGAATGGCTTCTGGCCGATTTCACCAAGGCGCTAGTCAGCGGCGTGCGCAAACGCCCATCCACCACGATCCGCACCGGACTGGCCTGCTCCAACCCCGGCAGGCGGCAGGTCAGCATGGGATCGTCGGCCAGCGCCGTCCCCGCCCCCACCATCACGGCATCGTGGCTGGCCCGCAACAGATGCGCTGCCTGACGGGCCTGGCTGCCGGTGATCCAGCGGCTTTCTCCGGCATGGGTGGCGATGCGTCCATCCAGCGTGGTGGCCAGCTTCAGCGTCACCAGGGGACGGTGCTTCTGCACCCGGCTGAAGAAACCGGCATTGAGGACTCGGGCCTCGTCTTCCAACAGCCCGACATCGACCTTGATGCCCGCCTTTTCCAGCAGATCAAGCCCACGACCGGAGACGCGGGGATCGGGATCCTCCAGCGCCACAACGACCCGCCTGATCCCAGCCTCGATCAAGGCCAGGGCGCAGGGCGGGGTTTTTGCGTGATGCGAACAGGGCTCCAGCGTGACATAGGCCGTAGCCCCCTGCGCCTCCGCTCCGGCAAAGGCCAGGGCTTCGGTTTCGGCATGGGGCCTGCCGCCGGGCTGGGTCCAGCCCCGCCCGACGACGCGCCTGTCCTTAACCAGAACGCAGCCGACCGCCGGATTGGGCCAGACGAGGCCAAGGACGCGCCGGGCCAGGCCCAGCGCGGCCCGCATATGGGCGCTATCAGTCTTTGAGTCGGTCACCCGACACCAGATGTCCAAGCCCGCCCAGCGATCCGATGAATTCCTCGAAATCCTTGGCCTCGCGGAAGTTCTTGTAGACCGAGGCGAAGCGGACATAGGCCACCGGATCAAGGCTGGCCAGGGCTTCCATCACCAACTCGCCGATCATCGACGAAGGAATCTCGTTCTCGCCCGAGCTTTCCAGGCGGCGCTGAATGGAATTGACCACCCGCTCCACGCGCTCAGGGTCGACCGGGCGCTTTCTGACCGCGATATCGATCGACCGGGCCAGCTTGTCGCGGTCGAAGGAAACCTTCTGGCCGTTCTTCTTAACCACCGTCAGTTCGCGCAGTTGAACGCGTTCGAAGGTGGTGAAGCGCGACCCGCAAGAGGGGCAATAGCGCCGGCGCCTGATCGCCGAATTATCGTCGGTCGGGCGCGAGTCTTTGACTTGTGTATCCTCGTAGCCGCAAAACGGACAACGCATGACTTCTCTCCCCTCAATAGATTGGATATTTGCGGCACAGTTCGGCCACGCGCGAACGCGCCGCCTTCTCTGCCGCCGAATTGTCGTCGCCCTGTCGGCTCAAACCATCCAGCACATCGCCGATCAGATCGCCGATCTGTTCGAACTCGGCCTTGCCCAAACCCCTTGTCGTGGCGGCGGGTGAGCCCAAACGAATGCCCGAAGTGATGGTGGGCTTCTCGGGATCGAAGGGAATGCCGTTCTTGTTGCAGGTAAGCCCGGCGCGCTCCAGGCTGGCCTCGGCCGCCTTGCCGGTCAGCGATTTCGGGCGCAGATCGACCAGCATCAGATGCGTATCCGTACCGCCTGAAACGATATCAAGGCCGCGCTTCATCAAACGGTCGGCCAGTGCGGCGGCGTTTTCCTTGACCTGCTTGGCGTAGAGCTTGAATTCGGGGCGCAAGGCCTCGCCGAAAGCCACCGCCTTGGCTGCGATGACATGCATCAGCGGGCCGCCCTGAATGCCCGGGAAAATGGCCGAATTAATCTTCTTGCCGATCTCTTCGTCATTGGAAAGGATCATGCCGCCCCGAGGCCCGCGCAGCGTCTTGTGGGTGGTGGTGGTGACGATATGGGCGTGGGGAAGCGGGCTGGGATGCACACCGCCCGCCACCAGGCCAGCGAAATGGGCCATGTCCACCATCAGATAGGCCCCGACGGAATCGGCGATGGCGCGCATGCGGGCGAAATCGATAACGCGCGGATAGGCCGAACCGCCCGCGATCAGAATCTTGGGCTTATGCTCTTGCACCAGCTTTTCGACCTCGTCGAAATCGATCTGGCAATCTTGCCTGCGCACACCATATTGGACGGCCTTGAACCATTTCCCCGACTGATTGACCGAAGCGCCGTGGGTGAGATGCCCGCCTGCCGCCAGGCTCATGCCCATGATGATGTCGCCGGGCTGGGCCAGGGCCATGAACACGCCCTGATTGGCCTGCGATCCCGAATGCGGTTGAACATTCGCATACTGACAATCGAACAGTTTTTTGGCGCGCTCGATGGCCAGGGCCTCGGCAACATCGACAAACTCGCAGCCGCCGTAATAGCGCTTGGCGGGATAGCCCTCGGCATATTTGTTGGTCATGATCGAGCCTTGGGCTTCCAGCACCGCCTTGGAGACGATGTTCTCAGAGGCGATCAGCTCGATCTGGTCTTGCTGGCGCGAAAGCTCCTCGGCTATCGACTTGGCGATCTCGGGATCGGATTCAAAAAGCGTCTTGGTGAAGAAACCATGCATGAGAGTCATCGGATAACTGTCCTTGGTGTCAGAAGCTTAAGTCAGGTACGGGCAAGCCCCATCTTTTCGACGCGCCTTGCATGGCGTCCGCCTTCAAAGGGGGTTTCAAGAAAAATCTTCAGGCAATCCTTGGCGACTTCCGCCCCCATGGTGCGCCCACCCAACACCAGCACATTGGCGTCGTTGTGGCTGCGGGCCAGACGGGCCGTCGTGGCATCATTGACCAGGGCGGCGCGGATGAAGGGATAGCGGTTGGCGGCGATCGAAATGCCGATTCCGGTGCCACAAATCAGAACGCCGTTTTTGGCCTTGCCCGAGCGGATGGCCTCGGCCATGGCTTCGGCGAAATCCGGATAATCGACGGATTGGGGGCCTTCGGTTCCCAGATCAAGCAGATCATGCCCCGTCTTCAGCAACTCGTCTTTCAGCAGCGACTTCAAATCGACGCCGCCGTGATCCGAGGCAAGGGCAATGACATCGCGCGGCATGTCCGGAACTACATCCTGCTAGGGTTCGGGGAACTGGCTGGGTTTTAACTACCATATATCGGTGGGGCTTGCCAACCGGGGGGCCGATTTAAAAGCGGGCCTCAATCCATGTCACTAAAGGGCCGACATTATAGGAAGGCCTAGGGTCGCGAGGGCTTAATACAAAAAGTTTCCTTGGAATACAGGCGATTAAGTTAGCATCAAGTCTGATTCTAGATTATACTGGGTTTCTCAGCATCCGGGATAAAAATCTACCATTACGGCATCAGTATTAAACGACATTCGCGCAACAAATCAACGAGAATACACGTAAAACCTACAACTGCCAAAGCAACTCTAGACAAAAACACTGAAGTTTCAGAGCGATCAAAATACTTATTACTCATTACTGCCTTCGATCAAATTGACACTCGTTCCAAATATATGTATGAGTACGCAATCCAGTGCATCTTTCAGGGCTTAGTTCCATGACCGACAAAGTTGAACAGAAAATGAGCAGACAAGAAATGCTCCGCCTGTCAGGAGAAGTGGTGTCGGCTTACGTCGGCAAGAACCCATTACCCTCTGCACAGATTTCGGAAATCATCGAAATGGTTTTTGCCACCTTCACCGGCCTGCTTGAAAGCGGCGTGGACGTGAAGGTCGAGGCCCAGAAGCCCGCCGTTAATCCCAAGCGCTCGATCTTCCCCGACCACATCGTTTGCCTTGAAGATGGCAAGAAGCTCAAGATGTTGAAGCGCCATTTGCGCACCACCTACGGCATGAACCCTGATGAATACAGGGCCAAATGGGGCCTGGGGGCCGATTATCCCATGGTGGCGCCCAATTACGCCGCACAGCGCTCTGATTTCGCCAAGAAAATCGGCCTAGGCCGCAAGCCCGGGGCTCGCAAGGGCCGCAAATAGCAGCAAGGAAGCGTTGGCTTTTGCCAATCAAAAGGCCGGGAAATCCCGGCCTTTTTTTGTTGGCTCTTCAACGTTTGACGTGGATTTGCAAAAGAGCCTGATATTCGCAAAACAAACCGTCATGCCCGGCCTTGTGCCGGGCATCCACGCCTTGCGGACAGTACATCTTTGAAGACACAACGTGGATGGCCGGGTCAAGCCCGGCCAAGACGAGGGTAAATTATGCTGGATTCCACTTAAAACATCGAAGAGCCATTTTTGTTTCTGGCTACATGTTCCGCCGATATTGGCCGCCCACCTCGAACAGGGCATCCGTAATTTGGCCCAGGGAACAGACCCGAACGGCTTCCATCAACTGGGCAAACAAATTGCCGTTCTCGATGGCGGCCTTCTGCAGATTGGATAAAGCCAGCTTGGCCGGTTTGGCATTGCGCTTTTGAAAGCCATGAAGCCTTTTGATCTGGCCCTGCTTCTCTTCCTCGCTAGAGCGCGACAGCACAACCGGCCTTGCCGCCTCGGGGGCTGGATTGAGGAAGGTGTTCACTCCGATAAGGGGATAAGAACCGTCATGCTTCTTATGCTCGTAGTAAAGGCTTTCGTCTTGAATCTTGCCGCGCTGATAGCCGGTTTCCATGGCACCCAGCACGCCGCCGCGCTCGGCGATGCGCTCGAACTCCAACAGCACGGCCTCTTCCACCAGATCGGTCAGTTCGTCGATAATGAAACTACCCTGATTGGGATTCTCGTTCTTGGCCAGGCCCCATTCGCGGTTGATGATCATCTGTATCGCCATGGCGCGGCGCACCGATTCCACCGTGGGCGTGGTATAGGCCTCGTCATGGGCATTGGTGTGCAGCGAATTGCAATTGTCGTAGATGGCGATCAAGGCCTGTAACGTCGTGCGGATGTCGTTGAAGTCCATTTCCTGGGCATGCAAGCTACGGCCCGAGGTCTGGATATGGTATTTCAGCTTCTGCGACCGTTCGGCAGCACCGTACTTGAAGCGCATGGCAACCGACCAGATACGCCGAGCCACACGCCCGATCACCGTATATTCGGGGTCCATGCCGTTCGAGAAGAAGAAGGACAGGTTGGGCGCGAAATCGTCGATGCGCATGCCCCTGGCCAGATAGGCTTCGACATAGGTGAAGCCGTTGGCCAAGGTGAAAGCCAATTGGCTGATCGGATTGGCCCCGGCTTCGGCAATGTGATAGCCCGAGATAGAGACCGAGTAGAAATTGCGCACGCAATTCCCCACGAAATATTCTTGAATGTCGGCCATCAGCTTCAACGCGAATTCCGTCGAGAAGATGCAGGTGTTCTGTCCCTGATCTTCCTTCAGAATATCGGCCTGCACGGTGCCGCGCACATTTTGCAAAACCCATTCGCGTATCTTCAAGGCCTCGCCCTCGGTCGGCTCGCGGCCATTGTCGGCGATGAATTTGTCGATCTTCTGATCGATGGCGGTGTTGAAAAACATGGCCAGAATCATCGGCGCCGGGCCGTTGATGGTCATCGACACGCTGGTCATGGGATTGGTCAGATCAAAGCCGGAATACAGCACCTTCATATCGTCAAGCGTTGCGATACTGACACCGGAATTGCCGATCTTGCCGTAGATGTCCGGGCGTTCGCCCGGATCATTGCCGTAAAGGGTGACGGAATCGAAGGCGGTGGACAGGCGCTTGGCTTCAGAATCCTTGGACAGATACTTGAAGCGGGCGTTGGTGCGAAAGGCGTCGCCCTCGCCCGCGAACATGCGGGTGGGGTCCTCGTTCTCGCGCTTGAAGGCAAAAACACCTGCCGTATAGGGAAAGGTGCCGGGCAGATTCTCCTTCAGCATCCATTCCAGCAATGTCCCGTGATCTTTCCACTTGGGCAACACGACCTTGGGTATCTTCGTGCCAGACAGCGTACTGGCGGTCAGTTGGGTGCAGATCGTCTTGTCTCTGATCTTCACCACATAGTCGTCGCCGGAATAGCTTTTCTGCACCTTGGGCCAAAGCTCAAGCAGCTTCCTGGCCCTGGGGTCGAACGTGGTCTCGCGCTTTTCGATCTCGGCATCGATCTCTTTGGAGCGCTTGCCCAGCATGCGCTGGCTTTCCTTAAGCTGCTGAAGCTCGCGGGCCAATTGGGATTGTTCCTTGACCGTGCGATGATAGCCGCGAACGGCTTCGGAAATTTCCGCCAGATAGCGCACGCGTGCTGGCGGCACGATGGCGGCACCGGTTTCGGAACAGCGCTTGGGCACGGAGGCAAAGCGGGTCTTGGCAAGCTTGGCCCCCTTCTCGCTCAGCAACGTGCGCAGATCGAGATAAAGTGCTGTGACCCCCTGATCGTTGAAGCGCGAGGCGATGGTGCCGAAAACAGGCATGCTTTCCGGGGGCTGGTTGAAGGCTTCGCGGTTGCGGCTGACCTGCTTGCGCACATCACGCAGCGCATCCTGGGCGCCCTTGCGGTCAAACTTGTTGATCGCCACCAGATCGGCGAAATCCAGCATCTCGATCTTTTCAAGCTGGCTGGCGGCTCCGAATTCCGGAGTCATGACATAAAGCGACGCA
The DNA here is from genome assembly GCA_015232335.1 of Alphaproteobacteria bacterium. Taxonomy (GTDB): domain Bacteria; phylum Pseudomonadota; class Alphaproteobacteria; order Rhodospirillales; family WMHbin7; genus WMHbin7. Next base: position 40,945 of record JADFZV010000020.1, on the reverse strand, counting down.
TCGACCAGTTCAACGATGGCCGAATTGCCCTGCCCGATGCCCGGCGTCTCGACAATGACCAGATCGAAGCCAGCCGCCTTGCAGGCCAGAACGGCATTGGCCACGAAGGCGGGAACCTCGGCTCCGGCATCCCTGGTCGCAATCGAGCGCATATAGACTTGGGGGCCGTGAATGGCATTCATGCGAATGCGGTCGCCTAAAAGAGCGCCGCCCGTCTTTCGCTTGGTGGGATCGACCGCCAGAATGGCGATCTTGACGTTCGCATCATCCAAACGGAAACGTCGTATCACCTCGTCAGTCAGCGATGATTTTCCAGCCCCACCCGTGCCCGTAATGCCCAGCACCGGAACAAAGCCCTGCTTCTTGGCCAAATCGGACAGGCCTTTCCTCGTTTTGGCATCCAATTTACCGTTTTCCAGCGCCGTGATCAGCCGGGCAAGCTGGGCCTTGTCGGAAAGATTCTTCAAGGCAGGAACGCCGTCTTTTCCCGGATCGAAATCGGCCCGCCTCAGCATGTCGTTGATCATGCCCTGAAGCCCCATCCGGTGGCCGTCATCGGGGCTATAGATGCGCTCGACCCCATAGGCATGCAATTCTTCGACCTCGGCATCGACAATCACGCCGCCGCCACCGCCGAACAGCTTGATGCTGGACCGGCCCCGGTCTTTCAAAAGATCGATCATGTATTTGAAATACTCGACATGGCCGCCCTGATAGGAACTGACGGCGATGGCCTGCACATCTTCGTCGATGGCGGCGCTGACCACATCCTCTGCCGAGCGGTTATGACCGAGATGAATCACCTCGGCCCCCGAGGATTGCAAGATACGACGCATGATGTTGATCGAGGCGTCATGGCCATCGAACAGAGAGGCTGCGGTTACGAAACGCAGCTTATGCTTGAGTTTCAGCGGCTTTATGGCCGCGTGTTTCTTGCTTCCATCCTCGGGCAAGCCGGTCACTCCATCCTGGGCGTCTTCTGCTTTGTGTTTTTATTCTTTGCCTCCGCCGAGATTTTGGCAATGAGGAGCTTGCTCTCGGCTCTTCTTTACGTAAACGTCAACACCGATAATGTCAAGCGACGGCCCTAAAAAGCATCAAAGAGTTACTTCTGGGATAATCGCCACGAATCGAGAGCCAGGATTGCCTGCTCGACTGCTTTCCCCAATTGTTCGGTCAGAAAGGTCAGATCATTGCCGTTACCGCCAAGTCTTGCCTGTACTTCAATCAACTGCGCATAGTCGGCCAATCCGGCCAGACCGAAACTGCCCGAAGTCCCCTTCAGATCGTGGGCAAGACGGGCCAGCTTGGTGCGGTCATCTTGTTTAGCCGCTTTGGCAATTAATTGGGCGCGTTCCCGCCAATGCGGGGGCAGTGCCGACAACCCCTCCTCCAGCCGTTCCAGACCCAGCGTGTCTAGAAGCTGCAGAAGGATATCGTCATCCAGAACCGCACCGGAAGGCAAAGCAAGCGCAGGGGCTTGTCCCAATTCAGAAGAAGAGGGGTTTGCTTGTGGCAAACTCTCTTCCTTGGTGTGCTTGGAAACACGTAAGAGCGCCTGATCCAGCGCCTCCAGATCGATGGGTTTGCCCAGAACATCGTTCATTCCGGCGTTCAGATAGGATTGAATATCCTCTTCGGACACATTGGCCGTCATGGCGATGATGGGGGTTCCTGCCTTGAGGGCGTTGGAAAGTGCCCTGATCTGGCGCGTGGCTTCGATCCCATCCATCACCGGCATCCAGCCATCCATCAACACAGCATCGAACTGTCCCATATCGAGAGCTGAAACGGCCTGCGCACCATCCTCGACCAAGTGAACCGTATGTCCACGGTTTTCCAGAATGCCGGAAATGACCTGGCGGTTGATGGCATTGTCCTCCGCCACCAGAATCGTCAGGGGCGACACACGGACGGGGCTGGCATGATTCAGCGCCACAGTCTCGCCAAGGGGCATCTCAAGATCGATCCAGAACAAGCTGCCCTGGCCGGGCTGGCTGGAAATTTCAATTTTGGAGCCCATGGCCTCGGCGAGGCGGGCGCTGATGGCAAGGCCCAGGCCGGTTCCGCCGAAACGCCTGGCGATCGATGCGTCGGCCTGGGCGAATTCGGAAAACAGCATTTCCTGAACATCCGGAGCGATGCCGATGCCGGTATCGGCCACCGAGAATCGCAAACGCACTTGATGCCTCTCGCCGCGCCCAAGTGAATCAAGGGAAAGGGTGATGCTACCCCGCTCAGTGAATTTGAGGGCATTGCTGAGAAGGTTCAAAAGCACCTGACGCAAACGGGATGGGTCCCCCTTGAGAAGGGGGGGCAGGCCGCTATCAATGCGGGTCAGTAATTGAAGCTTCTTCTCGGCCGCCCTGGGGGCCATGAGCTGGCGCAACTCGCCGATCAACTGATTGGGATTGAAGGATATTTCCTCAAGGACAAGTTTTCCCGCCTCGACCTTTGAGAGATCGAGAATATCGTTGAGCAATCCCATCAGGGACTCGCCCGCATGCTGAATGGTTTCGGCGCAATTGCGCTGACGTTCGCCCAAGGGAAGGTCCAGCAGCAATCTGGTCATGCCCATAACGCCGTTCATGGGTGTCCTGATCTCGTGGCTCATCACGGCCAGAAATTCGGCCCTGGCCTTGGCGGCAGCCTCGGCCTCTTCCTTGGAGACTTTAAGGGCGCGCTCGGCCTCTTTTCTGGGTGTAATGTCGGTGATGAAGGCAAAGGCCTGCAGGGCCTGAAGCAGCGGGTCGTAGAAACGCGCCGCCTTGAAATGGCAGGGAATGCTTCGTCCATCGCGCGTTTTGAGATCGACATCAAAGTCGCAGCGTCCGTTTTGCAAGATGGCATCGGCCTGCGTCGCCATGATCTGCTGATTCTCGCCCTCGACGAAATCCGAGGGTTTCATGCCCAGCATGTCCTCCCTGGAATAGCCCAGTATGTCGCAAAGCGATTGATTGACGTCGATGGTGACCCGTGTGGCCCCGTCGATCATCCAAAAGCCTTCACTGGTCGAATCGATGATGGTGCGGTAGCGCTCCTCGCTGGCGCGCAGCACCTCTTCCATTTCACGGTAATCCTCCAAGCGCCGCTCGGTATCGCCCAGCCCGCCGCTGGCCCAGACCAGGCAACATCCCTGATCATGAGGCACAGAGGTGATTTTCGAACTCGCCAACGTAAAATCGTGGCGATGCTGACCCGAGAGGAGGGAGAAGAATCGCTCGGCATCGCCGGGCACAAGGCTGTTGTAAAGTTTTTGAAAGCGTGAATTGGCCCAGAGAATCCGTCTGTTCTGGAAATCGGCAAGGGCCACGCCCAAGGGGCTGGCTGCGAAGAACGTTGCAAGAGCAGTCTTTGAAAGAGCGCCCAGGGATTCGTCCACTAAGCTAGCTCCGGCCGGGATAGCGGACCAGGTGACGCTTCAGGCGATCTTCCAGGGTTTTGGCCGACAAAGGCTTGCTGATCACATCCTTGACGCCCGAGGACAAAGCAGTTTTGATGTTTTCGGGCGTGGCATTCCCGGTTACCAGAAGGCAGATCATGTTGCGATTCATGATCTCGTTGTCATTCTTGTACATCTGCACGAACCACAAGCCATTGATCGGTTCCATGCCGATATCGACCAGAGCCACATCGACCGGCGTCTTGTGCAGAACCTGAAGAGCATCGGCGCCATTGCCCGCCTCGACGATGCTGCCGACGCCGAATTTGGTCAGGAACGAGCGCATCAGCCAACGGAAATGGGAATTGTCGTCGGCAATGAGCATGGTATAGCTGCTCCAGGAGATCGAATGCCCGTTCATGTCGGTCTCACATCCTTTAAAGGCTAGTTAGAATGACTGTATTTCGGCCATTTTATCATTTGTTCGACATAAAATGCCAGAGGCCTTCATGACAGACAAGCTGCTGGCTTGGGCTGACGAAAGCTATCGGGATGCCCATGCGGCGTTCAACCAAGGCCTGCTGAAAAAGGCAGAGGGACTGGCCAGATCGCTTCTGGCCGCCCTTCCCCAGCATGGAGGGGCCGCCCTTCTCATGGGGCTTTGCGCCCTTTCCTTGGGCCGTCCCCAAGAAGCCGTGGCCTGGCTGGACTCATGCAGAGACAAGGTGCCCGAGGATGGACTGCGATTGGCCGCCCTTGGACTGGCCAGAAAAGCCCTGGGCGATCTTCATGGCGCCATAGACGCCCTTTCCACCGCCGCATCGCTGATGCCTCGTCATGCGGATGTCAAGGTCAATCTGGCAAATCTCCTGCAAGATTGCGGGGAATTCGAAGAAAGCCTGACCTTCTACCGTCAAGCCGCAGCGCTTGACCCCTGCAATGCGCAGTTGCGCTACAATCTGGGCATGACGCTTCTGACCCTGGGCCGCTTCGAGGAAGGCTGGGCAGAGGCGGAATGGCGCTGGAAGGCGGCGGGGCTTGATCTTGAACGCGTGGATTTCCAGGCCCCCGCCTGGCATGGCGAGGAGATGGTCGGTCGCACCTTGCTGCTCTGGGCCGAGCAGGGATTGGGCGACACGATCATGTTCTGCCGCTATGTTCCTTTGCTGGCGGCCAGAGGCATCAAGATTCTGTTGCAGGCACCAAGAAGCCTGCACCCGCTCCTGTCCTCCTTGAAGGGGCTTTCTGGCCTTTATGCCGAGGGCGATCCCCTGCCCCCCTTCGACGCCCACGCCCCGCTACTGGCCGTGCCGGGACGCATGAAGACCTGCTTGGAAACCATTCCGGGCGAGACGCCCTATCTTCATCCCCCCAAGGACCGGCTGGATTTCTGGCGCCGTGAATTGGCGGGACTTGAAGGGGTGAAAGCGGGGCTGGTCTGGCGGGGCAATCCGAACCATCCCAACGATGCCAACCGCTCGCTTTCGCCCGCGCTGCTGACTCCGCTGCTGAACATCAAAGGCATCGACTGGATGGCTATCCAACCCGAAGCTGGGGCCGAGGCGCTGCCGATGGCCAATGCCGGGCCGCGACTGACCCATTGGGGCGACACGGCCGGGCTGCTGGCAAATCTCGATCTGGTGATTGCCGTCGACACATCGACAGCCCATCTGGCGGGGGCCTTGGCTCGTCCCTGCTGGCTTCTTTTGCCCGCCCTGCCCGATTGGCGCTGGATGCAAAAGCGCTCTGACAGCCCCTGGTATCCCACCATGACCCTGTTTCGCCAGGATGCGCCAGGCGATTGGGAAGGCGTCGTCATAAGGCTCGGGGAAGCCTTGAACGGGCTTCCCCGAGAGAAGCGTCAGTAAATCTGCGGTACCGGCATGAAAACATTGTTGAGACGCTCGAGGCTCTGGCGGAAGGCCGCTGCGAAGCCAAAGGGCGCCACGACATGTTTCGGCTCGTGAACAACATGAGGCTCCTGAGCCAAGGCTTCGAGAATCGGCGGCAGGAATTTCTTGATGCTGATCGGCTTGGTCAGGCAGGCGTTGGCCCCGGCTGCGATGACTTGCCCGGCAATCTTTTGGTCAAGCCATTCCTCGCCCAAAGGATCGGTCAAAACGATGATGGGCACCTCCTTGTTGACGCCCGATTGACCGCTGCGAATCTGGCGGATGAAATCAAGGCCGCAAAATCCGTTCAACTCATACTCCAAGAGCAACAGATCGACCTTATGCGTCCGCAATATTTTCAAGGTTTCGTGATAATGTTCGGTTTCGGTGATGCGATGCAATCCAGCAGATTCCAGCATCAACCGAAGCAGACGGCGAAAGAGATTGCTGTGATCCGTGACGACGATGTGTTTCTCGGCATGCATGACGTACCCCCTTGGCTTCATGAGCAACCGATACCTGTCCTAGTTTCAGACCGGCCGCACATCCAGTGAAGTTTTCAGGACGGATTTCTTGCAAATTTACTATCCACAGAACAAACATCTGTGCCTTCAAAGACATCAGTCTTTGGGTTGAACAGTCCTGGCTGGCTTGCTGACTCGAACGACTCGGACGGCAAACCCGGGGAATGCTGCGACTCAAGCTGGCTCAGTGTCGCCGACGGAATCTTCGGAGAAAGGCACTCTCGTGCGGGCAAGATACGTGTAGGCGGTGGGCACGACGAACAGCGTCAACACGGTTCCCAGCAACAGCCCGCCCACGATCACCCAGCCGATCTGGCTGCGGCTTTCCGCCCCCGCTCCACTGCCCAGGGCCAAAGGCAGAGCGCCCAGAACCATGGCCCCGGTGGTCATCAAGATGGGACGCAGGCGCAAGGTGGCCGCCTCGATCACGGCCTCCAGCTTGGCCTTGCCCTGATCTTGAAGCTGGTTGGAGAATTCCACGATCAGAATGCCGTGCTTGGTGATCAGACCGACCAGAGTCACAAGGCCGATCTGGCTGTAGACATTCAGCGTCCCTCCCGACAATTTGAGCGCCAGCAGAGCGCCCGTCATCGACAGCGGCACCGTCAACATGATGACGAAGGGATCGACGAAGCTTTCGAATTGGGCGGCCAGCACCAGATAGATGAAGAAGAGAGCCAGGACGAAGGTGAGGATCATGTCGGCGCGCGATGTCTTGAACTCGCGCGACTGGCCGTTGAAATCGAACTGGGCGCCCTGGGGCAACACACGCGCCGCCGCCGTCTCAAGATAAGCGATGGCCTCGCCCAGGGCATAGCCGGGGGCGATGTTGGCAGTGATGGTGGCCGAACGCATCTGATTGAAATGGTTGAGTTCCCGGGGTGCCACCGTCTCGGTGATGTCCAAAAGGTTCGACAGTTGCACGATGCGTCCATCTCTGGCGCGAACATAGATGGCGGACAAATCCTCAGGATTCTGCCGATCGACATCGGCCACCTGGACGATCACGTCATACTGGTTGCCCTCACGCTTGAAGCGCGTGATCTGGCGACCGCCCAGCATGGTTTCCAGCGTGCGCCCCACCGCCTCGACCGAAGCGCCGACATCGGCCACCTTCTCGCGATTCACCGTCACCCGCAATTGCGGCTTGTTGAGACGCAGATCGGTATCGAGCGCCATCAGGCCGGGATACTCGCCAGCCGCCTGAATCAGGGCCTGCACCATGGTTTGCAGCTCAGGATAACTGAGCTGCGTCTGCACCACGAACTGCACCGGCTTTTCGCTGGGCTTCTGTCCCAGCGAGGCGGGATTGACCGCAAAGGCATTGACGCCGGGAATGGCCTGCAGCTTGGGCGTCATCTCCTTGACGACCTCCATCTGGCTGCGTTTTCTGTCTTTCCAGTCCTTAAGGCGCATGAAGGCGATGCCCTGCGAGACCACGGGGGCTCCGGCCACTGCCATGAAACGGTCGGTTTCCGGCATCGAGGCGATGATCGCCTCGACTTGGCGCAGATAGCGGTCGGTATAGGCCAGGGTTGCCCCTTCGGGCGCGATGGCCGTCGACATGATGGTGCCGCGATCTTCCAAGGGCGAGAGTTCGGCCTTCAGGCTCCAGATCAGAAGCACCGAGGACAGGGCGACGGCAAGTCCCGCCGCCACCACGATGGGACGCTTGGTGAGCGAGCGGGCAAGCTGGCGCTTATAGCCCGAGGTCAAGCGCTCCAGAAAGGTCTCGATCAGATTATAGAATTTGCTGTGCTTTTTCTCGTGATGAAGCATGCGCGAGCACATCATGGGGGTCAGCGTGAGTGCCACGAAACCCGACACGACCACCGCACCGGCCAGGGTCAGGGCGAATTCGGTGAACAGGCGCCCGGTGCGCCCCGTCATGAATCCAATCGGCACATAAACAGCGGCCAGGGTGATGGTCATGGCGAGAACGGCAAAGCCGATCTCGCGGCTGCCCTGAAGAGCGGCCTGAACAGGTGGCACACCTTCCTCGATATGGCGGAAGATGTTTTCCAGCATGACGATAGCGTCATCCACCACCAGACCGATGGCCAGCACCATGGAGAGCAGGGTCAGCGTGTTGATTGAGAAATTGAAGGTATACATCATCGCCGCAGCACCGATCAGCGAAACCGGAATGGTGACGATGGGAATAAGGGTAGCGCGCAAGGTCCGCAGAAAGAAGAAAATGACCAGAACGACCAGAATCGTCGCTTCGAAGATGGTCATGAACACGCTGTCAATCGAGCGCGAGATGAACTGCGTGGTATCGTAGCCGATCTCGACCTTCATGCCCTGGGGCAGGCTGGTTTCCAACTGCGGCATCAAGGCGCGAATTCCAGTGGCGACATCCAGGGGATTGGCCGTCGATTGCTTAATGACGCCCAGCGTGATGGCGCTTTTTCCCTTGTATCTGGCGATGCGCCGCTCGTCCTCGGGCCCCAGTTCGACCCGGCCGATATCCTTGATGCGCACCATATAGCCGCCGCCCGCATCGCCGATGATGACGTCGCCGAATTGTTCAGGCGTTTTCAGATCGGTCTCGGAGAGGACGGTAAATTCGCGGGCCCGGCTTTCGATGCGTCCCGCCGGAATCTCAACATTCTGGCGTTTCAACGCAGATTCAACGTCTTGAGGGGTCAGCCGGTAAGCGGCAAGCCGGGCGCGGTCAAGCCAGATACGCATGGCGTAGCGCCTGGCGCCGTAGAGCACGACGTCGGCAACGCCCGAGATATTCTGTATCCGATCCTTGACATAGCGATCAGCATAATCGGTGATGAACAAAGGATCATGCTGGTCGGACGAGAAGGCCAGATAAATGATGGGTTGGGCGTCGGCCTCGACCTTGGCGATGACGGGTTCATCGACATCCTCGGGCAGGCGCCCGCGCACACGTCCCACACGGTCGCGCACGTCGCTGGCCGCCGATTCGGGATCGCGGTTGGAACGAAAGCGCACGGTGATCTGGCTTCTTTCCGCCCGGCTGATCGAGGAGAGAACATCCACCCCCTCGATTCCCGCCAGGGAATCTTCCAGCACCTTCGAGACCTGGCTTTCCACGATCTCGGAACTGGCCCCGATATAGGTGGTGGTGACCGTTACCACGGGCTCGTCGATATTGGGATATTCGCGCACAGTCAGACGCTGCAGGGAAATAATGCCCACCAACGTCAGCAGCAGGCTCATCACGGTGGCCAGAACGGGACGGCGGATGCAAAGCTCGGGAAGCCTCATGGCTTGGTCGGAGCTAAAGTTGGCAGCACCTGGCCCGCGATAAGAACCGCACCGCCCTCTTTCACCTTCATATGCCCTGCCGTGATGACAAGATCACCCTGTTTCAGCCCTTCAATGACTTCCACCTGGCCCTGGCGTCTGGCACCGGTCTTGATCATCTGGGAAGCCACCTTGCCATCCACAACCTTGTAGACGAACATTTGCGAGCCTCTGGGAATCAGCGATTCCTCGGGCACCAGAAGGGCGTTCTCGCTTTTTCGGGTCACCAGACCGATGCGCACGAACATGCCCGGCTTTAGCAATCCCTTCTCATTGGGCAGGCGCGCTCTGGCGGCGACCGAGCGGTTGACGGGATCGATCTTGGGATCGATGGCGTAGACTTCACCGGTGAAGGCCTGTCCGGGATAGGAATCCGCGTGAACGATCAGAGGCATGCCCGGCTTGATGACCGAGAGAGCCGATTCCGGCACCTGAAAATCGGCCTTGATGGGATCGATTCCTTCCAGATTCACCAGATCCTGACCAGGGATGACATAGGCCCCCGTGCTGACTTTGCGCAGGCCCACCACGCCCTCGAAGGGTGCTGTTATTTCCGTCTTGGCCAGATTGTTTCTGGCCACTTCCAGGCGCGACTGATCCACCTTCAGCTTGGAATCTGCCTCGTCCAAAGCGCGGGCCGTTCCCGCTCCCTGGCTGTACAGCTTGGTGGCGCGCTCGAAATTGGCCTTTGAAAGGTCGAGATTGGCATGCGCCTGCTTGACGTCGGCGCCAAAGGTGGAATCGTCCAGCTTGACCAGCAACTGCCCCTTCTTGACCGCAGTCCCTTCCTCGAAAAGGATTTTTGCGACCTTTCCGGCGATCTCTGGGCGAATCATCACCGACTCGTTGGACAAAAGCGAGCCAACGGCGGAAATCTCGTGCAGGAAATCGGCCTGGGTTACGGTCTGGGCCTCAACCGTGACCGGTTTCCCCCCCCCTGCCGATTGGCCGCCATCTTTTCCGGGGCTTCCCGCGGGCTTGCCTGCCTGCCCATTGGAAGGTGGTGCCGCAGTGGAGGAGGCGGGCTGTGGCGTCGAGAATAGCGCTGGCCCGCCCATTGACCACCAGACGGCCAGAACGACCACCAAAGCGATGGCACCATAAAGTCCTTTTCGCAGGGCAGGCGGCATGACAACACCCCAATTGAACTGAACGGTTCAGTTTACTCATTTCGGCCCCGCCGTCAACCGGCGAAGGGATTGCTTGGAGGCCGGGCCGGTATGAATTATGGTAGCTTATCGGGTTTCTTGAAAGGTCTCTGACCGAATTCAGAAAAACCCTTCGGCATGGGGATCGTGAAGTCATGAGTCATCTCGGCACATTACTGTTGGTTTCGGGCGATTCCCGTGGCGGCCAGGGCCTGACTTCCCGGCTGACCGAGGGGGGATTCGACGTCACCTTCGTCTCTGACGGGTCAAAGGCGATCAAGGCGGCCCAGAACGATCATCCCGACATCATCGTCAGCCTGACCACGCTTCCCGACATGAGCGGCATCGATCTGGCCAACAAGCTGAAGGAAGACACAGAAACCGCCGACATTCCCGTTGCCCTTCTGTGCGATCACTTCTCGACCGAGCTGAGTCAGCAGGCCCTGGAGGCCCATATCGACGATCTGGTCGTGCAGCCGATCGATCCCGGCGTTCTGGTGGCAAGATTGAAGCCCCTTCTGCGCCTCTCCACCATGCATACGGAACTCAGCCGCAGAGCCCAGGTGGCCAGCCGCTTCGGCATGGAGGCCGCAGGCAAGGTGGATATCGCCGTCGACGATGCCAACCAGCAGATTCTCCTGGTCAGCCGCGACAAGAAAGCAGCCCAGACCTATGCCGGGCTGCTGGCCAAGGCCAACGTCACCATCACCGAAAATCTGATCGAGGCGGAAGACCTGCTGACCCAGAAGAATTTCGATGCCGCCCTTCTGGATGTAACCGATTCGCCAGCCGAACATCTGAGCCTGTGTTCGCAGATACGCAACAATTCGCGCCTGTTCAACCTGCCTGTTCTGTTGATCGCAGCGCCCGGCACGTTTGCCGATCCCGTCGAGCCCTATAGGCGCGGCGCCAGTCGCGTTCTGGTCCGCCCCTCTGACCCTGACTTGCTCGTCACCGCCCTTTTGGCTCTGGTGCGCAGGCAGCGCCTGCGCTGGCGCATTCGCGAGGCCCTGCTAAAGACCATGGGCAAGGCGACCGGTGATGATCGCACAGCGGCTTACAGCAAGGAATTCATGCTGGCCCATCTGGCGGGCAGGTTGGAACATGCCAGGCGCGGCGGGCGCAATCTATCCTTGGTCTATCTCAATATTCCGAATATCAGCGCCGTCGTTCACCAATTCGGCAAAGAGGCGGGCGAACAGTTGCTAGCCCAACTCGGCAACTGGATCATGGGGCTTTTGCGGGCCGAGGATTTGACCGCCCGCTCCGGCGACAGCGAATTCTGCCTGGTGCTGCCCGATACCCCCATCGAGGAAGCCGAGATCGTCATGCACCGCATTGCCAGCGTTCTGACCTATACGGATTTCGCCGTGCCCGATGTCTATCAGCCGGTCAAGGTCTGGGTCGAAGTGGGCAGCGCACTCGCCCGCGAGGACGATTCGGTTGAAACCCTGCTGGCGCGTGCCCATACAAGACTGGGATAAAGCGGACGGGGCATCCTCGCCCAGAAGAATATCGAGCCTTCATGCGCATCGACGTCATTTTCGATACGATCTGCCCCTGGTGCTATGTCGGCAAGCGGCGCCTGGAACGCGCCCTGGCCCAGCGCCCCCTTGTGCGGGCCGATATCCGGTGGCGGCCCTTCCTGCTCAATCCAGAAATGCCCAAGCAGGGCCTTGACCGCAAGCTCTATCTCGAAAGCAAGTTCGGAAGCCCACATAGAATTCGCCAGATGTACGCGGCCGTCACGGCAGCGGGGGCCAGCGAGGGCATCGACTTCTGTTTTGACCATATCGTGCGAACGCCGGATTCCCTGCCCTCGCACCGCCTGATCCGCCTGGCAGGTCGATTAGGGCTGGCGCAACAAGCCGTCGAGGCGGTCTTCTCTGCCTATTTCACCCAGGGGCTGGATATCGGAGAAACCGATGTCCTTCACGGCATCGCGGCAAAGCTGGGCATTTCGAGGAACGACGTCGAAGGCACCTTTGAAGACGTTTCCGACGGCAGCCAGATTGTTTCGGAAAACACCAGAGCGCACCGCCTGGGCATCAACGGCGTTCCCAGCTACGTCTTCAACGACTCGTATGCGCTTGCTGGTGCCCAGGAATCGGACATCTTTCTGCGCCTGATCGATCTGGCGCGCGAAACCGAAGCCGAAGCGCCGGTCAGTTAACACGCAATCATTCGCTAAAAATCAGTGGGCCAGTAGCAGGCGTTGCCCCATGCCCATTTCCTGGAGATGGGATTTGTATTTGAGATCGGATTCCAGCAGGTCGGTGACCAGAACCTGCAACAAGGTATCAAAGCAGAAATCATGGCTTGCTTGCGCCGACTCCCGATTGAATTGAGCCTGCATCGCCAAGGAGCGCTCCAGCATAGCCTTATGCTCGTCGGCATGTTCCTGCGCCCTGGGATAACCCGCCTTGACCAAACAGCGCTCTTCCATCTCGAAGTGATTGGACAGACAGGTCAGAAAAGCCATGGCACTGGCCTGGCAGGCGGGGGAATCGTTGTTCGAAATGGCCTCGCCGAATTGGTTGATCAGGCGGACAAGCTCACGGTGCTGGCGGTCGATCACCTCGACGCCAACGTCAAAGCTGTTGACCCACTCCAAGCGGCGGCCTTGACTCGTCCCCATATGAGCCTGTCTTCCGTAAACATGTTATGGAAAATAAACGTATCCCCTGGACGGGGAAGCTACGCGCAAAGGTGGACAGAGTCAAAACCAAAACTATTTGTTTTTTGATTTTTTTCTCTAATTAAGCAATGCCTTCTTGCGCGTGGGCCGGTCCATTTCCTCAAGGAAGGATTTGAACTGAATATCGGCTTCCAGCAGATCGCCGATCAGAAACTCCAAAAGGGCATTGAAACATTCCGTTTCCTGATGGGACAGCACCCGCTTCAGGCACTGTCCCCTGGCCAATTCGGCCATTTCCAAAAGCCGCTTGTGATGATCGGCATGCTCTTGCGCTTTGGGATAGCCGGAAGAAAATAAAACCAATTCCTCGGCGGCAAAGTGATCGGAGGAAAGGCGCAGAAAATCGCCGTAGAGGCGGACGCAACCCTCGGCATCCTCCCTTTCCAGGGCCTCGCCCACAGAATTTAATGCGTCAATCATGGCTTTGTGCTGGCCGTCGATCGCCTCGATACCGACACTGAAACCCGGCCGCCATTCCAGGCGGCGAATCCGGACTATCGTCATTTTATCCCTAAAGATTTTATTGTTATTTAGCAATTATTAAAATAGCACTTACGGTTTGGAAAGTCCATGACATATGTAAAGAAACTCTTCTTTTCCTCGCAGGGTCTTACAAACGGGATATGATGAAAACGATGGCGCATTCTAAACGGATAAAGGGTACGGTTTTGGTGCTGGGAGCGACTCTGTGCTGGAGCATCGCCGGTCTCATCGTGCGCCATATCGAAAGCAAGGGAATCCCCGTCGTCTTTGCCCGCTCGGCCTTCATGGCTCTGGGTGTCGGCTTGTATCTCGCCTTTCTTCATCACGGTCATCTGACCAGCGTCTTTGCCAAAGCGGGCCTTGGCGGCGTGGTTTCCGGCCTGCTTCTCGCCACCTCTTTCGTCACCTTCATCTTGGCCATGACCTATATGCCGGTGGCCAATGCCTATGTGCTGATGTGCGGCTCGCCGCTCATCTCGGCCCTTCTGGGGCGCTGGCTGTTGAAGGAGCCCCTCTCCCCCGGCGTCATTGTGGCCATTCTGGCCGCCATGGCCGGAATCGGTCTCATGTTCGCCGACGGCATGGGCGAGATGACCCTGCTGGGAATCCTCTTCGGCCTGGCCGTTGCCGTGGCATTCGGCGCCAATGTCGTGGTCCTGCGCAAGATGCGCTCGGCCGACATGGTTACGGCGGCCTTCCTGGCCGGAGTGTTTTCGGCCATCGCCACCCTGCCCTTTACCGATCTTGAAGCCATCCCCTTGAATGACCTGCCCTGGCTGGCCTTGCTGGGCCTGGTCCAACTGGGAGCGGGGCTTATCTTGTTCGTGCGCGGCACCCGCTATCTGCCTTCCGGTGAAGCCAGCCTGCTGACATTGCTCGAAGCCATCCTGGCCCCCACCTGGGTCTGGCTGATCTATGCCGAGACCCCTGGCTTTTTCACAATCGCAGGCGGGGTGATCGTGCTGAGCGCCGTTGCTTTTCAGACCTGGATCACGTCCGGGAAAGCCAGTCGCGAATAGCGCCGATATCGGTCTCGTTCATCAAGGCGGGTGCATGACCGCAGCCGGGAATTTCAAGAGGTGTGCAAAGCCCTGGCTTGCTGGTCACCATCGCCTTCAGGGTTTCGCTGTCCAGAAGGTCTGAGGACGCCCCACGGATGGCCAGAACGGGACAGCCAACAGCCATCCAGAAAGGCCACAAATCGACATCCCCGGGCGTTGTCTCGGCAAAGCGCTGGGCGATCTTGGGATCGTAATGGAATTCGAAACCGCCCGGAACGGAACGCAGACTGGTTATTGCCAGATGGCGCCATTGGGCGTCGGTCAAGGTGCCAAAGGGCGCATGGACCTGACGAAAATGCGCTTCGGCGGCATCGATATCCGGGAATAGGGGACGATAGCCCACATAGCTGGCGATTCTGGCCAAGGCCTGGCCTGCCAGCTTGGGGCCGACATCATTCAAGACCAGACGCCGGATGGGCGTATGAGGCTGAGCCGCCAGAAAGAGACCGATCAAACCGCCCATCGACGTTCCCAGCCAATCCACCTCATCCACATCCAGCCTGGCGATCAGGGCCGCCATGTCGGAGAGATAAAGCGGAAAATCGTAAAGGGACGCATCGAAAAGCCAATCGCTTTTGCCCCGACCGGCGATATCGGGGCAAATGACGCGCCAATTTTCCGACAGGGCTTCGGCCAGAAAATCGAAATCACGCCCGGTGCGGGTGAGACCATGAACGCAAATCAGGGTGCGCCGCCCCTGCCCCGCCGCCCCCCATTCCGTATAGGCCAGCTTGCGAAAGCCCCCTGCACCCAGAACGGAGACCGATTTTTCCAACATTTTCATTTCCTGTACCGTTGCCTGTTCCGTTTGCCCACCGATTATAGGGCTGGAAGGAATCGGAAGGAAGCAATCCGCAGCAATCATTTGCGTATTTATATAATTAAACACACAAAGATAGTTTTGTAACGCGTTGTTAATAAATTGTTTTAGCTTTTTGAAGATTCGGGGCTTTCAGCTAGGCGGGCGAAAGAGTATCGTCGCCCACCCTTTAGAAATACTGACGGTTCCAAAACCTTATGTCGCTCTTTCGTCGTGGTCGGCGGGGACGTTCCAGCCCCTTGCCGGTTCTGTTTGTTCTGCTGGTTCTGTTCCTCCTGGCCCTGGCCGGGGGCGGGTGGCGTTGGCTCAAAACCTCGCTGCCCGAAACGGCTGGTGAAACCAAGGCGCTGGGATTGACCCAGCCGGTCACCATCGCAAGGAACAATCATGGGATTCCATTTATTCGCGCCCAAAGCGAACGGGACGCTTATTTCGCTTTGGGCTATGCCCATGCGCAAGACAGGCTGTGGCAGATGGACATGCAGCGGCGCATCGCCAGCGGAAGGCTTTCCGAAATCGCCGGCAAGGCTGGGCTTGGCAATGACCGCTTCTTTCGCGTCCTTGGGCTGGAGAGGCAGGTTGAAAGCTCGATGGCCGGTCTGGACGAAGCGACAAGTCAGATTCTGATCGCCTATGCCGCAGGCATCAATGCCTGGATCGGACAGTTGCGCCTTTTGCCGCCGGAATTTCTCTTGGCTGGCGTTGCGCCAAGGCCCTGGCGGCCATCGGACTCGCTGCTGTGGGGGCGTGTCATGGCCTTGCAGCTTGCGGGCAACTGGCGTGATGAGTTGCTGAATCTCAGCTTGATCGAACGGCTGGGGGTGGAAAAGGCCGGGCAATTATCGGCCATGCTGAATGCTCCCGCCCCGGAAAAGACCGCAGCTATTCTAGAAGCGCAGCAATTGCTGGCGGCCCTTCCCCCAGAGAGTCAAGCATCGCAAGCATCCAACGCCTGGGTGGTATCCGGAGCGCGCAGCAGTACAGGCGCCCCCCTTCTGGCCAATGATCCGCATTTGAGTTTCAGAGCCCCGATCCTGTGGTATCTGGCCAGCCTGGAAGCGCCCGGCATCTCCATTCAAGGCGCCACCGTCCCCGGCATGCCCTTTGTCCTCCTGGGACAGAACAACCATCTCGCCTGGGGCCTTACCAGCGTCAATGGCGACACCATGGATCTGTTCGTGGAGACGCCGGACCCTCAGGATAAACTGCGCTACCTGACCCCCGGCGGATCGGAGGCCTTTACCACCAGACGCGAAACCATCGCCGTCAAGGGTGAAAGCGATGTCGTGCTGGTGGTGCGCGAAAGCCGCCATGGTCCGATTGTCTCGGATATCCTGGGCGCCAGAGAGGCCCCGGCGGGAACCATCCTTGCCCTGGCCTCCACGGCACTCAACGCCAGCGACACCACCGCCGCTGCCTTTCGAAGGATGAGCCAGGCGGTCGATGCCGCGTCTTTCCGTTCAGCCCTTGAATCCATTCAAGCCCCCCCTCAGCATGTCATGTATGCCACCAAGGACGGGACGATCGGCTATCAGATGACGGGCCATATTCCCTTGCGCCCAGGCAAGGCGTCGCCTGATCTGCCGCGCCCCGGAGCCGATGGAACAGCCGACTGGAACGGTTTTGTCCCCTTTGGCGACATGCCCCACCAGATCAATCCCGAAAACGGCGTCTTGCTCAACGCCAACAATCGCCCGGTCGGTCCTGACTATCCCCACCATCTCGCCAGCGCCTGGCCCGAACCGCTTCGGGCCGAGCGCTTGAAGGACCTTCTGGAAGCAAAGCCCTTGCATGGTCCGGACGACATGAATGCCTATCAGATGGACAGCCTGTCGATGGCCTTCATGCGTCTGAAGCCGCTTCTGATGACGGCGGACCCCGCCAGCGACCAGGGACGCAAAGTGATCGCCCTGCTTAAGGACTGGGACGGCAGCATGGCCCGCGACTTGGGCGAGCCGCTTCTTTTTTCCGCCTGGGCAGAGGAACTCCAGCGGATCTTGTTTGCGGGCCGATTGGGGCCGCTGTTCGATAGCTGGAGCAATGCGATCAAGCCGCTTGTCATCGAAATGGCTCTGCAGGAAAACGCGGGCTGGTGTGACGACGACAACACCAAGGACAAGACGGAGAGTTGCCCGGAAACGATCACCCGGGCGCTGGATGAGGCGCTACGCCGCCTTGGCCGCGACTTTGGCCAGGACATGTCGCGCTGGCGCTGGAAAGACGCCCATAAAGCCAAATTCCAGCATGGCATCCTGGAGCGGCTGCCGATCCCGGAAGAGTGGGTGGCCCCCAGCATCGATACGGATGGCGACGGATTCAGCTTGAACCGGGGCAGTTTTTCCTTTGGCAGCTTCCGCCATTTCCATGGCGCCGGATTAAGGGCCGTTTTCGATCTGAAAACCCCCTCGGCCTCGCGCTACATCATCGCCACCGGCCAGTCGGGAAACCCCTTCTCACCGCACTATGCCGATCTGATCGGCATGTGGCGCGATGGCCAAAGCCTGAAGCTCGACGCAGAAGGAAAGATGAACGAGCTGATTCTCTGGCCCGCACAGTGACCGGCTGGTATTACGCAATATCCGCGTAATTGCCGCGAAAATACAGCAAAGGCTGTCCGCCCGGATCGTAATCGAGATGCAAGACGCGCCCGATCAGCAAGACGTGATCGCCCTCGACATACTGCTTTTCCATCTTGCATTCGAGAACGGCCAGACAGTGCGACAACACCGGCGCGCCACTGGTCTCGCCCAGATGGTAATCGGTCCCGCTCCACTTGTCGGCCATGCGGCTGGCAAAGCGAATCGACAGCTCACGCTGATCGTGCCTTAGCACATTCACCGAGAAATGTGATGCCTTTCTAAAGGATTCGACCGAAGTCGCGTCCAGCCCCAGGCAAAAGAGGACCAGGGGTGGATCAAGCGAGACCGAGGCAAAGGAGCTGATCGTGACGCCGAAAGGCACATTTTGCTCATCCTTGGCGGCAACCACCGTAACACCGGTGGCAAAGCACCCCAACGCCTTGCGAAAACTGCGAGAATCGATATCCATGCCCGTCACTCTAAATCAAGAAGGAAACCCTTCATACCTGATTCGAACAGTCGGGGAAACTGAACTTTCGGATAGGTCCGTGTCCCCGGGCAAGAACGCAGGTGCGAAAACCCGCTTCTTTTTCCCTCTGGCTTAAGCTATGGTCGAATATTCCTGCTATGCAACACTAGATTTAGCGTCGCGAAGTCACAAGGACCTTCGAATCAGATGTTTGCGATTATTGGCTTTGTCGTCGTCATCGGGTCCGTCATCGGCGGATATATGCTGGGTGGCGGCCATCTCGGCGTTCTGTGGCAACCTTTTGAATTTTTGATCATTCTAGGTGCCGCCTTCGGCAGCTTCATGATTGGCAATCCCAAACAGGTGGTTTTGGGGCTGGTCAAGAACATCGGCACCGTCTTCAAGGGATCACGCTTTACCAAGGCCAGTTATCTTGAGCTTCTGGCCATGCTTTACGCCCTGTTCAAGCTGGCCAAGACCAAGGGCGATCTGGCCCTGGAAAGCCATGTCGAAAAGCCCGAGGAAAGCCCTCTGTTCACCAAATTTCCGGGCTTCTCGAAGGATCATCATCTGGTCGAGTTCCTCTGCGACTATCTGCGGCTGCTGACACTTGGCACCAACAATGCCCACGAGATGGAAAACATCATCGATGCCGAGATCGAAGCGCACCACCACGAATTGATCACGATTTCGGGCGCCATGAGCAATATGGCCGACGCCATGCCCGCACTGGGCATCGTGGCCGCCGTGCTGGGCGTCATTCACACCATGGGCTCGATCACCGAGCCGCCCGAAGTGCTGGGCCATCTGATCGGCGGCGCTCTGGTCGGCACGTTCATGGGCGTGTTGCTCTCTTACGGTTTCTTCGCGCCCTTCGGTCGCTCGCTGGAACAGACCTTCGGAACCGAAAGCACCTATCTGATGTGCATTAAGGCCGGGCTGCTGGCCCATATGCAAGGCTATGCGCCGCAGGTCTCGATCGAATTCGCCCGCAAGATACTCCCTTCCGTGGTCAAACCCAGTTTCAAGGAAGTGGAAGATTATCTAGCCAATGTTCCACCGGATTGATGACTGATGGCGGGCGACGATAGGCCGATTATTGTCAAGAAGATCAAGAAAGGTCATGCCGCCGCGCATGGCGGTGCTTGGAAGGTGGCCTATGCCGACTTCGTGACCGCCATGATGGCCTTCTTCCTGTTGCTCTGGCTGCTGAACGCCGTCACCGAGGAACAGTTGAAGGGCATCTCGAACTATTTCGCGCCGCAGACCGTTTCCCGCACCACCAGCGGCGCCGGAGGCATCCTGGGCGGTCAGGTCATGGGGCAGGAAGGGGCGATGCCCCAGAATTCGTCTGCCCCCACGGTCAATCTCGAACTTCCCCCTCCCGTGATGGGCAAGTCCGAGGATGAAAAGCCCCAGGACCAGTCGGGCATGACCGACGAGGAATATCAGCAGATGCAGGCCGAGAAGGAGGAGCAGGTCTTCAAGGAGGCCCAGCGCGTGATCCGACAGGCCATTCAGGCCAGCCCCGATCTGCTGCAACTGAAGGAAAGCGTGCTTCTCGACAACACGCCCGAGGGCTTGCGTATCCAGTTGGTGGACAACGAACGCCAGGCCATGTTCGACAGTGGCGCCGCCGCCATGACGCCCAAGGCGCGCCAGCTTCTGGAACTGATCGGCAAGGTGGTGATGCAGATGCCTCAGCAGATCGCCATTTCGGGCCACACGGATTCCATTCCCTATTCGCGCGGCGCAGATTACGGCAACTGGGAGCTTTCGAGCGAGCGCGCCCTGGCCAGCCGTCGCGCCCTGCTCAATTCAGGCATGCCGGAAAGCCGCGTGGCCCGGGTCATCGGCAAGGCCGACCGCGAACCGATGCTGAAGGACGATCCCCGCTCGGCCCGCAACCGCCGCATCTCGATCGTGTTGCTGCGCGAGCATGAAATGGTGCCCACCAATGACGGAAAACCTGCCAAGCCCTAGGCGTTTCGACCCGCTGGCCTTCGACGGGGTCCTGTGGCGCCGCTCCCTGGCCTATCTGATCGACCTGATCTTCATTCTGCTCCTGATGCTTCCCTTCGGCCTTCTGCTTTTCTTGGGGGGCATCGTCACTCTGGGGCTTCTCTGGGCGCCCCTGCCCTTCCTGGGCATCTCGCTGGGGCTTTGCTATCACACCTTCCTGGTGGGCGGAGCCAAGGCATCGACCTGGGGACAGCGCCTGATGGGGCTTGGCGTCGCCACCATCGAAGGGCAGCAACCCAATATGGTGCAGGCTTTCGTCCAGGTTCTCCTGTTCTATGCCACGGTCGCGGTGGCGACCCCGCTGATTCTGCTGGTCGGCCTGTTCAATGCCAAGGGCAGGCTGATCCACGACATGCTGTCCACCCTGGTCGTGATGAAAAGAGGGTGAACCTCCCTCTGGAATTTCGGGGCTTTTGGTTTCATATTTGATCCATGGACCATGTCGCCCTCAAGCAGCCGCATTTCTTCTACACCACGGCACCCCTGCCCTGCCCCTATCTCGAGGGACGGTTCGAGCGCAAGCTGGTCACTGAACTGGCGGGACCGGACGGCAAGAAGCTGCACGAAGCCCTCTCCCGGGCGGGTTTTAGGCGTAGCCATGCCATCGCCTACGCCCCGGCCTGCCCCAACTGCCGGGCCTGCATTCCCGTGCGCATTCGGGTGGACGACTTCAAGCCGGATCGCGGCATGCGCCGCAATCTGGCGGCCAACCAGCAACTTTCCATCGTCAGAGGCCCGGCCCGCGCCACGGGCGAGCAGTATCATCTGTTCACGCGCTATCAGGATGCGCGCCATTCCGGCAGCGACATGGCCCTGATGGGTTTCTACGACTATCGTTCGATGGTCGAGGACAGCCCAATCGAAAGCTTCCTGATTGAAATGCGCGGGCAAGACGGGCATCTGCAGGGCGTCTGCCTGGGCGATGCCTTAAGCGATGGCCTGTCCGCCGTCTACAGCTTCTATGAGACGCTCGAACCCAAGCGCAGCCTGGGCACAAGGATCGTTCTGTGGCTGATCGAGGAAGCCAAGCGCCTGGGGCTTCCCTATGTCTATCTCGGCTACTGGATCGCCGAAAGCCGCAAGATGTCTTACAAGGCCCGCTTTCAGCCCCTCGAAGCCTTTGGCCCCTCGGGCTGGGTTTCTTTGGTACAAAAACCAAGTGGTAATACCTAGTCTCAGCGCCAGGTGATCGCCTTAACAGCTTTTATCTACACAATCTTATGGCCATGTGTATGATGTTTCTACGAAGCGGTTCGCCGCACCGGGGAACCGACAGGAAAAATCACTTAATCAACCTTTCCAGGGAGAACCGTCCATGGAGCGTCGTAAATTCCTCAAGACAGCAGGCCTCGGCCTTGCAGCAAGCTCGGTCGCAGCACCTGCCCTCGCTCAGTCCGCCACCATGCCAGAAGTCAACTGGCGTTGCGCTTCCAGCTTCCCCAAAAGCCTCGACACCATCTTCGGCGCCGCCGAAGTGATCTCGAAGCGCGTTGAAGCCGCCACCAACGGCAAGTTCAAGATCCGCGTCTTCGCCGGCGGCGAAATCGTGCCGGGCCTGCAAGTTCTGGATGCCGTCAAGGACGGCACCGTCGAATGCGGTCACACCGCCAACTACTACTATTTCGGCAAGGACCCCACCTTCGCCTTCGACTGTGCCGTTCCCTTCGGCATGACGGCGCGCATGCAAAATGCGTGGATGTATGTCGGCGGCGGCCTGGAACTGATGCGTGAGTTTTTCAAGACTCACAACGTCATCCAGTTCCCGGCCGGCAACACCGGCGCTCAGATGGGCGGCTGGTTCCGCAAGGAGATCAAGACCGTCAAGGACATGCAGGGCTTGAAGATGCGCATTGGCGGCTTTGCCGGCAAGGTCATGGGCAAGCTGGGCGTAGTTCCGCAGCAGATCGCGGGCGGCGACATCTATCCCTCGCTGGAAAAGGGCACCATCGATGCCGCCGAGTGGGTCGGCCCCTATGACGACGAGAAGCTGGGCTTCTACAAGGTCGCCAAATACTACTACTATCCGGGCTGGTGGGAAGGCGGGCCCCAGCTCTCGCTCAACGTCAACATCAACGAGTGGAACAAGCTGCCGCCTTCTTATCAAGCGGCCCTCGAATCGGCCTGCGCCGAAGCCAACATCTTCATGATGGCGAAGTACGATGCGCAGAATCCGGACGCCATGAAGCGCCTGATCGGCAACGGCGTGCAATTGCGCGCCTTCCCCAAGGCCGTGCTGGAAGCCTGTTACAAGGCCGCCAACGAGGTGTTCGAGGAAACCTCGGCCACCAACGCCAACTTCAAGAAGGTGTTCGATCACTGGAAGGCGTTCCGCGACATGGAATATGATTGGTTCCGTGTGGCCGAGAACACCTATGACAACTTCATGGTCTATGCCATGAGCCAGGATAAGAAGAAGAAGGGTTAAGCCTTTCTTCTTCGGTTTACGAAAAACCCCGCTTCGAAAGAGGCGGGGTTTTTTACGTGCCGCCTTAGTTTTCACCTCATCCAGAGGAGGGCCGAAGGCCCGTCTCGAAGGATGAATATCTGTCAATGCTCGGTTCTTTTCCGTCGCCCACCCTTCGAGACGCCTGCGTACCGCAGGCTCCTCTGGGTGAGGAATCTTGTTTACCTATTTCCAGTTGTCGCGTCGAGGAGCCCTTATTTCTTCGCTGGCTCCTCGGCAGGAGGAGCGTCTTGCTTTTGCTCTTCGGTCGCGTTTTCTTCGCCGAAGGCGGGGGTTCCGTAATCCTCAGGCACGATGTTCATCTCGATCTGGCTGGGATCGATCTTCTTGATGGCGTCCATCGAGCTTAAAACCAGATTGGGAAAGAGGATGACCAGGGCCACCATGATGACCTGAATGCAGACGAAGGGCACAGCACCCCAATAGATCTGGCCGGTGGTGACCTTGGGGGTCAGTTTTCCGGTAACGCGGTCCAGGAAATCCTGCGCCGGGGCCACGCTACGCAGATAGAAGAGCGCAAAACCGAAGGGGGGGTGCATGAACGAGGTCTGCATGTTGACACCCAGAAGAACGCCGAACCAGATCAGGTCGATCCCCAGCTTCTCGGCCACCGGCCCCAAAAGCGGCACCACAATGAAGGCCAGTTCGAAGAAATCGAGGAAGAAGGCCAGCACGAAGACCATGATATTGACCACGATCAGAAAGCCGATCTGACCGCCGGGCAGGTTGATCAGCAGATGTTCGACCCACAGGTCGCCGTTAACACCCCTGAAGACCAGGCCAAACACGGTCGAACCCACCAGAATGAAGAGCACAAAGGAAGACAGCTTGGCCGTGGTGTCCAAGGCCTGCTTGACCAGCGACATCGACAGCTTGCGCTTGGCCGTGGCCATGATCAGGGCACCGGCCGCCCCCATGGCGCCACCCTCGGTCGGGGTCGCGATGCCCAGGAAGATCGTGCCCAGCACCAGGAAGATAAGAGCCAGTGGCGGCACCATGACAATCACCACCTGCTGGGCCAGTCGACTGATGATCGACAGTTTCATCGCCTTGTGGATGGTCACCAGAATAAAGAGCGCGATTACAGGAAGACTGATCGCATAAATGGGATGGTGCAGATAATCCATGAGCAGCCAGACAGCGCCCACACACAGGGCGAGAATGACGCCGATGGAAAGATAGCCAGCCGAACCATCGTCTTCCTTGATCGTTCGGGCCTCGGGCGGCAGGGCGGGGGCTGCCTTGGGATTGACGATGGTCACCAGCATCACATAACCAGCATACATGGCGGTCAGCACCAGGCCGGGAATAAAGGCGCCCTGATACATGTCGCCCACCGAACGGCCCAACTGATCGGCCATGATGATCAGCACCAGCGAGGGCGGAATGATCTGCGCCAAAGTGCCCGAGGCGGCGATGACGCCGGAAGCCAGACGCCGGTCATAGCCATAGCGCAGCATGATGGGCAGCGAGATCAGGCCCATCGAGATCACTGAGGCGGCAACCACGCCAGTCGTCGCAGCCAGCAGGGCACCCACGAAGATCACGGCATAGGCCAATCCGCCCCGGACGGTACCGAACAACTGGCCGATGGTGTCCAGCAAATCCTCAGCCATGCCGCTGCGTTCAAGAATCAGCCCCATGAAGGTGAAAAAGGGGATGGCCAGCAGCGTATCATTGGACATGATGCCGAAGATGCGCTGCGGCAGGGCTTGCAGCAGGCTGGGGGTCAGCAGACCCAGCTCGATGCCGATAAAGCCGAAGAACAGGCCGTTGGCGGCCAGCGCGAAGGCCACCGGATAGCCCAGCAGCAGAAAGACGACCAGGGCGCCGAACATCAAGGGCGCCATGTTGGCGATCAGAAAAGCGGTCATGGCGTTTCCCCCTGAATTGGCTGAAGGGGGGCTGGCTTGCTGTGGCCTCCATGGGGGCCAGGGTCTTCAAGATCGCCGGTCAGAATGGCGATCTTCTTGATCAGTTCAGAAAATCCCTGCAGCACCAGCAGGAAAAAGCCCATCGGCACCAAAAGGCGGACCGGCCAGCGGATCAATCCGCCGGTATTGGTCGATACCTCGCCGGAAAGAAAGGCGTCGGTCACCATCGGCCAGGACAGCCACATGATGAGAATCGACATGGGAAGCAGGAAGAAGATCGCACCCAGAATGTCGATCCATATCTGTGCGATGCGCGGCAGATGCCCGGAGACGACATCGATGCGAATATGCTCGTTCTTGAGCAACGTATAGCCCGAACAGAGCAGGAAAACCGCCGAGAAGAGGTACCACTGGGCCTCCAGCCAGGCATTCGAGCTGGCATTCAGCGAATAGCGAATGACGGCATTGACTGAACTGATGACGACGGAAAGCAGCACACCCCACATCACCGTCATGCCGATCGCCGTGTTCAACTGATCGATCAAGCGGCTCAACCCAAGAAGAAAATTCAAGGCGCGTCTCCTGATTTTTATCTGCTTGTTGAGTAACGATACTATGCCATGCAGGTCTTGGCTTCGCCAGTCCGTAAAGCCTTTTCGAAAACTGGTATTACCTGTTATTCACCATCCCTTGACGGAGCGTAAACCTCGTTCTCATTTTTACCTTCATAAGGGGAATCTGTGGTGTCCTCGGGAGAAAAACCACCCTCCTCCCCCACCGGCTCGGGAGCAATTTCCATCGCCGAAGAGGCGGGATCGAAAGGCAGGCTGAGGGGTACGAGAACCACCAGCAGAAGGGCCGCAGATTGCGCCAGGGCAAGGCTTGCGGCTTTGGGCACAGTTTGACAGGCAAGCAGACCCGACAGAGGAGCCAGAACGAAAACGGCCCCCAGCAGCGAGGGGGACACGCCCCCCTCCAGCAACAAGGGGCCAAGCAACGGAACAAGCAGAACGGCCAGAGCCAGGGGCTCGATCAGGATGCCCAGAAAAGCCAGAAGGAGCACGCAGGCGAAAAGCAAGGATGGTCCTGACAGCAGATAAAAACCGTCCAGCCAAGCGCCCCCGCCGATCCCCAGGAAAACCAGATGAAAGGCGGCCCCGGCCAGCAGGGTGGCAAAGGGAATGGCGGCCCGGATCAAGGCATGATCGAGCGCTTGGCCCAACTGGTTGCGCCAAGCGTCTCGGCCCAGCTTTTTCAATAACAGGGCCATGCCGACCCCCAGGGCTCCGGCCTCGACGGGGCTGGCGATACGTAACACGATCAGTCCTGGTATCAGAAGGGCGCACAGTGCTGCCAACAGGCCAAGCCAGCTAGGCGTGCTTTCAACTGATGCCTCGGGGGCTGGCTGCTGATCCTTCTTTCCCAACAGTCTTGCCAAGCCGAAAAACAGGGCGATCAGCAAGGACGGCAAGGCCATCTGCATGAGAAGCAGGGATGGATCGAAGCCGCTGTCGCTGGAAGGTCCATCGGTTGCCAGAACCGCCGTGTCGATCAGATCGGCAAGCAGGATCAGAAAGGCCGAGGCGGGTGCGGCACGCTCGATCAAATCGAGAAACGCCGCGCGAAATCCGTTTTGATTCTTATCGCGCCGATTTTCTCCGCCCGCCATGGCCAGCAGAAGATCGGCCCCCACGGCAAAGGGGCCCTTAAGACGCTGACGAAAGGCGAAGAAGGCACGCGTGTCGCCCAGAAGTGTTCCGGAAAGCACCAGCAGCGGAATGGCCACCAGAATCTCGTTATCGAGAATCGCCTCGACGCTGCTGGCAAGATCGCCCAGAAGAATGACATTGTAGACGCCGGTGATTTGACCCGCCAAGGCCCCCAGAAGTGCGCCACCAGCCAAAACGAGGGGAGCAGGCAAGCGAACGGCCAGACCGGCCAGAACCAGGGCCATCATCAACAGGGCAACGATCCCCCCCTCGCCCTCCATCAGCGCACCTTGCCCTCATCCTTGTCTAGAAATCCGGCAACACCTTGGGACGCCAGGGCGATCCCTTCAAGCCCAAGGGAGATCGCCCCAACATCAACCGCCAGACGCCACCACAGACTTTGCAGCGTCCCGCTGGCCTGACCGATCAGCGACGGCGCCATCAGGGAAAGCGAGCCTGCGAACAGATCGAGCAGAACGGCCCAGGGCAGCAGAACAAGCAGCGCTCCAACCACCATAACGGCTGATCGTTGACGGGGGGATAGGAAGCGGAATAGACGAATATCCTCCGAGCAGCGCTTGAGCGCCATGCCGCCACCAGCCAGCATGACCAATCCCGTACACCAGACATAGGCAGGGGGAAGTGCGACCTCGCCAGAGCCCAAAAGATGGCGCAGAAGAAAAACGGCGACACCCGCCGCGGCAACGGCCAGCAACAGCCAGGATGCGCCGTCCCCGATCCGCCTGCTTGCGGCCTCGGCCAGACTGGCAAGCCCCTTAAAAAAACGCATCCCCAAAACGTCCCTTAACCCTGGCACACTCTCTTTGGCAGATTATCGAACGCTTCTCTGGGTTTCACAAGTGCCTGTCGTGAGATATGATGCGCCCTTGTCTGGCAAAAGAGCGGTCTTCGATGACTTGGCTAAGAAGGGCACTGATTGGATTTGCCTATCTGCTGCTGTATCTCGCCGCCGATCAATTGGCTCCAACGCATCTTGAGGGGGGAAACTCCCTTCAAGCCTGGAACGCCGCCCCAGCCCTCAGTTTCGGTTTTGCCGCCCGCTTCGGCCCCTTCTGGTTGCCCCTGACCTTTGCCGCTCCGTTGCTGTCTTGCCTGCTCGATGGCAGTCTGCTCTCTCTTCCCTTGCCCTCGTTACTTAACGCGATGGCGCAGGCGGCTGGCGCGGCCATTGCCTGTTTCACGCTTCGCCCACGGATTGATCAACCATCCCAGATCAAACGTCTGAAAGGCGTTTTCCTGTTCTTTTCGGCAACGGTTGCGGCCAGTCTGGTCCTTGCTCTGGCGCAGGGATCGGGAGAAATGCTCCGCCAGGCCACGGATACAAAGCCGGTTCTGGCCCTGGCCGGAGGGGCGTTTCTGGCCCATCTGGTTGCCATCGGTTCCCTAGCGCCACTTTTTCTGGTTTTGAAACGTCAGAAAGGACGGGTGCGCTTTCATATCTCCATTTCAGCCGAGATCGTCTTGCAAGCGCTTGCGCTGACCGTGATCGCCTGGGAAGTGTTTGGCCAGTTCATCAACGCCGAAATCCATTTCTTCTATCTGCTGTTCCTCCCCTTCGCCTGGATCGCCACAAGGCACGGCCAGAAAGGTGCTGCCCTGGCTCTGTTCGCCATCTATCTGGCCCCCCTCATCACCGACATTCTGTTCGGGCATAGCGATCATGTTATCGTCGAAATGCAGATAAGGATGCTGGTTCTGGCCGTCACCAGCCTGCTGCTGGGGGCCATGGTCAGCGAAAAGCGCCTAGCCGAAATCGAAATGCAGGCCCGCCAGACGGAACTCGCCCACTTTCAGCGCATGAATATCGGCTGGGAAATGGCCTCGGCGCTGGCGCACGAGATCAATCAGCCCCTAACGGCGGCCATGAATCTGACCCAGGCAGCACTGCGCCTTTTGAAATCCCCCTCGCCCGATCTGGAAAGAACGCAAAGCGTCATGCGCATGAGTGTGGACAAGATCGAACGCGTCGGCCAGATCATCCATGGCCTGCGCGATTTCATGCGCAAGGGCGAGATGACGCTATCGCGCAACGCCATGAGCGATCTGGCCGATGAGGCCCTGCGCCTGGTTGAGGCGGAGGCCAATGCAGCGGGTATTTCGCTAAAGTCCCTCGGCCTGCAGGGCCTTCC
This sequence comes from Alphaproteobacteria bacterium, assembly GCA_015232335.1. Taxonomy (GTDB): domain Bacteria; phylum Pseudomonadota; class Alphaproteobacteria; order Rhodospirillales; family WMHbin7; genus WMHbin7. The sequence goes on along the minus strand of JADFZV010000020.1, from coordinate 12,388 downwards.
CCCGATCATTGCCAACAAGACGCAGATCGAACAGGTGTTGATCAATCTGACCCGCAACGCCGTCCAATCGCTTTCGCTTGCCAAAACCCCCGATCCTGTGGTTCTGGTTTCAGGGAAACTTGAGGGCGACGTGGTGCAGATTTCCGTTTCCGACAATGGCCCCGGCCTATCCGCCGAAGTGCTGGGCAGGCTGTTCGAGCCCTTCGTCACCACCAAGCCTTCGGGCATGGGATTGGGCCTGTCGATCTGCAAGTCGATTCTTGAGGCCCATGAAGGGCGGCTCTGGGCCGAGAACGTGCCCCAAGGGGGCGCTATCTTCCATTTCACGCTTCCCCTGGCCGAATGCGAGGCACCCAATGGCTGACCAGATCGTTTATGTCGTCGACGATTCCCAAGATGTGCGCGACTCCCTGGCCATTCTCCTCGAGGTCTCGGGATATCGCGTGAAGACCTTTGCCTCGGCGCTCGACTTCCTGAAAGAGGTCGAACCCAATTGGGCAGGCTGTATCGTGGCCGATGTACGCATGCCGGGCATGACGGGTATCGAAATGCAAAAGGAATTGCTGGCGCGCTCCATCCCTCTGCCGGTGGTCATCATCACGGCCCATGCCGATGTTCCGATGGCCGTGGCCGCCCTGAAGGCGGGCGCCGTCGATTTCATCGAAAAGCCTTTCCGTGACGAGATTCTGTTAGGAAGCATCCGCTCCAGCCTCGCCCTGCCTCGCCCCTCTTCTTCCAAGGCGGCATCGGCGCGAGCCTTTGAGATCGGCACCCTAAGCCCCCGCGAACAGGAGGTCATGACTTTGCTGGTGGCGGGCCATCCCAACAAGGTGGTGGCCGACCGGCTGGGCATCAGCACAAGAACCGTCGAAGTCCACCGGGCCCATATCATGGAAAAAACAAATGCAAGGAACATCGCTGAATTGGTGCGCATGGCCTGCATGAATGATCTGGCCGACGCAAACGAGTAAGTATCTTCCACAATAGCCTTTACGGCGGCGCACCGGCATATTAGGTCTATCTAATGCCCTGTTCTGGGTAAGTTTGGAGCCACAGCCAATGTCTTATGAGACGCCCGCCCGCCCTGACTGGCTGCGGAACCTTTTTCCGTTTCTGTCATGGATGTCCCAGATCAGCCGGAAAAGCTTGCCCGCCGATCTCTCGGCCGGGCTGACCGGGGCCATCGTCGTCCTGCCGCAGGGTGTCGCCTTCGCCACCATCGCTGGAATGCCTCCGGAATACGGCCTTTATGCGGGCATCGTTCCCGCCATCGTGGCCGCCTTGTTCGGATCAAGCTGGCATCTGGTTTCTGGCCCCACCACGGCGGCCTCGTTGGTTTTGTTCTCGTCGCTCTCGGCCCTGGCCGAACCGGGTTCTGCCCAATATGTCAAACTGGCCTTGACCCTGGCCATGATGGTGGGATTGATGGAGCTGGCCCTCGGCCTTTTTCGTCTGGGATCGATCGTCAACTTCATCTCGCATTCCGTGGTGATCGGATTCACGGCAGGTGCCGGCGTTCTAATCGCCGCCAATCAGATCAAGAATTTCTTCGGCCTGCCCATTCCGCGAGGCTCGCAGATTTATGAAATTTTTCTCTACCTCTTCACGCATATTAACGCCATTTCATGGGCGGTTGCGCTGGTGGCGGCAACAACGCTGGCCAGCGGCATTCTGGTCAGAAAATTCCTGCCCAGAATTCCCTATATGATTGCGGCCATTCTGGCGGGCAGCCTTCTCTCGGTCGGGCTTAATCTGGAATTCGGCGCGGGCATTCCCACGGTGGGCGCCCTGCCCTCCAGCCTGCCGCCCCTGTCTGCCCCTAGTTTCGATCCCGCCGTCTGGAGCCAACTGGCCTCGACCGCTCTGGCCATGACCCTGTTCGCCCTTACCGAGGCCTTGTCGATTTCCAGAGCCCTTGCCGTGCGCAGCGGACAGCATATCAGCGGCAATCAGGAATTCATCGGCCAGGGCCTTTCCAACATTGCCGGAAGTTTCTTTTCGTCCTACGTCGCCACCGGCTCGTTCAACCGCAGCGGCCTCAATTTCGATTCCGGCGCAAAAACGCCCCTAGCCGCCATCGTGGCCGGCAGCGCCCTGGCGCTGATCGTTCTGTTGGTGGCCCCTTTGGCGATCTATATGCCCAATGCCGCCATGGCGGGGGTTCTGATGTTGGTAGCCTATGGCCTGATCGACCAGCACCATATCCACCAAATTCTGAAAACCAGCCGCGCCGAAAGCGCTGTTCTGCTGGTTACCTTTTTCGCCACCCTGTTTCTTGAATTGCAAGAAGCAATTTTGGCGGGCGTCCTTCTATCCTTGATGCTTTACCTCAATCGCACATCGCATCCGCGCATCTTGATTCGCGTACCCGATCCCAAAAGCGGATCACGCAAATTCACCACCGACATCAATCTTCCCGAATGCCCGCAACTGCGCATCATCCGCATCGATGGCTCGCTTTTCTTCGGCGCGGTCAGTTACTTTCAAGAAATGCTAAGGGCTTTCGAGGGTCAGAACCCCCAGCAGAATTTCCTGGCCATCGACATGTCGGGCGTGAATTTCATCGATATCGCAGGTGCCGAGGCCCTGTGCCAGGAAGCCAAGCGCCTTAAGATACGCCAGGGCAAACTGTTCCTGATCAGCGTCAAGGAGAGTGTTGCGGAAACCCTGCATCGCGGCGGCTATGACGAGGAAATCGGACTTCAGAATTTCTTCCAGTCAAAGACACAAGCGCTGCGCAATATCTATACGCAGCTCGATCAGGCCCTTTGCGCTGTGTGCAATCAGCAGGTCTTTGTCGAATGCAGACTGAGAGGTCGCACGGAGCCCCAAGACGAGGCGGCCTAAAGGCCTCTTATTTTCCGAACGCCTTCCAGCTTTTTCCGCCGTCGTCGCTTTGCACAAGACCGGCATTGCTTTTCTTGGCATAGAGCCTTGTGCTTTCGCCGGTCAGGTTGAACAGCGCCCAGTCGCCATCGGCCTTTCCCTGAATCGTCCAGACATCGGACCCTTCGCTTCCCTTAATCAGGCCTTCTCCGTAAAGAAAGGCGTAAACCGTGCCGTCCGCCATGACCAGAATCGAGGAAACCGGCAGAGAGGACGGATGTGCCCGCGTCCAGCTTTGCGCCCCGTCCCGGCTGATCATCAAACCGCTTTTGGTGGCGGCATATAGCGTGTTGGCGTCCTTGGCTCCTGCTCCCAGGGCGATCAGTCCCTCAGGCGCCTGTGCCGCCGTTTTCCAACTCATGCCGCCATTGCGGCTGACCTGAATCTTGCCGAAATGGCCGTAAATCACCTTGGGATCGGCCTTGCTGATATCCATGGCGTGGAAATCGACCGGGCCGTTATTGCCGGGCGAGACCTGGCTCCAGGAAACGCCGCCGTCGCTGGAAGCGATGACGCCCAGATTTCCCCCCATGGGCGGATGTCCGCTAGCCAGGAATTTTCCGGGCGATCCCGGAACGGCCGAGAATCCCATCAGATCATCGGAGGTTTGCGAAATCTTTTCCGCCGTTCCATCGGGATCGGCCCGGTAAAGACCGTGATGGGTGGCGACGAACAGACTTTTTGGATGCGCCGCATCCGGCGCCAATCCATGGATGTGGGACAGTTTCTCCTGGGCAATGCGCTCGCCTGCAACCGCCGGAGCGGCAAGCGAGAGCAGGATCAGGATTGCGTAGACGAGCTTGATCATCAATGTCTCCATCAGCGAATAAGGGCAACCGGGAGGCAACGCCTCCCGGCTTTCGGTATCAGACGTAATCCACCGTGGTCATCATGCCTGCCGCCATGTGAAACAGATTATGGCAATGCAGCGGCCAGCGGCCTGGATTGACCGCATCAAAGGCCACCGTCACCGCACCCATACCCGAAGGGACGATCACGGTATCACGCACAGCGCCCTGCACCCGCTTTTGACCGATCGCCACCACCTGGAAATGATGGCCATGCAGATGCATGGGATGCATCATCATCGAGTGATTGAGGAAGGTGATCTCGACCCGCTCACCCAACTTGACCTTCAGGGGCGTATCCATGCCGTGAACCTGATTGTTCAAGGTCCAGATATATTGACCCATGGCCTGACCCAACTCGACCGCCAGCTTGCGATCCTGCTTGCGTTCGACCAAAGGTTCCGCCGCGATCAGACGGCTTTCCAAACCAAGTCCGATCAAGGCCGAAGCCGCCTTTCCCGTGTCCGCCAGCTTCGACACCTTGGCCCCAGGCGTTGCCAGAATGATGCCCGTCCGCTCAATGGCGGTTTCGCGCAGGGCCAGAATCGGAAAGGCCCCGCCCTCTTTCGGAATGTCCAGCAAGAGATCGATGCGCTGGCCCATGGCCAAAGGAAAGCTGCGCCCCGTCACCGGTCTGACCGGATTGCCATCCACCGTCAGAATGCTGGCGGTCAGGATGCCGGTATCGAGCGTAAAGGCGGTGGTGGTGGCGCCGTTGATGAGGCGCAGCCGTACCCGCCCGCCCTTTTCGACCTGCACGATTTCGGGATCGCCCAGTGTGCGGTCATTGGCCAGATAGGCATCGTAATCGATATCGTTGGCATGGCCAAAGGGCATGCCATGCCCCGCCCCTGCCTTCGATGTCTCTGCCATCTGGCGCATATGGGCGGCGTGATCGACCATGGATTGGCCCTGCATGGTCATTGGCATCTGATGCCCGCCATGCCCGCCGCCGCCTGAGGCTCCTTGCAAAGCAGCCAGCAGCTCTTCTGGCGGGGTGAAGGAAAAATCATGCAACAGCATGACGACCTCTTGCACATCCGCCTTGGGGTCTTCGCGCACGATCAAAGGAGCCGCCATCAAAAGCTGTTCCTGAAGCCCGTGGTGCGAATGCATCCAGTGCGTCCCTGATCTTAGAAGATAGTCGTAATCCCAGCTTTGGCCGTCGGGAACAGGGTCTTGCCCGATGCCGGGAACGCCATCCTGCGCCACCGGGGGCGTTTGACCGTGCCAATGGATCAGGCTGGACTCGCCCGCCTTGTTGTGAAGCTTAAGACGAAGACGGTCACCCGCATTGGCGCGAATTCCGCTTGTCCCGTCGGGCTGGCGAATGGCGAATACATTGGCGGGCCTGCCCTTGACCTCAAGCGTGCGCTTTTCGATGGTCAGGCTCAGGGGTGCGGTTTGCGCCAGGGCCGAGGGGGTGAATTTTGCCAAGGGCGCCAGGGCGGCACCCATTGCCGTAGCCGTCAACATCTGACGGCGAGTCATTTGGATCATGAAATCCTCGTTGCGTGGTCTGTTGAAAAGAAAGGCTCAGACGGGGGCAACGGTCCTGGGAGGGGGCGTATCCAGACCGGGAGAGGTGCCTTCGGCGTGAAGCGTCGGCACGGGGGGATAGGCGTCGAAGGATAGGCGAACCGGAATCGGCGAGGGTTCGGGCAATAGCAACGCCATGCCGGGGCAGGCTTTGCCGCAAGGATTGGCGGGAACAGAAGGATGATCGGGAACGGCAGCGTGGCAATCGCCGCCCGCCATGGCCATATCGGCATGAAGTGCGGGAGCGGTCCTTTGAACCAAAGAATCCGGCATGAGCGATGAGTGTGACAGAATCAGCACCAGAGCCAGAAGGCTCTTGGCCAGATAGCGCCGCCAGGATGTCCTTGCCAAATTCATAGACATAGTCTTAGGCAAGATTGGGCGAAGTTCAAGGCGGAAAGCGTCCTACCCATCAAACCGGTTCGAACGCGGGAAGCCGTTGGGCGGCAGTCGGCCCGCCTGGGCGCGCTCGCCAACCCACTGTTTGAGATCAGTTTCGGTGCGCGTGCGCTCGCCGATGGTCCAGCTTAGGCCCTCTTTCAAGGTAAAGACCTTGAGATCGGACAGATGCGCATCCTTATAGCGTTGCAGGATGACACCCCTGCCCCGGCTCAGTTCCGGCACCTCGGCCAGGGGGAAGAGCAAAAGCTTGCGGTTCTCGCCGACCACGGCGACATGATCGCCCTCGACGGCGACGGCAAGAACGGCCTTTTCGCCTTCGTCCAGATTCATCACCTGCTTGCCCGCCTTGGTCTGGGCCACGACCTCACTTTCCTCGACCACGAAACCGCGCCCGCCCGATGAGGCCAGCAACAGCTTGTCGCCCGGCTTGTGCAGGACCAGGGCCACGATCTCGGCATCGTTGGGCAGATCGATCATCAGGCGGATGGGCTCGCCGTGTCCGCGCCCCTTGGGCAGCTTGTCGCCCAGCAGCGTGTAGAAACGACCGTTCGAGGCGAAAACCAGAATCTTCGAGGTGGTGGCAGCGGGCAGAATGAAGGCCGCACTGTCACCTTCCTTGTATTTCAGTTCCGCCGTATCGGCCAGATGCCCCTTCATGGCGCGCACCCAGCCTTTTTCAGACAGGACGACGGTGATGTCCTCATGCTCGACCATAGCTTCCATGGGCACATCGATCACCGGGGGCGGGCCGGAAATATCGCTTCTGCGTTTGCCCAGCGCCGTTTCGGGGCCGAATTTCTTGCGGATATCCTTGATCTCGGCGCCGATGGCGCGCCAGCGCTTGGCCTCGTCGGCCAGCAGGGATTCCAACTCGGTCTTCTCGGCACTCAAGCGCTCATGCTCGCGCCGAATCTCGACTTCCTCAAGCTTGCGCAAGGCGCGCAGGCGCATGTTCAAAATGGCTTCCGCCTGCACGTCGGACAGCTTGAACTTTTTCATCAGCGCAGGCTTGGGCTCGTCCTCGTTCCGGATGATCTTGATCACGGCATCGAGATTGAGATAGGCCACCAGATAGCCGCCCAGCACTTCCAGGCGATGATCGATGCGCCCCAGTCGGTGACGCGCCCGGCGTTCCAGCACCACCATGCGATGATCGAGAAAGGCCTTCAGAACCTCTTTCAGATTCATCACGCGCGGAATGCCGTCAGCGTCCAGCACGTTCATGTTGAGCGAGATGCGCGTTTCCAGATCGGTCTGACGGAACAACTGCTCCATCATCACCTCGGGCGAGGCGGTGCGATTACGTGGCTCGAAGACGACGCGCACGACATCGGTGGACTCGTCCCTGACATCGGCCAGCAAGGGCAACTTCTTCTCGGTCATCAAGTCAGCGATGCGCTCGATCAGCTTGGCCTTTTGCACCTGATAGGGAATTTCCGTCACCACGACTTGATAAAGCCCGTGGCGCATCTTCTCGACCACCCAGCGGGCGCGCAGCCTGAAACCGCCGCGTCCGGTGCGATAGGCTTCCAGGATATTCTCAGCAGGCTCGGTCAGAATGCCGCCGGTGGGAAAGTCGGGCCCGCGCACGAACTGCACCAGTTCATCCACCGAGGCCCCTGGCTTCTTGATCAGAAGCGCCAGCGCGTCGCACAGTTCCGACACGTTATGGGGCGGAATATTGGTCGCCATGCCGACGGCGATGCCAGCGGAACCGTTGGCCAGCAGATTGGGGAAGGCCGAGGGCATGACCACCGGCTCGGATTCCGAGCCGTCATAGGTAGCGCGGAAATCGACCGCGTCTTCGTCCAAACCGTCCAGCAGGGCGCTCGCCACCGTCGTCAGTTTGGATTCGGTATAGCGCATGGCGGCTGCGTTATCGCCATCGATATTGCCGAAATTGCCCTGGCCCTCGACCAGGGGATAGCGCACGGCGAAATCCTGGGCCAGGCGCACCATGGCCTCGTAGACCGCCACATCGCCATGGGGATGGTATTTACCGATGACGTCGCCAACCACGCGGGCGCATTTCTTGAAGCCGGACTCGGGGTCCAGCTTCAACTGGCGCATGGCGAACAGGATGCGCCGATGCACGGGCTTCAGCCCGTCGCGCACGTCGGGCAGCGAGCGCGAGACGATGGTGGACAGCGCATAGGCCAGATAACGCTCGGAAAGCGCATCGGCCAAGCCGGTATCGCGGATCTCACCGCCATTGAGGATCTGATTCATGGCCGCAAGATATAGTGGGTATCAGCCCAGCCGGTCAACAAGCCGTGTGCGGGCCGGGGGAATTGGCTTTCCTAAGTGATTGAAAAGCCAGGATTCAAGAAAATATCCCGTCAATCTCAGCCCCTCGGCGATGGTACCACCCGCCTCGTCCATAAGAAATCCCGGCAAGATCAACAGCTTGTCCTTCCAGGGAGCGCCCGCCGCCAGGGAAACCGCCCGGCCCGACTTGGGCGAGACATAGGCCAGATGGTCATTGGCTCCGGTGGCGGCACAGCAAGACAGGTCGATGCCAAAGCCCAGTTCGGCCAGCAGGATCATTTCCCAGCGCACATAGGCCTGTTCCCAGCCCGTCTCGCCCAGCAGGGTAAGCAGCGCCGAGAGAGAGTCGAACAGTAAGGCATGGGGCTCGCGCTCGGGCAATGCCGCCTCGACCAGGGTGAGCGCAGATAAAAGGGCCGCCAGCCGGTCGGGATATGAAAGCTGCCTAGCGGCATGGGCGCATCGCAATTCGCAGGCCAGACTGCCCAATTGCTCCTCCAGGCGGGCCCGCCAGACCGCATGGACAAGGTTTCCCGGCTCGTAAAGCCCGGCCGCCCTTTTGCCAGCCCCGCCCCGCACCAGCCCGGCATGACGCCCATGCTCGCGGGTGAGCAGGCTGACGATCAGCCCGCTTTCCCCGAACTTGCGGGTGGTCAGAACGATGCCGTCGTCGGTCCAGTCCATGGATTACAAAAGCCGATCGATGCCATAGGAATCAAAAAGAAGCCTCAAGTCTCACCGCCAAAGGCCGTTTTGATGTCATCGGGCAGATCATCGAAATCATCGGCGATGCGAATCTGTCCCCTGAAAAGCCCCAAGCGGCGTTTGGGCTTCGCTTCGGCCAAGGGCACGAGACGCGCCACAGGACGACCCGCCCTGGCGATGACCGTTTCCTCCCCCTTCTCGGCTCGCTCAATCAAGCGGGAGAAATGGGTCTTTGCGTAACGGATGTTCACAGTAACCGACATGGACTGAGTCTATGTCCATAGGCAAGAAGGATGCAAGTTAAGCCTCGAAATCAAGCCCCCAGGGCTGATAGCGCTCGCGGTCTTCCTGCCAGTTCTCGCGCACCTTGACGAACAGAAACAGGTGAACCTTGCGTTCCAGCAACTGTTCCAGTTCCTGGCGTGCGGCACTGCCGATGGCCTTGACCATACCGCCCTGATTGCCCAGCACGATGGATTTCTGGCTGTCGCGCTGGACATAGATGGTAGCCTCGATGCGCACACTGCCATCCGGCCGGTCTTTCCAGGACTCGGTCTCCACCGTCGCCGCATAGGGCAGTTCCTGATAGAGCTTGTGATAGAGTTGTTCCCGCACCACCTCGGCGGCCAGCAGGCGTTCGGGCATGTCGGACAGATCATCTTCGGGGAAAAGATAAGGCCCCTCGGGCATGGCTCCCGCCAGCTTGGCGATCAACTCGTCGCAGCCGTCACCCGAGAGGGCCGAGATCATGAAGACGGCGTCGAAACAACCCTCGGCATCCATCTCGCCCGCCAACTTCAACAGCTTGGCCTTCTCGACCAGATCGACCTTGTTAAGCGCCAGAAAGGCCCGCCGCCCCTCTTCCTTCAGGCGGGCAACAATGGTCCTGGCCTCGTCGTCATAGCCCTTGCGGGAATCGACGATCAGCAGAATGGAATCGGCATCGTTGGCCCCGCTCCAGGCCGCCGCCACCATGGCGCGATCCAGGCGGCGCTTGGGCGCGAAGATGCCCGGCGTATCGACCAGCACGACCTGGGCACTTTCATGCATGACGATGCCGATGACGCGGGTGCGCGTGGTCTGTACCTTGGCCGAGACAATCGATACTTTCGACCCCACCAGCCGGTTGACCAGGGTCGATTTCCCGGCATTGGGAGCCCCCAGAATCGCGACAAAACCAGCTCTAGTCATGCGTGAGAGTCTCCAACAGGGCCTTGGCGGCCATCTGTTCGGCCGCCCGTTTCGAATTGCCTTCGCCTTGGGCCTGATTGTCGCCGATACGGGCCAGAATCAGGAATTTTGGATCATGCGCCGGGCCGCTCTGGCTTAAAACGGAATAGACCGGCAACCCCATCGAGCGGGCCTGGCTCCATTCCTGCAACGTCGTCTTGGCGTCCTTGGGCGGAGACAGGTCTTCGGCCAGTAAAGGCTCCCACAAGCGAACGACCAGGGCTTCGGCAGGTGCCAAACCGCCATCCAGATAGATCGCCCCCAAAAGGGCCTCCATCACGTCGCCCAAGGCGGTGGGATTGCTCCGCCCGCCCGCCTCGTCCTCGCCCTTTGAGAGCTTGATGAAGGGAGCGATGCCAAGCGCTCCCGCAGCCCTGGCCGCCGTTTCACGACTGACCAGAACGGCATGGCGCTTGGCCAGATCACCCTCAGCCTCCCCGGGAAAGCGCTGGATCAGAAGACGCGCCACGACCAGCCCCAGAACGCGATCACCCAGAAATTCCAGGCGCTGATAGCTGGGCTTCAAGGCCGAGGCGGCGCTGGGATGCGTCAGCGCTTCATCGCGCAGGGAAGGTGACTTGAAGACGTAGCCCAGCTTCGTTTCGATATCCTGGCTCATTCCAAGCTAGCGTACAGGCTGGAAGAAGCGGGCAAAGCGCGTGGCGAAGGGCCATCTCCAGAATTCGAAGAAGCTGGCCGAGCCATCGGTCGAGAACCACAGGAACTCCGCCCTTCCCACCAGATTCTCGGAAGGAACGGAACCGATCACGCGGCTGTCTTGGGAATTGTCGCGGTTGTCGCCCATGGCAAAGTAATGGCCTGCGGGCACCAGGAACTCACTGGTGTCGTCGAGATACCAGACATCCGTCTTCTCGATGATGGGATGCACGCGACCACCCGGCAGAGTTTCCAGATACTGCACCATGCGCAGCGTATTGCCGTGTTCATCCCTGGCGACATAGTCGGCGATGCGCTCGCGCTTGACCGGTTCGCCATTGATGAACAAAAGCCCGCCCTTCATCTGAATGCGATCACCCGGCAGGCCGACCAGACGCTTGATATAATCGGTCTTGTTGTCGGTGGGCAGCTTGAAGACCACGACATCGCCGCGCTCGGGCTCGGTCTTGAAGATGCGCCCGGAAAAAGGCGCCATGCTGAAGGGAAATGAATGTTTGGAGTAGCCGAGCGAGAATTTGGAAACGAACAGATAGTCGCCCACCAGCAGGGTGGGAATCATCGAGCCCGAGGGAATGTTGAAGGGTTCATAGGCAAAGGTACGGATACCCAGCGCGATCAAACCGGCATAAAGCACGGTCCGGATCGTCTCGCTCCACGAGCCATCGGCGGGCTTGGCCTTCTTGCGCTGGGATGAGGCAGCGAAAAGGCGGGAAAAATTGAAGGCCACGGTGTGTTTCCAATCCAAGAAGTGCCCGGATGAAGCCAGCCCGGGGCCTTAATGTCAAGGGGCACAGGGTTTTAGCCCTTTCATTTCAGCCCGGGATGTCTATTTTCGGCCCGTCACACCAAGCTCATGGGACTTGTATGCGTTTTCGGCGCTTCTGCCTCTTCTTCCTGCTGGGATTTCTCCCTCCTTTGCTGGCTTGGGGCGTATTGGTCGAGCCGGATCTGCTGATTGTCCGTAAATGGTCCGTTCAATCCCCCAATTGGCCGCAAAACGCTCCTGACTTGCGCCTGCTCCTGATCGCCGATCCCCATCCCGGATCGCTTCACATCGACAGGGCCAAGCTGGAACGCGCCGTCGCCATGGCCAATGCCGAAAAACCCGATCTGGTGGTGCTGATGGGCGACTATCTTGGCAGCGGCCTCTTCTCGCGCTTTATTGCGCCTGAGGTTACCGCCGCAATTCTGGGCCAATTGAAGGCCAAGATCGGCGTTTACACGATCCTGGGCAATCATGATTGGTGGTATGACGGAATCCAGGTAACCAAGGCCTTCGAGAAAGCGGGGATCAAGGTCTTGGAAAATCAGGCTGTTCCCCTGCTTTGGGAAGGCCATGAAATCTGGCTGGCCGGGCTTGGCGATCTGGTGACCAGAAAGGTCAGGATCGAGGAAACCCTGGCTCGGATTCCCCAAAAAGCCACGGTTATTCTGGCGATGCATCATCCCGACTCGTTTCCCGAGATTCCCGCCCATATCGCCTTGAGCCTGGGGGCTCACACCCATGGCGGCCAAGTGAATCTTCCCCTGATCGGACGCCCCATCGTGCCATCGCGCCATGGGCAACGCTACGCCTATGGCGTGGTCGAGGAGGGCAAGGGGCCGATGGTGGTCAGCGGCGGATTGGGGACCAGCATGATTCCCATACGTATCGGGGTCATCCCGGAAATCACCCTGATTACGCTGAAAGCGCCACCGCCTCGATGATCACCACGGCTTCGGCCATCGGTGGTTCGTCGGTCATGGTGAGATGAAGGACGGGTATCCGTCTCAGAGCCTGTCCGAGAGGTTTTCATGAGATTTCACGGGCTTTGGTTGAGACGGTCCAGCAG
>JADFZV010000001.1 GCA_015232335.1 Alphaproteobacteria bacterium | reverse complement strand
CCATAAGCCTTCCGTCCGGCCCCACGACGCCCGCGCAGCCAAAACGCTTGTTGGTCATGACCAACAGGGTTTCGGCCATCGGCTGGGCGGGCGCCACCAAAGGCACCTCGTCCCCGTCATGCATGAGATCAGAGACTTTCAAGAGGCGCCGTCCCAAGGACCCGCCCGGATGCAGCATCTGGAAATCTGCCGCTGTAAAGCCCTTGCGTTCGAGAAGCGCCACCGATAAGGCGTCGCCCAGGGCCAGCATCATGGTGGTCGAGGTGGTGGGAGCCAGGCCCATCGGGCAGGCTTCGGTTTTCAAGGGCAGAACCAGGGCGACGTCGGCGGCCTCGGATAGTGTGCTGCCCCCGCGGCTGGTGATGCCGACCAGCGGAATGGCAAAGCGGCGCGTATAGGCGATCAGATCGGAAAGCTCTGCCGTTTCGCCGGAATTGGACAGGGCCAGCACCGCATCCTTGGCCGTGATCATGCCCAGATCGCCATGGCTGGCCTCGGCGGGATGCACAAAAACCGCAGGCGTTCCGGTCGAGGCCAGGGTGGCGGCGATCTTATGGCCGACATGGCCGCTTTTGCCCATGCCGCTGACCACAACGCGACCTTCAACGGCGCTTAGAATATCAAGCGCCCGCACGAAGGCCTGATCCAACCCCAGCGACAAGGATTGCAGCGCCTCGGCCTCAAGGGCCAAAACGCGCCTGGCCGATTCCAGATCGGCCGCTTCGGTGGATGGTCGGGTTTGCGTCATGCGTGTCATTCAGGATGGTTCGATTCTCTAAGCCAATATCGCGGGTTAAAATGGCCGAAAGAAGGCGGCGAACAACAGCCCCTTCACTTGGCGCCATACTTGCATGGATTGGCCGTCCGGGTCAATGAATGGCGGCCTGTCATCACCGGGCGAAACGGCTTAATTTTCCTTCAATGCCACGCCCAATGAATGTGAAAATCCCCTTGTATTCCGCCATCCGCTGACGAAGCAGTTAGAATTTGGGGAATATTTTGATTGAACCGTCAGGCAGCGGCATCAACTCCCAGCTCATGCGGCCCGTCTCGAACGATCCCAGGATATCGGCCCGGTCATGGATTTCTAAGGCCTTTTGATGCCAGGAACGGGCCAGGATATAGCTGGGATAGGGATAGTTCTCTCGGGTGATGCCGACGAAGGCGCAGCCGGTGCGCTCGACGAATTTGTTGACCGCCTCGACCACCCCGAAGCCGGATTTCAGCGCCACGATGTGATTGGCGTAGTCATGTCCCATCAAAAGACCGCCTGGGGTCAATTTGGGCCACCAGACTTCGAGATCGGCGGTTACCGCCTCAAACGTATGCATGGCGTCGATGTAAATGTAATCGAGGCTGCCATCGGCAAAACAACTGGCCGCCGAGAGTGAATCCTGCCTGAGGATGCTGACATTCGGCCCGGAAAACCGGTCCTTCACCGCCTGATAGCGAGCCTCTTGCTCCTGGCTTGGAACATTGTTCACATCTGGCACATAGGACGGGTCTTCCTGATGCGCCCACAGATCGATCAGGGTCAGGCAAGATGGGCGGCAGCGCTTCAGGATTTCTTGCGAGAAAGCCCCCTCGGCCACGCCGATTTCAACGAATGTCCGCTCCTTGTCGAGCAAATCGAGCAGATTTTCGCGGGAAAGATCGAGCAGATAGGTACGGGCGGCGGCGCTCATGGCAAGAGACGCCCAACCGACCGGTCAGGCTCTGAATCAGTGGGCAAAAATATCTTCCTCGTCCCACCCCAGAAGATCGAGAGCCGCCCTGGTGGGCAGGAAGGCGAAGCAGGACTCGGCCAGGGCCGCCCGCCCCTCGCGCTTCAAAAAACCGTCCAGCTTGGTCTTCAGGGCGTGAAGATGCAAAACGTCGGAAGCGGCATAGGCCTGCTGCTCCGCCGTCAGATCCGCCGAGCCCCAGTCGCTGGTCTGCTGCTGCTTGGATAAGTCGACGCCCAAGAGATCGCGGCACAAATCCTTAAGCCCATGCTTGTCGGTATTGGTGCGCGTGAGGCGCGAAGCGATCTTGGTGCAATAAACGGGGGCGCAAGTTACCCCCAGCCAGCGGGCCAGCATGGCGATGTCGAAGCGGGCATAATGGAACAGTTTCAATCGGTTGGGATCAGCCAGCAACGCTTTGAGACGCGGGGCCTCGTAGCGACCCTGGAAATGGACGAGATGTGCATCGCCGTTTCCCGACGATAATTGCACCACGCACAGCCGATCACGCATGGGATTGAGGCCCATCGTCTCGGTGTCGATGGCGATGACCGAACCCAGGTCGAGCCCTTCGGGCAGGTCGCCATGGTGGAGATAATTGGCCATGTGCGCTTCTCCCTGAACGCGACCCCCGACAGTTCCGGCGCCCCCCCGGAGCCGCCGAACTCCCCATTCTAGGGAGAGTCCGGCCGAGAGGTGGTGCCCAGGAGAAGACTCGAACTTCCACGACCTTTCAGCCACTAGAACCTGAATCTAGCGCGTCTACCAATTCCGCCACCTGGGCAGGGGACCGTCTCGGGAGGGCGAGCGATACCCCAGCCGAACCCTTTCTGTCAAGGGCAGGATGGACGAACTGTCTGCGTCTCGTGTAACCTTTCAAAAGAATTGCAGCGGATTTTCAGGTGGAGAAGGTCAAAATGGCGCGTGTCGTCACGGTTTTCGGGGCTTCGGGGTTCATCGGGCGCCAGGTGGTGCAAAGACTGGCCAGGGCGGGACATGTCGTGCGCGCCGCTGTCCGCGACCCTATCGGGGCGGCATTCCTGAAACCCATGGGCGAGGTGGGGCAGGTGGTGCCGATCAAGGCCAGCCTGCAAGACAAGGCCTCGGTCCAGCGGGCCTGCCAGGGCGCTGACGCCGTGATCAATCTGGTCGGCATCCTGTTCGAGCGAGGCGCTTCCAAATTTGAAGCCATCCATGTCGAAGGGGCCAAACGGGTTGCCGAGGCCGCCAAGGCAGGCGGCGCCAAAAGCCTGGTCCATGTTTCCGCTCTGGGCGCCGATGCCGATTCGCCTTCGGCCTATGCCCGCAGCAAAGCCAAGGGAGAAGCCGCCGTTCTTGCCGCTTTCCCCGAGGCGGTGATCATCCGCCCCAGCGTGGTGTTCGGGCCCGACGACGATTTTTTCAATCGTTTTGCTGGTCTGGCCCGCCTGACCGGCCTGCTGCCGGTCTTCGTGACCGACGGCTTCAAGCCAAAGCTGTCGCTAAAAGACCTGGAAGTCGACTTTGACCTCTTCGGTTCGGGCGGAGCGGCCTTTCAGCCGGTCTATGTGGGCGATCTGGCCGACGCCATCCTGGCCGTGCTGGACAAGCCATCGGCCCAGGGGCGCACCTTCGAGATCGTCGGGCCGCGCCCGATGCATCTCAAGGAAATCATGGAAATGGTCTCAAGCGCCATCAAGCGCAGCCCCCTGATTCTGCCCCTGCCCCCCTTTGTCGGCAAAATTCAGGCCTTCTTCCTGCAATTCCTGCCCAAGCCGCCCCTGACGCCTGATCAGATGAAGCTTCTGGCCAAGGACAATCTGCCCTCGGGCAAGCTTCCGGGCCTGGCCGATCTCGGCATCAAGCCGACGGCGACGGAAGCCATCGTTCCCGGCTATCTGTCGCGCCATCAGCCGGGGGCACGCCGCAGCGCGCATCATGTATAGCGAGATATTTAGGCTCCTCGACGATTCACGTGGAATTGCATTCTCTAGTGTTTTCAAAGCAAATCGTCATGCCCGGCCTTGTGCCGGGCATCCACGTCTCCCCGCTTGATATACCAGATGGAAAATCGTGGATGGCCGGGTCAAGCCCGGCCATGACGGGTTGAGCAGCCGATCGAATTCCACGTCTAACATCGAAGAGCCGATAGTTAGTGGACACTCAAGCGCCGTGCGCCCGCTCACGGAACAAAAAACGCCGGGGATATCCCCGGCGTTTTCATCTGCGGCCTCAAGATGTAACTATGCCGCGTCTTCCGACTTGCTATGGCTCTTGGGCGCGATATAGGCGATCTGCGCATGCTGCAGACAATAGGGTTTTCCGGGAACGGCTGAATCACCGCAGAAATGGAAATCCTCTTTCCTGGGATCCCCGATCGGCCAGGAACAGCCGCCGCGAGCGCCACCGAAGGGCACCACCTTGGGCGGCTGAGGCTGCACCGGAGCGGCGCGCTTGATGGGCGAAGGGCGCCCGATCAGCCCCAGGCGATGCGCCTTGCCGACAACGGCGTTCTTCGACATGCCGATGCGTCGGCCGATTTCGCTGGTCGAAAGCCCCTGCGCCCAAAGACGCGTCAGTTCATTGATGATTTCATCGGTCCAGGCCATAACCCCTCCTTGCCCCTGTATCTAGTGGTTTGTCCCTCTGTTGGACCACAACATAGTGGGGCAATCGGCCACGAGTCAAACAAGAGTTTTCCACAAGCCCAAGCCCAGCTTTCGGCCTCGTTGACAGGATTCTCCGGAAAGAACATAGTCTGCCGCTTTCCTCCGCGCCCTATTGGGTTCGCCTAAAGGAGAGCCATGGTATCTGCCGTCATGCCCACCTATGCCCGGGCCGACCTCGCCTTCGAGCGGGGCGATGGCTGTTGGCTGGAGGCAAGCGACGGCAGGCGCTTTCTCGATTTCGGATCGGGTGTTGCCGTCACGGCGCTGGGACATGCCCATCCCCGCCTGATCGCCGCCCTGACCGCGCAGGCAGGTAAACTGTGGCATTGCTCGAACCTGTACCGCGTGCCGGGCCAGGAGCGCGTTGCCGAAAGGCTGATCTCCAACAGCTTTGCCGATACGGCCTTCTTTTGTAATTCCGGGGCCGAAGCGATGGAATGCGCGCTTAAGATGGTGCGCAAATATCATGACGCCGTCGGAACGCCCGAACGCTATCGCTGCATCGTCGCCGAGGGGGCATTCCACGGCAGAACCCTGGCCACCATCGCCGCTGGCGGCCAGGAAAAGCATCTGAAGGGCTTCGATCCCGTGGTCGACGGCTTCGACCATGTCCCCTTTGGCAACATGAATGCGCTGCGCAATGCCATCGGCCCCCAAACGGCGGCCATTGTGGTCGAGCCGGTTCAAGGCGAGGGCGGTGTGCGTCCCGCCGAAGCTGACTATTTGAAGAAGCTGCGTCTGGCCGCTGACGAGTTCGGCCTGCTGCTGGTTTTCGACGAGGTGCAGACCGGCATGGGACGCACCGGCAGCCTGTTTGCCTATGAGCAGGCGAGCGTCGCCCCCGATATCATGGCCCTGGCCAAGGGCCTGGGCGGCGGCTTTCCCATCGGGGCCTGTCTGGCCAGCGAAAAGGCGGCCCAGGGCATGACGGCGGGCACGCATGGCAGCACCTTTGGCGGCAACCCCCTGGCCATGGCGGTGGCCGAGACGGTGCTAGACGTCATGCTGGAGCCGGGCTTCCTGGCTGGCGTGGCCGACAAGGGTCGCTTTCTGGCGGCAAGGCTTGCCGAACTGGTCAAAAAACATCCGGCATCGCTGACTTCGGCGCGCGGCTTGGGGCTTTTACAAGGCCTGGTCTGCATCAGGCCCAATTCCGAGGTGGTTGAGGCCTGTTATCAGCAGGGGCTGCTGACCGTGATGGCGGGCGACAATGTCGTGCGCGTTCTGCCGCCGCTGATCGTCACGGAATCGGAAATCGAGGAAGGCTGCGCCAGACTGGACGCCGCCCTCTCGGCTCTGGGAGAGCGGGGCTCATGAGTTTGCGTCATTTTCTTAACCTGGACCGTTTCGACGAGATCCAGTTGCGCCATATGTTGAAGCTGGGCTTGGCCTTCAAACAGAAGAAGACCGCCAGCCCCCAGCCATTGCAAGGCCGCATCCTGGCCATGATTTTCGAAAAGCCTTCGACCCGCACCCGCGTCTCTTTCGAGGTCGGCATGAAGCAGTTGGGCGGCGACGTGGTGGTGCTGGGCCAGAATGATACCCAATTGGGACGCGGCGAGACGGTGGCCGATACGGCCCGCGTCCTGTCGCGTTATGTCGATGCGATCATGATCCGCACCAATGATCCCGCCAAGCTGGACGAACTGGCCGCCTATGCCTCGGTACCGGTGATCAACGGCCTGACCGACACCACACCTCCCTGCCAGATCATGGCCGACATCATGACCTTCGAGGAACATCGCGGCCCGATCCGGGGAAAAGTGGTGGCCTGGAGCGGCGATGGCAACAATGTCGCCAACACCTGGATTCAGGCAGCCGCCCTGTTCGGTTTTGACATGCGTCTGGCCTGCCCGGCCAACCTGCCGCCCGATGCAGGCGTGGTCGCCTGGGCCCGCTCGAAGGGGGCCAACATCCTGCTGACCGAAACTCCCAGCGAGGCGGTTGCGGGTGCGGATGTTGTGATCACCGATGCCTGGGTATCGATGGGTTTCGAATCCGAGAACCGACAGGATCATCTGGTTCCTTATGCCGTCAACGAGGCCCTGATGACATGCGCCAAGCCGGACGCCCTGTTCATGCACTGCCTGCCCGCTCATCGCGGCGAGGAAGTGACCGATGGCGTGATCGACGGCCCCTGGTCGGTGGTCTGGGACGAAGCCGAAAACCGCCTGCATGCCCAGAAGGGCATTCTGATGTGGTGCCTGGAAGGCGTTTAGGACTAGCGAGATGGACCTCTGGCAGCGACGCGAAGCCCAGATACCCATCCTGATCGACGTTCCGCATGCCGGAGCATTTGTCCCCCAAGACCTCTTGGAGCGCTTCACCCCAAAGGCGCAGTCCCTGCCCGACACCGACTGGCATGTCGACAAGTTGGTCGCCTTTTCCCAGAAGCTGGGCACCGGCCTGCTGGCTGCCACCCATTCCCGCTATGTGGTCGATCTGAATCGGGATCCGTTTGGCGCCCTGCTGTATCCCGGCATCGACAATACCGAGCTTGTCCCGCTTTCGCGCTTTGACAATGGCCCCATCTACAAGCCGGGCCAGACCCCGGAATCGGCGGAAATCGCCCAGCGCATAGAAACCTATTGGCGGCCCTATCACGACAGGCTGAAGGCGGATGTCGAGGCGATTCTGGAGCGCTTCGGCCAGTGCCTGCTGCTCGACTGCCATTCCATTCCGGCCAGCGTTCCGCGCTTCTTCGAAGGGCGCCTGCCTGATCTTAATCTGGGAACGGCAGACGGCAAAAGTGCCTCTCGAAGCCTGATCAATGCGGCCTGGGACGCACTCGATAGCCAAGCCGGATATACCCGGGTGCAAGACGGCCGCTTCAAGGGCGGCTATATCACGCGCCATTACGGCCGACCCGAAAAAGGGGTGCATGCGCTTCAGATCGAGATCGTGCAGGACTGTTATATGGAAGAAGCGAAGCCTCGGCACTTTGACGCCGTGTCTGCAGCCTCGTTGATCGGGGTCCTTGAGAATCTGGTGGGCGCTCTAACCGGACACCTGCACTTTTAGCGCCGCTTCCTTTTCGGTCGTCTCGCGCAGGCGCGCCTCGAACTCTGCGGGCGGCAGGGGCTTGCTGAAATAGAAGCCCTGCACCATGTCGCAACCGTTCTCGCGCAGGAAATCGACCTGCTCGACCAGTTCGGCCCCTTCGGCCACCACTTCTAGATTGAGCCCGCGCGAGAGCCCGATGATGGCCCGGGCGATTTCCGCCGTAAAGGGATTGGTTTCAACGTCGCGCACGAAGGCCCGATCGATCTTCAAGGTGGTGATGGGAAAACGCGCCAGATAGCTTAGGCTGGAATAGCCGGTTCCGAAATCGTCGATCGACAGATGAAGGCCAAGATCGCGCAGATCGCGCATTCTGCTGACCACCTGCTCGATATCACCGACCAGCATGCTTTCGGTCAGTTCAAGTTCAAGCCAGCAGGGATCGATTCCGGTGTCGCGCAGCACCTGCTTTACCTTGTCGATCAGATTCTGATCGCGAAACTGATGCGCCGAGACATTGACCGAAACGCGAAGCGGCTTCAGCCCCATGTCCTGCCAGGCCTTGTTCTGACGACAGGCCTCAGCCAGCACCCAATGGCCGATGGGGCCAATCAGCCCCGACTCCTCGGCCACCGGAATGAAATCGGCGGGAGAAATCATGCCGCGTCCGGGCTCGATCCAGCGGATCAGGGCTTCCATGCCGGTCAGGCTGTCAGCATCGACGCGAATCTTCGGCTGATAGTACAAAACGAATTCACCCGCCACCAGGGCGCGGCGCAGCCTTTGCTCGAGATCGAGGCGCTTACGGGCCTTCTCGTTCATCTCGCCCGCATAGAACTGATATTGGTCGCGCCCCTTGGCCTTGGCATGATGCATGGCACTGTCGGCGTTCTTCATCAGATGGTCGGCGGTATCGGCATCGGTGGGATGAATGCTGATGCCGATACTGGCGGTCAGCACGACTTCGCGATCACCGATGTGAAAAGGCTCGCGCAGGCTTTTCAGCACCTTCTCGGCCACGATGACGCTGTCGTCAACCGCAGCGATGGGCAGAACCAGACCGAACATGTCGGAAGTGAGACGGGCCGCCGTATCGGAGCCGCGCACACATTTTTTTAAGCGTTCTGAAACTTCCTTCAACAACAAGTCGCCGCCGGGATGGCCGAAGGCGTCATTCAGCACCGAGAAACGGTCAAGCCCCACCAGCAGCATGGCGACCGACTTGGCCGCCCGGCGCGCATTGAGCAGATTTTGCTCGGCCCGGTCGTGAAACAGATGGCGGTTGGGCAGGCCGGTCAAGGCATCGAGCCCGACCTTGGATGCCGACCCTTCCGTATCCTCAAGATCGTGCAGCACCGCCAGCAGACGCGGCTCGCTCTCGCCTTCCTGAAGGGTCAGATTAACCGAAAAATGCTTGATCTCGCCGCCGGGCTTTTCCAGGCGGGCTTCCCCGCTTTGCGGCGGGCCGCCCAGGGTCAACCCCTCGGCCAGGGCCAGCGGTTCGGTCCATAATTCCTTGAAATCCCTTCCTTTAACCAGGCTCAAGGTCATGCCGGTCGCCTTCTCGAAGGCGCGGTTGACCTTTATAATGTGCCCATCGGCATCCGCCACCACCACGGCATCCGCCAAAAGGTCGAGCAGGGAATCTGGCAAGGTTTCGTTTGTACCCATCGCGCCGTTTATACCTCAGAAGCGCTTTCGTCACCACTCTTGATCCTGCCCCCCAAAGCCGCAATCATGTCCCCGGCGCAGGATTGGCCTGCCCGAGGGGGATGACACATCATGGGCCTGATCAGATTGCTTTCTCCCCAAAGGTTGGGCACTCGCATCATCCTTGCCGTGGGGGCCATCTTCGTTTTGCTGGCAGCGCTGATCCTGGGCAATGAGCTGCTTGATTTTTCCGAAGGAATTCGCATTCGCAATCGAATGACGCATGGGCTGTCGGATATCCTTCTGATCGCCTTGGGCATTTTTTCCATGATGGGCGCCGTGGCGCTGGTTATGCGCCGTCCCCTGGCGGCCCTGGATGAGGCGACGCGCTTTACCGAAGATCTGGCGGAGCTGCGCGGTCGCTATCTTGACTACCGCGTGGGCGCACCCGTAGAGATTTTACGTCTGCAAACGGCGATCAACCACGCCTCGGCCCGGCTGGCCGACCAGGAGCGGCAATTGCTGGAGAGTCGAAAAGCCCAGGCCGACGCCTGGGCGGCGGCGGAGAATCTGGAAAGATTGAGCCGCGAGGCCATCGAAAGCATTTCGGAAGGCTTCGTGCTGTTCGACCACGACATGCGCCTTGTCCTTTGCAACGACACCTACCGTCAGGCCTATCCCCTGATCGCCGACCTGCTGGTTCCCGGCGCCAATTTCATCGACATTCTGCGCAAGGCGGCGACGCGAGGCCAGTTCGTCGATGACACCGAGCATATGGACGAGTGGGTGCGCGAAAGAATCGCAAGGCATCTCGGCCATACAGATCCCGTCGTCTGCCGCCTGACCAGCGACCGCTGGTACGTCATCAGCGAGCGGGCGACCCCCTCGGGCGGCGTGGTCAAACTGCTGACCGACATCACCGAAATCAAGCGCCAGGAAGAGCATCTGCGCCAGTCGCACAAGATGGAGGCCCTGGGGCAATTGGCCAGTGGCCTTGCCCACGAATTCAACAACGTGCTGACCGCCGTGGGCGGCTTTGCCGAAATGGGACGGCGCGATCCTTCCAACGCCGCACGCGCCGAGCTGTGTTTTGTCGAAATCGGCAAGGCGGCAGAGCGGGCAACCGATCTGACCGGCCAGCTTCTTTCCTTCAGCCGCAACCAGCCCACCGAAACGCGCGTGGTCGATGTGGGCCAGGCCGTCTGGGATCTCGAATCCTTCCTAAGGCCGCTTTTGGGCGAACGCGTCACCTTAAGTATCGCCCCGCACGACGACGGCCTGCTGGCGTCGATCAATCCCAGCCAACTGGCCCAGGCCGTGGTCAATCTGGTCATCAATGCCAGGGATGCCATGTCGAGCGTCGGCGCCATTTCGATCCGCACCGAACCGGTCAGCTTAAGCGAGCCAGAAGCACAGCTTCTTTCCGTTACAGCCGGCAGATACGTCGCCATTCGTGTAACGGATACCGGTACCGGCATCGACGATGAATTGAAGAAACGCATTTTCGAGCCCTTTTTCACCACCAAACAGGCGGGCGAGGGAACAGGGCTGGGCCTGGCCATGGTCTATGGCTTTGCCACGGGAGCGGGTGGGACGGTTCATCTGGAAAGCACGTTGGGCCAGGGATCGACCTTTTCGATCTTTCTGCCCATCACCACCAAGCCCTTAAGACACCGCCACTCCGAACCCGGCGATTTGCCCATGCTGGCCACTGACGCCACCATTCTGGTGGCCGAGGACGATCCGGCGGTTCTGGATTACCTCAAGCATCTTCTGTTCGACCTGGGTTATCGGGTGCTGGCCGCTCCGGGCGGCACCGAGGCCCTGCGCCTCGCCTCGGAGAACCGGCCCAATCTGGCCCTGTGCGATGTGGCGATGCCCGACATGAGCGGACCTGAGGTTATCCGCCACCTCAAGGAATCCCAGCGTGGAATCAAAGCCGTTCTGATGTCGGGCTATCCTTTTCCCACGATGGAGCCGGGCCTGGCGGATGCCTGCATCGACAAGCCACTCGATCCGGTTGAACTGGCCGAAATCCTGGCGCGCCTACTGGCAGAGGAAGAGGACTGAGCGCAAGAGACGCAACCGGACACTTGCGAGCGAATATCTGGGCGTCGCTTCGACTTTCTGAAATTGGCGCAGCGAGAGGGATTGGGTCGGGGCTTTGCCCCTCCCCGCCCCTCGCGCGAGTCAAATCGCGCACTCGGGGTCGAACAAGGGTTCGTTCACCGATCCCCCAAGCCATACCAAAAGAGCCCCGAAGGGGGCCCTTTTGGTATGGCGGAGGGAGAGGGATTCGAACCCTCGGTACGGTTTCCCGTACACACACTTTCCAGGCGTGCGCCTTCAACCGCTCGGCCACCCCTCCTTGGAGGGCGGCAAACTAACATATTTCTCGGGGTCCGCAAGCCCCGGCCTGGAAGATATGGGCCCCCGGACGGGCTGGCACAGACCAGAAGATTTTGCTAATGTTCCTAGCAGTTTGCCATAGTTCCGCCTTGAACAAGGTGTAATTCCCTGGCCAGACAGGGGCCGCAAGGCCCTGTTTCCACTTCTTTGGGGCCTTTTTCAATCATGCGGTTTTCCGGCGTTATCGTCCTTACCCTGATCGTCATCGTCAATCTGGCCGCCTGGGCCTGGCTCAACCGCCCCCATACCGGGGTGGACTGGCAAGGCCAGATTCGAGGCGTTTCCTTCAGCCCCTTCCAAAAGGACGACAACCCCCAGCAGGGTCGCTATCCCTCGCTGTCGGACGTCGACAAGGATCTCAAGCTGCTGGCGGGCAAGGTCGCCATGGTGCGAACCTATACGGCGCTGGACGGGCTTGAGCAGGTGCCCGAACTGGCGGCGCGTTATGGGTTGCGCGTGCTGGCCGGGGCCTGGATCGATACCCGGCTGGGCCGCAACGAAGCGGAAATCCGCAGCCTGATGGGCCAGATCCGCAACTATAAGAACGTCGAGCGGGTGATTGTGGGCAACGAGGCTTTGCATCGGGGCGACGTCACGCTGCCCCAGCTTGTGCGCTATATCCGCAGAGTGAAAGAACGCGTGCGCGTGCCGGTCAGCACCGCCGAGCCCTGGTATGTCTGGCTGAAATACCCTGAGTTGGCCAAAGAGGTGGATTACATCTCGATCCATATCCTGCCCTATTGGGAAGGTGTGCCGGTCGAGGAGGCCAACGACTATCTTCTGAAACGCTATGAGGAGATCAAGTCCACCTTCCCCGGCAAGCATGTGGTGATCACCGAAGTGGGTTGGCCCAGCTCGGGCAAGATGCGGGGCGGGGCTGAACCGTCGCTGGTCAGTCAGGCCCTGTTCCTGCGCAAGTTCCTGAAGACGGCCACGGAAACCAACATCGACTACAATATCATCGAGGCCTTCGACCAGCCCTGGAAGAACGAGATCGAATGGTCGGTGGGCGCCCATTGGGGCTTGTTCGACGCCGACCGGCGCCAGAAATTCCCCATGGAAGGCCCCGTGGTCGAAATCAAGGAATGGCCGATGCTGGCCGCTGGCGCCACCGCCATGGGCTTTCTGCCCCTGGTCTGGTTCCTGTGGCGCCGCAGTCAGATCAAACTGGGCGGACGCCTGTTCTTCGCCGCCATGACCATGGCATCTGCTTCCGTGGTGATGTGGGCCGCCTCGATTCCGGTGCTGAAGGATTTCGCACCAGGGCCCGAGGTGATGTGGACCATGCTGGTGCCGGGCCAGATCGCCCTTCTGTTCGTGATTCTGATTTCCACTTTCGAATTCACCGAACTGACCTGGACCGAGAAATTCAAGCGCCATTTCGCGCCGCATGATCCGGCAAGCCCCCGGGAAGCAAAGCTGCCCAAGGTGTCGCTGCACCTTCCTTGCTACAACGAGCCGCCGCAGATGCTGATCATGACCATCGATTCGCTGATGCAGCTCGACTATCCGGATTTCGAGATTCTGGTCATCGACAACAACACCAAGGACCCGGCAGTCTGGCAGCCGGTCGAGGAATATTGCGCCAAGCTGGGCAGCAAAGTGCGCTTTTTTCACCTGCCGCAATGGCCGGGCTACAAGGCGGGCGCTTTGAATTTCGCCCTCTCCCAAACAGATCCCGAGGCAGAGGTGATCGGCGTCATCGACAGCGACTATCTGGTCGATTCCACCTGGCTTAAGTCGCTGACCCCCTATTTCGACGATCCGAAGGTGGCCTGGGTGCAGGCCCCCCAGGATCATCGCGAATGGGAAAACGACACCTTCAAGGAAATGATCAATTGGGAGTATGCCGGGTTCTTTCATATCGGCATGGTGGCCCGAAACGAATATGACGCCATCATTCAACATGGCACCATGACGCTTATCCGCAAGGATGCCCTGGAGAAGGCAGGCAAATGGGGCGAAGGCTTCATCTGCGAGGATGCCGAGCTGGGGCTCAAATTCCTGGAAGCGGGCTATCACTCGGTCTATGTCAATCACTGCTTCGGCAAGGGCCTCACACCCGACACCTTCATGGGCTACAAGAAACAGCGCTATCGCTGGGCCTACGGCGCCATGCAGATTCTAAAGGGCCATTGGCGCTCGCTTTTGCCCTGGTCCGACAATAACCTCTCCTTCGCCCAAAAATTCCAGTTCGTGGCCGGTTGGCTTCCCTGGATGGCAGACGGCCTGTTCCTGGTCTTCACCGCGGCCAGCATTCTATGGTCGCTGGGCCTAGTCCTGGCTCCGCGCTATTTC
Source organism: Alphaproteobacteria bacterium (assembly GCA_015232335.1). Classification (GTDB taxonomy): domain Bacteria; phylum Pseudomonadota; class Alphaproteobacteria; order Rhodospirillales; family WMHbin7; genus WMHbin7. The sequence goes on along the minus strand of JADFZV010000001.1, from coordinate 277,083 downwards.
GATTTCCCGCTGGCGGAATTCGCCATTCCCACCCTGTTCGTCTTCTTCTACAAGCTGGCAACGCATCTATTCTTGTATCAGACACGCGTCAAATGCTCGGTCTCGCAGCAGATCGGCTCGGCGGTGGCGGGCATGGGGCTTACCTTCATCATCGCAAGGGCGATCTTGCACGGCATTTTCACCAAATCGATCCCCTTCATGCGCACCCCCAAAATGGAGAACAAGGCCGCCTTGTGGAAGGGCGTATTGGGCGCCTGGGAGGAATTGGGCCTGGCCATTCTGCAATGGTCGGCGGCGGCGGCTGTTTTGTACAGCTACGGCACCCATGATCGCGATGCGCGTCTGTGGACTTTGGTGCTGATCGTCCAGTCGATGCCCTATCTGGCCGCCGTCATCACCTCGCTGATCTCGGCCGCTCCGGCGCTCAACCCCAAGAAGGCGACGGCGGCAACGGCCTGATCATGCGCATTGCCGTCGCTTCGGACGATTTCAAATCGGTCAGCGGCCATGCCGGGCTGGTGCGGCGCTGGCTGATTTTCGAAGGCGAGATGGGGCAAACGGGAAGTATGTCCGAACGGCTGGAACTTGAGTCCGGGCAGGTCTTCCATCACCACAAGGACAAGGACGGTCCCCACCCGTTGGACGCGGCGCAGGTTCTGATCAGCCGCAGTGCGGGCGAAGGCTTCTTGCGGCGCATGGCCAAACGGGGAATTGATGTCCGCCTGACCTCGGAACGCAACGCTAAAAAGGCCGCCGATGATTTTCTGGCCGGATGCCTGAAGCCTGCGCATCCCCCAGGGCTGATGAGCCTGTTTTGCAAGCTGCGTGATCTCTTCTCGCAACATTGAACAAGACTACCTAGCGTTCGATTCGGCAGCCCTCGTCTCCCTCGCAGCTTTCAATCAGATTGATCATGGTCGAAGCGAAGAAACCGTCGCTTTGAATCTGCACGGGGGTAAAGTTGCGGTGCGGGTCCAGACGCACCAGAAAATGCGTGCCATCCCACATCTTGCGATGTTTCGGACGAAAGCCCTGCAGCGTGATCATGGACAGGCGCACTTCGATGATCTGGTAGGGCTTGCCTGCGACGTGAAGGCGCTTGCTTCCCAGAACCTCGGCCGCAAAATCATAACGCCTTCGCCCGTCAAAAACGGGAATGGCGAAGGCCTTGGGCCCCTGTCCGTGCGTGGCCAGCCTGGTGCTTTCCTGCAAGCGATTGATGGCGGTCAGGGGATCGAGGGCTCCCAGGCGCTCTTCCATCAAAACGGGTTCGACCTGCTCGGGATCAGCACTCTCGCCAGTAGGCGCGTTACCCAGTTTGATATCCGTGACGATCTCTGATTTTCCGCTCGCCGGATCGAAGGCCAGTTCAAGCCTGCGCCTGCCATTGCGATTGGTGAATTCCGTGCGATAGGCCAGGGATCTTGGTCCGCCCGCTGCCGACACGCCCTCGGCGTTGGCATCAAAGCGCAGCTTGATCAGCCAATTCACCAAACCCCGCGTTTCCATGGCCAGGGATGACAGATGGCGCCCGTCTCCTTCCTTCAGCTCCAGTTCCAGATCTGCGGCATGAAATCCGCTCCAATTCACCTCGTAGCGCAAGCGGACGTGATCGCCCGCCCGAGCGGGCAGAGCAAAAAGAAGCAAAGCCAGGGCGATCGCCGATGAAAGCTTCACCACAGTTGCTGCGCATTCTTAAAGATGGCCCGCAGATCGGCTTCGCAGACGGGCAGGGGCGCATTGTTGAGCAACCGGGGCTGGGTGGCCGCCCCCTTGGCCAGGGCATCCAGATCCTTTTCCTCATAGCCAAGTGCCGCCAGGCCGTTGGGCAGCCCCGCCGCCTGCATCAGGCGAATCAAAGCCTGGGCCAGCGCCTCGCCCGGCTCTTGGCCCTCGCAAGTCGCCCCCAATGCCTTGGCGCAATCGAGGTGACGTTCGGGGCAGGCTTGGGCGGTGAAACGAAAAGCCGAAGGGGCATTCAGCACCACCGAAATGCCATGCGGCACCATGGGCGGTATCTGCTCATAGCCCTTGGCCGTGAAGCTGTGGCAGAGCCCGGCCACGGCATAGGACATCGCATGCGGCAGGTGAACCCCCGAATTGCCAAAGGCGATTCCGGCCAGAGTGGCCGCGAACATCAGCCCCTCGCGGGCTTCGCTGTCCTGCCTGTCGGTGGCGGCGCGCACCAGATAGCGCCCGCCCAGGCGGATGGCTTCCAGGCTGCCCATGTCGCTCCAGGGATTGGCCCCCTGGCTCATGGGGCGCAGAGACCCCGAGGCGGGCCGTTCGCGCATTGTATAGGGCCTGGCCGTATAGGATTCGATGGCGTGGGTCAGAACGTCAAAGCCGGTCGAAGCCAGGACGCCAAGGGGCATGGTGGCGGTAACCCGTGGATCGATCAGGGCCAGCGTGGGCTTTAGGCGCCGATGCGCGATCACGGTTTTAATCGCCTGACCCTCGAAATCGAAGACGGCGATGCCGGTGCATTCCGAGCCGGTGCCCGATGTCGTGGGACAGGCAATGTGAGGGGGCAAGGGGCCGGGTACGGGCAGAACCTTGCCATAGGGTGCTGCCACATAATCAAGAAAGGGGGCGGGATGAGCCGCATAAAGCAGGGCCGCCTTGGCGGTATCCATCACCGACCCCCCACCCAGCGAGACCGCCCCGTCAAAGCCCCCCTGGCGGTAAAAGTCCGCCGCTGCCTGAAACGACGAGTCTGTCGGCTCGACGCGCACATCTGCATAGATCGCCACGTCGCAACCAGCCGCTTTCAGATGCAAGGCCAGCTCGCCGGGCCAAGGGGTGTCCCTGGCTAGCTGACGGTCTGTAAACAGGGCAATGCGCTTCATGCCCAGGCTTAAAGCCGCCTCTCCCGCCTCGGACAGGGCATGGGCACCAAAGCGGACCTGGGGGACCTCGACCGTGAAAACACGCTCTTGCGGCGGCATTTTCTTGCTCCCCAACGACTTTACGTGGATTTAAACATTTGAGTGCCATATATGGCAACTCTATGAACAGCATGCTAATTTAACCTTTGGCAAGTAACTGCGGGGCAGTGCGGTGGGTATCGATAAGGTTCTAAAGCCGCTTGAAGACGGAGAAATGGACTCGCTGTTCATTTTGCCGCTTCGGATCATTCCCTTGGAGACCCCGGCTCTCAGGACGGCGCGCCTGATCAAGAATGTGCGCCTGCGCAGTGTGGTCGAGTTGTTCTCCAATGTCGAGGGAACGGGGTCGGGTCAGGTCGAGGTGGAGGCCCTGCCCAAGCTGTTCGGCTGGCCCGACGATAAGATACATCCCGATTTCCTGGTCGTGCGCAAGCTGGCCTTGCTGCCCAGCTACGACATCTATTCCTTGCGAATTTCGCTGCGCCAGCAGGGCATTTCGGTCAGCAGCTCGGAAGCCTTGCGCTTAAGCCCTGAAAAGAATGCCGAACTGACCAGTTACATGGGCCTGTTCACGCGCCCCTTGATTCACGAGATCTACGGCGACGAGAACGTCAACATTCAAAGCTTCGACGACGTGATTGCGCTGTTTCGCGACCCCGACATCCAAAAGGCCAAGCAGAATCTGCAACGCATGGCCGACAAGCTGCATCTTAACCTCTCGGACGTGCCGCGCTTCATCGAAGATTACGGCGACATTTTCCTGTCGCTGTCTTATTACCGCCAGTGCCTGGACAAGTTGGAACCCATCATCTCGGACTTCCTGGGTTCGATGTACGACATCCGCAACAACTGGCAGCTCAAGCAGGATGCCAACCTGCTAAGAACCTGCGAGATGATCGAATCGAGCGTGAACGGCCTGATGGCCAACATCACCGGGCGCTTCGAGAATTTCGACCGTTCGACCAAGGATATGTGGGCCAATATCTCGGCCGAGCGTTTCAAGAAGGTGAAGGAACTGATCGAAAGCTATCACACCTCGATCGGCGGCATTCTATGCGCACTGACCGTCAAGATGAACGCCTGGGCCCGGATGTTTCCCAAGAAACTGTCGGGCGGGCCGGTCAAGCGCGGCGAATTCATCATGAGCGAGATGAAGCAGGGCTTCGAAAGCATCAAGAAAGCGGAAGACGACGCGCCCATGCTGGCGGGTTTGAATTAGCCAGCGCTCCTGTTGTGACGCAGAAAAAGGCTGTCTGCTAACACCTTCGCCTTTCAAGCGATGTTGACGTTCCTCACGCGGCCTTCAGCGCCTTCGCCACGGCGTCCGGCATTTTCGCAATGACCCTGAGATAGCTTTGCGTCGCCCCATCTGGGGCGCGCCGACCTTGCTCCCAATCGCGCAATGTCGCTGCCGGAATGCCGAAGCGCTTGGCGAAGGCGCTTTGCGACAGACCGGTGGTGGCGCGTGCTTTCCTGGCAAGCATGGCGCCCAGGCCGCGCTCGAATTCCTCGTCGGTGAGAGGCGCTTCGCTGTCCGCTTCAGCGTGGCGTTTTGTGATAGCGGTTCGTCTCGCGGTCATTGGCTTTTCTCACACTGATGATGCGGTTGGCCGCATCCTTTTCAGGATCGAATTCTGATTTCATGGAGAAGAACTATACGGCATTACCGTATGCATGGCAAGCAGGCCCCTTGTCGGCGCCCCATTAAGGCAAGGTCGGCAGGAAGATCAGTTGCCCCGGGAAAAGCGAGTCAGGTGTGCGCAACTGGTTCTTGTTGGCATCGAAGATGGCCTTGGCGGCGGCCTCGTTGCCGTAGAATTCCTTGGCGATGTCGGCCAGCGACTGGCCGGGCTTGACCACCAGCACATTGGGCCGCACGAATTCTCCAACCAATTCCTCGCGCAGATAGGGCAATTCGACGCGGGCCTGCACCCTGCCCTCGACCGCCAGTTCATCGGCCCGAAAGACATGCATCTTGCTGTCATTGACCGTAACCGGCGCTTTCAGCACCCAGTGTCCCTTGGCATCGGCCTCGACGCGGCCCAAAAGGCGGTTGTCGAGAAAAATCTGCAACAATCCCTTGGCGCTGGCCTTGCCCGAGAGGGACAGATGACCCGTTTTTTCGTCTTCGACGAGATCGATCGACAGATTGCCCCGCCCCAGATCGGCCCCTGCGGCAGTGGGGCTTGTCGCCTCGCGCGTCGGCACCACCATTTCGGCCATGGAGGTCGATTCCTGAATGACCCCCTCGACCGATTTCGAGCGCAGTTTCAAGCGCCTGGCACCGGGAGCCAAAGGCCCCGTGGGCACGAAGACCCACTCGCCGCGCCCGTCCGTCACGACCTTGCCGATTTCCTTGGTTCCATCCAGGAGGGTCACTTCGGAGCCCGGCGCTGCGCGCCCGGCGATCAGCGTATCGCCCTTGGGATTAATGCGCACGACATCGAAGACCGGGGGCTGGCTGGCCGCTTCCTGAGGTTGGTCGCCCATGGTCTGCGGCTTGATCTGGCTGGGTTCCAGCGGTGTTGGCGGTTTCAGGAATTGCGGCGGTTCGGTGACGCCTGGAATCGGCAGCGTCTCTTCGACCGGCGACCAGAACAGGGCCAGCACAACGGCAGCCACGGTTCCGGCCAGTCCGAACAGGGCGATGAGAAGGGGGCGTTTCACGGATGTCTTTGGAACTTACACGGGATCAAGGGGGCAGAAGATAGCCCCCCCGACAGCCGGACGCAAGAGTGCTATTCCTTGATCTTACTGTAAATCTCGCCGCCTTCGGCCTTGAACTTCTCGGCCATCTCGTTGAGGCCCTTCGAGGCCTGTTCCTTCAACTCGTGACTCATCTGCATCGAGCAGAATTTGGGTCCGCACATCGAGCAGAAATGCGCCCGCTCGGCCCCTTCGCCGGGCAGGGTTTCGTCATGGAAGGCCTGGGCGGTTTCGGAATCGAGGGCTAAGCGGAACTGGTCCTTCCAGCGAAAGGCGAAGCGGGCCCGGCTCATTGCGTCGTCGCGCAGCCTCGCCCCCGGATGGCCCTTGGCGATATCGGCGGCATGCGCGGCGATCTTATAGGCCATGACACCCGCCTTCACATCGGACCGATCCGGCAGGCCCAAATGCTCCTTGGGCGTGACGTAACACAGCATGGCGGTTCCGAACCAACCGATCATGGCGGCTCCGATGGCGCTGGCGAAATGGTCGTGCCCGGCCCCGATATCGGTGACCAGCGGCCCCAATGTGTAAAAGGGCGCCTCGTCGCACAGCTTCAATTGCAGGTCCATATTCTGTTTGATCTTGTGCATGGGCACATGGCCCGGCCCCTCGATCATCACCTGCACATCCTTGGCCCAGGCTTTTCTCGCCAGTTCTCCCAGGGTTTCCAATTCTGCGAACTGCGCTTCGTCATTAGCGTCCGACAGGCAGCCGGGGCGCAAGCCGTCGCCCAGGGAAACGCCGATATCATAGGCCCGAAGAATGTCGCAAATCTCGTCGAAGCGTTCGTAGAGGAAGTTTTCCTTGTGGTGCGTTAGGCACCATTTGGCCAGCATGGCGCCACCGCGCGACACAATCCCGGTTACCCTTTTGGCCGTCATCGGCACATGGGCCAGACGCAGGCCAGCATGGATGGTGACGTAATCGACGCCCTGCTCGGCCTGCTCGATCAGCGTGTCGCGAAACACCTCGAAGGTGAGGTCCTCGGGGCGTCCGTTCACCTTCTCCAGGGCTTGATAGATGGGCACCGTGCCGATGGGAACCGGGCTGTTGCGCAAAATCCATTCGCGAATCTGATGAATGCCCTTGCCGGTCGAGAGATCCATCACCGTATCAGCCCCCCAGCGGATGGACCAGACCAGCTTTTCCACCTCGTCACCCACCGATGAAGTGATGATCGAATTGCCGATATTGGCGTTGATCTTGACCAGGAAGTTGCGCCCGATGATCATCGGCTCGGCTTCTGGATGATTGATGTTGGCGGGCAGAATGGCGCGGCCCATGGCGATTTCGCTGCGCACGAATTCCGGCGTCACCAGGTCGGGAAGCTGGGCACCCATGGGATCGCCGTCGAAGCGCTCCTTCAAAGCCTTCCGGCCTTCGTTTTCGCGCGCCGCCACGAAGATCATTTCGGGCGTCACGATGCCTGCCCTGGCATAGGCAATCTGCGTCACCGCCTTACCTGGCTTGGCCTTCAGCACGGGGCGACCCTGGCGATTGAAGACCGGCATCTGGGAATCGGGCTTGGGCGTGGGATGGGCCGCCACCGCTTCGACATCGCCCCTGGCCATGATCCAATCATGGCGGATCGGGGCCAATCCCTGGGTGATGTCGATTTTTGCCGCCGGATCACTGAAAGGCCCCGAGGTGTCGTAGGTCAGAAGATGCTCGCCATTCTCAAGATCGATTCGCCGGTGCGGCACGAGAATGCCGTCGCCCACAGGCTCGTACTGCTTGACCGAACCCACCAGGGGGCCGGTGGTGACGGAAAAGGGCTTGTCGATGGCATTCATGGCGGACGCTCCTGGAAAGGGTTCCGGACAATGCAGGCTGCGCGGGGCGGAGAAAATCCGATCCCTTCGCCGGCATGACCCGGATCAGGTTCGAAGGGTTCCTGCCGCTTTTGGCAAATCTCAGCCCCGCTTGGTGGGGCTCCCCTTGGATGGCCCGACTTTGGCACCCTGCTGCCATGGCGTCAACCGGGGGTGTTGACCTAGATCCAAAGCCGTTGTTTATAAGCCCTTATGACACACGAAGCCGAACGCAAGGTGCATGTACGGGTCTGGGATTTGCCGACCCGCCTGTTTCATTGGGCGCTGGTCCTTTTGGTGGTCATCAGCGTCATCGCCGCTAAAAAGGGGCCGATGAGCCTGCATCAGCTTTCGGGCCTGTCCATTCTGGCCCTGCTGCTCTTTCGCCTGATCTGGGGCTTTGTGGGCGGCACCCATGCCCGCTTCGCCGATTTCGTTAAGGGGCCCAAGGCAGCGCTGACCTATCTGCGCGAATTGCTTGGGGGCGGCCATCCTCTGTCGATCGGTCACAACCCCTTGGGTGGATTAATGGTGCTGGCCCTTTTGGCCGCCCTGCTGATCCATGCCACGCTGGGGCTGTTCGGCAATGACGACATTGCCTTCGAAGCCCCATTATCCAAATTTGTTTCCAAATCCGCCAGCGATGCGGCCAGGGCTTGGCACAGCCTGCTCTTCAAGGGGCTTCTGGGCCTGGTGGCAATGCATATCGGAGCGGCGCTGTTCTATCTCGTGGTCAAGAAGGACAATCTGATCAGGCCCATGATCACCGGCTGGAAGGCCCTGCCGGAAAGCCTGGCAGGGCATCGGGCTAAGATGGGTCATCCGCTGCTGGCCTTGGCTATTCTGGCGCTGGCCGCCCTGGCGGTTTGGGGATTACTGCTTCTTTGAGATGGTCACGTCGGGTGCGCGCAGATAGAGAGGTGCCGGGGGCAGAACCGGCCTGCCCTCGGCCAGCCGCTCGAAAGCCGCCATGCCCACCCAGACAGCGTCCAGATGGGGCGGAGCCGAACTGAACAGCGCATCAGGTCGCTGGCTCAGAATGTCCTTCAAGGTGGCGGCTCCGTCGCCCGCCACCAGCAGGGGGCCTTGGGGCAGGTGGCTAGGAACCTCCTCAGCCAACAAGGCCTGCGGCTCATTCAAGGCGTTGAGAGACTCATCCAGACATTGCACGAAAATTTCCGCCCGCTTGGCATCAACGCAGGCCAGGACGATGCGCCCCAGTCGCTCTGCCTCGGGTGCCGCACGGGCCAAAGCCTCAAAGCTGCTGATTCCGGCAAAGGGCTTGCCGGTGGCCAGGCAGAGGCCCCGGGCGGCGGCCAGCCCGATGCGCAGCCCCGTAAACGAGCCCGGCCCCACCGACGCCGCGATCATATCGGCATCCGAACAGGCCAGCCCGGCCTCAGCCAAAACCTCGGCCACCAGGGGAATCAGCGCCTCGGCCTGGCCGCGCTCCTGAAGATTTAGGCGATGCGCCACCACCCGGCCATCCTCGATCAAGGCGGCGGAACAGGCATGGCTGGAAGCATCGAGGGCGAGAATTCTCATGGGCTTTGATATAAAGAAGACCTGTCGCTTAATCCATCGGGTGTTTCATGCCGCTGACCGACCTTGCCCCCTATGACGTCGATTTCGAGATCGCCTATGCCACGCCCGGCAATTTCACCGGCCAAGCGGTCTATGCCAGGCCTGCCGCTTATCTGTTGACGGAAGCCTTGCCTTTGTTCGAGAAGGCCATCGCTCTGGCCCGCCCGCTGGGCTTCAGGCTCAAGATTTTCGACGCCTTCAGGCCGTCCGAGGCCCAGTGGGTGCTCTGGAACCACACGCCTGATCCCGATTTTCTGGCCGATCCCAGACGGGGCTCGGCCCATTCAAGGGGGGTGGCCCTCGATCTGACGCTGGTCGATGCGGCTTCGGGGGTTGAACTGGATATGGGCACACCGTTTGATGCCTTCACGCCGCTTTCGCACCACGCGAATCTGGAAATCCCGCCCGATGCCCAACGCAACCGATTGATACTGCTTGGTTTGATGAGTGCCGCAGGCTGGGATTTCTATAGCAAGGAATGGTGGCACTATCAGATGTTCGACCCCAGGCGCTTTGCCGTGCTGGAGGACAAGGTGCTGGGGCTGGGGATGATGGGTTGAGCGCTTGTGTGAGTAGGAATTCTTGATATATCAAAGGCAAAGTGCCGCCATTTTTCGCTTCGGCAAGGACAGGCAGTTGTTGAAAATTCAGTTATTTCCTCAGATCAAACAAGTGCAAATAGCACTAAATTGACGGTTCAAAATGTTACTGATGATGTTGTTTCAGAAGCGGTGTCATGGGTACAATCTGAGGGGGCTGTACATTATAGGTCAAGGGATGCTTGGGGCGTATCGTCAAGCCTAAGCACACCAACAAGCAACCATGTTTTTGGGTATTGTGAATGAACCCCCATCGCAAATGCCATGCCTTTGGCTGGGTAGTCGACTTCAAATGTTTTCTGCATCATCTGAAGTGTTTTTTGCTCGCCGTATTCTTTCTCAAAGCGAAAGAACATTGCTGCCGTTTCCCAATCATCGCAGGTTGATGTGCGAGAGCAGCCCAGTTCATCTTCATAAACGAATTTGAAGGCGTATGGACAAGGCTGAAGCTCAGCTAATTCTTTATCGAAAAAAGACCCCTGACTCGCAGCCTCGCGATATGCTACCTGCTCAGCGGAAAGCTCTTCTGGCGTTTTCTTTTTAGGTTTGAATTGAAGCTTCTTGGGGCGAATCAAAGCCAGTGTCTGCCCTCTTGCTGCTGCGATTTCAGTTGACCGAACAACCACAGAGGCAAGAAATGTCGCTCGTTCTTTTGACGGAATTTTACGAATTACCTGGATCGTATCTTCTTGGACGCGACGGCTTTCTTGTCGCTTGTCGCTTTCTGGAAAACGATACTCGTACTCAATGATGTCCCAACGAGAAAACCTGCTTTGTAGCCTTCTGAAGTGAATAGGGAATTGACGCCGCCACTCACCTTGCTCCGTCACCCCTGCGCAACATACGGTTTCGCCATGCTTCCTACCCGCATGCGGCAAGGCCTTGACAAGCACGATCACCCTTTCTTTTAGTTTTTTCCCGTGAGGCTGCAAGACCATTTTTCACCCCCAGATGCCTAATCTGAGAGGGAAGGGTAGCACAAATTTCCTCAGCCACCAACTTACGGTGGCATGACAAGGGGTCTCTCTCGTAGCACATTAAGCAAGCTCCGCCTCGTGCCATAATTTTGGCAGCTTCGCCGATATCGCATCTCGCGGTGGGTGTTCTCAGGTGCTTAGTAAAAATTCTTAGAAATTCTTCAAAATCATTCGCCCTTGCAGCATCCCGACCCGCTTTTGGGTCACCCAACCCTTTTAAATGAACGTAACTTATGCCGACTTTTTCAAGGGCCCCTGAAAGTGCTTTCTTGGCAAAGCCAGGGCGACGGGAAATAGGGAGCTCTCTTACGTCAATTAGGGTTCTGATATTTGCCAGCAGCAAAGTTTCTATGAAGTCTTCTAGGGTCGACCCTTCGTAGCCGATGGTGAAAACTTTCGACATCTCTGCACTCCCCTCGCTACATCTAGTGTCCTTGAATCAAATTAAACTCAAGTTAATGATTCCGAGGGCTGATATAGCTGCTTTCTGGTGGTTTTTCACCCCCAATTGTCAATTGTGCAATACTTCAAATCCGTCTTGCCCTGCCCCCCCTTCCCTGCTATATACGCCTCACTATTCCATAACCCATCCGCTGGATGGGAGCTTGATGGGGTGGGCCACCGGCCCGCCTTTTTTTGTGCCCAGACGTTAGGAACCGGTTTGAGTCAGGAAATCGCCGTCGCCCAGATCATCGAAGAGCCCTTGAAGTCCCTGGGCTACGATCTCGTGCGCGTGCAGGTGAACGGGGCCGCCCAGCGCGCCACGCTTCAGGTGATGGCCGAGCGGATCGACGGGGTAGCTATGACCATCGAGGACTGCACCGCGATCAGCCGGGCCCTTTCGCCGATTCTGGACGTCGCCGACCCCATTTCGGGGGCCTATGTGCTGGAAGTCAGCTCGCCCGGCATCGACCGCCCGCTGGTCCGGCCCAAGGATTTCGAGCGCTGGGCCGGTTTCGAGGCCCGCCTGGAAACCCGCCAGCCCGTCGATGGCCGCAAACGCTTCAAGGGCCTTCTCCTGGGCCTTGAGGGAGAAGAGGTCAAACTGAAAGACGAGGCAGGTATCGAATTTCGCCTGCCCATCACCGCGTTGACGAAAGCCAAGCTGGTGCTGACCGACACGCTTATCAAACACACCATGCAACAACAGGGATAGTTGTCACGACCATGGAACGCACCGCAGCACTTCCCCGCCCCGAACTTCTTCAGGTGGCTGACGCCGTCGCCCGCGACAAGAATATTGATCGCGAGGAGGTCCTCATCGCCATGGAGCAGGCCATTCAAAAAGCCGGGCGCTCCAAATATGGCCACGAACACGACATCCGCGCCCATATCGACCGCAAGACCGGCGAGATTCAGCTCACCCGCGTGATCGAGGTGGTGGAAATCGTCGAGAACGAAGCGACACAGGCGACGTTGGACCAGGCCCGACGCAAAAAGCCCGACGCCGAATTGGGCGAGCTTTTGATCGACCCCCTGCCCCCCATCGATTTCGGCCGCATCGCGGCCCAGACCGCCAAGCAGGTGATCGTGCAGCGTGTGCGTGACGCCGAGCGCGAGCGCCAGTTCAACGAATACAAGGACCGCATCGGCGACATTTCGAACGGGCTGGTCAAGCGCGTCGAATTCGGCAATGTGGTGGTCGATCTGGGCCGGGCCGAGGGGCTGTTGCGCCGAGACGAGCTGATTCCTCGCGAGAACTTCCGCGTGGGCGACCGGGTGCGCGCCTATATCGTGGACGTGCGCAAGGAAGTCCGGGGTCCGCAGATTTTCCTGTCGCGCACCGCCACGCAATTCATGTCCAAGCTGTTCGGCCAGGAAGTGCCGGAAATCTATGACGGCATCATCGAGATCAAGTCGGTGGCCCGCGATCCGGGCTCCAGGGCCAAGATCGCCGTGCTGTCCAACGATCACGGCATCGATCCCGTGGGCGCTTGCGTCGGCATGAAGGGCTCGCGCGTGCAGGCCGTGGTGGCCGAGTTGCAGGGCGAGAAGATCGACATCATTCCCTGGTCGCAGGACCCCGCCACTTTCGTGGTCAATGCGCTGGCCCCGGCCGAAGTCGCCAAGGTCGTGCTGGACGAAGAGCAGAACCGCATGGAAGTGGTGGTGCCTGACGACCAACTGAGCCTTGCCATCGGCAGGCGCGGACAGAATGTGCGTCTGGCCAGCCAGTTGACCGGCTGGGATATCGATATTCTGACCGAGGCCGAGGAATCCGAGCGGCGCCAGGAAGAGTTCCGCACCCGCTCGCAGCTTTTCATCGACGCCTTGGATGTCGATGACGTGATCGCCCATTTGCTGGTCACCGAGGGCTTCACCTCGGTCGAGGAAGTGGCTTTCGTGCCGCTGGACGATCTGGCCTCGATCGAAGGCTTCGACGAGACCGTGGGCGAGGAGCTACAAAACCGCGCCAAGGGCTTCATCGAGACCCGCGACGCCCAGTTCGACGAAAAGCGCAAGGGCCTGGGTGTTGCCGACGAAATCGCCGCCATCGAGGGTATTTCACCCTGCATGCTGGTGGCCTTGGGCGAAAAAGGCGTGAAATCGCTGGATGATCTGGCCGATCTGGCTTCGGACGAGTTGATCGAAGTCGTGGGCGCCGATGCCATGAACGAGGAAGAGGCCAACGCCATCATCATGAAGGCCAGGGCCCACTGGTTCGAGGACGAGGCGAAGTAGCCGGGAGTAATCCGGGTGGAAGAGGAAGATGACGCTCCCACCTCTGGACCGATGCGCCGCTGTCTGGCCAGCGGGCAAATCCGGCCCAAGGTGGAGATGATCCGCTTCGCCGTTTCGCCCGATGGCGTGTTGGTGCCCGATCTGGCGGCCAAGCTGCCGGGCCGGGGTTTGTGGTTGAGCCCCGAAAGGGATATGGTAAATACGGCCCTGACCAAGGGCTTGTTCGCCAAGGCCGCCCGGCAAAAGGTCGCCGTGCCGCCCGATCTGGCCGAACGGCTTTTGGATTTGGCCAAAAAGCGCTGCCTGGAAATTCTGGGGCTGGCGCGCGGGGCAGGGCAGGTTGTGGCGGGCTTTGATCAGGTCCGCGATGCCCTGGTCAAGCAGTCGGTGGCGCTTCATCTGGAGGCCAGCGATGGTGCCCCGGACGGCAGGCGCAAGCTAGCGGGCAAGATGCCCGATCTGGCGCCGGTCATGTGGCTTTCGGGGACCGAATTGGGTCAGGCCCTGGGGCGCGAGCATGTTGTGCATGTGGCCGTTTTGCCGGGTGGTTTGGCAAGGCGGCTGAAAATCGAGTTAGCCCGTCTGGGCGCCCTTCTGGGCAATCAGACGCAAGCGGTCAAGTGACAGGAAGCGAAAGCGAAATGACGGATACGAACGATCAGGACGGCGGCAAACTGCGCTTGGCACGGCCCAAGCTGGAGCTGAAGAAAACCGTCGAGGCGGGCCAGATCCGCCAAAGCTTCTCGCATGGCCGCTCAAAGGCCGTGGCGGTCGAGGTGCGCAAGAAGCGCACCATCAGCTCGGGCGGTGCCTTGCAGGAGGTGGCCGAAGCCGCTGCCCCCGTTCAGGCGCCGTCTGCGCCGCCTCCCCCGGCGCCGCCGCCAGCCCCCGAGCCCGTGCCGCATCACCAACTGACCGACGACGAAAAGCAGCACCGCCTGCATGCCCTTCAAGCTGCCCGCAAGGCCGAGGAGGAAAGCCGCCGTCTGGCCCATATCAAGGCCGAGGAAGATGCCCGCCTAGCCGAGGAAGAGCGCGAGCGCCGAGCCAAGCTGCCCCCCGAGCCCGAGCCCGTGGCAGCACAGGAAGCCGAAGCCGCCCCCACGCCTGCGGCCCCCGAGGCCCGCCCCGCCCTTCCCTCAGCAAAGCCCGGCGCCACCGATTCGGTGCGCGTACCCCGTCCGGCCGGACATGGCGCCGATGTCGACGAGGACGATGAGAGCAGCGAGAAATCGCGAAGGCCCGGTCGTGGCGGGGCTGCCGCCCACAAGCCGCCCGCACCCGTCAAATCGCGCATGGAGCCCAAGCGCCGCTCGGGCAAACTGACCGTGTCCGCCGCCCTCGACGATGAGGACAGGGGCGAGCGCGGCAGGTCCATGGCCGCCGTCAAGCGCGCCCGCGAACGCGAGCGCATGAAGCTGCTGGAGGCCCAGAAGGCCGCCGAGAAGTTTGTGCGTGAAATCGTGGTTCCCGAGACCATCACCGTTCAGGAGTTGGCCAACCGCATGGCCGCCCGCGGCGCCGAGGTCATCAAGGCATTGATGCGCATGGGCGTCATGGCCAACATCAATCAGGTGATCGATGCCGATACCGCCGAACTGGTGGTGCAGGAGTTCGGCCATACCACCAAGCGCGTCTCTGATTCCGACGTTGAAATCGGCCTGACCGGCATTGAGGACACCGAGGAAAATCTGATTCGCCGCCCGCCGGTAGTGACCGTGATGGGCCATGTCGATCACGGCAAGACCTCGCTTTTGGACGCGCTGCGCGAAACCGACGTGGTGTCGGGCGAAGCGGGCGGCATTACCCAGCATATCGGCGCCTATCAGGTGACCATGCGGGGCGGCCAGAAGATCACCTTCATCGACACGCCCGGCCACGAGGCCTTTACCGCCATGCGCGCCCGTGGTGCCGCCGTCACCGACGTGGTGGTGCTGGTGGTGGCCGCCGACGACGGCATCATGCCGCAGACTATCGAGGCCATCCGTCACGCCAAGGCGGCCAAGGTGCCCATCGTGGTGGCGGTCAACAAGATCGACAAGCCCGACGCTGATCCGGCCCGCGTGCGCCAGGAATTGCTGAACCACGAGATCGTGGTCGAGGAAATGGGCGGCGAGGTTCTGGCCATCGACGTCTCGGCCAAGAAGCGGATGAATCTCGAAAAGCTCGAGGAAGCCATTCTGCTGCAAGCCGAAATTCTGGAGCTTAAGGCCAACCCGGATCGCACGGCCCAGGGCGTGGTCATCGAGGCCAAGATGGAAAAGGGCCGCGGCGCCGTCGCCACCGTCCTGGTCCAGAAGGGCACGCTGAAAGTGGGCGAGATTTTCGTCTGCGGCACCGAGTGGGGCCGCGTGCGCGCCATGGCCGACGACCACGGCAAGAAGATCGATGCCGCCGGTCCTGCCTCGCCGGTCGAGGTGCTGGGCCTGAACGGCGTGCCCCAGGCGGGCGACGATTTCATCGTGGTCGAAAACGAAACCAGGGCGCGCGAAGTGGCGGGCTATCGCGAAAGAAAGCAGCGCGAGGCCCGGCATGTGGCTTCGGCCCGCGGCACGCTGGAACAGATGTTCGAGCGCATTCAGGCAGGCGAGGTCAAGGAACTGCCGGTCGTGGTCAAGGGCGACGTGCAAGGTTCGGTCGAGGCCATCATCGGCACCATTTCCAGAATTGGCACCGACGAGGTCAAGATCCGCGTCCTGCACTCGGCTGTCGGCGGCATCAATGAATCCGATGTGACGCTGGCCCGCGCCTCAAGCGCTTTGATCATTGGCTTTAACGTGCGCGCCAATCCGCAGGCCCGCGACATCGCGCGCCGGGATGGCGTCGATATCCGCTATTATTCGATCATCTACGACGTCGCCGAGGATATGAAGAAGGCGCTGACCGGCATGCTGGCTCCCACCATCCGGGAGAAGTTCCTGGGCTATGCCGAAATCCGCGAAGTCTTCAATATCACCAAGGTCGGCAAGGTGGCGGGTTGCCGCATCACCGAGGGCGTGGTCAAGCGCGGCGCCAAGGTCCGCCTGCTCAGAGACAGCGTGGTCATTCACGAAGGCGGTCTGTCGCAGCTCAAGCGCTTCAAGGACGATGTCAAGGAAGTGCAGGAAGGCTACGAATGCGGCATGTCGCTGGAGAACTACAACGACATCCAGCAGGGCGACGTCATTGAATGCTTCGAGATGGAAGAGATTGCCGCAACGCTGGGCTGACAGCGGCGGCATTCTCGTTTCATTTTAGGAACAAGCCATGGTCCGATCGCATCGCGCATCCCATCCGACCGGCCCCAGCCAGCGGCAGCTTCGTGTTGGCGAAGCGCTTCGCCACGCTCTGGCCTGGGCGCTTGAGCGCGGCACCATCCGCGACCCCGCCCTTCAGGGCGTCGTGCTGACCGTCACCGAAGTCCGCATGAGCCCCGATCTTAAACATGCGATGGCCTTCGTCATGCCGCTGGGTGGTGCCAACGGCCCTGACGTGGTCGAGGGATTGAACCGCGTCGGCGGCTTTCTACGCCACGAGGTCGCCAAGCAGGTCCCCCTGAAATTCCTGCCCGAGTACCGATTTGCCCTGGATACCTCGTTCGACGAAGGGGCCAGAATCGATGCGCTGCTAAGGAAGCCCGAGGTACAGCGCGACCTGGACGCCAAGGATGATGTCGAGGACCCCGAAGATGGGGCGTAGAAATGGCTTGCCCATTCATGGCTGGCTGATCATCGACAAGCCGATTGGACTCACCTCGACCGCCGTCGTTTCCAAGGTTCGCCGCGCCACCGGGGCGGCCAAGGTTGGTCATGGAGGTACCCTCGACCCCCTGGCTTCTGGCGTTTTGCCGATCGCACTGGGCGAGGCCACCAAAACCGTTTCCTATGCCATGGACGGCGACAAGACCTATCATTTCCGGGTGCGCTGGGGCATTGCCACGGCCACGGACGACGGCGAGGGCGAGATCACCGCCACCTCGCAAGTCCGCCCCACCGCCCAGGAGATCGAGCAGGCCCTGCCCGCTTTCGAAGGCGACGTCACCCAGGTGCCTCCGATTTTTTCCGCCGTCAAGATCGATGGCAAGCGGGCCTATGATCTGGCCCGCAGCCATCAGGAAGTCGAGATGAAGCCGCGCTTGGTGCGCATCGACCAGCTGCGCCTGCTGGGCCTGCCCGACCAGGACCATGCCGATTTCGAGGCTTCCTGCGGTAAGGGCACCTATATCCGGGCTCTGGCACGCGATCTGGCCCTAGCCTTGGGTACGGTGGGTCATGTCGTGCGGCTGCGTCGCATGCGGGTCGGCGCCTTTTACGAGAAAGATGCGATTTCTCTGGAAAAACTGGCGGAACTTGGCCATAGTGCGCCCGCCTCGGAGCATCTGCTGCCGATCGAGACCGTGCTGGACGACATCCCGGCCCTGGCCTTGACGGAAGCGGAAGCCCAACGCCTCAAATGCGGTCAGTCCGTTTCACTCTTGAAGCTGGCGGTTCGCATGCCTCTTTCCCAAATTCCCACGGCACCTGTGGTGCGGGCGATGGAGGGGAACAAGCTGGTGGCGCTGGCACGGATCGAAGACGGAGAAGTCCGTTCGATCCGCGTTTTCAACCTCTAAAACAGGAGACCACGATGTCGATTACGCAAGAGCGCAAGCAGGCGCTGATTGCCGAGTTCGCGACCGCCCCGGCCGATACCGGTTCGCCCGAAGTGCAGGTGGCCGTTCTGACCGAACGCATCCGCAACCTCACCGAACATCTGAAGGACCACAAGAAGGACTTCCATTCCCGTCGCGGTCTTTTGATCATGGTCGGCCAGCGCCGCCGTCTTCTCGACTATTTGAAGGGCAAGAACGTGGCTCGCTACGACACGCTGATTCAGCGTCTTGGCATCCGCAAGTAAGCAGCCCCTTTGAAAACGAATTTTTGGGCTTCAAGGCAAGACCCATCCGGCAGCAGAGGCCGAAGCAAGGGCTTCGGTCTCTTTGCCGCACCCGCGTCCCAGGGACGTCGGGTGACGCCCGCTTGAGTTTCGCAATCCGGCGGCACTCACACACAAGGAACTGAACGCATGTTCAACGTTACACGCAAGGAAATGATCTGGGGTGGACGCAAGCTGGTCATCGAGACCGGCAAGATCGCCCGGCAGGCCGATGGCGCCGTGTTGGTGACCTATGGCGACACCACCGTTCTGGCGACCGTTGTCGCCATGAAGACCCCGCGTCAGGGGATCGATTTCTTCCCGCTGACCGTGAATTATCAGGAAAAGGCCTTTGCCGCCGGCAAGATTCCGGGCGGCTTCTTCAAGCGCGAGGGTCGTCCCTCCGAAAAAGAGACCCTGGTGTCGCGCCTGATCGACCGTCCCATCCGTCCGCTGTTCGCCGACGGCTTTCGCAACGAGACCCAGGTCGTGGCCACTGTGCTGTCGCACGATCTTGAGAACGATCCCGACATCGTGTCCTTGGTTGCCGTTTCGGCGGCGCTGACCATTTCTGGTGTGCCCTTTATGGGCCCGGTCGGCGGCGCTCGCGTCGGCTATATAGATGGCGAATACGTCCTTAATCCGCTGCAGGGCGACCTTGAGCGCTCAACCCTTGAACTGGTCGTCGCCGGCACCAAGGAAGGCGTGCTGATGGTCGAATCTGAAGCCAAGGAATTGAGCGAAGAGATTATGCTGGGCGCCGTATCCTTCGGCCACAAGAACTTCCAGCCGGTGATCGACGCCATCATTTCGCTGGCCGAGAAATGCGCCAAGGAGCCTTGGGATATGCCCGTCGAGGCCCCCGAAACCGCAGCCGCCCGCGTCCGCGTCAAGGCCGTGGCCGAAGCCGGTCTGCGCACCGCCTACACCGAAACGGTCAAGCAGGCTCGCTACGCCAAGGTTGGTGAGGTCAAGAGCCAAACCAAGGCCACGCTGACCGCCGAAGGCATCGACGAAGGCATGGTTTCCGGCCTGTTCAAGGATCTGGAAGCCGACATCGTGCGCAATTCGATTCTGGATACTGGCAAGCGTATCGACGGACGCGACACCAAGACGGTGCGCCCCATCGACTGTCAGGTGGGCTTCCTGCCCCGCACCCACGGTTCGGCCCTGTTCACCCGCGGCGAGACCCAGGCCATGGTAGTGACCACGCTGGGCACCGGCCAGGACGAGCAGATCATCGACGCCCTGGAAGGCGAGTATCGGGAAAACTTCATGCTGCATTACAACTTCCCCCCGTATTCTGTGGGCGAAGTGGGCCGCATGGGCAGCCCCGGCAGGCGCGAAGTGGGCCACGGCAAGCTGGCCTGGCGCTCCATTCATCCGTTGCTGCCCAGCAAGGAGTCCTTCCCCTACACCATGCGCGTCGTCTCCGAGATCACGGAATCGAACGGCTCGTCCTCGATGGCGACCGTTTGCGGCTCGTCGCTCGCCCTCATGGATGCGGGCGTTCCCATGCCGCGTCCCGTGGCGGGCATTGCCATGGGCCTGATCAAGGAAGACAGCCGCTTTGCGGTTCTGACCGACATTCTGGGCGATGAAGATCACCTGGGCGACATGGACTTCAAGGTGGCGGGCACCGATCAGGGTATTACCGCGCTGCAGATGGACATCAAGATCACCTCGATCACCGAGGAGATCATGAAGATCGCCCTCGGACAGGCCAAGGATGGTCGCATGCACATTCTGGGCGAGATGAGCAAAGCGCTCGATCACGGCCGCCAGGAAGTCAGCCGCAACGCGCCCCGCATCACCACCATGCAGATCCCCAAGGAAAAGATCCGCGACGTGATCGGTTCCGGCGGCAAGGTGATTCGCGAAATCTGCGAAGTCTCGGGCGCCAAGGTCGATATCGACGATTCGGGCACCATCAAGGTGGCCGCCGTCGATAGCGAAGCCGCCGAGATTGCGATCAACATGATCCGCAACATCGTGGCTGAAGCCGAAGTGGGCGTCATCTATCCTGGCAAGGTCGTCAAGACCATGGATTTCGGCGCCTTCGTCAACTTCCTGGGCTCAAAGGACGGCCTGGTGCATATTTCCGAGCTGGCTCAAGCGCGCGTCGCCAAGACCACCGACGTGGTCAAGGTGGGCGATGCGGTCAAGGTCAAGGTGATCGGCTTTGACGATCGCGGCAAAGTGAAGCTGTCGATGAAGCAGGTCGATCAGGCGACCGGAGAGGACATCTCCGCCAAGAAGACCGAAGAGTAAGCAGGGCATGAACAGCCAACCCGGGTGGCCGCGTCTTATCGGTCACCGGGGGGCTGCCAAATGGGCGCCAGAGAACACTCTGGCGTCCTTTTTTTGCGCCGCCGATCTGGGTGCTGAGTGGGTCGAGTTGGATATCCGCCTGTGCAAGGGCGGCATTCCCGTGGTCTTTCACGACGCAGAGCTGGAGCGCACCACCAACGGCCTGGGTCGTTTGGCCCTGCACCGGCTGGACGAGCTGAAAAGCCTGGATGCGGGCACGTGGTTTTCGCCCCGTTTCAGAGACGAGCCCATCCCCACGCTCGAAGAGGCGCTATCGACCATCGCCCGCCTAGGCATGGGAGTGAACATCGAACTGAAACCAGACCAGGGAGAAGCCGTAGAAATGGTGCAGGCAGCGCTTGCCGTCGCCAAGAAAGTTTGGCCGGAAACGGCCCCCCCGCCCCTGATTTCCAGTTTCAGCCACGAGGTCCTGGCCCAGGCAAAAGACCTGTGTCCCTGGCCCATGGGCTATCTTGCCGAACGTTTCGATCAGGGCCTTCTGGATAGGGCAGGATCCGTCCGGGCCGCAAGCCTCAATTTAAGCGCGAACTATTTGCGGCCCCCTCACATTGCTGCGATTCACCAAGCGGGCTTGGCCCTGCTCGTCTATACCGTGAACGAACCGACCGAGGCGCGCCGCCTGTGGGCGATGGGGGTGGACGGCATCTTCACAGATGATCCAAAATTGCTAAGCGAAGGGTAGTCAGCCGGGTTCAAGAGGTCTATATGTACGGGGTCAATCGGGGAGAGAGAAGCCGTGAAGGCACTTGAGTCTATTCGTATGTCGGGCCGCGACGTTCTGCCGCTGATCGAGGGCGGAAAGGGCGTTGCCGTCACCACAGGCATTTCTTCGGGCGCCTGGGCGAAAACGGGCGGTGTCGGCACCTTTTCCGGCGTCAATGCCGACAGCCACGATGCCCAAGGCAACAACATTCCACAACTCTATTACGGCAAGACCAGGCGCGAGCGCTTCGAGGAGTTGGTGGCCTATGGTGTTAAGGGCGGCATCTATCAGGCCCAGGTGGCCCACGAGACCTCGGGCGGCAAGGGCGCTATCCATGTCAATATTCTGTGGGAAATGGGCGGCGCCGAGCGCGTGCTGACCGGCATTCTGGAAGGCGCCAAGGGTCTGATTCAGGGCGTTACCTGCGGCGCCGGCATGCCCTATCGCGTGGCCGAAATCGCAGCGCATTACAACATCTACTACTATCCCATCGTGTCGTCGGCCCGCGCCTTCAAGGCCTTATGGAAGCGGGCCTATCACAAGACGCCCGAGCTTCTGGGCGGCGTGGTCTATGAAGACCCCTGGCTGGCGGGCGGCCATAACGGCCTGTCCAACAGCGAAGATCCCTTGGTGCCCCAGGCCCCCTATGCGCGCGTGGCCGAATTGCGCACCGCCATGAACGAGGCAGGCCTCAAGGAGGTTCCGGTGATCATGGCCGGCGGTGTCTGGTGGCTGTCGGAATGGGAGGACTGGCTGGATAATCCTGAGATCGGACCCGTCGCCTTCCAGTTCGGCACCCGGCCAATGCTGACCAGGGAATCACCCATACCCGAGGCTTGGAAGAGGCGTCTGGCGGCCCTAAACCCCGGCGATGTGCTGCTGCACCGTTTCAGCCCCACCGGTTTTTACTCATCAGCCGTCAAGAACCCCTTTCTGGGCGAGTTGGTCGAGCGCTCGGACCGACAGATCCTGTTCACAGCCGACGCCATCGGCGACCACACCGTGCCCATGGGCGTAGGTTCCAGCGGTCGCCTTGCCTTTGTGACTCCACAAGACAAGGCGCGCGCGGACGGATGGATTGCCAGAGGCTTCTCGACGGCGCTAAGAACCCCCGATTCGACCCTTATCTTCGTTTCGCCCGAAAGGGCCGAGGCCATTCATAAGGATCAGGTTTCCTGCATGGGCTGCCTGTCGGGCTGTTCCTTCTCGAACTGGTCGCAAAACGAGGAAGGAACGACAGGCAGGCTGGCCGATCCCCGCTCGTTCTGCATTCAAAAGACCCTGCAAAACGTCGCCCATGGTCAAGACATCGAGCAGGAGTTGATGTTTGCTGGCCATAATGCCTACCGTTTTGCTTCGGATCCTTTCTATGCAAACGGTTTTGTCCCCAGCGTGGCTCAACTCGTAGAGCGCATTCTGACAGGCTTCTAATCATAGAATATCGCGGCGAGCCTTGATGTTCTGTAAGTCTTTGGACAATGCCCGACTTGTTTTCTAGGAATTATAATTTACGTGACAGGTTTTGACGATCGTGACATGATAAGACGTAATGCATGCCAATTTGGCATGAGTAGAGACCCCAACACCAATATCGAGATATCGCCATGAACGCCCGTCCTTACAGCCTTGCCATGGACCGCCTGCGCGGAGCCGGACTGCGCCCCACCCGTCAGCGTCTGGCTTTGGCCAAGCTTTTGTTCGAGAACGGGCACCGGCACGTCACCGCCGAGCAACTGCACAGCGAGGCATTGCAGGCCAATGTGCGCGTTTCGCTGGCCACCGTTTACAATACGCTGCACCAGTTTACCGAGGTGAGCCTGCTGCGCGAAATCGTGGCGGATTCAGGCCGTTCCTACTTCGACACCAATACGTCGGACCACCACCATTTCTATTTCGAGCGTCAGGGGCGCCTGGAAGATGTGATGGGCGATGTGCTGAATATCGACCATCTGCCGGTTCCCCCTGCGGGAACGCGCATCAGCCGCGTCGATGTGGTGATTCGCCTGGCCGACTGAGGCCAGACTCTTGCACTGACGGGAGGGCGGCGCCCCTCTCTCAGCAGTGGGTCCCCTTACTTCTGATGGCGCGGACGATCCGAATTCACGCCTTGAACCGACCCCGAAAGCGCGTCTCCGATTTCTGACAATCCGTGCTGGCAGTGGGCATGGCCCAGCCCCCCCCTTCGCATGAGATGAACTGAAATCCGCTTCTGTGTCATCTCAAGTGTAAAGTGCCCGGAAGCTTATTCCCAAGCAAAGACCTCAACAATTATGTTGTTATTTTTCAATGCGATTTTTCTATTTCGCTATTTTATCTAAGGCCAATATTTGGTTATAGACCCTCCCTTTTATCTTGTTTCCCAGGTGATAGATTGGAAACATGCGATGGCCACTAGGCTTTCGGAGGAAGAACAATGAACCACAAGGTCAGACGCGCTTTGATTGTTGAAGACGACGTACATATGCGCAAACTGATCCGCATTGCTGTCGAGATGTGCGGGTGCCGGAACGTCGTTGAAGTTGACAATGGTTCGCTCTTCTTTCGTGGAGCAAATCTTGAGCACCAGAAGAGCGGGACGATCGAGAAGGGCTCCACCGACATTGTCTTTCTGGATTGGTTGATGCCGGATTTTGACGGTATGGCATGCGCCAGACGCATCAGATCCGGTGCGGTTGATGGGCTGGATGCCGATGTTCCGATTATCATGCTGACCGGCAACGCCGGAGCTGACGGAGAACAGTTGGCCGCCGATGCCGGAGTCAGCGTATTTCTGACCAAGCCCGTGAATGTCCAGGCAATGTCAGCGGCAATCCGAAGTGTCGTTTAGGCCTTATGTTCTTCCCTGAGAGGTGACGGGCAGCCCGCGCCCCGCGTCGCCAAGATCGAAAAGCACCCCGACGCATCGCTGGAAGCCATGCGCGGCCATGTTGGGCAAGCTGGAAGTGGTGGCCGTCATCGACGGCAAGCGGGTGCGCATCCGCTCGAGCGACGCTCTGGCAAGGGCTTGATAGAGGCGTTGAGAAAATGACCAGCGTTCGCACCCTTCACCAGAAATGGATGAAGAACCCGAAATATCGGGAAGCCTATGAGGAACAGCGAGCCGAGTTCGAATTGGCGAACGAGCTGATCCGAGCGCGGGTCAAGGCTGGACTGTCGCAAGCCGATATCGCCGAAAGCATGGGCACCAGCCAAAGCGCCGTCGCCCGCATTGAATCGGGCAAGCATTGGCCGTCAAAGAAGACCCTGGAAGGTTACGCCAAGGCCACCGGCACCCGCCCAGTTATTAAGCTGGTGGCGGCAAGGGGATGATGGCCCCTTGCGAACGGCGTTCGCAAGGGCAGCCGACCGCGCTTGCCGAAATTGCAGCTACGATTTCCCGCCCGATTTTGAATTGGTGCCGGTTTCCAGCGTTTCCCCGCCGATGGCTTGATAGAGGTCGAACAGCGCCTGATGCGCTTTTTCTGCCAAGGCAAACCATTCAGGCTTAAGGGCAATGGCCGGATGCTCAAGCAAGTGCCGATCTACGATTTCCAAGGAGACGCTTGCCATATGCAGGGCTTCATGACATCCGAAAGTGCCGGGCGCAAAGCGCTCCTGCAGTGTGGCTTCATCCTCGCCCATGTCGGCAAGAATGTCGCGGCGCAGACTTTCGGTGTCGTTGGTATCAACCATGTTTAGCGACCCGTCCAGTTGCCTTGTCCATCAAAATTGTATGATCTGTCATAGCCCCACGCCTGCCAGATCATGTCGAACAGCGGACGCAAGGTTGTTGTTGGTTCCGGTGCAAAATCAGAAATCGCAATCTCCGGGAAAATCAAAGCATCACGATCCATAGGCAATTTCTCTTCCCAGAAACGGTCTTGGGCAACGCCAAGGCGAGAACCCCTTACACCAAGAAATGACAAAAAAACATACACAGGCGGCTCAATGCCTTCTTCAGCATAATATCGAGATATGTTTACCAAATCACTTCTTAGGTAATGCTCAACGGTCGTGCTATGAACGCTTTGGCTGCCTTCAGATGGCGTAAAGACGGAACAAAATTCAACAGCGCCATTCCTGAAACATTGCGTGTAGGCCCTCGCCCCTGGTCTTGAATCTCCGCTATCTGTGATTGGGGAGAAGTTCAGGTGGCCGTCCAGATTGATGTTAAAATTGAATCCGCTTGAACCATGCGGCGAAAGCCCGGCGATTCTATCTCTTGCCGTGATGTCAACTTGAATACGATTGGCAAATGAGCCCATGGGCACAAAGTGTGCAACCATGATCGCGCCAGTCTTGATCGGGACCGGGGTTTCATGCGCCCCAATCTTTGCAAGTCGTTCCACTCTGAAATTGCGAATGCGATCCGCCAAGGCCTCGGACTGCGTAAATGCGATCCGCAATTCTCCAACGTCCAGCGGATACTTTCCACTTGAATTGCGGCCATAGAATTTGGAGTGTTCGCGGAATATAACGCGATGAGGCGCGTTCCAGCTTTGCTGAGCGCGAACGATTAGCACCCACCTTCCGCCCTCAAGAGGAACGGGATGTAATTCGACCGAAGGAAGGCGAGGCTCAAGACCTGTCCTAAGCATGTTGTCCAGGCGTTGCTTCTCGTTGTCCATATTCTCAGGGGCAACGCCTGGAATGGCCGTTGCTATCCCACATGCTTCATCAATGCCGAAAAGAAGATCGCCCCCGCTTGAATTGGCGAACGAGGAAACGTCCGCCAAGAATTCCCGCCTAGCCTCGTCATTCGACCCGGGCAGATCGCGCTTGAAGTCGATGGCCTTCCCCTCATGGACTTCGTTATCAATGAGGGCTTGCAGATCGGCTTGGGTAATCAGGTTTAGTGTCTTCTGGATCATCTCGCTATTCCCACGGTTTTAACTTTGCGAACGGCTTGTGGCATGATGGATTATTGCGGTGTTCGCTTCTTGAGCATGGAGTTTCCTTGGTGTAGCGGACGCCGTCGCCTTCAGAGGACAGACCCTTCGGCGATTTCCCCACGGGGGACTCTGCGTGGGCGGCGCAGAGGCAGTTTGTGCCGGTGGGTGATCGCAGTCAATTGGCCGAACAGGCCCACCCCCCTCCAATAGTCACCATAAGCCCAAACCGGCTTCCGTGTTGCTGGGTGGTTGCTGGAAGAAATCGGCGCTTTGGCCGAAATGCCTAACCCCTTGAAAGTATTGGCGCGCCCTGGTGGATTCGAACCACCGACCCACAGCTTAGAAGGCTGTTGCTCTAGTCCAGCTGAGCTAAGGGCGCTAAATCCGCAAAAGGGGCCGATCAGGCCGGCCGGTCGTAGCGGAAATTCTCGGCATAATTCTTGATGATGTGGTGGCGCGGATGCGGTTCGCTGACTTCGGTCGCAAACCCCATGCGCTGGGCATAGTCCAGGGCGGCTTCTTTGGTGGCGAAGCGAAGGCGCACCTGCGCCTGTGTGTCGTCGGAACCGGTCCAGCCCATCAAGGGGTCGATTTTCTTGGCCGAGGCCGGTTCATGTTCAAGCAGCCAGCACTGGTTGCCCGCCTGTCCCGACTGCATGGCCGATTTGGCCGGACGATAGATGCGCACCTGCATGGCGATCTCCGCTAAGTAAGAATCTGGTCGGGGCGAGAGGATTCGAACCTCCGGCATCCAGCTCCCAAAGCTGGCGCTCTACCAGGCTGAGCTACACCCCGCGCCAGGGGCAAACTAGGCGGTTCGGACCGGCTTGGCAAGATGCCTGAGCCGTCAGGAGGCCAGGGGCTCTTGCACGATCACGCCGTACCAGCCTAGCCCCCGATAGGTCTCGTAGCCCGGAGTCTGGGCAAAGCCCACAATCCGCCCTCGTTCAGCCGTATAGGTACCCATGGCCTGCCCCCCGGCGCCATTCAGACGGAAGCTCTCGGAAAGAACCCCCCGCCCGTCCGAGGCGGCAATGACGCGCTCATTCGAATCGATCAGCAGGCAGCGCGTGCGCTCCTTCTCTTCCGGCGTCAGGCGAACCCCCTCAACCACGCTGCGAGCCTGAGCCTCCCAGTCGAAAAAGATGCCCAGCGCCCCCAGGGGCCTGCCATCGGCATGCCCGCCCTCGCGGATGGCGGTGGCATAGGTCGCCACCGGAACACCCCCCAAAATCTCGTTGGATGTGATGTCGGCCACAGCGAATTCGTTGCCGTCCCTCGTATTCATGGCTTCCTGGAACCAGCCTTGGCGTGACACGTCGGCACCGTTCGCGCGAAAGCGCCCCGGCCGCCCACTGGCGATCACGCGCCCCTGTGCATCGGCCACCCACAAATCCAGATAGACCGTATAGGAATCGAGAATGACCCCCAACCGGCGCGAGGCCCAATCGGCGGCCTGCTCGGTCCCTTGGCTTAGGCAATCGGTCAGGGCCGAATCGGTAGCCCACCAGCGCACGTCGCACGAGCGCTCGTAGAGATTCCGGTCGATGATCTCGATCATGTTGTAGGCCAGATCCATCAGACGGGTGCCCCGCACATGCGATACCATCAGCTCGCCAAGCCTGGTCAGCTCCAGCACCCGGCTGGTCAGTTCATTCTCCAGCTCTTGGGTCACGTTGGCGATTTGGGTCGAAATGGTTTTCACCTCGCTGGCCACCACCGCGAAGCCCTTGCCCGCCTCACCCGCCCGGCTGGCCTCGATCAGGGCGTTTAGGGCCAGAATCTTGGTGGCTCCGGTCACGGTCTTGATGACCTTGATCTTGTCTCCAGCAATTTCTGATACGGCCCGCGACAGTTCGACGATTCTCTCCGGTTCAGCCATGACGTCCCCTTCCCTGGGTTGGTTGGTTCGTTTGTCGCCGCCCGCCTCGACACAGTGTGGTTAAAATATAATCATGGATAGAGTATGGCGAATAAATAGGCGAGTCACCCCAATTTTAACTTCGATAAGGCCAGATCCAGGGTATCGACCGCTTCTGCCAATGGCATATCCAAGCGCGAGACCCCCTGTTCATCCAGGAAGCGCGCCTCGTTTCGCGTCAACTCTCCCGCGATGACGGCCACATGCCCCTCGGCCGAACGTTTGATGATCTGGCGGGCGAAGTTGCGCTCGATCTGGTCGTGGAAACGGCAGCCCAGGAAAAGGAAGGGGCGTCCGGTGCGGCGCTTTTGCACCTCGGCCGGTATGGGGGTCTGAATGTCGATTTCGGCCAGCACTTGCACATAATCGGCATCCGAGATCAGCAGATTGAGCTTGGGCACCACCGAACCATGGGGCTTATAAAGAAGCTGCGTCCAGCCCGCCCCTTCTTCTGCATCCGTTTCCTGCCCATCCATCCGGTACCAACGATTCCAGACGTCGTGAACCTGATCGGCCTTGGTCACACCTTGCACCATGCCGCGCCCTTCGCGTTCCGCCATGGCGGCAAAGAGGGCGCCGTCATACCAGGCATCGACGATCAGGGGCAGCGCATCGATGGCCGCCAGTTTTCTGTGAAGCGGCAACGGCTCCAGAACCGGCGCGAAGATCGCCTGCAGGGCCTTGTCCAATGTCTGGCGATGGCGGTTGGTTTCGATATATTGGGCTGACGACCAGACATTGCCCCTAAGACGCCCGGGAACCGCCAGCTTGGCGGATAGCGCCTTGGCCAGCGAAGGCGTTGAATCGGGCACCACGGCGCCACCCGGCTGCAAGCCCACCAGTTCCGGCCCCAGATAGGGAATGCGCCTTCCCTGCGCGATCTCGCTTGCCAATGTGGTCAGGATGTTCTGGCTCATTCGCCTTCCAGACGCTTGGCCTCGACGGTGATGGGCAGGCGCGTGTCGGGGGCCATGTCGGGAAGTTCGAAGACCCAGCCGTTGGACAGCCTGATCCATCCGCCCCACATGCCGGGCTTTTCCATCTCGGTCACATCGGCTTCCATGTCCTTTTTGGCGACATAGGCCTGCATGACCTCGCCCACTTTGCGCATCATGACCTTCATCGCTTTTCCTCCACCGGTTCCAGTTCTCTGGCTCGCATGCCGACCAGACGTCCCTCGGCTACGAACTCGACGGCATAGATGTAATAGCGCGCCAGAAAGGTGCCGATGTGATGCACATAGCCGATAGCACCCGGCTTGATCAGAACGTCACCGACAGCGGCATGGGGATAGGTTCCGTCGTTACGCACAAGCGCCATCGAACGCACCTTCTGCCCTTCCTTGAAAGCCGGAGCAAAATCGATTTCGACGATTTCGTCTTCTTTCGGTTCAGGCATCGCGTCCTCCCTGTCGCTTGAGCACGCGGTCAACTTCCGCATCAAGGCGCGTTCTGGCGGTATCGCGCACGATGTCGTCGTCATCCTCGGTCAGGCTTGCCAATTGACGGGGATCGGCTCGGCTGGCCACGGATCGACGCACCATCACATCCTGATCGTCATGCATGGCGACCAACTGTCCGGCATCCAGGCGAAGAGCCACCTCGCGGCGCACCCGCACATCCTGGTCCCAGGCCAGCACGATCAGCCATTCAGGCTCGAGCCTGGCTACGCAAAGCAGGCGCACGGCGGGATCTTCGTCTCGCATCAAGACGGGCAGCATGGAAGGCGAAACTCTTTTGGCCACAAGCGAGCGCACCAAGACAGAGGGATCGTTCAACAGGCCCGCCAGCTCCTCGGACGGCAGCGTTTCTGCAACAGCGGCACGCACTTGGGCTGACGGGTCCATGAGCAGCTTCTTGCGCAGCCGAGGCGGCAGGCGCAGCCCCGCCGCCAGCCGGACCGCCGGATCACAATCTTGAAGCAGGCGGGGCAGAAGAAAGACGCTGGCAAGTGTTGCCGCCTTCAGGCGAATGTCCGGATCGTGATCGAACAGGCAGACACTTCCTGCCAGGCAAAGTGCCCGTGCGGAATCGCTGCTCTGCGGGCAGGGGCCGCAGAGTTCGGGCGCATCGCGGCTGGGCGGGTTCATGACAATGAGCAATCAGGCCGGAACGCAGGTGTCGTCGACCGGGCAGACGGCGGCGCATTGCGGTGTATCGAAAGCGCCTTCGCATTCCGTGCATTTGTCGGCCTTGATAATGAACACGCCATCGCTTTCCTTGATGGCCTTGTTGGGGCATTCGAACTCGCAGGCTCCGCAGCCGGTACACATGGAGGCAATGATCTTGTAGGCCATGATGCGATCTCCTTTTTGTTAAGCGCTGATGCGGGCGGGCAGGGCCAACCCGGCATACCAGTTGGACAATCCTTCTTCGATATATGACAGGGCATAGCCATCGACGGCGTCGATTCCGGCCTTGGCCAGTTCGTCTTTGGGGCAGCGACCAATCTTGGAAACCAGCACGGCTTCACAGCCTTCAAGCGCCTTCAAGATGGCTTCCATATTGTCATCCTCGCCCCAGCCGCCCTGGCAATAATTATCGGCGCGGCGAACGCCGACGAAGCTCAAGCCTGTGGCATCGACGTCATAGAGGCGAAATTCGCGGGCATGTCCGAAATGCTCGTTGATTCGCCCGCCCCCTTTGGTGCAGACGGCCACGCGCCGCTTTGGGCTGTGAGCGGCCAGGGCCAAAGCGGCATCGGCGCGTAAGGCTGCGGCCTTCCTGTCGGCACGCTCCTCGGCCACCACGCTTCGATACAGATGGCGCGCCTCGTGATTGATCTGGGCCTGGGCGGGCAGCTTGTCGCTGGTGAATTCCTGCCCGCGATCCTCGCCCAGCATGCCCACTGCGTCGGCGCGACACTGGCGGCAATGGCGCATCAGCTTGGCGTCGATTCCGCAGGCCTCCTGCACTGATTCAAGCTGGGCATTGGTCGGCGCCGGCTGCCCGGCTAGCCCGAAAACCGTGCCATGCTCGGGGTTTGAGATCAGCGGCATGATGTTGTGCAAGAAGACGCCGCGTTCCTGCACGGCCTTATGGACCAAAGGCAGGTGGTCGTCATTGATGCCGGGGATCAGCACGGAATTGATTTTGACCAGCATGCCCGCCTGCACGGCCTTTTCGATGCCCAGCAGTTGGCGCTCAAGCAAGGTTTGTGCCGCTTCTCTGCCGGTCAGGCGACGACCCTGCCAGAAGATCCAGGGGTAGATTTTCTCGCCCACCTCGGCATCGACGGCATTCAACGTCACCGTGATATGGTCGATGCCAAGCTCTTGCAATTGCGGCACATGCTCGGCCAGGGCAAGCCCGTTGGTCGAGAGGCACAATTTGACGTCGGGCAGGGCGGCGCGGACGGCCTTAAACAAGGCGAAGGTTTTGGGGGCACTGGCGCCGGCCAGCGAATCACCCGGTCCCGCGATGCCCACCACCGACATCTGGGGAACCTTCGCCGCGACCGCCAGAACCTTTTGCAGCCCCTCTTCGACCGTCAGCTTCTCCGAGACCACGCCAGGGCGGCTTTCGTTGGCGCAATCGAATTTGCGGTTGCAGTAATTGCATTGGATGTTGCAAGCGGGTGCCACGGCCACATGCATGCGGGCGAAATAATGGTGCGCCTCTTCGCTATAGCAGGGATGGTCGGCGATGCGGGGGTCCGAAGCCGAAGCGCAAGACGACGAAGCCTTGATCTTTGGCCTTTCCGGTTCAGACAGGCGCTTGATGCTGGCAAGCGTTACGACAGGACGGGACACGGCTTTCCTCCGCCAATGGGGAACCGCAGCCTACCTTGCAACGCCGATGCCACATGTAATGCATTGTTCTTAAATGATATTCACAAATATCTAGTTGTTGAGAGTCCGACAAGCCCGTTGCCTAAGCGACAAAGCGGCGCTGTCAGGCTGCGATTCCCGCCCCTTTGCTCGCATCCCCTTGCTGGCTGGAGGTGACCCGGATATGGCTCTCCAATCCGCCTTTCAAGGATTCCAGCGTCTGAACGCAAATCATGCCGCGCCGCCGCGTCAGGCCTAGTTGCAGCGATTTTATCTTTGCAGCGAATTCTTCCTGCTCGTGGCGACAACCTTGATCTGTTTCAGCCAACTTGCGCCCTGCCATTTGGTTCTCGCGTCCAAAATGCTCTTTGGAGAAATGGGCCAGCCCGGCCAGAATGCTTTCCACGCGCTCCGACCCCAGCCCCTTATACATGGCTTGATGAAGATCGTTCATATAGGTCACCAGCACCTTGTGATCCCGGTCGATCAGTCCATTTCCAGTCAGATAGTCATCGTGCCAAGCCAGAAATTCGCCGGACCGCTCGACCGTGATGACACTGGCACTGTTCAGCAATTCCTGCAAAGACTGGCGCAGCCTTTGCGTCCGCCCAGTTAGGGTGGTGGCCCTGATGGTGAGATTCAGCGAGGCTTCTTCGGTCTCCAAGGCCAAGCTGCGCAGCTCGCCAGCTCCTTGAAAGATTTTTTCCACCTGCTGCGATGCGTTTTTTGCGCATTCGAGAATGGCATGCGTAGCGCGCTTTTGATGTGGGGTCTTGGAAGAGGCAGGGAGGGGGATTTCTTCCTTCAATTCCTCGGCAAGAATGGCCAACTGCAAGATATTCTTGGACGCCGTGCAAGACAGATCGGTAATCAGGCCGGTCCGTCCGGACGACAATTCAGCAACCATGGATACTGTGGCAGCACTGTCTTCGAGCGCGCTGATGCCATCGCCCATTTCAGCCACAGCTTGGCTGGTCAGATCGTCAAAGGCGACCAGCAGATGTTCGATCTGCTGAATTTTTTCTTTTTGGCGCGAACTGCAGGCGGCCAGATCGGTCATCTCGCTTTTGCAAAGCATCGCATTCTGCCGCCACTGCTCGACCGCCTGGGCCAGCTTGCCCATTTCGTCCTTGTTGTCGCAGCAAGGCACATCCGCCTCAAAGGCACCCTCGGAAAGCTTAAGAACCGCCGCCTCGATTTTGCGGACACCAGCCATCTGGCTGCGCTCGATGCGCCAGGCCAGGAACAGCGCCAGGGCTGTGCCAAATCCAAAGGCGAGCCCCAGCCCCAGAACGTCCTGAGCCGAGACCGTATCTATTTTTACGGCAAGATTGATGAAGGTAATCGCAGAAATGACCAGTAAGAACGATCCCGCAAGTCGAACTCTGAAGCTGGACAAGGCTATCATGGGGCCGCCCTTCTGAATGGATAAGCTGAACTGCCTTGAGAATAGAAATTTCGACGTTTTGTAAAAACCCCTTTATTTAGAGGCTTTCAAGGCTATAACTCATCGCTTTGTTATCGAGCGATCCGATCTGATTCAACATGTTGGCTGGGAAGGCTAAAAACGATTCTCGGCGTTCCCGCAGAGGGAGGAAGACGACCCTTCAAGTTCGACATTGCAAGATCTCCCACAGTGTCTGTTCTTTCGAAGGCGGGCTTTGTTGAAAGACAAGTACCCGAGTCGACCTTGGCGGGAACAGGCTCGGAAACTACCCAAGCCTTTCTCCGCGTTTGTCATTGAGTTTTGCTTAAAAACAAAACTATATGGACGAAATGTCTACCAATAATGGTGGCGAGGGGACCCCAATGAGCAGTCTCAACTGGCGAGGTAGGATCACGGCTCGTCTGCCGTCGTTTGTTCCGTCCAGCCAGGGCCTTCCGGTCCATTACCTGCTGGCGCTCCTTCTGGTGGCACTCGCCACTGCGATCCGTCTGCTCATCGCGCCCCAAACCGCCGGACTGCAATTCGTGACCTATTTTCCTGCGGTGACCTTGGCGGCGATTCTTGGCGGGGTCGGCCCTGCCGTGTTGGCGGCCGTGGTTTCGTCCTGCCTGGCCAATTTTCTGTTTTTTCCGCCGGTCAATGGCTTCAATCTATCCAGCAGGGCCATTTTGTCCGGGATGGTGTTTATCGCCGACGAGGTGATCGTGTGCGGCGCCATCGCGGCCATGCAGCGCTACTATCGCAGATACGTCACGATCCATGATGAATTGATGCATTCCAGGGTCGCGGAAACGCTGCTTAGGGTAAAGGCGCAGCAATCCAATCAAGACCTGCGGATTGCCAACAATTCTTTGAAGGAGGCCAAGTTAGAGGCGGAAATGCGGGCAAACCGCGCCGAGAGGGCGGAACATCACTTGGAGATCGCGCTGACTGAGCAACGCATCCTGTTTGATACCGTGCCGGCCACCATCTTTATCGCCCATGACCCCGGCAGCGAAGTCATCACCGGCAACCAAAAGGCCTGCGAATTGATGGGTTCTCCCGTGGGGGCCAATATTTCAGTGTATGCCCAAAGCCTTCCCCTCGCCAGGACCTTCACGGTTTACAAGAATGGGCAATTGATGCTGCCCGAGGATTTGCCTGTTCACCGTGCGGCGCGCGGCGAGGCGGTTCAGGACGAGGAAATCGAACTGCGCTTCAAAGATGGCGGCAGCGCCTGGCTCTTCGGCCACGCCACCCCCCTGTATGACAAAGAGGGAGCGCCCCGAGGCGCTCTGGGAGCCTTCGTCGACATCACCTTGCTAAAGGAAAACGAAAGGGCGTTGCAGGCCGCCCGCCACGAGGCCGAGCGCGCCAACGAAGCCAAGTCGCGTTTTCTGGCGGCGGCCAGCCACGATCTGCGTCAGCCGCTGCAAGCCCTCAATCTTCAGATTGGTCTGCTTGAAAACATGTCCGAACTGAGCGGCTCCCCTTTGCTGATAAAGATAGAGTATTGCCTGTTCGGCTTGAACGAGTTGCTGAACGACCTGCTGGATTTGGGCAAACTCGATTCGCAGGCGATCACCCCGGAATTCAGTGACTTTTCCCTGACCAGCATGCTGACCAACCTCATCGCCATTCATTCTCCCGGAGCCGAGGAAAAGGGCATTCGCATGCACATGGTGGCATGTGGACTGGCTGCGCGCACGGATCGTGTGCTGCTGGAACGTGTGTTGGGCAATCTGCTCTCCAACGCTGTGCGCTACACGTCCAAGGGCGGCGTTATCATTGGATGCAAGCGGCGCCATGGTAAGGTCTGGATCGAAGTTCATGACAGCGGTATCGGCATTCCTCAGGATAAAATTGGGGATATTTTCGATGAGTACCGGCAACTCAACAACCCGGAACGCAGCCGCGACAAGGGCAGCGGTCTTGGCCTGGCCATTGTCAAGCGGACGGCGAATTTGCTGGGATTGGAGGTCAGGGTGTCGTCCCAACTGGAGCGGGGATCCTGCTTTGCGGTCGAACTGCCACTGGGCGAAGCGGTCCAGGCCAGTTTGCCGCCGATCCGCAGCCCTAGTCATGCGGGCCGCAAGCTGCGCGTTGCCCTGGTCGATGACGATACCAGCTTGTGCCAGACACTTGTCTATGTGCTAGACGAGATCGGCCACCAAGTCGTGGCGGCTTCCTCAACCGAGGCCCTGCTGGCTCGCCTGGGAGAGGTCGCTCCCGACATCATGATCGCCGATTATCGGCTTTGTGGCGAGGAGAGGGGAACCGACGCCATCGCTGCCGTCAAGGCGGCCTTTGGCGCACATATCCCTGCCATTCTTTTAACCGGCGACACGGCCCCCGATGTGGTTCGCAAGCTCATGGCCAGCGAGGTTCCGGTGTTGCACAAGCCCGTAAAACTGGAGGTGCTGACTGAGTTCTTAGGCAAGATGTCGATGCCGCCGCCAATGGCTCACGCCTCATGGAAACCTCAAGATATTTCTCCAAACTGGTAACAAAACCAAGGATTTGCAATTCAGGCAGAAACCGCAATTGATTGAGACAGGAGCCGAGCCGGACAAGACATCGCGCTTTCTCGAAGCCGCCAGCCATGATCTGCGCCAGCCGCTGCAAACAATCAGCTTCCTGCTGGGAATCCTGACCAAGCGAATCAAGAACGACAGCGACGCCAAGCTGGTCGCCAGTTTCCACGAAGCGCTTGATGCAATGACCGGCACGATGACGACGCTGAAGGAGATAAAAAAGCTTGATGCCGAAGAATCCCTCCCTGAGATTGTCGAATTTCAGATTGGCCCTCTGCTGGAACGCCAAGGAGCCGAATTGGCGCGTCTTGCCACAACGAGGAATCTCGCTTGGCGCGAGGTTCCCTGTCACCTGAAGGTACACAGCAATCCAGGCCTGCTCGAGCAGGCCGTCGGCAAGCTGCTGGCCCATGCGCTTTGCGACACCGAGCGGGGAAAGATCCTGCTGGGTTGCCGCCGCCGCGGCGACAAGCTGCGCATCGAGGTCTGGAGCACCGGGGCAGGGCTTGGCGCGAAAAAATTGAAAGAGATGCAAGCTGAATTCCATCCGACCGGCTCCGCCGTCAGCAGGCGCAACAGCGGCCTGGGGCTGAACCTAACCATCGTACAACTCATCGGCGGCCTTTTGGGCCACACGATCGATGTCCGTTCCCGCTTGGGTCATGGATCTGTTTTTGCCATCGAAGTGCCGCTTGCCAATGGAAGGCCGCACGTTCCGCCACAGCTCATTCTTGGCCACCTTGGCGAAAAGCGTCTGCCGATGGCCCGCAAGGGCATTCAACACACCGTTGATCCGAGCAGCGGATTTGAGCCCGTGGTTTACCTGGTCGACGATGACCGCAACCTGCTCGACAGCATGAAGGACTTTCTTCAAGAACATGGCCGCAAAGTCGAGGCCTATTCCAGCGCCGCAGAGTTCCTTGAATCCAACCGTGCAGACGGCTCAGGGTGCTTGGTGGTCGATGCCATCATGCCGGGCATGGGGGGCAGCGAGCTGTTGCAGCGCCTTAAGGAAATGAACCACAGTCTGCTGCCTGCGATCATGATGACCGGGCACGCCGACGTGGCGATGGCCGTCGAAGCGATGAAGGTGGGCTGCATTGACTTTCTTGAAAAACCGGTCCGCCCCGAGCAGCTTCTCCTTAGCATTGACGGCCTGCTTGACCGAGCCCGGGATCAAGATAAGCTCTCAGTATGGCATCATGCGGCCAATGAAAAGTTGGGCCGCTTGACGTCGCGCGAACGCGAAGTCTTGGACCTGGTCATTCAGGGCCATCCGAACAAGATCATCAGTCATGAACTCGGCATCAGCCAAAGGACGGTGGAAAACCACCGAGCCTCGGTCATGCGGCGCACCGGGGTCAAAACGCTTGCCGACCTGATCCGCCTGGTGATGGCATCGGATTAGAGCTTTCTGTGATGGCGCTGCGACGTTGTAAGTGGAATTTGTTGGGATTGATTGCCGACTTAGTTTTCACCTCATCCTGAGCCAGATGGCCGACTTGAACTTTGCCTCATCCTGAGGAGCGAAGCGTCTCGAAGGATGAGGTTACAGGCCCATGTTCAAGATTTCCCACCGCCCACCCTTCGAGACGCGCCTATCGGCGCTCCTCAGGGTGAGGAATTATGTTGGCCTTTTTCTCCTTGTAGCGTCGATGAGCCAGATAAATGATCGTGCTCTATATCCGTTTGATCGAGACGTTGTATTTGCGAAGTGCGTAGCCAACTTGGCGTGGTGTAAGGCCAAGAATTCTGGCCGCCTTGGCCTGAACCCAGCCGGTTTTTTCCATGGCCTGAACCAGACGGTTGCGAGGCGGCAGCCCATCGCCAGACAGAACGCCATCGGTTCCGGTTGCGGCCTCGAACACATCATCTTGCAGCGCGTCTTCCGCTTCGGCCAACGAACGCAGGGGAGCCGACTGTTTCCAAAGTGCTGAGGACAGGCACAGGCTTTTCTGACAGGGCAGGTCATCGCCCTTGATCATTGTACCCTTGGTCGTAGTGGCGACGCGCTGCACACAATTTTCCAGCTCGCGCACATTGCCGGGGAAGTAACAGGCTTTCAGCGTCTCCAGGGCCTCGTCCGACAAGGCCAGCTTGCGCTTGTTCTCGTCGTTGAAGCGGTCCAGAAAGTGCTTGGCCAGAAGCGGAATGTCGTCCTTGCGCTCGCGCAAGGGGGGCACGAAGACGGGCACCACATTGATGCGAAAGTATAGGTCCGCCCTGAAATCGCCGCAAGTTACCGCCTCTTCCAGATTGCGGTTGGTCGCACAGATCAGGCGCACATCGGTCTTCAGTGTCTTGTTGCCGCCGACGCGCTCGAACTCGCGCTCTTGCAAAACGCGCAGCAGCTTCGACTGGAAGGCCTGCGAAATCTCACCGATCTCATCCAAGAACAGCGTGCCCCTGTCGGCCAGTTCGAAACGGCCCTTGCGTTCCTGCGTGGCCCCCGTGAAAGCGCCCTTCTCATGGCCGAACAATTCCGATTCAAGCAGCGTTTCCGAAAGGGCCGCGCAATTGACCTTGATGAAGGGGCCGTTCTTTCGGGGGCTGTTGGCGTGAATGGCCCTTGCGATCAATTCCTTGCCAGTGCCGGACTCGCCTCGCAGCAGCACGGTTGTGGCGCTGGCGGCGATTTGCAACACTTCGGCAAAAACCTCGCGCATCGCCAACGATCCGCCCACCATCTCGGGTAGGGCGCCTTTGGCGGCAACGGGTCGGCTGCCGGTCAGTTCCTTTTGCAGCCGGTGCTTTTCCTCCAGAAGCGTCTCACGGTCCTTGGCCACGGCTTGGCGCAGATGCACGGCATGGCCGATCAGATTGGCCGCCATGGCCAGAAAGCGCACATCGGATTCGAAATTCACGTCGCCAGCGCCATCCCAGATACGCTCGATGGACAGAACGCCGAAGGCCTTGTCGGTGGTTTTGATCGGAACGCCGATGAAGGCCACTTTTTCGTCGTCCAGCGAATCATCATGCCCGTCCGTTCCGGCCAGGTCGGGTTCGTCCTTTAAATTCGGAATGACGATCGGCATGCCCGAGGACAGAATGCGCGCCGACAGATTTTGTACGGGCCGCACCTTGCCCTGACGCGCCGCCTCGTTGCTCATGCCCGCCGCCGCCACGATCTCCATCCGGCCCCCGTCGCCAACCAGACTGATCAGGCCACGGCGCATCAGCAGGTAGGAAGAGAGCAGATTCAGCACCTCGCGCAGCGTCTTTTCGAGATTGAGCGAGCTGTTCAACAGCTTGCTGATCTCATAGAGGCTGAGCAGCGACAGCGAGGCGGTTTGCTTTGTATCGTTCATTGCACTCACGATTACATTAGGGCTCTTTTATATTGCATTGCAATGACCGGGCCAGCCCGCCAACCAATCCAATGGCTTATGAATCAATGAAGTAGCCAGCCACTTAACCCAGTGAGATCCGCTGCCGCCCCATTAATGCATAATTTTTAGACTTGGCCTTGGTGGCTGGTTCTATTTTAGGCACATCCACGCCATTGACCACCCAATCATGCCATGTCACGACTCGCGTTCCTGCCCAAGACCGGAGCGGCGCATGAGCAAGTCCAGCAAAACAAGCCCTTATGATAGTGACCTGGATGCTGGCCCGGCCAATTACACCCCCCTGACCCCGCTGCAGTTTCTGGAGCGCGCGGCCTCGGTTTTTCCCGAGCGCATTTCCTTGGTTCATGGCGAGCGCCGGGATTGTTGGCGCCAGACTCATGAGCGCTGCAAGCGCCTGGCCTCGGCCCTTCAAAGGCAGGGTCTGGGGCCGGGCGACACGGTGGCCCTGCTGGCCGCCAATATTCCAGCGCATTACGAGGCGCATTTCGGTGTTCCCATGGCGGGATGTGTGCTGAACTCGATCAATTTCCGCCTTGATGCCGAGGCCATCGCCTTCATTCTGGCCCATGGCGAGGCCAAGCTGCTGCTGCTTGATCGGGCCTTTGCCTCGGTTGCCAGGCAAGCCCTGGCGAAGATGGCCCATCCGCCGCTTGTCATCGATATCGACGACGACAACGTGGCAGAACATCCCCGCATCGGCTTTATCGAGTACGAGGATTTCCTGCGCTCGGGCGACCCGGCATTCTCCTTCGTCTGGCCCGACGACGAATGGCGGGCCATCGCGCTTAACTACACCTCGGGCACAACGGGAAATCCCAAGGGCGTGGTCTATCACCACCGCGGCGCCTATCTGAATGCGCTTGGCAACGCGATTACCTGGAGCATGCCCGCTCACCCCACTTATTTGTGGACACTGCCCATGTTCCACTGCAATGGCTGGTGCTTTCCCTGGACTCTGGCCGCCCTGGCGGGCACCAGCATCTGCCTGCGCCGCATCGACGCCGCCCATATTTTCCAGGCCATCGCCACCCACAAGGTCAGCCATTTCTGCGGCGCTCCCATCGTGCTGGGTATGGTGATCAGTGCAAGCGAGACCGAGCGTCGCCCCTTCGACCACCAAGTCGAGATCATGACCGCAGCAGCTCCGCCACCCTCAGCCGTTCTGGAGCGCATCGAGGCTCAGGGCTTTCGCGTGACCCATGTCTACGGACTGACGGAAGTCTATGGCCCGGCCACGGTCTGCGCCTGGCATCCCGAGTGGGACGAGTTGCCGCCGGGTGAGCGGGCACGCCTCAAATCACGCCAGGGCGTGCGCTATCTGGTCGAGGAGGGGCTGATGGTGGCCGATGCAGAAACCCTCAGGCCCGTGCCCCAGGACGGCGTCACGCTGGGCGAGGTGTTCTTTCGCGGTAATGTGGTGATGAAGGGCTATTTCAAGAACGCCAAGGCGACCGATGAAGCCTTCAGGGGCGGCTGGTTCCATTCGGGCGATCTGGGCGTGGTGCATCCCGACGGCTATATCGAGCTTAAGGACCGCTCGAAGGATATCATCATCTCAGGGGGCGAGAATATCTCGACCATCGAAGTCGAAGGCGTGTTGTATCAGCACCCGTCTGTGCTGGAAGCCGCCGTGGTAGCCAAGCCCGACG
The DNA here is from genome assembly GCA_015232335.1 of Alphaproteobacteria bacterium. Lineage (GTDB taxonomy): Bacteria > Pseudomonadota > Alphaproteobacteria > Rhodospirillales > WMHbin7 > WMHbin7. The sequence goes on along the minus strand of JADFZV010000001.1, from coordinate 236,386 downwards.
AGACATGGGGTGAAACCCCTTGCGCCTTCGTCACCCTGCGCCCCGGCCTCCAGACAACCGCCGATGAGATCATCGCTTTTTGCAAATCCCGGCTGGCCCACTTCAAATGCCCGAAAACCGTGGTTTTCGCCGAGCTGCCCAAGACCAGTACGGGCAAGATTCAGAAATTCACCCTTCGCGATCGGGCCAAGGCCTTGGGGTAAAACATAACAGGAACACACAACTCCTGGAATGTTAAAAAGATTGGCCTCGGATCGGTTGACAAGCCCAGGGTCGGCGGTTATGGTCCCCGCCTCATTCGAAACCGGACTTACTGAAAGCGCGACCCATGAAAATCCGCAACTCGCTGAAAACGGCCAAGCTGCGCGACAAGAACTGCCGCATCGTTCGCAGGAAGGGGCGCGTTTACGTCATCAATAAGACCAATCCCCGCTTTAAAGCCCGTCAGGGCTAGGGCTCTCGGGACGCTGACGAGCCCTTTATAAGAAAATTCTCTCTCTCTCCACTTCCGCGCCCCTCGATGGGCGCGGCTTTGTGATTCCGTTTTCCTGGGGGGGATCACTCTCCTGGGGGGCGGGGTCATCCTGGGGGCGGGGTCAGGTCTTGATTGTTTCCTATTTTCAGTTCTGGCTATAATTCGCTCGGCAGAAAAATAGGAAATAATCAAGACCTGACCCCGCCCTCAGTCATTCCGCTCATCTTAGCTTTATTCTGCAGGGGCAGGAGGTCAGGTCTTGCCCCCCACCCCTCAAACCCTCGCCACCCTGAGCATGTTGGTCGTGCCCTCGGCGCCGAAGGGGACGCCGGCCACGATCACGATCTGCCCGCCCCGCTTGGCATAGTCCTGGGCGGCGGCATGCGCCGCCACCTCGACCATCTCGGGCACGTTCTTGATCTCGCGGTTGGTGTAAATGGGATGGACCCCCCAGGCCAGGGTCAGGCGCCTTGCCGTGCCCGAGCGCGGCGTGAGCCCCAGGATCGGCACATCGGGCCGCTCGCGCGCCACCCGCATGGCCGAAAAGCCCGACGAGGTATAGGTAACGATAGCAGAGGCCTTGATGGTGTGCGCCACCTGGCGCGCCGCACTGGCGATAGCATCGGCCATGGTGGGTGTGGGGTCGCGCTGATCGGCGGTGCGAATGCGCTCGAACAAAGGATCGGCCTCAACGCTTTGAATGATGCGGTCCATGATCGCCACCGCTTCCAGCGGATGCTGACCGGCCGCCGTCTCGGCCGAAAGCATCACGGCATCGGCCCCGTCATAGACCGCCGTGGCCACGTCGGACGCCTCGGCCCGGGTTGGCACCGGCGCCGTCACCATTGATTCCAGCATCTGGGTCGCCACCACCACCGGCTTTCCGGCTTGCCTGCAAGCCGCAACGATCTGCTTTTGCAAAATGGGAACCCGCTCGGGCGGGCATTCGACGCCCAGATCGCCTCTGGCCACCATAAGGGCGTCAGCCTCGGCGATGATGCCCGCCAATTCACTTGAAACCACGGCCGACGGCTTTTCCAGCTTGGCCAGAACCCCGGCCCGGCCCGCCACTTTCATCTTCAACTCGGTGACATCCGACGTGCGCTGAACAAAAGACAACGCAATCCAGTCGACCCCGATATCGAGGCCGAAGTCCAGATCCTCGACATCCTTGGGCGTCAGCGCCGTCAGAGGCAGAATGACGCCGGGCAGATTGACCCCTTTGTGATTGGACAACTGGCCGCCCTCGATGACCCGCGTGTTGGCGTAATCGGCGCCGCAACGCTCGACCAGCAATTTCAAGCGCCCATCGTCCAGCAGCAATTCCTCACCCGGCTTAAGGGCTGCGAAAATCTCGGGATGCGGCAGGCAGATCCGCTTTTCATTGCCCAGATGGGGATCGAGATCGAGCCTGAAACTGGCATCTTTTTCGAGATAGGCGCTGCCTTGCGAGAAATCGCCGATGCGCAGCTTTGGCCCTTGCAGATCAAGCAGAATGCCGATGGGCCGCCCCATCTCCTCTTCCAATCTGCGAATGACATTCAGCCGGGCGCGATGTTCCTCGTGCGAGCCATGGCTCATATTCAGGCGAAAGACATCGGCGCCTGCGCGAAACAGGGCTGCGATCTTTTCCGGCGTTCCGCTGGCAGGACCCAGCGTGGCGATGATCTTGGCATTCCGACTGCGTCTCATTCCCAATTCCCCCCGATGAACGGACGAATCATAAAGCATTCGCCATCAAAGCACCAGAATCAGGCGCAGATCATTAAGGTTCGTGCGCGTGGGGCCGGTCACGATCAAATCACCCAGCTTTTGAAAGAAACCGTAACTGTCATTTGCCGCAAGATGGCAAAGCGCATCGCATCCTGCCGCATTGGCGCGCCTCAACGTATCGGGACCGATGCGGGCTCCAGCATTTTCCTCAACGCCATCGATGCCGTCCGTGTCGATGGCTGCGGCAAAGATGTTTTCCGCGCCTTCAAGCGCTATGGCCAAAGCCAGCAGATATTCGCCGTTCGGACCACCTTGACCGTCTCCCTTGATGGTCACGGTCAATTCGCCGCCGGAGAGAATCAAGGTTCCAGGCTTGGCCGAGCACGCCATCGCAGCATGCAAACCCGCCACATCCCTGGCCTCGCCGGAAATCTGATCCCTCAAATCGATAACGCCAAGGCCCAACGCCCTGGCCTTGGCCGCCACAGCGGCCAACATGTCCGCAGGCCTCAGGATCATCCGATAGTCTGTACTTGCTAGCGACGGATCGTCTGGCTTGACCGACTCGCTCCAAACCGGCGGGGGCGAAATTCCATAAGCGGCCAGCACGGACCGGGCGTCTTCGATGGTGGTGGAATCGCCAACCGTCGGGCCCGAGGCGATGACGGCAGGATCGTCGCCCGCAACATCCGATACCGCCAGCGTGACAAGGCGCGCTGGATAGGACGCCTTGGCAAGCCGCCCGCCCTTGATGGCCGACAGATGCTTGCGCACGGTATTAATGTCGGTGATCGAAGCACCCGAACGCAGCAATGCTTTGGTGATCCGCCGCTTTTCCTCCAGCGTGACGCCATTTGCCGGAAGGGTCAGCAGCGCCGAGCCGCCACCGCTCATCAGGGCCAGCACCAGATCGTCCTTGGATACTCCTTGCACCCTTGCCAGCATGCTTTGCGCAGCCTGCAAGGCCGCACTATCCGGAACAGGATGCGCTGCCAGCAGGCAGTCGATGTGCTTCAGGGGCAGGCCATAGCCATGACGCGTTACCACCAACCCTGAAAGCAAAGCATCCACCGGCCAGGCCACCTCGACCGCCTGTGCCATGGAAGCGCTGGCTTTTCCCGCCCCCACGACCAGGGTTCGGCCTTTGGGCGGCTTGGGAAGAAACCGGGCAACATGCGGGGCTGGATCGGCGGCCTTCAGCCCTTCATCCAGAAGTGCTGTCAGAACCTGGCCGGGCGTCATTTATTTCTGCGGCCTGCAATGGGTTTCGCGCACCAGCAAAGCGCCGATCAACGATGCGATCTGGCAGGCGGGCAGAACCAGAAAGGCGGTCTGCCACGCTTCCATGGAATAGATGCGCGCCCCGTTCGAAAGCGCACCCGTCCAGCCAAGATCGAGCAGCCATCCGGTCAGGGATTGGAAGATGGCGCCGTTGCCCATCACGGACATGTTGACGATGCCCAGCGTAGCCCCCGCCGCCCAGATGGGATTATGCTCGCGCGCCGTGGCGAACAGCAGAACCATGCCACCCGCACAAATGCCCGACAGGAACAGCAAGACCGAGAGCAGCCCCAGGGGAAGGGGCAGATATAGCCAGGCCAGCGTGATCACCAACGAGCCAATGACCGACACCAGCATGGGCAGGCGCCTTTGATGCCAGTGATCGGAGAGCCAGCCGAACAGGGGCGAGCCGATACCCCAGCCAATCAGCATCAGGGAAACAGCACCCGCCGCCTCGGGCCTTGCCACCTCGTAGCGCGTCATCAGATAGGGCACACCCCAGAGGCCCGCGAAAGTCAGCATGGGGGCGGCCAGCATGGCGCCGAACAGCGAGGTCCAATAAGTTTGCGGCTCCTTGAAAGCCAGCGCCACACCCGACCAGAGCTTTGTGCCTTCATCAGGCCCCGGTTTGGGGGCTTCGGCCCCCGCAGGCCGGTCGCGTACGATCAAGGCGAAGGCAACGGCCATGACAGCCGCGATCATGGCCGATCCCGCCAAAGTGCCGCGCCATCCGAATTCGGCCACGGCAAGGCCCAGCGGCACCTGTCCGCCCACCGCACCCGCCATACCCATGGCCATGGTAAGGCCGGTCAGCAGCGCGAAGCGCTTGGGCTGAAACCAGACGGAAGCCACCTTCAAAGCACCGACCCAGGTGACGGCTGTTCCGATGCCGACCAGGGCGCGACCGGCATAGGCCAGCCCAACGCTGTCGGCCAGACTGAAGAAATAACATCCCAAAGCCGCGACCAGGGCCGAGACCGTCAGCATGCGCCTTGGGCCGATGCGATCCAGCATAAGGCCGATCGGAATCTGCAAGCTGGCATAGGCGTAGAAATACAAAGCCGAGAGAACGCCGGTGATGGTGGCACCTACCGCAAAATCGCGCATCAATTCCTGCACCATGACGCCGGGGGCAACGCGCTGAAAGAATCCGAAACAGTAGAAAAGTGCCGCCAAGCCCCACATGAGCCAGGGAAGAAGACTCATTTTGAGGCTCCTCTCGTATCGATCACCTGGCCCAGATGCTTCTCTAACAGGTTTCTTGCCAAGGCTGCGTTACCATCCTGCACCGCTTCTAAAATTTCACGGTGCTGATGCGCCAGCCGCTTGGCTTCCTCAGGCGATTCATAAACATTCTGGCGCAGATGCTTGACCATTTCGGCCATCACATCGCCGACAACGGCATGCACATGATCATAGACGGCGCTGCCCGCCCCCTTGGCCAGGGCTTTGTGAAAGGCCAGATCGTCGGCAACGCTGCGCTTTCTCTTCAAATCGCCTTCCATCGAGCGCACGGCCATTTCCATGGCGTGCAGGGCCTCGACATCGCGCCTTTGAGCGGCGCGGCTGGCCGCCCAACCCTCCAGCAGAATTCTTAATTCCACCAGATCGCGCAGATTGGCAGGTGAACGGCGGACCAGTCCGGCCAGGGGGGATTCCAACGTCCGGGCCGAGGAGAGAACCTTGGTGCCTCCGCCCTGGCGGGCTTCCAGATAGCCCTCGGCCTTCAGGCTTTGCAGGGCGGCGCGCACGGAAACGCGCGAAACCTTCAGGCTTTCGGCCAACTGACGCTCGCCCGGCAGCCGCTCGCCGGAAGCCAGCACGCCCTGATCGATCAGGCGGCGCAGATGCCCCGCCACCCGCTCGGACAGGAGCCCCTCATCTTGCCGCTCGGAAGCTGCGAAAGTGGTCATACCACCTTTATGGGGGCTCTTGACGTTCGCGTCAACTCCCCCGACGCGCCAGCGTCAACTCCCCCGACGCGCCAGTGTCAACTCCCCCGACGCGCCAGCGTCAACTCCCACGTCGCGCCAGCGTCAACTCCCACGTCGCGCCAGATAGATGCCGACCAGGATCACGGCCCCGCCCGCCATGGAGAGAGACGTTAGGGATTCGCCCAGCCATCCCCAGGCCAGCAAGGCCGCAACCAGAGGCTGGAGCAGCAGGGTAACCGAGCCAAAGGATGCCGGAAGATGGGCCAGGGCATAGGCGATCAGGCTTTGTCCGGCGACGTGCGAAACCAGGGCCAGCGCGATCAGAGCACCCCATCCCTGTCCGGGCTCCGGCCACAAGGCCTCGCCAGACGCCAAGGCTGCCAGCAGAAGAAGGGGTGTTGTGACCAGTCCGCTGACGGTCATGATGGTGGCGGTTGACAGGTGCCTGCGCAAACGTCCCACCGACACGATATAGCCCGCATAGAAAACGGCGGTCAGTTGACCCAGGGCGTCGCCTGTCAACTCGGTTCCTTCAAGCGTCAGATGCTGGCCCATCAGCAGAAAGGCGCCGCAAAGTGCCAACGTCATGCCCGCCACGAAAACGGGCCGCACATGTTGTTTGAACAAAAGCCATCCGGCCAGCGTGACATAGAGGGGGGCAAAATTGGCAAACAGGGTGGCATTGGCCACACTGGTCAGGCGGACAGACCAGTGCCAGACAGCCAGATCGGCCGCAAAGAATCCCCCAGCCAAAGCCAAGGCCATCAGGGCGGCAGGGCGGCTTTTGCCGATGATGACTTTCCCAAGCCAGCCACAGCATCAGAAGCGGCAGTGCTAGCAGCAGGCGATAAAAGGCCGTCGCCGACGGCCCCAGTGGGCTTAAGCGCACCAGAATGGGCGCAAAGCCGATGCCAACGGCCCCCAGAAGCAGGGCGGCCAGGGCAAGATGGGCGGTTCTTTGGCTGTCCTTCATCTTGACCGATTGTTCATGCGCAGTGAAATACGGAAACGCCCTATTGGGGCTTTTCACCGGCGGGCTGGACATTCTCCTGAACCGGCGGTTTTTCGCCGGACGCAGGCGCCTCGGCCTCGGCCTTTTGGCTGCGGGCGCGTTCCCGCTCGGCATGGGCCCTAAACACCATCTCGGCAGCCTCGCGCCCATCGCGCGACCTTGGAATCTGGACTGTTGCCTCTTTCCCGCTGGTAACCCAGAGCAGAGTGGCAAAGATCGGCTTGGTGATGGGTTTTTTCGCCTTCTTGTCCTCGATGACGATTTCGCCTTCCTTCTCGACCGATCCCCAGACCACCGAGGAGGCTCCGCAATTCAACCAGACCTGCGACGCCTCCTGGGCTTTGGCGACCGCATCGGGAACCGCCTGGGTGGCAAAATCGGGCACCGGGCCGGAAACGCGAGCGACATCGACCAGGGCCGCCATTGTTTTGGCAACGGCCTCGGCATTGCTAGCCTTGGGATCATCACCCAGAAGCGGGGCCAGGGCAGCCACCGGACGGCCACTGCTCAGCGCCTTGGCAATCGGCGAACAATCGGGACCCTTGGGTTTCTTCAGGCCCAGCAGAACGACACCGCCCACCAGCAAGACGGCGGCAACGGCACCGATCAGAATGATGCGTCTGCGTTCCATGGAGAATCCTTACCCTGCGACTGGCTTCTGGGCGGGTGCCGGCGCAGGCGCAGCAGGACGCGGGGCTGGCATCGGCTGGCTTGCAGGTGCAGGCAGCGCTGGCGGCATCTGTGCCTGCGTTGGCGACGCCTCGGCAGCGGGCTGGGCGCCGCTCATGCCCTGGGCTTCACGACGCAGCGCCTTTACCTTGTGCTCGAGGGCATAGAGAAGATCGCGCGCCTCGTTCAAAAGCCTGGTGTTCTCGGCCAAATCGTGACGAATGCCCTCTTCGGAACCGGCCACCATCTTGCGGGCTTCTTCCAAGACGGTGATGCCCCGATTGGTTATGTCGGCCTGCATGTTGCTTTTGATGCGCTCGATTTCTTCCAGCAGTTCCCGCTTGATCCAGCGCGAGCGCTTGTTCAGTTCCTCGTCGGCGCGCTTCAAGCCCTCCTCAAGGTCGTTGCGCATCTCGATTTTGATCTGATACGCACTTTTGACCAGGGACGACAAATAAACAATCAATGCCACCGCGAAGACGCCAATGAGGGCGACGATGAAAATGACGATGGTGACAGTCAAAAAGTTCATGGCCTGCTTGTTTTCCCTTTACGCATCCTTGCATGGTCGTCGATGCGGGGACGCTTTGCAACCCTTTCCCGGAAGACGGGTCGCGCACCCAGCCCTTGCCCCAGCCCGGAGTTACGCAATCTTCCCCTTGAAGCGAGGCCATCTCTTCACTATTCACATAGCGACCGAAACCGAGAGGCCTTCCATGGGCTTTGCCCGAACAGCGCTTTTACTGGCCGGACTGACCGGACTGTTTCTAACCGTCGGCTATTTGATCGGCGGGCAGGGCGGCGTCGTCATTGCCCTGGGCCTGGCCTTGGCCACCAACCTGTTCGCCTATTGGAATTCGGGAAGCATGGTCCTATCCATGTACGGAGCCCGCGAAGTCGGGCCCAACGAGGCCCCCGAACTTTATCAGATCGTCCAGCAACTGGCGCGTAATGCCGATCTGCCCATGCCGCGGGTCTATCTGATGGACAACCCGCAGCCCAACGCCTTCGCCACCGGACGCAATCCCGAGAACGCCGCCGTCGCCGCCACCACCGGCCTGCTCAATCTGCTTAGCCCCGAAGAGATCGCGGGCGTCATGGCTCATGAGCTGGCCCATGTGAAGAACCGGGACACGCTAATCATGACCATTGCCGCCACCATCGCAGGCGCCATCGGCATGCTGGCAAATTTCGCTTTCTTCTTCGGTGGCTCGCGTTCCAATGACGAGGGGGGCGGCAGTGCGCTGGGCGGCATCGGCGCCATCCTGGCCGCTATTCTGGCCCCCATTGCCGCCATGCTGGTCCAGATGGCGATCTCACGCTCGCGCGAGTATGAAGCCGATAGCATGGGCGCACAAATCTGCGGCCAGCCTTTGTGGCTGGCCTCGGCCCTGGGGCGGCTGGAATCGGCCTCGCACGTCATTCCCAACCGCGACGCCCAGGCCAATCCGGCCACGGCGCATCTCTTCATCGTCAATCCGCTGGCTGGCGGAGGTATGGACAATCTGTTCTCGACCCATCCCAGCATGCCCAACCGCATTGCCCGCCTGCGCGCCATGCGGGCCGATGGGGTGCCTTCCGCCCAGCGCCCGCGCGGACCATGGGGATGAGTGCTTCCGGTTCCGTTTCCCGCCAAGCCGCACTGGAGCTGATTCGCTCGGTTCTGGTTCGTCACAATTCCCTCGATTCGGCCCTTGAGGCCAGTCCGGCCTTCCGCCTGCTTCCCGTGCGCGACCGCGCCTTCGTGCGCCATCTGGCCGCCACCACCCTGCGCCGCCTGTTCGTGATCGACGCCCTGATCGGCCAATGTCTCGAACGCGCCCTGCCCCAATCTGGCGAGCCCGCCATGCAGGCCTTGCGCATCGGCGTGGCACAGCTGCTTTTTCTGGACCAGCCCCCCCACGCCGCCGTAACAACGGCGGTCGATCTAGCACCCGCCAATTTCAGAGGACTGGTCAATGCCGTTCTGCGCCGAATCGGGCGCGAGGGCAAAGAGTTGCTGGCCGCCATCGATATCGACAGGACGTCCATTCCGGACTGGCTGTGGGACGAGTGGGTCAGGGATTGGGGCGAGGAGCAGGCCAAGCGCATCGCGGCAGCCAGCCTTCAGGAGGCCCCGCTTGACTTGAGCGTTCAATCGGACGCCGCCCAATGGGCGGAAAAGCTAGGTGCCGAGATCTTGCCGACGGGAACGCTGCGCCTGGTCAAACCCGGCCCCGTCACCGCCCTGCCCGGCTTTCAGGAAGGGGCTTGGTGGGTGCAAGACGCGGCAGCCGCCCTGCCCGTCCGGCTGCTGGGTGAGGTCAAGGGGCTGAAAGTGGCCGACTTGTGCGCCGCCCCTGGCGGCAAGACTGCGCAACTGGCCGCTTTGGGAGCGGATGTCGTCGCCGTGGAAAAGGCCGGGGCCAAGCTGCCCCGCCTTAAAGAAAATCTCGAGCGCTTGAAGCTGAAGGCCGAATTGGTTCCGGCGGACGTTCTGAAATGGAAGTCGCGCCAAGAGCTGGATGCCGTTCTTCTGGATGCGCCCTGCTCGGCCACCGGCACCATCCGGCGCCATCCCGATGCCTTTCATCTGAAACGCCAGGGCGACGCGGCTTCGCTTCGAGACGTGCAAACCAACATGCTAGCGGCGGCGGCGGCCCTGTTGAAGCAGGGCGGCAGGCTGGTCTATTGCGTCTGCTCGCTTTCCAAGGCCGAGGGTGAGACGATCGCCCAAAACGGCACTTTTGGCTTGCAGCCAGATCCCATTCAGCCGGGCGAAATCCCAGGCCTGCCCGAAGGCGCCGTCACGCCCGAAGGGTACCTTCGCACATTGCCCGATATGTGGGGCGACAAGGGGGGCATGGACGGCTTCTTTGCCGCCCGGTTTCGCAAAGCCTGATTTTTTGTTATAAATTTGATCATGATTCCTCGCCGCTTCGTCCTGATCGACCGCGATGGCACTTTGAATGTCGAGCGCGATTACCTGTCCGACCCCGCCGGGCTTGAACTGATTCCCGGTGCGGGCGAGGGCTTGCGCCTGCTTAGGGATATGGGGTTCGGCCTGGCGGTCATGACGAATCAATCGGGGATTGCGCGCGGGTATTTTTCACGTGAAACACTGGACGCCATCCACAAGCGCTTAAAGGAGCTGCTTGCCGCCGAGAGTATTGTTCTGGACGGCATCTATGTCTGCCCGCACGGCCCGGATGAGGATTGCGCCTGCCGCAAACCTTTGCCGGGCATGGTCTTGCAGGCAGCAAGGGATCTGGGGTTCGATCCTGAAAAGGCCTTTGTCATCGGCGACAAGACGGCCGATGTCGAGCTGGGCCGGGCCGTCGGCGCCACCAGCATTCTGGTTCGAACCGGCTATGGACGGGAACATGAGAGCCGGTGCCAGCCCGACCATGTCGCCGACAACCTGTTGGAAGCGGCAAAATGGATCGCTTTACAGGTCAAGGCGGCCAATGGTAACTAGCGGCATGGCGACACACGAGGATTTCAACGAAAAAAGCAAGGTCAAGCAAGGCTCCGACAGGAGTTTCGGCTTTGTTTTTGCTGCCTTCTTTGCCATTATCGGCCTGTGGCCGCTCTTCAAGGGCTTGGACGCAAGGCTGTGGGCGCTGTTTCTGGCCGCCCTGTTCCTGGCTGTTTCCCTGATCCGCCCGGCACTTTTGAAGCCCCTGAACCGCGTCTGGTTCCTGTTCGGCCTGCTTTTGCACAAGATCGTCAGCCCCCTGATCATGGGTCTGCTGTTCTTTTTGACCGTGGCACCCACCGGGCTGATCATGCGTGCGCTGGGCAAGGACATGCTGCGCCTAAAGCGCGATCCAGAGGCCGCCAGCTACTGGATTTTGCGCGATCCCCCCGGCCCCGAAGCGGGCAGTATGACCCGCCAATTTTGACGATAGAGGGAAAGAACCATGTCCTTTCTGGCCGAACTCTGGGCCTTTCTTAAAGTCCGCAAGAAATTCTGGCTGCTGCCCATTCTGATCATGATGGTGGTTTTCGGTGGCCTGATCGTGCTGTCGCAAGGCTCGGCGGTCGCCCCCTTCATCTACACGCTGTTCTAAGCCTGATGATCGTTCTCGGCATCTCGGCCTTTTATCACGATTCGGCAGCCGCCCTGGTCAAGGACGGACGCATCGTGGCGGCAGCGCAAGAAGAACGCTTCACCAGAAAGAAGCACGATGCCGGCTTTCCAACCAATGCCATAAGCTATTGCCTGGCCGAGGCAGGGATATCCGCCGAGCAGATTGATCACGTCGCCTTTTACGACAAGCCCTTCTTGAAGTTTGAGCGCCTGCTGGAAACCTATGTCGCCTTTGCGCCCAGGGGATTCACCAGCTTCAAAACCGCCATGCCAATCTGGCTTAAGGAAAAGCTGTTCCAGAAAGACATGCTGGCCAGGGAATTGAAGGCCTGGGCGCCCGGCATCAACTGGATCGAGCGGCTGCTCTTTTCCGAGCATCACGTCAGCCACGCCGCTTCGGCCTTTTTTCCCTCGCCCTTCGAGGAAGCCGTGGTGCTGACCATGGACGGTGTGGGCGAGTGGGCCACCAGTTCGGCGGCCATCGGCAAGGGGTCAGACCTTAAGGTCATCAAGGAACTGCACTTCCCCCATTCGCTGGGCCTGCTCTATTCCGCCTTCACCTATTACACCGGCTTCAAGGTTAATTCGGGCGAGTACAAGGTGATGGGGCTGGCCCCTTACGGCGAGCCTGTCTTCGCCCAGACCATTTTCGATCATCTTCTGGACGTGAAGCCTGACGGCTCGTTCCATCTTGATCAAAGCTATTTCGACTATTGCACGGGCCTGCGCATGACCAATGCGAAGTTCGATGCCCTGTTCGGCGGCCCTGCCCGAAAGCCGGAAGAGCAATTGGACCAGCGTCACATGAATCTGGCGGCTTCTGTCCAGGCGGTGACGGAAGAAGTCGTGCTGCGCCTGACCCGCGCCTTGGCCAAAGAAACAGGCATTCCCAATCTGTGCCTGGCGGGCGGCGTGGCCCTCAACTGTGTCGCCAACGGCCATGTGCTGCGTGATGGCGCCTTAAAGAATATCTGGATTCAACCCGCCGCAGGCGATGCCGGAGGTGCCTTGGGTGCCGCCCTGGCCGCCAGCCATATGCAGTTGGGCCAGCCCCGGGTGCGGGAGGAGGGCAAGGACGCCATGCGGGGCTCCTATCTCGGCCCGTCCTTCACCCAACCCGAGATTGAGAAGCGCCTGACCGCCCTGGGTGCCCGCTTCCAGGTTCTGACCGAAGTCGAGCTGATCGACGCCACGGCCAAAGCGCTTGGCGACGGCAAGGCCCTGGGCTGGTTCCAAGGCCGCATGGAATTCGGGCCAAGGGCCCTGGGCGGGCGCTCGATTCTGGGCGACCCCCGTTCGCCCTCTATGCAGAAGACTCTGAATCTAAAGGTCAAATACCGTGAATCCTTCCGTCCCTTCGCGCCCAGCGTGTTGCGCGAAGATGTCGCGGACTGGTTCGATCTGTCTGGTGACAGCCCCTATATGCTGCTGGTCGCCCCGGTCAAGGAATCCCACAGGCGGGCCATGACGAACGAGGAGCAGGCCCTGTTCGGCATCGAGAAGCTGAACGTGCCCCGGTCCTCGATTCCCGCCGTCACTCATGTTGATTACTCAGCCCGCATCCAGACCGTGCATGCGGACACCAACCCGCGCTATCATGCCTTGATCCGAAGGTTCAAGGAGCTGACCGGGTGCCCTGTGGTCGTGAACACCAGCTTCAATGTGCGTGGCGAGCCGATCGTGGGCTCGCCCGAAGACGCCTTCCGCTGTTTCATGGGCTCGGAGATCGAATATCTGGCCGTAGGCAATTGCCTGCTGATCAAGGACGAGCAGGACCCGGCTTTAAAGCTCGATTACAAGGATCGCTTCGAACTCGATTGACAACGAGCAGGGGGCCTTGATGACCCCTTCGACCCTGTTTCGGCCCCTGGCCCATTTGTTTTTCGGGTTGCCCTTTTACGGCTATTTTCTGAAATCGACATCGCCTGCAGCTCTGGCTTTGGGGCCTGCCGACCCTTGGCCCGGAAATGCCGACCTTGCGCAGCGCCTGGTAACGGGCGACGTGACCCTGGCCAATCCCCACGACTTCAACGAACTGTCCGATATCCGCGCCATGGGCGACATGATCGCCAGCTCCTGGGCGCGTCAACGTCTGCGCGCCTGGCTGGACAGTCACGCGCGCTGGAGCGAGGCGGCCTGGGCGCCCGAGACCATCGGCAACCGGCTATCCAACTGGTTGAAGCATGCGCCTTGGCTGCTCGATGAATCTCAGCCCGGGCTGTCGCAGGACCTGAAAGCCGCTGCCGCCCTTCAAGCCCGCCATCTGGCCCGCACTCTTTCCTGGGCGCCCGAGGGCCAACAGCAGCTTGCCGCCGCCAAGGGATTGTTGCTCTGGTCTCTGGCCGAGGGCAACGACGCCTTGCTGGAGCGGGCGGCAAGTGTGCTGACCCTGGAGGTTAAAAAGCAGATTCATCCAGATGGAGGCCATGTCAGCCGCAGCCCCGCCGTGCATCTTGTGGTGTTGAAGGACCTGATCGATATGAAGGTCTGGCTGAATGCATCCAACCGCGAGTTGTTCGATGGATTACAAAGCGCCCTGGACCGCATGGGCCCCATGGTCCGCTTCTGGCGCATGGGCGACGGCTCGCTGGCGCGCTTTAACGATACTGGCGATATTTCCGCCGCTCAGGTTTCCCTGGCTCTGGCCCTTTCGGGCGTTCGCGGCAAGCCTCTGGGAACGGCGCCTCATTCCGGCTTCGAGCGACTAAGCGCCGGGCGGGCCTTGGTTCTGATGGATGCGGGACGTCCCGCCCAGGATGATCACGCCCATGCCGGAACCCTGTCTTTCGAAATGACGGCGGGCAGACAGCGCATTGTCAGCAATATGGGGGCAGCCCCCGCTCATCAGCCCGGCTGGCGTCAGGCCCTGAAACATACGGCGGCACATTCCACCGTTACCGTCGGCAATACGGATTCTCTGCCTCTTTCCGTCTCGTCAGAGCGCCAGGAGGAGCAGGGCGCGGTCTGGGTCAATACCCGCCATGACGGCTATCTGGCCTCGCACGGACTGATCCACAAGCGACGTCTGCATCTCGACTCGCAGGGCACGACCCTAAGGGGTGAGGATCGCCTTGAAGGCAAGGAGGGCGTTGAAGTCGCACTGAGATTTCATCTTGACCCCCAGGTGCAGGCCGCCCTGTCGGGCGACGCCCAGGCGGTTCTCTTGAAGCTGGGCGACGGCGCGGGATGGCGCTTCAGGGCCAAGGGTGCCGCCATCGACATGGAAGACAGCGCCTTCAAGCCAGGGGACGATTCTCCCAGGCGCAGCCAGCAAATCGTGCTGAAAGGGGCGACCGGCTCCGGGGGTGCCGTGGTCAAATGGGCCTTCGACTCCCTGGGCAAGCGTTGACAAGTCCTTGCAGGAAACCTAAACCTCGACCATGTTTTTCGGTCAGGGGATATAACATGAGTTCGACGAAAATCGCTGTTGTAGGCCTGGGTTATGTCGGCCTGCCTCTGGCCGTTGCCCTGGCCCGCAAATATCTTGTGATCGGTTTTGATATCGATGAACGGCGAATTGCCGAGCTGAAGCAGGGGCATGACCGCACCGGCGAAGTCGAACAGGCCCCCTTGCGCTCAACCACGGCCCATCTGACCGCCCAGGCCAAGGACATGGCAGAAGCCGAAATCTTCATCGTTACCGTTCCAACTCCGGTCACGCCGGACAATCTGCCCGATCTGGGTGCCGTGCTGTCGGCCTGCCGCACAGTCGGCCAGGTGATGAAAAAGGGCGCCGTCGTGGTCTTCGAAAGCACGGTTTATCCCGGCGTCACCGAAGATATCTGCGGCCCCGAGCTCGAGAAGGCCTCGGGCCTTGCCTGCGGCAAGGATTTCTTCCTGGGCTACAGCCCTGAGCGGATCAATCCGGGCGACCGCGAGCATACGGTGGACCGCATTACCAAGGTGGTGGCGGGACAAACCCCCGAAATCGCCCGGAAATTGTGCGATGTTTATGGCTCGATCACCACTGGCGGCACCTTCCTGGCGGCCAGCATCAAGGCCGCAGAGGCGTCCAAGGTGATCGAAAACGCCCAGCGCGACATCAACATCGCCTTCATCAACGAAGTCACCATGATTTTCTCGAAATTGGGCATTTCCATTCATGACGTGCTGGAGGCCTCGGGCACCAAGTGGAACTTCCTGAAATTCCAGCCCGGCCTGGTGGGCGGCCACTGCATCGGCGTCGATCCTTTCTATCTGGCCCATTGCGCGCTTCAAAAGGACCATCACCCCGAAGTCATCCTGGCCGGGCGCAAGATCAACGATTCTATGGGCGGCTTCATCGCAAGCGAGATCAATGCGCAATTGAAGCCTGGCTCGATGCTTCTGGTGCTGGGCCTGACCTTCAAGGAGAACGTGCCCGATCTTCGCAACTCGAAGGTGATCGACGTGATCAGGGGCCTTCGGGCCTTCGGCCATTCCGTCGATATTCACGACCCGCTGGCCGATCCCGAGGAGGCCCGGCACGAATATGGCTTGGACATCATGCCCAGCCTGGATGGCGCCTCGGGCTATCATGCCCTGATCGGCGCCGTCGCCCATGACAGCTATGCCGCGTTCGGCCCCGACAGTTTCTTGCAACTCTTGCAGCCGGATGGACTGGTTGCCGATATCAAGGGCATGTGGCGCAAGTCGCCCGTTCCAGACGGCCTAAAACGCTGGATGCTGTGATTTCAAGGCCCTTTTCCCCAGAAGCCCTGGCCGATCATCTGGCCGAGGGATTGAGGAAGGCCCTGGAGAGCAGGCCTTTGGCAAGCTTGGCCGTTTCGGGCGGACGCACACCCGAAGCGGTTTTTCCCATTTTGGCCGAAGCAAAGCTGCCTTGGGAACGCGTCTGGATCACTCTGACCGACGAGCGCTGGCTGTCCCCCGATCATGAGGGCAGCAATGAGGGGCTGGTGCGGCGCCTTTTGCTGCAAGACAAAGCGGCAAGGGCGCATTTTCTTGGCTTTTGGCGGGAAGGCCTGACCCCCGAGGCCGCCCTGCCCGATCTGGAACGCCAACTAGCGCACATGCCCTGGCCGCTTGACGTTCTGTTCCTGGGCATGGGACCCGACGGCCATATCGCTTCGCTGTTCCCCGGAGAGGCCGGACTCAAGGTTAAATCTGGACGCGTAACCACGGCCCAGGGCCCCGCCCCCTACCCCGAACGCGTTACCCTGATTCTACCCGAGCTGGCCCGGGCGCGCTGGGTCGCCCTGGCCGCCCAGGGGGCTGAAAAGCAAGGCGTTCTAACTGAGGGGGGGGCCGACCTGCCCATTCAGAGATTCCTGGCTGAATCCAACGAGTCGGTGGTTGTTTTCGGTTGACGTTCATCTGGCGAACAAGATATCGTTCGCGGCGTGAACAAGCAGATTACCGCCATCCTGGACAGTGCCGACTCCCACTCGCTGGAACTGACCAGCGAGGCCGAGATCACGCTGGGTTTGCTGACAGCGGTTCACGAAAACAGCGATCATACCCAGCGTTCCATTTCCAAGGATTTGGGGATCGCGCTGGGATTGGCCAATGCTTATCTCAAGCGCTGCGCCAAAAAGGGGCTGATCAAGATTTCCCAGATGCCCCCCAACCGTTATGCCTATTACCTGACGCCCAAAGGCTTTGCCGAGAAAAGCCGACTGACGGCCGAATATCTGTCGCAATCCTTCAATCTGTTCCGGCTGGCCAGGCGGCAATATGAGGATTTGTTCCAGCACTGCGCCGACCGCGGCTTGAAGCGCGTGGCGCTGGCAGGCGTCGGCGATGTCGGCGAGATCGCCTTTCTGAGCCAGGGCGGCCATGCCGTCACTGTTCTGGGATTTGTTGACGCCAACGCCTCGACCAGCACCTTTCTCGACCTGCCAGTGGCAACCGACCCTTCGATGCTGGAGCGGGTGGATGCGCTGATTCTGACGGATCTGAAAAATCCCCAGGAGAGCTTCGACGCCCTACAATCCGTCTTTGCGCCGGAACGTATCTTTTTTCCGGCCTTCCTGAACGTCTCACGCCGCCCGCCGCCATCCCAAGACGAGGGCGAGTCGCCATGATGCGCTGGTATGCCGTTCACACGCAGCCCAAAGGCGAAGGCAAGGCCCTGGACAATCTGGCCCGTCAAGGCTTCGAGGCCTATCTGCCTCTCTACAGCAAGAAGCGGCGCCACGCCCGCAGGACCGATTACGTCCCGGCCCCGTTATTTCCCCGCTACCTCTTCGTCAACATGGATACCGAGGCATCGCGCTGGCGTTCGATCCGGTCCACCTACGGCGTCGTGCATCTGGTCTGCCATGGCGATTCCCCGATTGCCCTGCCCGGTGGCGTCGTCGAAACCCTGAAGGCACGCACCGACGAAAAAGGCTTTGTGCAAATGGATCTGCCGCTTCCCTTCAAACCCGGCGAGAAGGTGGAAGTGCTGGATGGTCCCTTGAAGAATCTGACTGGTATTTTTCAATCTCTCTCCGACGATCAGCGCGTCATCGTGCTGTTGGAGATGTTGGGGCGCCCGGTAACGGTGCGTCTGGCCATAGACGCCGTCGGCTCCGCAGCCTGACGGCCTCGCGTTTCTTGCGCACTCCGGTGAACCTGTTTCACCCGGAGTGCGGTAGCCTGCCTGGACCCCTGGATAGATGTTTCCCCGCGATCTGGACGATTCCTTGCTGAGCCGCCTTCTTGGGCGCTCTCGCTCCTTGTTCGAAGCCGACATCGAGGCTAACGCAGCCCGTTTGTCAAAGATCATCGGCCATAGCCGCATTCTGGTCGTGGGGGCGGCTGGCTCGATCGGACAGGCCTTCGTCAAGCAACTCCTGCCCTTCTTGCCCAGAGCGCTGCATCTGGTGGATTTAAACGAAAACATGCTGGTCGAACTGGTGCGCGACCTGCGCTCGGGCGATAGGACGTTGCCCGCTGATTTTGCCACCTACAGCATCGATTTCTCGGGCCCTGAATTTCTTGCCATGGCCGAGGCGATGGGGCCGTTCGACGTCTTTCTCAATTTCTCGGCCTTAAAGCATGTGCGGGCCGAGCGCGACCCTTTCAGCCTCATGCGCATGATCGAGGTGAATGTCCTGGCCCTGGCCGACTATCTCGACCATCCGTGCAGCCAGGGCCTCAAGCGCGCCTTCTCGGTCTCCACCGACAAATCCGTGCGGCCGGAAAATCTGATGGGGGCTTCCAAGAATCTGATGGAGCGCACCCTGTTTGCCCATTCTGATCGCCTGACGGCGACCTCGGCCCGCTTTGCCAATGTCGCCTTTTCGGCGGGTAGCCTGCTGGAAGGCTTCGAATACCGCTTGCAGAAGGGCCAGCCCATCGCCGCACCTTCGGACGTGAAGCGCTATTTCATCTCCCATGCCGAGGCCGGACAGTTATGTCTGCTGGGCGCATTTCTGTGCGAAACCCGCGAGGTGGTTTTTCCCAAGCTGAAGGCCGAAGACCATCTGACCAGCTTCGAAACCATTGCCCGTGCCTTTCTGGCCCATCATGGCCTCGAACCCCTGGAATGCGCCAGCGACGCCGAGGCCCGCGCCCGCTTCAAGGACAAGCCCAAGAATGCCTGGCCCTGCCTGTTCGCACCCTCAGACACCACGGGGGAAAAACTGGCCGAGGAGTTCCTGCGCCCCTCGGACCGGCCAGACCTGTCTCGCTTTGTCGAGGCGGGCGTGATTCAAGAATCCCCCACTGAGACCGCGCGGCTAGCCGATTTCAGAAAAACGATCACCGCCTTGCGCAAACAGGGTGCCTGGAGCAAGGAAGCGCTGGCCCAGGCGATTCATCTGGCCGTTCCCGAGCTTGTGCACCAGGAACGCGGCAGAAGCCTGGATCAGAAGATGTGATGCGATGATTCCGCTATCCACCCCAGATCTTTCCGGAAACGAGGCGCGCTATCTTCAGCAATGCATCGAGGACGGCTTTGTTTCGACCGCGGGCGCCTTCGTGCCGCGCATCGAGGAGATGGTGGCCCTGCATAGCGGGGCGCGCCAAGCAGTGGCCACCGCCTCGGGAACCTGCGCCTTGCATGTCGGGCTGGTTGCCCTGGGCGTAAAACCCGACGATCTAGTGATTCTGCCCAGCTACACTTTCATCGCCAGCGCCAATGCGATTTCGCACGCCGGGGCCATCCCTTGGCTGTTCGATATCTCTGCCGACAGTTGGACGCTGGATCCCAAGCTGCTGGCGGCAAAGCTGGAAAGCGAAACCCGGCGCGTCGGCCCCGACATCATCCATAAGGTCTCGGGGCGGCGCGTGAGCGCCATCATGCCGGTCTATGCACTGGGCATGCCTGCCGATATGGAGCCCATCGTGCTTTTGGCCCGCCATTACAGGCTGCCCGTGCTTGCCGATGCTGCCGCCGCCTTAGGAGCCACCTATATGGGCAAGCCTATCGGCCGCCTGGGCGCCGATCTCTCGATGATTTCATTCAACGGCAACAAGACCGTGACCTCGGGCGGCGGTGGCGCCTTGCTGGGCGACAATCTTGAGCTGATGGGTTTTGTCAAGCATCTGGTCAGTACCGCCCGGACGGGCGAGGATTACACTCACGACCGCGTGGGTTATAATTACCGCATGACAAATATCGAAGCCGCTGTGGGCTCTGCCCAGATGGAGCGAGCGGATAGTCTGGTGGCTGCCAAGCGCCGTATTCGCGCTGCCTATGATGACGCCCTTTCCGAATTACCCGGCGTTGGGCTTTTTCCATCTCCGCCCTGGGCCGATGGGGCTTGTTGGTTTTCCGGTATTACGCTGGCCCCGCCAGCTCCTCCGCCCGAACGCCTGCGGCAGATTTTGCGTGAATCCGGCATCGAGGGACGGCCTTTCTGGAAACCCATGCATTTGCAGCCCCCCTATCAGGATGCTCCCAGAACCGAGATGCCGGTAACCGATGACATTTGGAAGCGTGTTCTGACCTTGCCTTGCTCGACGCATCTGTCGTCGGCCGATCAGGCCAAGGTGATTGTTGTCGTCAAGGAGTCCCTGGCATGAGGCGCATCTGCATCGTCACCGGATCAAGGGCAGATTACGGATTGCTGACTGGATTGATGCGCGAAATTTCCGCTGACGCGGCGATGGAATTACAGGTAGTGGCGACGGGATCGCATCTGTCGGCGGCGTTCGGCCATACCGTGGATGCCATTCGCGCCGACGGATTCAAGGTGGATGCCGAAGTATCTCTGCCACTTGGCGATGACAGCCGCTTGGCCGTTGCCCATGCCACGGGCCAGGCTCTTTCGGGCATGGCCCAGGCCTTCGAGCGCTTGAAACCCAACCTGGTGGTGGTGCTGGGTGATCGCTACGAGATTTTTGCCGCCGCCTCAGCCGCCCTGCTTCTGGGCATTCCCGTCGCCCATATTCACGGCGGTGAACTGACGCTGGGCGCTGTCGATGATGCGCTCAGGCACGCCATCACCAAAATGGCCAGCCTGCATTTCGTCGCCGCTCACGAATATGCGAGGCGGGTCTTGCAGATGGGCGAGCCCGCAGACCGCGTCTTTGAGGTGGGAGCACCTGGCGTCGATCTGATCGGGGGCCTTTCCTTCCAAGGCGCCGAAACGCTGGGACGGGATTTGGGCCTGCCCCTGTTCAATCCCCTGCTGTTGGTAACCTATCACCCCGTTACCCGCCGCACTGGCGACGAAGGTGCCGCCTTGGATGAGTTGCTGAGCGCACTCGAACGCCTGCCCGACGCCCGCATCGTCATCACAGGCGTCAATGCCGATGCCGGCAATCAAGTCATCAGCGGACGCATGTCGGCTTTTGCCAGTGCCCATCCGGATCGAGTCAGCCTGCATTCCTCGCTCGGCCAGGAACGCTACTTAAGCGTCATGCGTCTGGCAGGTGCCGTGGTCGGCAATTCCTCAAGCGGCATTATCGAAGCACCCGCCTTGGGCATTCCGACGGTCAATATCGGCGCACGCCAGAACGGACGGCTTAAGGCCTATTCGGTTATCGATTGCGACGAAGATGCGGAAGCAATTTTCAAGGCCATCAAAAAGGCGCTGGGGGATGGTTTCCGCGCATCGATCGCCGGTCAGCCCCTGCCCTATGGGCATGGAGGTGCGGCGCGCATGATGAAGGACGTGCTGAAGACCTATCCAGCTGATCAACTGGCCGATCCCAAGCCCTTTCACGACATCATCGGTCGATTATGAGCGTCTTTATTATTGCGGAGGCCGGCGTCAATCACGGCGGCGAGTTGGGCCAAGCGCTTGCCCTGGTCGATGCGGCGGTGCAGGCCGGAGCCGATGCCGTGAAGTTTCAGACCTTCAAGACCGAAGCTCTGGTCGCGAAGGACGCGCCAAAGGCAACCTATCAGGCCCTAAATACGGGGGCGGATGACGGACAGTTCGCCATGTTAAAGCGGCTTGAACTGAGCCCAAAGGATCATATAGCGCTGATGATGCACTGCCAGAAGAAGGGCATCGGCTTTCTTTCTTCCCCCTTCGATCTGGACAGCCTTGGTTTTCTGGTTGCAACCCTTGGCCTTGGCATTATCAAGCTGGGATCGGGCGAAATCACCAACGCACCCTTGTTGCTGGCGGCAGGCCAGCAGGCCAGGCACTTTCTTCTATCCACCGGCATGAGCACACCCGAGGAGATAGAGGATGCTCTGGGCGTTCTGGCTTTTGCCATGACGACGCCTGAGAATGCGGCGCCCAGTTCTCTGGCCTTCAAGACGGCCTTTATCTCGAAGGCGGGCCAGCAGGCCCTGCAAACCCGCGTGACGCTTTTGCATTGCACGACGGATTATCCCGCCAACCCCAGCGAGGCCAATCTGAAAGCCATTCCCGCCTTAAGCGATCGCTTCAAACTGAGAATTGGATTTTCCGACCACACGCCCGGCATTTCAGTGGCCCTGGGGGCCGTGGCCCTGGGAGCAGCGGTCATCGAAAAGCATCTGACTCTTGACCGTGACCTGCCCGGCCCGGATCACAAGGCCTCTCTCGAGCCTCACGAATTCAAAGCCCTGGTCGAGGGCGTTCGTGTTGTCGAGTCTGCACTGGGTGACGGCGTAAAACGCCCCATGCCCTCGGAATTGCCCAACCGCAAGGTCGCCCGCAAAAGCCTGGCCGCCCTGTCACCCATCGCCAAGGACGAAACTTTCAGCGCCCTCAATCTGGGTGCGTTGAGACCCGGTGACGGCGTCTCGCCCATGGCCTATTGGGACTGGCTGGGCAAAACGGCGTTGCGCAACCTGCAGCCCGGCGAGCGCCTTCCATGACGCCTGATCAGCCAATCGTCATTCTGGGCGCCGGAGGCCATGGCAAGGTGCTGGCGGGCGCCTTGTTGCGCGCAGGTCTTGCCGTGCAGGGCTTCGTCGATGCCGACCCCGCCCTAAGGGGAAAGAAGATTCTTGGTATTCCCGTTCTGGGAGGAGAAGAAATTCTTGTGCGGGGCATGCAACTGGTCAACGGCATCGGCAGCGTTGGGCGCCCGGCCCGCAGGCGCGAGGTTTTCGAAGGTATGAAAGAGCGGGGCTTTTCTTTCGTCTCCGTTATCGATCCCTCGGCCATCATCGGCCAGGAAGTCAGGATGGCAGAGGGCGTCCAGCTATTGGCTGGCGTGGTTATTCAGCCCGGCGCCTATATCGGACGCAACAGCATCATCAATACCCGCTCTTCGATCGATCACGATGTCGCACTGGGTGCGCATGTCCACGTCGCCCCCGGCGCCGTGCTTTCCGGCAATGTTATCATCGGCGACGAGGTGCATATCGGCACTGGCGCAGCGGTCAAGCAGGGGGTGCGCATCGGCTCGGGATCGGTGATCGGCGTGGGTGCCGCCGTGATTGCCGATGTCGCCGAGAATTCCTTGCTGGCTGGCGTTCCTGCCCGCCCCTTGATTGCGAGTTGATCATGGCCGACTGGAAAAGCACACTTCTTGACGAAAACGCCACGCTGGCCGAGGCCATTCGCGTTCTCGAAGGATCGCCCTACAAAATCTGTCTGGTCGCCGACAAGGAGCGCAGGCTTCTGGGCACGATAACCGATGGTGACGTCCGCCGCGCCATCCTGCGCGGCCAGACTGTTGACTCGCAAGCCAGGCAGGCCATGAAAACCACGCCCACAACCGCTGTCGTGGGTGAGCCGCCGGAAAGCCTGCGCGATGTGATGCTGCGCCTTGATCTCAGCCAGATTCCGCTGCTTGATCTTCAGGGCCGCGTGGCTGGCCTGACGACCTTGAAGTCGTTGGCCCATGCGGGAGAGCCCCGCGAAAACTGGGTCGTGCTAATGGCAGGCGGGCTGGGCAACCGCCTGCGTCCCCTGACCGAAGACGTGCCCAAACCGATGCTGAAGGTGGGACGCAAGCCCCTCCTCGAAACAATATTGGAGACGTTGCGCAGCCACGAGTTTCGCAATTTCTACATCTCGGTCAACTACAAGGCCGATATGATCATGGCCCACTTCGGCGACGGCGAGAAGTGGAAGTGCACGATCAACTATCTTGAAGAGAGTGACCGTCTGGGAACGGCCGGCGCCCTGGGTCTGATTGGAAGAACACCTGCGCATCCTCTGATCGTGATGAATGGCGACGTGTTGACCAATGTCGATTTCTCCAGCCTGCTGGATTTTCATATCGAGCAGGGCGCCAAGGCAACCATGTGCGTGCGCGAGTTCGACTTTCAGGTGCCCTATGGCGTGGTCAATATCGACGATCACCGCATTACAGGAATTGTCGAGAAGCCGGTTCACAGCTTCTTCGTCAATGCCGGCATTTACGTTATCGATCCCGACCTGCTGACCCTGGTGCCTACGCAAGGCAGCTTCGACATGCCAGATCTGTTCACCCGCGCACTTGCAATGGGCATGACGACGGCAGCCTTTCCAATTCGCGAATATTGGACGGATATCGGTCGCATCGACGATTTCCACCGCGCCAATGGCGATTATGACAGTGTTTTTGAATAAGTGAGAGGCGGATGAAGCTATTTCCCAGAACGACATCGATCGACCTTGCTCCGTTCAAACAGGAGGCAGGCCCCTTGCCTGCGCGCTACGGCCTGCCCGAGGAGGTAAAATACTGCGCCAGATGCGTTATTTCCAACCAACGCCCGAATTCGACGGCCGAGTTCGCCCACACGCAGGATAGCAGAAAATCGACCATCCACTTCGATGCCGAGGGCGTTTGCGACGCCTGCCGCGCCGTCGAACAGAAGGCGAGGATCGACTGGGTATCCCGCGAAGAGGAGTTGCAGGATTTATGCAACCGCTTTCGCAAGCATGACGGATCGTATGATTGCATCGTTCCCGGTTCGGGCGGCAAGGACAGTTTTTATGCCGCCCATATGCTGAAGTACAAATACGGCATGCATCCTTTGACCGTTACCTGGGCGCCACATATTTATACCGACTGGGGCTGGCGCAATCTCCAGAACTGGATTCACGCCGGTTTCGACAACATGCTTTCGACCCCTAACGGACGCGTCCATCGCTTGTTGACCAGGCTGGCCGTCGAGGTTTTGTTCCATCCCTTCCAGCCCTTCATTCTGGGCCAAAAGCAGATCGCGCCCAAGATGAGCGCGCTTTACAACATCCCCCTGGTTTTTTACGGCGAGAACGAAGCGGAATACGGCAATCCCGTGGCCGACAACACGTCGGCCACACGCGATTGGACCTATTTCACTGCGACTGACCCTGAGAAAATTTTTCTGAGCGGCGTGTCTGTTGCCAGCCTGAAGGCGCATTTCGGCATCGACGACAACGACCTTTCGCCCTATATGCCTGCCGATCCAGATGCCTTGAAGCGCACCCAGACACAAGTGCATTATCTGGGCTATTACCTCAAATGGCACCCGCAAAGCTGCTATTACTATTCGGTTGAGCACGGCAATTTCGAAGCCAGTCCGGAACGCACGCCCGGCACCTATTCGAAATACAATTCCATCGACGACCGCGTTGATGATCTGCACTATTTCACCACGCATGTAAAGTTTGGCATTGGTCGCGCCACCTATGACGCAGCACAGGAAATTCGATCGGGCGATATAACCAGAGACGAGGGCGTGGCCTTGGTCAAGCGCTATGACGGCGAATTTCCCGAGCGCTTCTTTCCTCAGTTGATGGACTATTTGAGCCTGCCAGCCGACCAGTTTCCCACAGCTTCGAAAATGTTCGAGCAGCCGACGATGAACCGTGACTATTTCCTTCATCTGGCCGATCGATTCCGCTCTCCGCACCTGTGGGCAAACGAAAATGGTGCGTGGCGTCCACGTTACAACGTCTCAACTCAGGGCTAACGCCGCCACCCATGAATGGCGAATTTGCCCGTATCGAGCTTGTCTCGCATCCCAGGCACCTGGACAAGGTGCAGGAAGGTAGCCTGATCGTCAGCTCGGATTGGATCACCTATCATCTGGCGTGCAGACGCGGGTTTTCGGCAAGGCGCCTTGATGCCCTGCTGGCGGAATGGCCCCAGGAGCTTGGCGATCCTGCGCAGCATCACATTCGGGTCTGCGAGTGGATGTACGACGAGCATGGCCAGGACATGACTCGCTTCGAGGGCGTATCTCTTGGCAAGCTGTTCGTGCGCAGCGTTACCTTTTTTTCACTCGGCTACGGCCTTGTCTATTACGGGCTGAGCAGGCTTCTGGCCACTCATGCCGCCAGTGAACTGGTCGTGCATGATGTGCGGCTTAGACATGATCTACTGTCAGACCAAGCCAAGTTGCACTTGGCCGAACGGGTTGCAAGCCTTCATGGTGTCAGGGTTGTTTCTCGCCTGGACAGCCTGGGGCAGGATCATCCGGACTATCCCGAATTCTTCAAGGGATCTGGCGCCCCGCAGGAGGAAAAGGGCGTCAAGGCTTGGTTGCGCCAAGCTTATGCCCAGGCCATCGAGGCCCTTTTTAGGCTTCGCGCCAGCCGAAGGAAGAGGGTTCTCTTGATGTTGGGCTGGATTGCAACGCGCCAGATTCTAGACGCACGTCGCCAGGAAGATCCCGCTCCGATTCTGATCGCCAACATGTCGCCCAAGGCCCCTGGGTTTCTCTGGGAATCCTGGAAACAGGGAACTGTTCTGGCAGCTCTACCCAGGCGTTTTCTAAAGCGAAGGCACAGCAAGCGCCTTGACGAAATTCGCAACCAGTTTTCCCGAGATACGAAGAAAGCTGTTCTCGGCCCGGTCGAGGAAGCGACCCGTAGCTTCGTCAGCGAACAGATCTTCGGCCAAGGCTGGCTTGAGCAAAAGGCAAGGGAGGTCTTGAGCTATCTGGCCCTTTTTGACAAGCACTGCTGCTCAAGCGCCGTGATTG
Source organism: Alphaproteobacteria bacterium (assembly GCA_015232335.1). Classification (GTDB taxonomy): domain Bacteria; phylum Pseudomonadota; class Alphaproteobacteria; order Rhodospirillales; family WMHbin7; genus WMHbin7. The sequence continues at coordinate 210,010 of JADFZV010000001.1, read as the reverse complement.
GCGATTCGACCAACGATACCAGCAGAATTATTGCTGAGATTGCCAAGCATCGCCAGATACCGGTAGATGAAATGCTGAACGGTATGTTTCTCACATCCCAGCGCTACGATTCGCGATCAGGCGATTCTTTCACCCCACCGGTGATCGATCGCATTCTGACCCGAGGAAGCTGTGATGAGCGCTGGATCGGTCTGACCAAGGCCAAGGTGTCCTGCCAGCGTGTTGGCTATCCTGCATTGGCCTGCCTTAAAAAGCCCGCGAGAGAAATGAATCCGAAGGGGAATGCCCTGATCCTGCCGATCTATGCTGATTGCGACGACGTTCTGGCAAGTTTGAATAACATTTTCGATCATCTGACAGCCACCGTTGATGCCCTGAAGGCATTTGGCTGCGCTGTAATCCGCATTAAACTGCATGTCGGCCTGCCCAATCTGGCCTATTACAAAAGAGTTTTGGAGACAGCTGGCATTGACGTCGCTGTTACTAACCAGGGCGGGCTTCTGGAACATCTGGACTGGGCTGATTTCGTTGTTGGTCCCGTCAATTCCGGCGCCATGCTGGAAACCATGGCCACCGGAAAACCCTATTATCCCTTTCTGCCCGAGCCGAGTCTGATCGCCCCCGAGTTGATCGATGGTGTATCAATCTTTAAGGCGCCCGGCGAACTGGTTGCCTGGTTGAGGGAGGGCCGTGTTCCCGATGCAAAAGCGGCCCTGGAATTCTATGCTTCCAGCACATCGCTTCCTGACACCGGTCGCGCTTTTTGGAAAGCCATGCACCGCGAGGCCGCCTAAAATGTCTAACCTCCGACTGATCGCCAGGCTCGACGTTAAGGGGCAACATTTGATTAAGGGTATTCAGCTTGAAGGTGTGCGCAAGGTTGGCGACCCCCACGATTTTGCCGTGCGCTATTATCAGGAAGGGGCCGACGAGATTCTGTACATGGACGCCGTGGCCAGCCTTTATGACCGCGACATGCTGCTAAAGATCGTCGAACGCACGGCCCAGGACGTCTTCATTCCGATCACGGTAGGCGGAGGCATTCGCTCACTCGACGATGCTTTAACACTTCTGCGTGCCGGTGCAGACAAAGTAGCGGTCAATAGCGCCGCCACGCTGAACCCAGGACTGATCGGCGAGATCGCTGGCAAATTTGGATCGCAGTGCATGGTGCTGCAGATCGACGCCAAGCAGAAACCGACAGGTGGTTGGGAAGCATATCGGGATTGCGGGCGCGAACATACCGGTCTTGACGCCGTCGCCTGGGCTATCGAAGGGGCAAGGCTGGGAGCCGGAGAAATTCTTTTGACCTCGGTTGATCGCGAAGGCACCCGCAGGGGCTTTGACATCGACCTGATCCGAACAATCAGCGACGCCGTTTCGATTCCGGTCATCGCCTCGGGCGGCATGGGTAAGATCGAACATTTGTTCGACGCTGTCCTGACCGCGCATGCCGACGCCGTCGCCATGGCGCATGTCTTGCACTACAACCAGCTTTCACTCAGCGATGTCCGAAAGGCCGCGCAGACGCAGGGACTTTCAGTTCGCACTCTGGCACAAGAGATGATCCTTGTCTGAACAATCACGCAATATCACTTACACCCAGCATCAAGTGCCTCTGGCCGAGCGCTGGCGGCAGAACGGTCACTCCAGCGGCATCTTGTGGTTCACCGGACTTTCCGGCTCCGGCAAGACGACGCTGGCGCTCAACCTGGAGCGCAGGCTTTTCGAGCGCGGTTGGCATGTGTGCGTGCTCGATGGCGACAATGTGCGCCATGGCCTGTCGTCGGACCTGGGATTTTCGCAAAGGGACCGCGAAGAGAATATTCGCCGCGTGGGTGAGGTTGCCAAACTTTTTGCGCAAACCGGGTTTTTGGTGATTACCGCCTTTATTTCGCCTTATCAGCATGACCGTCAACGCGTACGCGACATTGCGGGCGACATGTTTCATGAGGTCTTTATTGACGCAAGCCTGGAGACTTGCGAGAGGCGCGATCCCAAGGGGCTGTATGTCAAGGCGCGGCAGGGTTTGATTCCTGACTTTACCGGAATCTCAGCACCCTACGAAGCGCCGCTACAGCCCGAGCTTCACGTCTCTACACAAGAAATGGGCGTTGCCGACTGCCTGACTCAACTCGAGGCCTATACCCAAACAGCTTTCACGCATGAGGGAATTCTGGCATGACGCACCGGACAAATCCCTTTGCACCCCTTTACGCGCTTTGCAATGCCGGAAATTCGAAGCAAAGGCTGCAGAATCCTGCGTCCTTTCCATGCATTATCGATATTGAGCTAACCAATCTGTGCAACTTCCGTTGCCTGATGTGCCCCACGGGCAATCATTCGCAGCAGCGCCCCCAAGGCTTTATGCCGGAAGAGATTTTTTACCGCATTCTCGACGAGATCAGGGGCCGCAAGCTCGGTCTGCGCTTCATTCGCTGGGGCGAGCCCCTGATGCACCCCAAGGTGCTGGAGTTTCTTGGCGCCGCCAAAAGGGATGGTCATCTGGTGCATCTGAACACCAACGGCAGTTATCTGACCCCGGAAATGGCCGATCATTTATTGAACGTCCCTATCGATTCATTAAAATTCTCGGTGCAGGGTGTTGACCGCGACAGCTACCGCGAGATGCGCAATGTCGACTTCTTCGACAAGCTTCTGGAAACGGCAGCCATGCTTCATTCAAAGCGCGGCCATCGCGAACGTCCCTTTCTGCAAATCTCGACGACCGTGACCTATGAATCTAAGGAAATGCAGCAGGCCTTCTTGGAGAGCGTCAGCCACTATTGCGACGCCACTAATATTGGAGCTACGAATTTCGATTGGCTGGACCTGAAGGCAGTTCGTCTGAAGCCCGAGGAGATCGACCTGCTGACATCGCTGATGCAGCAGGATTCAGTGCAGCGCACACATCCGGAATGCCCGGAAGTTTTCGACAAGCTGTCTGTCAACTGGAACGGCAAGGTAACTGCCTGCTGCATGGACAGCAACGATCTGATGGTGATCGGCGACATCACGACCCAGCCGCTGCTTGATATCTGGCAGTCCGAGCGCATGCAGGAATTCCGCAGCCTTCTGGCCGACATGCGCCATGATGATATGGAGCTTTGCAAGCACTGCTGGGATACCCACAATCTTTTCGTTCTGTCGCCCGAGGAATCGTGAAGCGCGTCTCCATCGTCGATTTCGGGGCTGGCAATCTTTTGTCGGTCCTGCGTGCCTTCAAGCACCTTGATGCCGTGATTGATCTGGCGTCAACGCCAGAGGCGGTTGAAAGGTCAGACAGGTTGGTTCTGCCGGGCGTCGGTGCCTTTGGCGCTTGCATCGAGGGGCTTGAAGAGCGCGGGCTGGTCGAGCCCGTCAAGTCCTTTGCCGCCACGGGGCGCCCTTTTCTAGGAATTTGCGTTGGCATGCAGATGCTGTTCGAGCAGAGCGAGGAATTCGGCAACCATGCCGGACTTGGATTGATTCCGGGAAGGGTCGAGCGTATTCCCCCGACAGGTGCTGGTGGGCGGCCACATAAGGTGCCGCATATCGGCTGGAATGCTCTTCACAAGCCGCCTGGCGCAGATTGGCAAGGGACGCCGCTTGAGCCTCTGCCGGAAATGACAAGCGTCTATTTCGTTCACTCATTTGCTGCTCGGCCGGCAAATCCCAGCCATCGATTGGCCGAGTGCGATTACAATGGCGTCGCCTTGCTGGCCGCCACGCAACGCGACAATATCTGCGGCTGCCAGTTTCATCCCGAGAAAAGCGGAGCGGCTGGCCTTTCCTTGCTTGCGCGCTTTTTGGAACTTGCGGCATGAAAACCCTGGGCGTCATCTGCGCCCGCAGTGGATCAAAGGGCCTGCCGGGCAAGAACCTGTTGGATCTGGGCGGCAAGCCGGTTGTCGCCTGGTCGGTCGAAGCGGCTACAGCGGCGAAGTGTCTTGATAGAACAATTCTTTCTACCGATGATGTCAAAATTGCCGATGTTGCCCGAAACGTCGGCTGCGACGTTCCCTTCGTCAGGCCCGCCCATCTGGCGACGGACACAGCTTCAATCTATGACGTTCTGTTCCACGCGCTTGATGTGCTGGAAGATGACTTCGATCACATCGTTCTCTTGCAGGCCACCTCACCCTTGCGCAGGGCTTGCGATATTGACGCCTGCATCGAGTTGATGCGCCATGCGAATGCGCCTGCCGCCATCTCGGTGACCAAGGTGGCCAAGCCCCCGCAATGGATGTACAGCCTTGAAACTGACGGCGGGCTTATCCCAGCCATTGACGAGCTCACTGAAATTGCGCGGCGCCAGGAAGCTCCTGACTATGTCGTTCCAAACGGAGCCGTCTATGCGGCAAAGGTGGCCTGGCTGCGTGAGAGGCGTTCCTTTGTCGGCAGGGAAACCAGAGCCTTCCTCATGCCACCCGAGCGCTCTGTCGATATCGATAACTTGATCGACCTGATCACGGCCCGGGCCTTGTTGGCCGAAATGCAGAAAGGAACTTTGGGATGACGTCAGTTCTTAAAGGCAATTTTCAGGCGGCAAAATCCGTCGAGGCAAAGGATAAGCCCGAGGCGGATGATCTTGATTCACGCTTCGAGCGCGAGGCCATGAAGAAACTGGGCGGCTCGATCGCCTATGTCGCCAAGAAAAAGATCAAGTGGGCTGAGGACGAGAACCCGTGAGCGCAGGAGCTGACAGCATAGGCCTTCAGCTTGTCGCCAAAATGGGTGAGCTGACCTGGGACCGTCATGGTCCCATGGCTATTGCCAATGCCGAGCGAAATCTGGCCTTTAAGAATATGGGCAAATCGCTGGCCGCGCTTCGCAAAGAGAAGTTGGGAGAGGGTGACACGGCCATCGTAATCGCCGCAGGTCCCAGCCTTAAGCGCCAGGACCCCGCCAAGACGCTGCTCGAGCGCGGCTACAAGGGCGCTGTGGTCACCACGGAAAGCGCCTTGCTTTACTGCCTGCGTCAGGGGCTGGTGCCCGATCTGACGGTTACGCTTGATCCGCACGCCACGCGCATCGTTCGCTGGTTCGGGGATCCCCATCTATCCGAGGCGGCTCTTAAAGCGGATGATTATTTCTCGCGCCAAGACATGGACAGAGCTTTTGCCGATGAGATGGCAGCAAATCGCGAAATTCTAGCCCTCTTGGACAAGTACGGCCCTCAGATTCGCATTGCCCTTTCCACTTCGGCCTCCGACGCCGTTGTCAACCGCGTGCTGGAAAGCGGCATGCAGGTCTTCTGGTGGAACCCGATGTTCGATGATCCTGATGATGCGGCAAGTGTGACCTCCAAACTTCAAGCAATGAACCGCTTTCCCTGTGTCAATGCCGGAGGCAATGTCGGATCAGCGGCCTGGATGATAGCAGGCGAAGCGTTAAGCAAGGCCAAGGTGGCACTGACTGGCGTTGACTTTTCCTATTATGCCGAAACGCCCTATCGCAACACGCAGTATTACAAGGAGGCCGTGGACCTGGTTGGCGAAGCGAATCTCGATCAGGTCTATATTCGTTTGCACAATCCGCATCTGGATGCCTGGTTCTATACGGATCCCGCCTACATGTGGTATCGGGAATCCTTTCTGGAAATGGCGCGCGATGCCGACTTTCAGACCTTCAACTGTACAGGTGGCGGCATTTTGTTCGGCGAGCCCATCAACTTCTGCCCCCTTGATGACTTTTTGAGAAATTACGCCTGATGGCCAAGCTTCTGTTCATCAATCCCGTCGTGCGTGAGGAAGACGTGCCGCGCCATGTGCCCTATGGCATTGCGCTGCTGGCCGCCATCGCCATCGACAAGGGCCATCTGGTCCAGGTTTATGACGCCAATGCCTGGCGGTTGGGCGAAGAGACCTTGCGCGAGGTTTTAAAGGCCGACGCCTGGCAGGTGATCGCGCTGGGCGGCATCACCACGGCCTATGGCTCGATCAAGGAAACCGTGCGCATCGCAAGACAGGAATGTCCGGATGCCGTCATCATGCTTGGTGGAGGCGTTCTGACCAGCCTGCCACACGAGATCATGAACTGGCTGCCAGAGGTGGATGTCGGGTGCGTTGGCGAAGGTTTCATCACCTTCCCTGAAATGCTGGCCATGGTCGATGCCGAAAGCCGCGACTGGCATCGCATTGCAGGCACGATATCGCGCAACGCCCAGGGAAAGCCGGTTCTTAGCCCGCAGCGCACTTTGCTGGAAGACCTGGACACGCTTCCATATCCCGCCTGGGACCTGTTCCCTCGGGAAGAGGTTTATTTCAAAAACAGCCAGATGCTCTATTCGCCTGAGGGCATGCTGGCCCAGCGACGCCTCGACATCAATGTCAGCTACGGTTGCTCGATGATCTGCCGCTATTGCTATCACCTGGGCATTGCAGGCGACATGCGCTACGAGACCAGTGAATCGGGCGAGGTATCTGTTTCTTTCGACCGCCCCGGCGCCTATACCAGAACCATTCGCTATCACAGCCCAGAATACATCGTGCGCATGGTCCGTCACATGCGAGACAAATACGCCATCGATTACGTCCTCTTTCTGGACGAGAATTTGATGACAATGGACCAACATTCCAAGCGCCTTTGGATGAAGGACATCTGCCGCCTGTGGCATGAAAGCGGGCTGGCCCCTATTCCAAGCTACGATGCAGCGGGAATTATGAATGGGTGGGAAGGAGTGCATTGGTCGGGAACCAGTCACGCCACACTCTGCACGAAGGAAATTCTGAAGACCATGCGCGCCGCCGGTTGCTCGCACCTGGTCTACGGCTACGAAAGTTTTGCCCCGCATGTTTTAAAGACCGTCGGCAAGGGCTCGACCCCCGCCACCAACGAGCGCAGTTTCTTCTGGACGCTGGAAGCGGGCATCCGCCCAGTGCCTAATGTCATTATTGGATTTCCTGATGAGGATTTTCAGTCCATCCGCGACAACATGGCAGCCTTTGATCGCCTGGGCATCCAAGTGCGCCCGCATTTTGCCACTGCCTATCCTGGATCGGAGTGGTTTACCCTGCACCGTGACAGCCTGGAAGCCCAGTATGGAGGCAATCTTGAATCCTATATTCTCGATCTCGGCGATGCGACCAAGATTACCGGCATCATCTGCAAGAAGTTCAACGCCGTCGAACTGATTGGCTTGAGAGAGCTGATGTGCGAGGGAAATTACAGACTGCTCGACGTTTTCGAGTCAGCTTGGAAGCGCGTCCATCAGGAGCGTCCGCTTGTCTAGTCCGGAGACGTCCAGGGCAAGCCACGCTGAGTCAGGAACTGTTTTTCTGATTCCCAACGAATTGTCCTTGCCCAGGCTATTGTGGCATGCGCTGTTGGGAAATCAGCCGGTTCTATTGCCCCCTGCCCCGATTATTCCCCGCATGAGGGGGGTTGTGTCGCTTGTGAGCGACTGGTTCATCCGCAAGAACTGGGCCCAAGATGTATTTAATCGTCATGACTCCCTGCTCCCGCACAAAGACAGCGATTTCTATGCGCTGCGCTCCGATGTTTTCTTGAGAACAGAACCTTGGCTTGCCGAATATTTCGGCTTTGCCGAGGCAGAACGGCGATTGGGCGAAGACGCAAGACCTTTTCGCCATCTTGCATGCATTTATATCTCTACACGCTACTCAATCATGCAAATCCTGCACCACATAAGCCAGAATGACAGCGGCTGCGTCGTTGGTCTTGAACCCGAGACGGCAGCCTTATATCAAGCCTACTACGGTCAAGCCTTATCCTTGCCAACGAGAGATGCAGTGCGGCTGACCGTTCTAATCAACACCCTGCTTTGGCTAGCATTCACAGTGGCGGGATTGCTTTGGCTGCTGGCAAGACTGGGCCGCACTGCAGAGGCACAGACCTGGCATTTGGGCTGCGACTTCGCCGCCGATCCTAGAGACGTTGACTTATGGAAGAAGGCCATGGGGAACCGGGCAAGCGAGGTGTTGATTTTACTTCGCAACAGGGCACAGGAAATTGACGCGCGCCGTTTACTGCCGCCATTTGCTTGGACAAACCTGGATCAGTCTCAGATCAGCTTGGCTCATGCCCCCGGACTGGTTCTGTTGCTGCTTAGGCGTGCGACGGCTCTTCTGCCCCGACTAACCAGTTTGCCACCCACACTGTTTTACATGTTGGCAGCACTGCCGTGGCGGCGCGTCCAGACGCGCGCTCTCCTGCTAATAAATCACTTCACCTATTTCTGGGGGCGCGACGACTACAATGTGGAGCATATTCTTCGCAACCAGGAACTGCGAAAGATGGGCGGACAGTCGATCGGCATCAATCATGGCATCGACGTATGCAGCCTTGTTTCGCCGCAATGGCGACACATCGACTTTGACACCTACTTCGTCTTTGGCCGCCATCATTACCAAAAATATTGCAAGGCGGCCTGGCCTGCAAAGATGCAGGTAATTCCCGTAGGATCGTTCGGAAGACAGATCCCGAAGGACATGCGGTGCGACAGCCAGGACATTATGGTTCTGGTGTCGATTGATCCTGCCAACGCCAGGATTGTTCAAACGATTCTTGCCTTGTCCGCTGCCTTTCCGATGCGTCGAATACTTGTCAAGTTGAAGCACCGGCGTGAGCAGGTTATCACGCAGATTGTCGAACCGCTTGCGGACGCACCCTCCAATGTGGTTCTAACTGATGGCGACTTCTATGAACTACTGAAGGAAGTGCGTTATGTTTTCGGTACGGCGACGACGGCGGTTGCCGAGGCCATTCAATACGGAAAGTTCTCTTTCGCCCTGGATTACTACGAGGCCGAGCAGCCCTTTCTCTATCGCGACTTTCCGGACATGATCGTTGACTCGGCTGAGACTGCAATCAATCGCATTCGCGGGATTGAGGATGGACGCTGGCGCTATCCCCGCGAGCGTTTTGCCGAGCTGATCGAACTTGACCCAGAACCCTTTATCGATGCGTTCAGCCGCGCCATCGGCCTTTCAACGAAGAGCGCCCATGCCTAAGATCAGCGTTATCATCACCTGTCACAATTACGCCCGCTTTCTGGCCCAGGCTATCGATAGTGTTCTGGCCCAAACTCATGGGGAATTCGAAATTGTTGTCGTCGATGACGGCAGCACCGACCATACCCAGGAGGTTCTTGCGGCCTATGCCGGTCATGAAAAAGTGCGCTCAATCCGCCTTGAGGGTATCGGACTGGCTTCTGCCGCAAATGCCGGCATTCGCCTGTCAAGCGGCGCTTACGTGATCCGCCTCGATGCCGACGACTATTTCGATGAGAATATTCTGCTTGTCCTCAGCAATGTTCTCGACCGGCATCCTGAATATGGCATGGTCTATGCCGACTATTATCAGGTCGACAAACACGGCAAGATTCTCGATCACGTCCGCCAGCCCAAGATCAATGACGAGGTCAAGCTTCTGGACCGCAGTGCCCTGGCAGCGGGGGCGATGTACCGACGCTCGTGCTTTGATACGCTAGGCGGCTATAACGAGGAACTGCGTCGTCAGGAGGATTACGACTTCTGGATTCGCTTCATCGATCGGTTCAAGGTGCATAACGTCCAACTGCCGCTGATGTACTATCGCAAGCACGGTGAGAGCATGTCATCGGTCCGCCTGCATGCCCGCACTGAAGCCCGGCGCTACATCAAGCACAAGTTTGTTGCCGAATCGCGTGATTTGCAAAGGCGCAAGGCGCTGTGCGTTTTGCCTGTCGTTGCCGCCAACAAGTATAAGCAGAATTTGGCCCTGTCGATGGTGAATGGGCGGCCTCTTTTCACCTATGCCTTGGAGCAGGCGTTAAAGGTTTCTCTGTTCGACCGCGTCATCGTCGATACCGAGGACGAGCAGATTGCCGAGGAGGCCATTCGTTGGGGTGCCCAGGTGCCCTTTCTAAGGCCTCGCCGCCTTTCCAATCTCGACGTCCCAAGACTGGATGTTCTGAAGCACTTGATCAAAAGCCTGAATGAGCAAGAAGGTTACACGCCAGAAATCATTTTAATGTCATATTTCAACTACCCCTTTATCAAGGCAGAAAGCATGGAGGAGACCGTTGACTCGCTGCTGATCTATGATTGCGATTCCGTCATCAGTGTGCGCGAGGATCCCCAATTCCACTGGCATCCCGCGGAAAACGGGCTGGCGCCCGTGCTGTTCGAACGCAAGATGCTTAGGGACCAGCAATGGACCATGTATGAGGAGCGCGGCGGTTTATTCGCGCTTAAGACAACCAACTTGGCAACCGATTCCTTCCTGGGCCGCTCCATCAGCTTCGTTGACGTAGATGAATGGGAGGGGCTGCAAGTCAACAGCGATCTCAGTCATTGGCTTGCCGAGCAGATCGCCGCCAAAAGCGTGCCCGAGCGACTGCTTTCCAGTCATTCCAACTAGGGACAGAGAAAGATGGCCGGAGCGAGAGAAGGCGCATTTAGGGAACTGATTTCGCCGTTCCTGCGCGCCAAGATCGAAGAGGCAGCCCAGCGCTTCGGCGATGCAAGTCCCCAGCATGGCGCGCTGACCAGGCAATATGTCAAGAGCTCGCAGGAGGATTTCTTGCAGACCAGTGAACGTGGTCGGCATTATCAGTCGGAAGTTCATATTTCCTTTGAAGATCAGCCGGTGATCGGTGTCGAGCGTCTTTACAAGCGCACCATCTTGATCGAGCCGACGACCGTTTGTGCCGCACATTGCCGCTGGTGCCTGCGTGGACAATACCCTATTCAGACCATGAAACCAGAGCAGATCAAGCACGCAGCGCGCTATATCGGTGCGGATTTCCAGCGCGATGAAATCAGCGAAGTCCTGATTACAGGCGGCGATCCCTTGATGTCGCTCAATCTCCTGCGCTGTACGCTTGATGCCTTGCAAAGCCACGCTCCGAACGTGCGCACGGTGCGCATTGGAAGCCGGGTGCCCTTTCAAGACCCCGAGCGTGTCAGCGGCGCCATGCTGGAACTGTTTTCTGGCTATCGCCATTTTCGCTTCGAACTTGGGTGCAATGTCAATCATCCCATCGAGTTTTGGCCGGAATCCATCACAGCCATCCGCCGCTTGCAGGATATTGGCTTCAGAATCTACAACCAGCACCCGCTTTTGAAGGGGGTTAACGATGATTTCGATACGCTGGTCGAACTCTATTCCCTGCTGCGCGACCACGACATTGAGGCCCATTACTTGTTCCATGCGATTCCTCTGAGAGGCATGCGCCATCACCGCACGTCCCTGGAAAGAGGCCTGGAGCTGGCGGCCCGCATTTCCGCATGTGGCGCCTTTTCCGGGCGCGCCAAGCCGCGCTACGCCGTGCTTAGCGACATCGGCAAGATCGTCCTCTATCAGGGGACAGTCGTCGACCGTCGCGAGGTTGATAACGCTGTGCTACTGCGCTCGGGCTTCAAGCTGGATGAGCGTCGGCGCTGGAACCCATCATGGCCTATTCCAGACAGCGTGGTGCTGGATAATGACGGCACGATGATGACCTGGTACCTCGATGGCACCGATCAGGATGAGAACCTCGAATATCCGGCAAGTCTGCGTGCCAGGGGCTAGACGACTTTTATGCCCGTTCCCACCTTTACCCTTCTCGAGCTGAAACAAGCCTTTGAAGCCATCGGCATGTCGACAGGAGATGCCGTCGTCATGCACTCGGCACTGCCAGGCATCGGCAAAGTCGAAGGGGTGCCGTTGCGCGAGAATCCCAAGGCCGTTTTCGAGACCGTGCTTGAGTTTCTTGGTCCCCAGGGAACCCTGGCCGTGCCAGCACCCGATTGGGACTATGGCCGTAAGGCCAGCCCGTTCGACCTCCATCTCTCGCCGGTCACGAAAAATCTGGGCGTGATCAGCGCCTATGCGGCAAGCCGCCCAGGATCAAGCCGATCACCTAATCCCATTTTTAGCCTGGCCGCGGTCGGACTTCAGGCAGGATTTATCTGCAAGGGCGGAACGACAACCGCTTTTGGGGTAGACTCGGCATGGGATCGCCTGTTTCAGCTTGATGCCGACATGTTGTTTCTGGGCTGCGCGCTTTTGCCAACGAGCTTTACCTTTGCCCGCTATGTCGAGCAGCGCTTCGGCGTGCCCTATCTCTACAGCAAGCTTTTCATGACTGATATTCTCGATAATGGGTCGCTGGTAGCACATCATTCCGTTACGCTGCTGCGCTATGGACACTGCAAGGTGCACTATAATTTTGATGCGCTTACCCAACGCTTTCGTGACGCCGGCATTCTGCGTGAGACCGTTCTGGGTGGCGGCCCCGTGCTTGCCCTGCGTATGGGCAATGCATTCAAGGTTGCTGTGGAGTGCCTGAAGGAAAACATCCACTTTTTCCTAGAAAGCCCACCTCCCTACGACCAGAGCCAGGTGCCGGTTCTATGACTCTCCTTTCCCTCAACGCATGGGTTGCACCATGACGACTTTTCAGCACGACTATTTTGAGCGCGCGGTTGATCGCTGGCCCGATGCGATCGCCGTCGAGGATGGCGAGGCAAGGATCACGTATCTTGATCTTGAAAAACGGGCAAACCGTATCGCTCATTTGCTGCAAGAGCTTGGCGTCGGCCCCAACGCCCGGGTCTGCATTGCCACCGGCAAGAACAAGGAAATGTACGCTGCCCTTCTGGGGGCTTTGAAAAGCGGCGGCTGCTGGGTTCCTCTGTCCCATGCTTTCCCGCATGACCGGCTTAAGTATCTTGTGGATTCGCTGAATCCATCAGCAGTCATTGCCGAACCGGATACGGCTTCCACATTTTTGGAATTGGCTGGATCCTCGCCAAAGCCCTTTCCCGTCATTGTTCTGGGCGGCGAGGCACCCGGCACCATCGGCGAGAAGAGGTTAGAGCTTTGTGCCGATACGCGGCCCGTTATACGTGACCTAGTTTCCGATGATCTGGCTTATATCATTTTTACCTCGGGATCGACTGGAACGCCCAAGGGCGTCATGGTTCTCCATCGCAACAGCACCCAATTCCTCGATCTCTGCCCAGGCTTTTTCGCCATACCGCCCGGCAGCCGTTTTGCCCATTTTTCTGAGCTGACTTTCGACCCCTCGGTCTTTGATTTATTTCACTGCTGGGCCGTGGGCGGAACGCTGGTTCCCTTTAATCGCCGATCCTGGCGCATTAACCCCTCGTTATTCCTGGATGAGGCCAGAGTCGATGTGCTGTTTACCGTGCCAAGCGTTATTTCGTCCCTGCGCGATATGGGAAAGCTGGCCTCGCCCGGAGCCCAGACCGTGAAGCACCTGCTTCTAACCGGCGAAGCGGTGCCTGCCCGCCTTGTTCGTCAGTGGTATGAGTCCAATCCCAATAGCACTGTCTACAATATGTATGGCACCACAGAGACGGCAATTGTGTCGCATTGGTGCGTTCTGCCCAGCAATATCGATCCAGACCAGCCGGCCCCGGTCGGCAAGGTTTTGCCTGGAACCAGAATTCTACTCCTTGACGGCGATAGACCTGTCAAGGAGGGCGAGGTTGGTGAAAGTGTCGTATGCAGTGCGCAGCTCTCTCCGGGCTATTGGGCCAATCCCTATCAAACCCAGGCTGCCTTTGTTCGCAACCCTCTGGAGCCCCAACTGCCGCAAACTGCATACAGAACTGGAGACCTGTTAAGGCGCGACAGTGAAGGCATGTATTTCTTCGTGGGCCGCGCCGACAGTCAGGTCAAAGTGCGAGGCCACAGGGTTGAGCTGGGAGAGATCGAAAGCCTGCTTTTAGGCTTTGAGCAGGTGCGAGAGGCGGTCGTCGTTGCTGTCAGCCCTTCGGGGGACGGCTATGACAATCGGTTGATCGCTTATGTAAAGCTGGATGGCGCTGAAGCTGGGCCCGAACAGCTTGGCAAACACCTGGCTGCGCAATTGCCTGCCTATATGGTGCCGTCGCAGATTGAAATTATCGAGGGCGACATGCCGCGCAACGCCAACGGTAAAATTGACCGTTCTGCCTTGCAGGGGCTTGCCAAGAATTCCCTTCTTAGCCGGAGAAAGTGAATGGGCCGCGCAGAGTTGAAAACACGAGTCCGCGCCTTACTCGCGCGGACATTCCAAATCGATGCGCAGAACTTGCCCGATCCGGCGAATGCCGACAAGGTCGAGCTTTGGGATTCGCTTGGCCAGTTGCAGTTGATCGAGGATCTGGAGGCCGAGTTCAACGTCTCCATTGAGCATGGCGAGGCCGCCAATCTATTAAGCGACGAGGCAATCGTCGACTTGCTGGAAAAAAAGCTTTAACCGTGCCAGCGCGACGCGAGGACCTGTTTTAGATGAATTCAACCAGTTACGCCGATCCACTTCGCCAAGGAGACGACTTTGGAAGCGCGTCTCTGAGGACGGCGCAGAGCACCCGGCCGCCAGCGCCTATTCCAGATGCTGAGGGCATGATGGCTTTATTGAAGCACCTTTGGCCCCTGAACCGAAATATTCTAGGAGCACCCAGCGAGCAGGCCCTTGAAATCGTCGGTCAGTGCCTTCCGCAGCATCTCGACTGGCGCATCCTGCGCTACCCCAGCGGCCAGAAGTGCTGGACCTGGACAATTCCCGAGAACTACGAGCTGGACGAGGCTTATCTTGAGCTATTGACGCCTGAAGGTCTCCGGCGTGTGCTGGATGCCAAGGATCATCCCCTGCATATTCTCTCCTACAGTCCTTCAGTAACCTGCGAGATGGGCTTTAGCGAGCTGGCTCAGCACCTGCACCATAACCCGAACTGCCCCAAGGCAATTCCTTGGGCCTTCAAATTCTATGAACGCGATTGGGGCTTCTGCCTGAGCGAAGAAGCTTTTCAGGCCCTGCCGCGCGATGGGCGCTACCGCGTGGTGATCAAAAGCCGGTTTACACCCGGGCATCTTCCGGTAGGCGAGTTGACCATTCCCGGCGAGACGGATGAATATCTACTGCTTATTCATGACATTTGCCATCCCTGTCAGGTCAATGATTCGATCAGCGGCACGGTCGTCGCCGTCGATGTCGCGCGCATTCTGGCCAGCCGACCCCAAGGGCGCTACGGTCTCAAGATCGTTTTTCTTCCTGAAACGATCGGAGCGCTGGCCTATTTGTCGGCCAATGAGGACTTGATTGGAAAGATCCGCTTTGCACTCAACGCCGATATGGTGGGCAATGATTCGCCGCTTCGCATGCAACGCTCACGCCAGGACAACAGCCTGATCGACCAGGTTGCCCGGCAGGTGGCACGCGATGCCTTGGGAGAGACTTTCCAAGACGACCCTTACTGCCACATGTTCGGAAACGACGAGAAGGTAACCAACGCCCCCGGCGTTGACATTCCAACCGTCGCCTTCAATCGCTGGCCATTCTTGCAGTACCATACCTCGGAAGATTCACCCGACATTATTGTTCCTGAAAACCTGGAGCAGGTGGTTCGCATTTACGTGGACATTATCGATATTCTTCAGGCGGACTACTATCCACGCCGCCAGTACAAGGGCTTGCTTTTCGTCAGTGGACTTGATCTCGATTTCGACTGGACGGAAACGGTGAATCAGAAGCGCCGCCTGATGCAGGTGTTGGGTTTGCTGGAGGGCAACCTGTCGATCTTCCAGATCGCGTCGCGCGTTGGCCTTGATTTTTACCTCGTCAAGCGCTTCATCGATGCGATGAAGGACAAGGGCGCGATCAAAGCTCTTTATGCGCCCTACTCTGCGACGGATGGGCAATGAGCAGCATCAAGCCGCGTATCGGCGCCGTCATCGAAGCACGCATGAGCTCTAGCCGCCTGCCCGGCAAGGTGGCGATGGATCTTCTGCCCGGATGCTCGATGACCGAGGTCATTGTGGCTCGCGCCAAAACCTCTTGTCGTTTGCAAGATATTTGCGTCGCCACAACCATCGAAAGCGCAGACGATGGTTTTTCCCGCAATCTTCAAGAACGTGGCATTTTTGTTTTTCGCGGCGACGAGGACGAGATTACGACAAGAATATTGGGAGCCGCAGACTGTCTTGGCCTGACCAGCCTTGTGCGCCTGACAGGAGATAACCCCTTCATTGACGGCGCTTTGATCGACGATGTCATTGCGTTTTACGAGGCAGGCGGCTTGGACTATGTCACGACGACGCACATGGGTCATTCAACAAAGTGGGCGGCCGAGCGCACCTGGCCGCGCGGCATTTGCGTCGAAGTGATCAATATCGAAACCTTGCGCCGCATTCACCAGAGTCCCACCGACATGTTCGAGCGTATTCAGCCAAATGCCGCCTTTCTTGAGCGCCCTGATGATTTTCGTTTAGGTGCTTTTCTGGCAGAGGGCGCCTATGCGGATTGGCGCCATCCTGAATTGCGCTTTACTGTCGATACCGCAGCCGACTTCGATTTTTCCCGACGGGTTTTCTTGGAGCTGTGCCAGGATAAGGGCCCTGCTTGCTTTTCGACGCTGAGCGCCATCAATCTTGTTCTGGCGCGACCCGATCTAGCCGCGATCAATGCGGATATACCCCACGCCTCGCTGGAGGATGTGCGCCGGTCGCACACCCGGAAGAGGGCGTCATGAGCCTGGACGCTGCCATTCGCTCTGCTGCTTGCGGAGAACTTCGCCCCGAGTTGATACCCCCCGCGATTCGCCATGCCAAGATAAAACCCACCAACAACTGCAACAGCAAATGCATTACCTGCGCTTACTGGGAGCATCGCTACGAGAACGAATTGACCCTAGAGGAGGTTCTGCGCCTGCTGGCCGAGCTTAAGGCGCTTGGTGTCGAGGATGTCATGTTTTCGGGCGGCGAACCGACCTTGCGCAAAGATTTGGTAGAGATGGTGGCCGCAGCAAAAAATATCGGCTTTTCCAACATTGGCATGACGACCAACAGCCTGTCTCTCATCGCCAAGCTCGACGGCCTATGCGATGCCGGTCTAGGTGAGATCGTTTTGTCCCTGGAGGGGCTTGAGTCGCACGATCTTATTCGAGGCGTTCTTGGTAATACCGGCAAGGTTTTAGGGGCGCTCAAGCATCTTTGCAGTCGGCGCGAGCAGGGCCTGAAGATTCCCCAGATCAAGCTGGCCGCCACGCTGATGAATCGTAATCTCGACGAGATATTGCCCCTGGTCGACCTGGCGCGTGATCACGGCGCTGGATTCTTTTTGAACCTGATTGACGCCGGAACCTACTTTTTTCAGGGCAAGACCGAAAGCCTTTTCATCATGGCAGACCTAGCCAAACTGGACAGTCTGATCGACCGCCTGATCGACATCAAACGAGTTGAGCCCGTTTTAATATCGAACTCCATTGCATCGCTGGACTATACCAAACGCTATTTCCGCGACCCTAAGCAGGCGCAGATCCCTTGTTATCTTGGCTATGTTGGCGTGGATATCGATTCAAACGGAGACGTCTATTCCAACTGCTGGGGCATGGCTCCCTTGGGCAATATTCGCAAGGACAGTCTTGAGGGCCTTCTTAGTGGTTCCGCCTTCAAGAGGCGCCTGGGCGACATGTATGCCAAGCGTTGTGCGGGCTGCTCCTGCGGTTATATTCTCAATCTGTCCCATCACCCTGACTCAGCGGCCGCCAATCCAACCGGCGCAGCACCTACGAGAACCGGCTTTTCCGGAGAGCGCTTCACACCATGATTTCTCTAGACCACTCCTTTAGCGGCATTATTTCCTCGGGACGCACCTTGATTATCGCCGAGGTTGGCTCGAATCACGCGGGCGACCAGGTCCTGGCACTGGAATCAGTCGCTGCCGCGCGTGAAGCAGGGGCCGACGCCGTCAAGTTTCAATTGTTCCGCCCGGAAACGCTGGTCGACGCCAAGTTTCCTGTCCTCAAATACATTCAAGGCAGCGAGAGGACCCAGCGCGACAGGTTTCGTATAACGGCTTTGTCCCCGGACTTGGTGGCAAGACTGGCAGAGGCCGCGGCACAACAGGGACTCATGTTTCTCGCAACCCCTTTCGACCTAGAAGCGGTTGATATTCTTGATCCGCTGCAATCCGCCTTCAAAATCGCCTCGGGCGATTTGACCAACCATCCTCTGATTGAACGTGTTGTTGCCAAGGGCAAGCCGGTGATGATGTCTACCGGATTGTCGTCGCTGACCGAGATTGAGGCGGCAGCGGCGCTGATCCCCCACGATCTCTTTTATCCTCTCCATTGCGTCGCCGCCTATCCCACCCCGGATGAGCAGGTAAGCCTCTGCACCATTCCGTTTCTGGCCGAACACTTCAAAAGGCCGGTCGGTTATTCCGATCATACGGTCGGCGGATTGGCGGCGGTGGCGGCGGTGGCATTGGGTGCATCGATCATCGAAAAGCATTTTATGCCAAGCGCCGATGTCTACGTTGCTGACAAGGCTTTGTCGCTGGGGGTTGCTGAATTTCGCCTCATGGCCAATGAAATAAGACGTGTCGAGAAAATGCGCGGCGCCTTTGCAAAGATTATCCAACCCGACGAAGCCTATTTTCAAACGGCGCTCCGCCGCTCCTATTACGCCAAGATTGACCTGCCAGCAGGTCAGCCTCTGCGAGAAGAGTGGTTGATCGCCTTAAGACCATGGTCGTCAGAAGCCGCCTGCCCCAGTGCGCCGGAAGAAGTTATCGGCAGACGTTTGCTTAGGCCTGTTATCGCGGGAAATGTAATCATGAGGGCCGATCTATCATGAAGCAGCCGATCATCATCTTGGGCTTTGGCCGCTCCGGCACCACCTGGATATCAGACATCGTTTCCAAAGCTCTGGGCGGGCTTGTCCTGTTCGAGCCCCTGCATCCCAGCGTGACCGACAGTTCCGAGCGCCTGTCCTACCGCCCGGTGACCGAGGATGCAGCCTGCGAGCTGAAACCCTATTTCGACGAAGTTCTGACCAAGCGCCAGCGCAAAATGTGGTTGATGCGCAATCACGTTCCGGTTCCGCTCAAGGATATCGACCCGGTTTTTCTGGACACTCTGTGGGATGAATGCGCTGTTATCGGCTTCAAGGAAATCCGCTGCAATCTGATGTTGCCCTGGCTGGTCGAGAATTACGGACGAAAAATTGTTTTCGTAATCCGCGATCCCAGGGCGGTAACGGCCTCAATTCTAAGGCGCAAGAATTTCTGGGAATTCGGCTGGCCCGGCACCTTTAACGCTTTTCTTGCAGCGACCTTGGACAATTCCGATGTCGCCCGTTTGCTTCCCAAGGAAGGCATAAACCGTGCCCGTCTTGCCGCCAACGACATCGAGCGGATCGGCGCCATGTGGGCGATTACCCATGCAATCATTCTTCCGCAGCTGAAGCAGCTTGGCATCTCTTTTTTCCTCTATGAGGATTTCTACGAGCAGCCCTTCAGGACGGCACGCCGGATGTTTGAGCAATTGGGCTATGGCGAAGTGCCGTTGCATCCGGCCCATCTTCTAACACCTTCAATGACTACGGCGAAAACTGTTCATGGTCTTTACGATTTTGACCGCAAGATTGAGAAGCACGATCTTAGCTTCTTCTGGTCTGATACGCTTGGCGCGAGCGATCTGGCCCAGTTGCAATCGGTTTTGAGCGCTTTTGACCTGCCGGTCGAATTGGATGAGAAATGGGGCGTTATCCTTTAAGTTTTCTGCCCGTGTCTGCAATTTCCAGGAACTATTGAGTCATGGTCAAATCGCTGCTGCTAGTTGATGTCGAGTTCGACCGCGCCATCAACAATAAAAGCAATGGACAGTACCAGTCTGGCTGGGCGCACCACCCCATCGGGCTGATGTATCTTGCCGCTGCCGTGCGCGACCGGTTCCCAGATATCGCCATCCGCATCGCCCATACGGTGACCTTTGAAAATGCCAATCAGGCAATTCTATCCCTGATCGATGAGACGAAACCCGATATTGTTGGGTTACGCTCGCTGTCCCTGTTCCAGAATCAGTTCAAGTCCCTGGCCCAGGCCATTCGCGGGCACGCCCCCCAACTCACACTGATCGGCGGCGGACCCTATCCGTCTGCATCCTACCGCGATATTCTTTCGGAAGGTATTGTCGATCTGGCTGTCCTGGGCGAGGGTGATGTTACTCTGGTTGAGCTAATTTCCAGAATGAGAGACACGAACGAATTGCCCAGCGATGTTGCAGGAACAGCGCTGAATGTGAATGGCTCGCTGAAAATTAATCCAGATCGTCCTTTGATTGCCGATGTCGATTCGATCCCCTTTCCTGCCTACGATCTCATCGACTTTAAGGACTATCAGGGCCTTTCGAACCTTGCCTTTCAGGAGACTGAGAAGTACGCCCTGATCTTCGCCTCGCGCGGCTGCCCCTACCGATGCTTCTACTGTCATACCAATTTTGGCAAGAAGGTGCGCCGCCGGTCGCCAGAAAACGTGATTCAGGAAATGGAAATTCACTATCATGAGCGCGGCGTCAGGGATTTCATGTTCATCGACGACGTGTTCAATGTTCCCAAAACCGTCGCCAAGGAGATTTTACGGCTGATCGTTGAGCGCTTGCCGGGTGTGCGCGTCAATTTCTCCAACGGGCTGCGCGCCGATCAACTGGATGACGAGATGATAGACCTGCTTGAGGCTGTCGGCACCGTCCACTTGGCACTTGCCCTGGAAACCCCAACGCCACGACTGCAAAAGCTGGCCGGAAAGAATCTCAAAGTCGATGTGGCAAAACACTATATCCACAAAGCCTCGCAGCGCTTTATCGTCTGCACCTTTTTTATGGTGGGCTTTCCCTCCGAAACCTTCGACGAGGCTTTGTCGACTGTTCATTTTGCCAAGGACCTGACATATATTTCGCAGCCCGTTCTTAGCGTTGTTCGCGTTTATCGGGGAACGCCACTGTTCGACGCCCTCAGCCCCACAGAGGAGGAAGCACAGTGCATCGAATCGCAAACCGCAGGTGCGCTGACTCCCAGCCTCTTTGGCGACGTTGCCTTCTACGGCGATGTTGTTTCTAAGGACAAAGTCCCGCTGACGGGCGAGCAGATTCAGATGATTCGTTGGGAGTGGATGCGTGAGGTGTTTCATGGAAAGGATCGGGTTCGCAACAGCTATACCGTTTTGAGAAAACACCTGAACACGGGCCAGATCATTAATTTCTACCGCAATCTCTATGATCGTCCCGACTTTGATGAGGCGGGCTTGCGTCAACTGCTCGCCAGTGTGGGGCTTTCTGCCGAGGCGGCCGACTTGGCGGAATCGGATATTGCTGAATGACTGCGGCGCAGCCCCGGCATATGAATGCGCCTGCCCCCCGGCCCTTTCCGGTTGCCTCCTTGGAAAGGCGAAGCTTATAATCATGACAAGTAACAAACGGGAGTATTTCTTTTTATGACCGACAAACTGTTGACGATTTTTTCCGAAGTTCTTCGCTTGCCTGCAGAAGGACTTTCGGACGACACGGGCCCGCAAAACACGCCTCAATGGGACAGCTTGGCCGCCATGCAGCTCGTGGTCGCCATCGAGGAGGCCTTTAGCACACGGCTCTCGACCATCGAGATCATGAAGATGCGTTCCATCGGCGTTGCCCGCAAGGTTCTGACCGATAAGGGCTGCGCCATTCAATGACCGGAGACGGTCGGTGAGCTCAGTGGATGTCTACCGCGCCGCCAGAAGGTGGCGCGATTTCAAGGCTGCACGAAGCCCTTCGGAGAGACCGTTCCGTCTTGCCCTGGCCGCCACCTTCACGGTTGAACCTTTGGAACCCCTGCTGGGCAGCGCTCTTCTTGATGAGGGCCAGAATCCAGAGATTCTCTGTGCGCCCTATAATCAGCTCTTTCAATTATGCTTTGACTATCGAGCAACCTTAGAGATTTCCGAGGGCGCGAATATTGATGCCCTGGTCGTTCTTTGGCGCATCGAGGATTTGGCCCAGGACGATGTCTGGTTATGGCTGGGCGGCGACGCCACTTCACTAGAGAGAATCTTGCGCGTCGTCGATGACCTGATCGCCGCATTGACCACGCTTAAGCAGTCCTTTTCTGGAACGCTGATCATTGGCTCTGCGCCCCCACCTTTAGAACTGGCGCTGGCTGCCGGGGGCCCTCGGGCGCATCAAGTCAATCTTCTGCACATGCATTGCCTGTCTCGCTTGTTTGCGGGAATCGAACGTTTGGATGGCGTCAAGCTGCTCGATATTGATGCCTTAAGCCGCACACTGGGTGCTGGCTCCACTTTTGACTCCAGAAAATGGTATCTCTATCGCCAGCCTTTCACGGAAGCGTTCTTGGCTTTGATTGCTGGTGAAATCGCCAGGCAGCTTCGCTCGATTCGTATGCCGCCGCGAAAATGTATCGTTCTTGACTGCGACAATACCCTATGGGGCGGCGTGATCGGCGAGGATGGTCTTGGCGGCATTGCCCTTGGCGACGAGTTTCCAGGTAGGGCCTATCGCGACTTTCAGCTTCTTCTTAAATCACTCTGTCAATCCGGAGCCATGCTCGCCTTGTGCAGCAAAAACAACGAATCTGACGTCTGGGAAGTTTTTGACCGTCACGATGCGATGATACTTTCCCGAAGCGACATTGCCGCCTGGAGTATTGGTTGGCAGCCTAAAAGCGAGGGCATCGGCCAGATTGCCAGGGAACTCAATATCGCTGTCGACAGTATGGTCTTTATTGATGACAGCCCTCATGAAATTTCCGAGGTCGAGCAGGCCTGGCCGGATGTCGCCTGCGTCACCATGCCCGAGGATGCAGCCGATATCTTGGAGCAGATGTTGGCGTTGCCTTTTTTCGACGTAGCTTTCATTACCGAGGAGGACAGAAAGCGCACCGGCATGATGCTGGCAGAGAAAGCCAGAGAAAGTGTGCGCTCTTCCAAGTCTCCCAAGGAGTTTCTAGAAACTCTTGGGCTTTCTGTTGAATTCATCCGTGTCGGCGACGAACACTGCGGGCGTGTGGCGCAACTGGTCAACAAGACGAACCAGTTCAATCTGACGGCACGCCGAAGAACGGAGGCTGAAATCTTTTCGCTGCTAAACCAGGATGACTGGCGGATTGCCGCCATCAAGGTAAATGACCGTTTTGGTGAATACGGTATGACTGGCGTTGCAATTCTTAACAGAATTGGCGAGACGCATTGGTTTCTAGATACCTTTCTTCTTAGCTGCCGCGTTCTAGGAAGATGCGTGGAAACTGCCTTTCTCTCCTCTCTTCGCGACATGTTGCACCTTCAAGGTGCAAAAGTGCTGACGGCCCGCTTCGTGCCAACGGCAAAGAACAATCCTGCCAGAGACTTTCTGCCGACCCATGGATTCGACTTGGTTTCAAATGACGATGGCGGACACGATTATGTGGTGTCGCTCGAAGACATACAGTCAGCTCCTGATTTTATTTCGGTGAAGTGATGCCTTCAGGGCCTTCGATTATCTGGTTCATTTTCGATACAGTCATTATGTTTGCTCTGCTGCTTCCTGTTTATGCGCTTGTAGCCCGAACATCATTCCGGCGCGCCCTTCTGACCGCCATCGGGCTGTATATAGTTTTTCTGATACATCCGTCGCTACTTCTCCTTTTACTTCTTTTCTGGACGCTTATCTGGGCAGGGCAGCGACTGATCGTATATTCCGACGGAATGGCCAGGCAGGGACTTGTCGTCGTTCTGATTATTGTCGCCGCCTTGACGCCGATGGTCCTGATGAAACTCGGCCTGCTTAATGGTCTGGTTCGAACAGCGGCGATTCCTCTGTTCGACCTGCTGCCGCCCATTCTGCGCGATCTCAACAATGCGAAACTGTTCGAGGCCCTTGGCTTTTCCTTCGCGACGTTTAGAGCAGTCGATCTCCTGATGGAGACCCTGGTCGGCGCGGTCAGGCCCTTAAGTCTCCCGCGCGTTCTCTTTTTCGGCTTTTTTCCGGCGGTTCAGGTTGTTGGGCCAATCGCCGGCGAACGCCATATCGACGAGCAGGAGCTGCAGAGGCCGATTACAGCTGATGATGTTGCTATTGGGGTGAAGAGAATTTTTATCGGCTTGTTCAAGGCAATCATCCTTTCCTATCCGCCCCTGTTTGACACAATCTCCGGCATCCTGACCAATTACGATAGCGTAGCACCCCTGAAACTGTGGGCCGCTTTATATCTTTTTGTCGTGATGTTTTATCTAAACTTCGCTGGCTATTCCGATATAGCCATTGGCTGCGCCAGGCTTTATGGCTTTCGCTTGCCCGAGAATTTCGACTGGCCGCTTTTGAAGGCAACACCTTCAAAATTTTGGGCTTCCTGGCACATGTCGCTGACCGGACTGATCCAGCGGACCGTCTTCATTGCTGTCGGAGGCCACCGCCATCACACGCACTTTCTAGCCATCATGATTACGATGATGGTCATAGCGCTCTGGCACGGCATCAGTTTTCAGTGGGTGATTTTTGGCCTGTATCATGGCGTTGTCGTGGCAGGCACGCGCTATTTCGAGCTTAGGCGGCCAAAACCAGCCGCACCTTCTGGAATGGCTTCGACAGCACTTGGCATTGCCGCAACGCAGCTTTATTTCATTCTGGGCTTTCCCATCTGGATCGTACCAATGGACAAGGTTTCTGGCTTCTACCTGAAACTGTTGGGGCTGGGCTAGCATGTTGGACTATCTGAATCGCGCGATGCTTTGGATCGACAGCTACACCAACAGGCCTGCCGTCGTTGGACGAATTGCCTTTCTGGTTCTTCTTTTTGCCTGCCTGTTTCTTGGCATGTGGCAGGGTGATCGTCTTGACCCTACGATCAGAGCCTATACGCGGTTCGACACTCAGAATCAGCTTGAATGGGGGCTGACCATGGGGCCCGAAGGTTATAATAAGTTTTTGACGCTCAACAAAGCATCCGACATGCATATTGCATGGATTGGCGGATCGACCATCATGATCGATGAGACTTCGGATACGCCTCTGCCTTTTCTGGTCAAGAAGGAGTTGAACGCCCGGGCAGCTACCTCCAGCTCGGATAAAATCGTCGTTTATCTTCTGACGGGCGGACGGGTTTATGACTGGTATGCAAGCCTGTTGGATGCTGTGGCGCAAAAACCTCGGGTCATTGTGCTGGCGCTAAGCCCCGTCGTGCTGATGCAGCGCTACAAGATTTCCCGCTGGTATCGCTGGCAACCGGATTTGACCTCTTTGCCTGCCGAAGCGGGCGACTGGCTCGCCTTTGCCGCCTTGAACTCGCCAAGCTCCATTTTTTTCACGAACCTGTTCCGCCGCATTCCAGCCCTTAACTGGCGGCCCTTTTACGATGCGTCGACGCAAATGGTCAATGGCGTCAAACAAGTCTTGCGCTACAAGACGAATGAGCCGCAGCCAGTCGACGATGACTTCGCCCAGGCAGAAGTTACCCCTGACAAATGGAAACAGCGCGAGCAGAAACAGCGCGGCATCATGGATATGCTGATTGATTCTCGCACCGAGACATCGCTGAATGAATGGCTGGTGCGTCGCATGGCCCGGGTCATCTGTGGTTCTGCCATTCCAAGCTTGATCACGATCGACCCCATGCGACCGGACTCGCGCTTGGAGCCGATGATTTCGGTCGCGGTCGACAATCTGGCGGGTATCGTAGAAAGCGAATTAAGGGCGCAACCCTGCGACAGCGCGGTTTTCAGGAATTTTGCCTGGAGCGATCAATTATCAGATGGCGACTTCCGGGATTTAACTCATCTGCAGACGCCTGGCCGCTTTCCCCAGGCGTTAAGCGACGAAGTGCAGCCTCTGCTTTCATCAGGAAAGATGAAAAAGCCATGAGCTTGAGTGCCAGGTGGAACAGGCGTACGCTTCTTGCGCTTTGCTTCGAGCTAGCACTTGCCATTCTCGTGTTTGCTTCGCTTGTTTTCATGATCGGCAGGAACTGGATGGGCACTTCCTTCGTCTACCAAGGCTTCTAAGGCGGTTTGACATGACTATTGCACCTACGCATTTTGAAACGGTCGGCGCTGAAGCCCAGACGCTTCTGGACTATATCAGAGACGAATATCCGGCTTCTTGGCGAATTATCGAAGCGAACATTGGCAGAAATCCCCATCTGTTCGCAGATATTGCGAACAGGGCGGTGGGCTGGGCTTCCAGTCATTTCGGGCCATCCTATGTTCAGATTCTTGGTGACGGTTACGCGCACTTCCTGACCGACGTCAACCGTGAACAGCTTAGCTACGACAAGCGGGGTTCCTACAGAAACCGTAGTTATGATGACGTCTACAAGGATGTCTATGACAACGACCAGTACATGCAGTATTACAACTGGGGCGTCTTTGCCACGACCTTCCTTTGGGAACATCACCTAAGAATCTACCAGTTCTTCATCCAGGCTTTCGTAAACCATCTACAGCCGGACGGTAACGTCATCGAACTTGGGTCGGGAAGCGGCATCTGGAGCTCTCTTGCCGCTTCAAAAACCTCCGGAACAACCTTTACCGGCATCGATATCAGCAAGTCAGCCGTTGCGGTTGCCACCAGCCTCAGCCAAGCCGCCGGCGTTGATTCCAGATGCACCTTTAAATTCGGAAATGCCTTGGAGTTTGTGCATGAGGGCGAGCGGTTCAACGCCGGTCTTTCCTGCTTTTTGATGGAGCATCTCGAAGCGCCGCAGATGCTGATTCGCAAGCTTGCAGAATCCGTAGTTCCCGGAGGCATAATATTTCTGACGGCTGCCATCACCGCAGCCGAGGTCGATCATATTTATGAATTCCGCTCGGAGGGGGACGTGGTTGCCATGCTCGAGTCCAACGGCCTGCGCGTGGTTAAGCTTTTGTCTGCAACCCCGCAGGCAGATGTCCGTCGCCGGTTTTTACCGCGCTCGGTTGCTGTTCTGGCCCAGGTCAAGCAAACAGCGGAGTGGTAGACCCTGTTCTTCTTACAGCTCGATCGCAAGACCAGCCCATGAAGCTAACCAGCCAGACATCACAGATGCTCTCGCTTCTCGACGCCAGAACGAGAAAGCACCTGATTTGGCTGTGGCTCATGATGTTGGTCGCCGCTTTTCTGGAAACCGTGGGGCTTGGCCTGTTTCTTCCTTTGCTGCAGGCCATTTCGAACCCAGCTGCGCTTGCAGGCATTCCCTTTGCAGGTACGTTTCTGGCCGAGCAGGCTGCCCTGGATCTTAGGGGCCTGCTCCTGTCCGGCTGCCTGACCCTTTTGCTCTTTTTCGCCTTCAAGAACCTAGCCATTCTAACCATCACCTTTATTCAAAACAGTTTCATTCAACGCCTGTGCGCCCAGGTGTCGGAAAACCTGTTGGACCATTATCTGCACCAGCCCTACCCCTTCTTTCTTGATCGCAACAGCGCAAATCTGATCCGCAACATCAAACTGTCGACGCCACGCGCTATCGGCAAGGGCCTGATGGCTCTGCTTCAGCTTTTCCTTGAGTTGATTACGGCCACAGCCATCCTGACCTTGCTGTTGGCGGTCCAGCCCTTGGCAACCGCCATTGTTCTGGGAGCGCTGCTTCTTACCGTCGGTATTTACTATCTGGTGGTTAGGGGACGGGTTGCCAGATGGGGCGCCATCATTTTGGGTTTTGAAGCGCAGACATATCTTTGGCTCAATCAGGCCTTGGGATCGATCAAGGAAATTCGGATATCCGGTCGCGAAGGCTTTTTTACCAGGCGCTTTGCAGAACCTACGCATGCGCGCGCGCGCTATGACGCTATTTTGATCACTCTGCCCTACGTGCCGCGCGTTTTGATCGAGACGGTGGCCGTGGGTGGCATGTTGGCCGTCGTCGCCATTCTGGCCACCCAGGATATGCATCTGGCTGAAGTGTTGCCAACCCTTGGCCTTTTTGCTGTTGCCGCCATCCGCCTGATGCCAGCTGCCAGCCGCGCCATTTCAAGCCTTTCCCTGCTAAGAGAGGCCGGGCCAGCCATTGCCGCTGTCCATGCCGATTTCGCCCAGCCCAGGGAAATTCCCCCAAAAGCGACGATTGCCCCGCTTATCTTTGCACAAGAAATCCGCTGCGAGCGACTTTCGTACGCCTATCCCGGCGGCGATGACGTACTTTCCGAAGTCGATTTGAGCATTGCCAAGGGAGAAACCGTTGCCGTATTCGGCGCATCCGGCGCCGGAAAGAGCACTTTGATTGATGTCGTGCTGGGTCTTTTGGCTCCTTCAAGAGGACGGGTCTTGATCGACGGAGCAGACTTGCGTACCCGCATTCAGTCCTGGCAGCTGCAGATCGGCTATGTGCCGCAGCAGATTTATCTGATTGACGACAGCCTGCGCCGCAATGTGGCGCTGGGGGTTGCCGACCAGGATATTGATGACAACCATGTTCGCACGGCTCTTGACATGGCGCAGCTTTCCGACGTTGTTGCAGCGCTACCCCAGGGCCTTGATACTGTTCTGGGCGAACAGGGGACGAGGCTATCTGGCGGACAGCGCCAGCGCATCGGGATTGCCCGAGCTCTGTACCGCGATCCAGCCGTTCTGGTTATGGACGAGGCCACTTCGGCCCTCGACGCTGAAGCTGAACGCGAAATCAATCGTGCCCTGGCGGAACTGGCAGGCGCACGCACCATTATCGTCATTGCCCACCGACTGAGCACGGTCAAGGCCTGCCAGCGCGTGATTTTCCTTAAGGAAGGACGCCTGCAAGCGACCGGCAGGTTTGAAGAGCTTGCAGCCGAAAATGACGAATTCAAGAAGCTGATTCAGTCACACTAATCCTAACGGAACGCCATGACCGAACGAACCGCACCTGAAGCCGCCGAAGCTGATTTCCTGCTGCGCGCCGTGCCTGATCTTGATCGCGGTTATCTGATCAACACCTACAGCGACTACAATCGATTCCAAACCTCGATTGAGGCCTTTCTAGAAATTGATCACGGTGGCGAGAGACAGGAAATGTATCTGTCTAACGCCTGCAGACCAGAATCCATCTCTCCAGAGAGCATTTTCAATGGCGAACATTATGCGTTTCGCCTTCTTGGCACCAATCAGAAAACATACAAGCTCTCGTCGGGCTCCAGCATGTGCAGTCGCAACTTTCTGAAAGCAAAACCTTCCATTGGACAGTTTTTTCGAGAGCAGACGACGCCGACGAAACTGGTCTGCACGCGCCATGACGTACGGCCACTTAGCTTCGATCAGGCCCTCGACTATCTGACTCGCGAGGATCTGAATAAGCACAATCGGCTGTTCATGGCCATCGATTGGCGTCAGGATGGAGCGGCTTATCGTTTGACCGCGCCCTGCCGCTACGTCAACTTTCCTAATCCCGGAATCGATCATACGGGAATCTGGCGCGACAAGCCCAACTATCCCCGTCACGAGCTGCGCTATATCCAGCCAATCTCAGGCCCTGTTATTTATGGCACGGATAGGCATGTCGATTTGGCTTTTGTCGCCATACATTTGACTGCCCAGGGAACGCAGCGCATCGAATTTTGCCTGAAGCGCCCGATGAGCTATTTTTCCTTACGTAATCAGCAGGGGTGGCGCAAGCGTTGGCAGGATTTCATTGCCAGCAGTTGGCTGGGACGCATGTTTCCCGTGCACGAATATCACAAGATTATTGTGGTTGAGGGCTCATGCCATCTCTTCAGCTATGATCAGGTGGAGCGTTGACATGAGCCTCAACATCTGGCTTGCCGACCTGACCTATACGCAGCAGCAAATTTCTGCCGAGCTGATTCCCGCCGCCATCGGAGGCATTGCTACGTTTGCCGAGATGCGCTTGGGTCTCGACAAGCCCATTCGTTTGTTCAAATACCCGGAGAAGCTCGCCACATCGCTGGCAAGCGAGGGCATTCCCGATATCATCGGCTTTTCCAACTATGTTTGGAATTTCGAGTTGGGGTTATCCTTTGCAAGGCGCATCAAGACTGTCCGCCCTCAAACAATCGTTGTCTTCGGGGGCCCCAATTATCCAGTCGACAAGGGCGAGCAGGAAGCCTTTCTGCGCCGGCATCCAGAGATCGATTACTACATCATCAAAGAGGGCGAAGTCGCCTTTGCAAATCTTGTCGACGCGCTGAGAACATCAGGAATGAAGCCGAATGGGCTGAAAGACAGCCTGCTATCCGTGCATTATCTTGACAAGGAGGGCAGCGCCTGGCTGCCGCCGCCGACACCTCGCCTTGAGGATCTAACAGCCATTCCCTCGCCCTACACAGCGGGTAAGCTCGATGAATTTTTTGATGGAAAGCTGCTGCCTATAATTCAGACCAACCGCGGTTGCCCCTTTACCTGCACCTTCTGCGTCGAGGGAACCGCTTATTACGGAAAAGTCTATCGCAGCATTCGTGAGAAGGTCGATGCCGAAATTGATTATATTGCCAACAAAATCACAAGCAGCGGAACCGCCAAGGGCTTTCGCAACGACTTGTTCATCGCCGATTCAAACTTTGGCATGTATGCCGAGGACATCGAGACCTGTCGCAAGATAGCGCAGAGTCAGGAGCGATTTGGCTGGCCGGGATATATCAGCGCAGCCACCGGCAAGAATCAGAAGGCTCGTGTTCTTGAGGCGGCACGCCTGGTCAAGGGAGCCATGCGGCTTGCTGGTTCGGTGCAGAGCCTAGATGAGAGTGTGCTAAGGGAGATTAATCGCAAGAACATTTCAGCCGACGAGCTGATGCAGCTTGCGCTTGATGCCGCAGATGTCGATAGCCATTCTTATAGCGAGGTCATTCTTGCCCTTCCTGGCGACAGCAAGACGGCTCATTTAAGTACGCTAAAGACCGTGATGGACGCGGGATTCACGCGCGTTGGCACGCATCTCTTGATGTTGCTTCCAGGAAGCGAGCTAGGATCGGCTGCCAGCCGGAGCAAGTACGAGATGGATATCCGCTATCGCGTGCTGCCTCGCTGCTTTGGCAAGTACGAGATCCTTGGAGAAAGCGTTGTGGCAGCGGAAATCGAGGAGGTTTGCGTCGCCAACAAAACGCTTTCCTTCGAGGATTATCTTGAGTGCCGACGCTTCAATCTCTTGGTAACGGTCTTCTACAACGAAGGCATCTTCGACGGCCTGCTTCAGCTTTTCAAGCTTGTAGGCGCCAAGCCTTCCCGCTGGCTGGAAATCATGCAGGGCATTCCGCCCAGCGCTCGCCTGAATGAGTTCTTTTGCTTGTTCGAGAAGGCGACGCGGGAGGAACTTTGGCCGCAACTGGACGAGCTTCTTGCCTTCGTCAGGCAGCCAGGTACGATCGAGCGCTATCTGAACAATGAAATTGGGTTCAACGTGCTCTTCACCTTCAAGGCGCTGAGCATGACCACCTATCTTGATGAGATTACGTCTCTTGCCCGCGAAGGCGCCCATCGGCTGCTGGCCGAGGTAAAGGCAAAGAGCGACTTTATTGATTTGATCGACGATCTGGTCGCCTTTGATGCCGCCTGCACGCGCGACATATTCACCGCCCCCGAAAGGCCGGTTGAGGTTGTCTTTGCGCATGATATCGAGGCCTTTCTTGAAAATGACGCCAGGGCGGCGGCCGATGTTTCTTGCCGCTTGCATGAGCCGTTGTCCTACCACTTTATTCTCGACGCCAACCAGCAAGATACGGTGAGAAAGTTTGTGTCCCTTTATGGCAGCGATGACGCGGGCGTTGCGCGCATCCTATCGAAGGTTTTCGTCAAAAAGCTTCTTAGATCCCCAAGGCGCATTCCCGCATGACAATGAATGAAACATGCCGCCTTTGCGGATCGAAGCGTCTTGACATTATCTGCCGACGCATCAAGAGCGGCATTGATGCCAATGTGCTGCGCTGCCAAGACTGCTGCTTGGTTTTCCTGGAAGATAAATTCTTCGAGCCAAAGCGAATTGCCGAGCTTTACCAGGGAAGCTACCAGTATGTGCCATCACTGGACGAGTTGGTCGGAACGCCCCACGACCCATACAAGATCAAGGCCGAGCGCATAGCCCAATATCTTGATCCTGCCCAAACATCGCTTTTCGAGATCGGGGCCGGATCGGGGCAATTTGCCAGGGTCGTCCGCGATCGCGTCAAGCGCTTGGTGTGTCAGGAGTTCAACTCAGATCAAGCCGATTCGCTTCGCCAACTTTATAGCGCCGAGGTTTACACAGAGGGTCTTGAGGAAATTGTTCTTGAGGATGTCTTCGACGTTGTGGTCTATCTCCATGTGCTTGAGCATATTCCCGATCCTCTGGCATGGCTTAGACAGACCATGAGTTACGTCAAGCCCGGTGGGATTCTTTACATCGAAGTGCCAAATGTGCGCGATCCGCTCCTGTCGCTGTATCGGGTTTCAGGCTACGATCAGATGTATTTCCGCCAACCCCATCTGTTTTACTATGACCAGAATACGCTTCGACTGATGCTGGAAAGGGCGGGGTTCAAACATATGAAGATCGGAGTGGACCAGACTTATTCTCTGACCAACCATCTGCACTGGACGGACTGCAAAACCCCTCAGCCCAGCCTCAATGTCGGTTACCGCTTTCACATGAGTGGTGAATTTCATGGAAGCCCGGAACTGCGCAAGGATTTGGAAAGCGGGTTCTATGCTGCCGATGCGCGTTACAGAGAGACCCTGATCCGTCATGGCTTTGGTGATCTTGTCTATGCCATCGTCGAGAACAGACCCTGAATGGTTATGAATGGTCGCCACATGATGCAATCGCCAACACTAGGCCCCAGGCCGCGTCCCCGGCCAGACATTGCCAATCCGGCTCTCACCCGTCCAGACTGGACGAAGGCGAGTATGCGTGATCCGTCAAAGCTTTGGCTGGACAAGAACGAAAACACTGATCCCGCATTATCGGCTGTTGTGACGAAGGTCATGCGCTCCCTGCCCTCTGAGGCCTATTACACCTATCCCGACAGCGCCTCTCTTTACGCAAAGCTCGCCGACATTCTGGAACTGTTTCCCGAGCAGT
This sequence comes from Alphaproteobacteria bacterium, assembly GCA_015232335.1. Taxonomy (GTDB): domain Bacteria; phylum Pseudomonadota; class Alphaproteobacteria; order Rhodospirillales; family WMHbin7; genus WMHbin7. The sequence continues at coordinate 177,331 of JADFZV010000001.1, read as the reverse complement.
TGGTCCTGACGGCCGGGTCGGACGGCGCCATTCGCGCGGTCTTTGAAGCCTACATTTCTCCAGGCGATGTGGTGTTGCACACCAATCCTACTTTTGCCATGTACGGCGTCTATTCGTGCATGTACGGTGCCAAGGCAGTCACCCTCGATTACCGTCCATCGAATAACGGGCCGCTGTTGCTGTCGGCAGAAATCATCAAGGCCATCGCTCAGGAGCGTCCCAAGCTGGTTTGCCTGCCCAATCCCGACAGTCCCACCGGCACGTTCTATCCCATTCGCGAATTGGAACTGATCATGCGCGCCGCCCAGCGCGTAGGCGCCTTGATTCTGATCGACGAGGCCTATTTTCCCTTTCACGCCGAAAGCTGCATTGCCTGGACACGGCGCTTTGATCATCTGGTGGTGGCCCGCTCGACCGGCAAGGCCTGGGGGTTGGCAGGCCTTCGCATCGGCTATGCCGCCGCCTCGCCAGAGGTTGCCAAGATTCTGCACAAGGTTCGCCCGATGTATGAGGTGAACACCGTGGCTGTGCATGCATTCCAGCGCATGCTGGATTATGCAGGCGACATGATGGACTCGGTCAAGCGCCTGCAGGCCGGTAAAGACTTGTTTCTCTCCGAGATGGAGCGCCTGGGCTACCGAACCTTGAAGGGCCAGGGTAATTTCATGCACGTTGCTTTCGGGGAGCAGGCCGCAAAGGTTCATGCCGCCCTAGAGCCCCTGGTCTATTATCGCAAGGATTTTAACGAGCCTTGTCTCAAGGGCTTTTCACGCTTTTCTGCAACCACACCTGACTTGTTCAAACCCATTATCCAGCGCATTTCGGAGGTTTCGTGACATCCAATTCCGTTCAAGTGGCTGTCATCGGCTGCGGTCGAATTGCGGGCCATCATTGCCGCTCGATTGCGGGCATGCCCGGCGTCAGGCTGGCCGCCGTTTGCGATCTGGTGCCGGAGAAGGCGAAGGCTTATGGCGACGAGTTCTATGTGCCCTTCTATACCGACTATCGCAAGCTGTTGACCGAGCATCCCGAGATCAGCGTGGTGGCGGTGATCACCCCTTCGGGCATGCATCATGAGCATACGCTGGAAATGATCGAGCGTTGGGGTAAGCATGTTGTGGTCGAAAAACCCACTTTCATGAAGCCCAGCCAATTGACTGACGCCTATGCAAAAGCGGCTATGGCGGGCGTTCAGATGTTTCCGGTTTTTCAGAATCGGCATAACCTGGCGGTCAAGCGTGTTAAGAAGGCGATCGATTCCGGCGAGTTGGGTGAGATTCGCATTATGGCCGTTCGCACCCGCTGGTGCCGCCCGCAACGCTATTACGATTTGGCTCCCTGGCGCGGCACCTTTGCCCAGGATGGCGGCTGTCTGACCAACCAGGGCATCCACCATGTCGATCTATTGCGCCATCTGGGCGGCGAGGTCATGCGCGTTTCCGCCACCATGCGCACGCAGGGCGCCAAGATTGAGGTTGAAGACACCGTGGTCGCCACCATGACCTATGGCGATTCAAAGGTCGGCACGCTGGAAGTCACCACAGCGGCCCGGCCCATCGATTACGAAGCGTCCTTATCTATCGTAGGCTCGGAAGGATTGGCGCAGATCGGCGGCATTGCCGTCAACGAGTTGCAGGTTTTCACCCCTGATCCCTCGGCCTGCGCCACAAATTCGGAAGACTTCTCGGGCAATGTTTATGGGCTTGGCCATCGCGCGATTTATGAGGATATTGCCGCATACTTCCACCAGATGAAGCCCTATCCGGTAACGGAGGCCGACGCGCTGGGCTCGATCCGCCTGCTCAATTCCTTCTACCGATCCGACGAGGCCAGTGGCGGCTGGATTGACGTGATGGACGGCGGCGAGTCGTCTCGTTTGGGACGTTACGACGACTCATTGGCCAATCTCTATCGGACACCGCAAGCATGCTGAAAATTGGAATCGCCGGTTATGGCGTTGTCGGCAAGCGGCGGCGCCAATATATCGACAAGAGAAGCGATATGCGCGTTGTGGCGGTCTGCGACCGCGCATTTGCCGATGAGGGCACCTTCGACGACGGCGTTCGCCACTACCAAACGCCCGAGAAATTGCTGAAATCCGAGGCCCTGGATGCGCTGTTTGTTTGCCTGACCAACGACGTGGCGGCGGATGTCACGATTGCGGGGCTGGAGCAGGGATTGCACGTCTTTTGCGAAAAGCCGCCGGGGCGCGATCTTTCCGACATCGCCCGCGTCATCGAGGCCGAGCGCAGGCATCCCGCCCTTAAATTGAAGTATGGATTCAATCACCGCTATCATGACTCGGTACGCGATGCGCTGGCGATTCTGCGCTCGGGCGAATTGGGCAGCGTGGTCAATCTCAGGGGCGTTTACGGCAAATCGAAGTTTGTCAGCTTCGGCGCACATTCCGACTGGCGCACCAAGCGGGCCCAGGCGGGCGGGGGCATTTTGCTTGACCAGGGCATTCATATGGTCGATCTGATGCGCTTGTTTGCCGGCGAATTCGTCGATGTCAAAAGCTTCGTCGATAATCGCTTCTGGGGCCATGATGTCGAGGATAATGCCTATGCCCTGCTGCGCAGCCATAAGGGCGTTGTGGCCATGCTGCATTCCACGGCGACGCAATGGCGACACCGCTTCAGCCTGGAAATCACTTTCGAGAAGGGGGCCTTGATTCTGTCGGGCATTCTGTCGGGATCGAAAAGCTATGGCGCTGAAACGCTGACCGTTCTTTGGGCCGATCCCCAAGATGATTCGGGCGATCCTAGAGAGCAAACCACGCACTACCGCAAGGACCCTTCCTGGGCCGATGAAGTGGCTGAATTCGCCGACGCCGTCTTGCGAGGCGGGAAGGTCGAGGCGGGCTCGTCTCAAGATGCCTGGAACACCATGCAACTGGTCTATCGCATCTATTGCGCCGATTCGGATTGGCAGGCGCGCTGGAACCTTTCCGACATCGTGGAGAATTTCGCCCCATGACACGCATCATCGGACTTATTCCCGCCCGCATGGCGGCCAGCCGCTTTCCCGGCAAGCCGCTTTTCCCAATCTTCGGGCGCCCGATGCTGGAGCATGTGTTCGAGCGCGCTAAGAAGTTTCCGCGCTGGGATGCCCTGGCAATCTGCACCTGCGATGAGGAAATCAAGACCTTTGCCGAAAGCAAAGGCTATCCGGTCATTATGACGCGCTCTGATCATGTTCGCGCCCTGGACCGCGTTGCCGAAGCCGCCACCAAATGCGGCTTTCAGATTGCACATGACGATATCGTGCTCAATGTGCAGGGCGACGAGCCGATGATGCATCCCGACATGATTGCAGCCACCATAGCACCCATGGAAGAGCGCCCTCAGGAGGTTTTAGGAACCATTCTAGCCATGGACATCGTGGATGAAGCGCAATACCGCAATCCGGACGCGCTTAAGATTATCTGGGATCTCAAGGGCAAGGTGCTTTACACATCGCGCGCCCCCCTGCCCTACTGCAAGTCCTTCTCGCCCGAATTGGGGGCGCGTCGCATCTACGGCATTTTCGGCTTTCGCTGGCATTTTCTGAAACTGTTTACTGAACTCTTGCCATCGCCGCTTGAAATCAAGGAGGCCTGCGACAGCAACCGGCTTTACGATCATGCCTATCACCAATACATAGCCCCCTATCCCTACCGGCCCAGCTTCTCTGTGGACAGTCCGCACGACATCGCCACCGTCGAGGCCGCGATGGCCCAAGACCCTTTGTGGGGGAGCTACTGATGACGGCGCGAACGGCCCTGATCACCGGCGGAACGCGCGGCATCGGACGCGCTATTGCAGAAACACTATTGAAACGCGGCGAGACTGTGATCGTGACAGGCACAAAACCCAACGGAGAAGCCCCTGCGGGATGTGCCTATGAAACCGTCGATTTTTCCGACCCAAAGGCAACCTCCAATTTCGCCGATCGCATCGCCGACATGAAGATCGACATTTTGATCAACAATGCCGGCATCAACAAAATATCCCCTTTTGCGGAAATAGATCCCAAGGACTTTGCCAAGATCCAGGCGGTGAATGTGACGGCGCCGTTTTTACTCACTCGCGCCGTGGTCCCCCATATGCGCAAGCAGGGCTGGGGGCGCATCGTCAATATTTCCTCGATCTGGGGAAAAATATCGCGCATCCAACGCGCCAGCTATTCCGCCAGCAAGTTCGCCATCGACGGCATGACAACCGCCCTGGCCGCCGAAGTGGCAAAGGACGGCATTCTGGCCAACTGCATAGCACCCGGCTTTATTGAAACCGAGCTGACACAGCGCATGCTGGGGCCGGAGGGGCTAGCGCAGGTGGTCCAGGAAATTCCCATGGGCAGGTTGGGCAATGTTCAGGAAATCGCCACTTTTGCGGCCTGGCTGGCCGGGCCCGAAAACACCTATATTTCCGGCCAGAATATCGCCATCGACGGGGGCTTCACGCGTGTTTGATCCGTTGGTCATTCAGTCGCACAAGGGGCCTTACGAAGTACGATTCGACGAGGATGCGTTGGACGCGTTGAATGCGTCAGATCTGTCCGGCCTGCATTTCATCATCGACCGGCGCGTGGCTGATTTGTACGCAAGCAAGATGGATCGGATTTTGGCCCATCCCTCGGCTTTGCTGATCGAGGCTTCGGAGGAGGCTAAATCGCTGGAGCGGTTTCCCGTCTATGTCGCTCATCTGGTCGCTCAGGGCGTCAGGCGCGGCCACACTTTGGTCGCCATCGGCGGCGGCATTGTGCAGGATATCACCTGTTTTCTGGCTGCCACCCTGCTGCGTGGGCTGGATTGGCGCTTTCTGCCCACCACACTTTTGGCTCAGGCCGATTCCTGCATTGGCTCGAAAAGCTCGATCAATTGCGCAGAAGCAAAAAATATTCTGGGCACTTTCACGCCACCCAAGCGCATTGATCTCTCCACCCGTTTTCTGGAAACGCTGGATCAGCGCGACGTGCGATCCGGCATCGGCGAAATGCTGAAAGTCCATGCCATCGATAGCCCGGCTTCGTTCTTGCGCATCGCCAATGATTACCAAGCAATGCTGAAGGATCGTTCCTTGCTGCTGCGCTATCTTCGGGCCAGTCTCGAGATCAAAAAGCGCTATATCGAGCAGGACGAATTCGATCAGGGGGTCCGCAACATTTTCAATTATGGCCACAGCTTCGGCCATGCCATCGAGGCGGCGACGCAATTTGCCGTGCCCCATGGCATCGCCGTCACTATCGGGCTTGACATGGCCAATCATATCGCGGCCGGGCTGGGCCTGTGCGAGGCTGAACTGCCGGGGCGCGCCCACCCGGTTCTGAAAGCCAATTACCAAGGATACGAAATAACGCCAATTCCTTTCGATGCCTTCATGGCGGCATTGTCCAAGGACAAGAAGAATGTAAGCGCGGAATCAGTGACGGTCATACTGCCGCATGGCGAGGGTCGGATCGAGCGGCGTACCCTTGCGGTTGACGACCGGTTTCTAGCCCTGGCCCGGACCTATTTGGACGTGGTGCGCCCCGCATGACCAAAGTCGCCGTCGCCTCGCGCTCCTTCTCGAAGCATCCCGTTTTGCGCGCCGAATTGCTGGCCCGCTATCCCCAGGTCACATTCAATGACGAGGGAAAATCACTGGGCGGAGAAGAGCTGGTTGCGTTTCTGCAAGGTCACGAAAAAATCGTCACTGCGCTTGAGCGCCTGGATGACGCGCTGCTCGGCCAACTGCCCGAGCTTAAGGTGGTGGCGAAATACGGCGTCGGTCTCGACATGATCGATCTTGAGGCCATGAAGCGGCGCGGCATCAAGCTGGGCTGGCAAGGCGGCGTCAACAAGCGCTCTGTTTCTGAATTGGTGATCAGCTATGCTGTTGCGTTGCTGCGTCATATTCCGCAAGGAAACGCACAAGTGCAGGCCGGGGGGTGGAAGCAATTGATGGGCCGCCAGTTGTCCCAGCGTACGGTGGGAATCGTTGGTCTCGGCCACATCGGCAAGGACCTTACCCAATTGCTCAAGCCCTGGGGTTGCCGCATCATCGCCCACGACTTTAAGCCGATGCCCGATTTCTGCACCCAATGGGGTGTCGAAATGATGGGGCTGGAAGAATTGCTGAAGCAGGCCGATGTAGTGACGCTGCACCTGCCCCTGGATGACAGTACGCGCAATATCCTGTCGGCTACGCGCATGCGCCTGATGCGACCCGACGCCATTTTGATCAATGCGGCTCGTGGCGGATTGCTAGACGAGGCCGAACTGAAAGCCATGCTAATTGAAGGAAGATTGGCAGCGGCAGCACTTGATGTGTTCGCAGTCGAGCCCCCCTCGGACATGGAGCTGATTCACCTGCCCAATTTTCTGGTAACACCCCATATCGGCGGATCGGCCGAGGAGGCCATGCTGGCCATGGGTCGGGCCGCCATCGACGGACTTGACCATTACGGCGATCCTTTGCAGGTAGCCCTGTCATGAGCAACGCTCAGTCCTGGAGTCAGCCCGGCGTTCTAGATTTCTTTTCGAAGGAACGCGGCACCACAGCAGATGTTTATCCGTCGGAATGGTTCTTTCTGAAGGATCGATTGCAAGAAGGCATGCGCGTTCTGGATATCGGGTGCGCCCAGGGCGGTTTTGCCTCGGTACTGGGCGAGCATCTGACGTCCTTTCGCTACACGGGTGTCGATATCAGCCCAGACATGATCGCCTTGGCCCAAGAGCGACATCCGGACCACCGCTTCTTGTGCTGCCCCGAGGGGGATCTATCGGCGCTGGGCGACGAGCGTTTCGATCTGGTGCTGGTTCTGGGCATTTTGCATCTGCATGAATCCTGGCGGCAAACCCTGGCCACTGCCTGGACACGGACAAGCGGTGCCCTGCTGTTCGATCTGCGCGAAACCGAAGGCCCCACTCTGGATGACAAGACCGTCTCCTGGTTCGGCATGGATTTTTCAGGCGACACCGAAAAGGCCGAGTTGCGCCTGCCCTATATTGTTTTGAATGCAGGCGAAGCCCTGGCAGAGGCCGTGCGTCTTACCGACAATGCGGCACGGCTGTCGCGCTATGGATACCGTCATCCACCCTCACGAGCGGCGCGCACCCCGCTTGCCCAGATCATGACCTCAGCCTATCTGGCGGAAAAATGAGTTTGATTCGTTGTGCCAAATCTTTGGGCTTGGATACCCGCGCCCTTTACCAGAAGCTCTCGGCGGCGTCGCTTGATGCAGCTGCCAAGGAACAGGGGCTGCTTGATCTGCGCCAACGGCTGCGCACCATTCTCCCCGATATCCGCGACCAGTACAGCCTGGCGATGGATGAGGCGGAGTATGTACGCTATTGGGAATGCAAGATGCGCAGCCTTCACGCCTTTCAGGTACAGATGGCACTGGAAGCCATCGCGCATCTTGGCGGAAGCAATCTGGTGCTGGCCGACATTGGCGATTCCTGCGGCAATCACGCGACCTATATCAAGGCGCTGGAGCCTCGGGTCAAGCGCGTGATCAGCGTCAATCTCGATCCGGTGGCCGTAGACAAGGTCAAGTCCAAGGGCGGCGACGCCCTTTTGGCCCGGGCAGAGGAAATGGATCTTGAAGGCATTGCGCCCGATCTTTTCATGACCTTCGAAATGGTCGAGCATTTGACCGACCCCTTGCGCTTTCTGCACCGGCTGGCAACTTCTGGCAGCTCGCCCTGGCTGTTGATGAGTGTGCCCTATGTGCGCCAAAGCCGCTTTGGCGGTCGCGAACTGGACATGGACACGGCTTTGCTGCCAAGTGCCATTACCGCCGAAGAAATGCATCTGTTCGAACTGTCACCCAAAGATTGGTTGCGCCTCGCCAGGTTTTCCGGCTTTTCGCCGGTCCTGTCTCGACTATATCGGCAATATCCCAAAAAGCATTTCCTGGCGGTCACAGCATCCTTATGGGCGCGCCTTGACTTCGAGGGCTTTTTCGCGGTGCTTCTGAAGCGCGATTTGTCGCTCGCCAACCGCTATACGGCATGGTAATTCGAGAGATGCTTAACGTCAGCGTCGTTATCCCCGTTTACAATGAAGAGGCCACGATTCTGGCCTGTCTTGAGCGCGTGAGGGCGCAAAGGCTTGAGGGGGTTTCCTTTGAAATTCTGGTGGTCGATGACGGCTCGAAGGATGAAACGCTCGCAAGACTTAAATCACGCCCCGAGCTTTATTCAAAGCTGATAGAGCGCGTTTGCAATGGCGGCAAAGGGGCTGCGGTTCAAGATGGCATCCGAGCCGCCACCGGCGATTACATTCTGTTTCAAGATGCAGATCTGGAATACGACCCTTGCGACTACGCCGCCCTGCTGGCCCCCATCACGGATCGCGGGGCCGAGGTGGTGATGGGCAGCCGCTTCGTCGCCCCCAGCCAGACACGGGTCTTCTATTTCTGGCACCGTTTGGGCAACAGCTTCATCACGCTTTTGTTCAATCTGGTCAACAACACGACCTTCACAGATATCTATTCCTGCTATCTGGTTTTTAAACGCTCCCTAATCGATGCCGACCGCCTGACCACGTTCGGTTGGGAGCAGCAGGCAGAGATTCTGACCAAGGCGGTCAAGGCCAGCCGCGTCTGGTATGAGGTGCCAATCAATTATCATGGCCGCAGTTATGACGAGGGCAAAAAGATTCGCGCCCACCATGTCATTTTGGTGCTGACCACCATCCTTAGCCAGGGCCTGTTCCCAAAGCGCTGATTGATGCCCGTTCTTCTCTGCCGCTCCGCCCGCCCTCCCAAGGCTGGGTTCGATCGCTGGTGCGCCATCGCAGGTGCGCCGGAGCCTTCGTGCCTGCATCCGGCGTTGAAGATCAAGGGACTGGCAAAGTTGCTGGAAACCGCCTTCGATGCCTCGGTCGAGGAGTGGTGGAATATCGCCCAGGCCCTGGGGCAGGAACCTTCCAGCGTTCTGGCACAAACGCCTTCCTCGGCCGCCAATATTTCCGATTTCGGACTGATGCTGGCATGGACTCGGCTCGCCGACGAATGGGCAAGCGGCAAGGACACGGTCCTGCTTGTCTGCGATGATCCCTGGCTGTTTCGCCATCTGACCGGTAGGCATGGCGTTGCCGATATTAGTTCCAAGCCACCGCTCTTCTGGAAGGAAGTCAAATTAAAACTACGAGGTTTTGCCGCCAGGCTGGCAGCCGGACAGCGCTTTGCAGGCTGGGCGCGGCAATTGGCGGAACAATCCCAGGCCTGCCCAAAGGACAGACCGACCATCCTGGTCTATGCCCACCCGGCCAGCACGGCAGAGGGCAACGACGCCTATTTCGGCTCGCTGATGAAAGAGATGCCCGAGCTTGTTCGCATGATTCATGTCGATGGCCAGCCCGACAGCGCGCAGCATCTTGGCAAGAACGGGCAGAGCTTCAGCCTGCATGGTTTTGGCAAACCGGATTTCGCAAGAGGCTTGTGGAAGACCCGTTGGCGGCCTGTGATGTCCAGCAACTGGCTGATCCGTCGTGCTGCGATGATCGAGGGTGCTACGGCGCAGGCCGCCGCTATTGCTTGGCAGATTCACTGCACAGAGATTTGGCTCGAGCATGCTCAGCCCAAGATTGTTGCCTGGCCCTGGGAGAATCATTCCTGGGAGCGCGCCTTAGTGCGTGCCGCCAAGCTTAGGCGCATTCCGACCTTGGGCTATCAGCATGCCACGGTGGGCTGGCGCGAATGGAACTACGCGCCGCATTCCAACCCAGACGGCTTGCAAAGCCTGCCAGATCGCATTCTGACCGTCGGCTCCTCGGACTTAAGCCGCCTGATGCGTTATGGCTGCCCGCGCCATATTCTGGCCGTGGGCGGTGCGCTGCGTTTTGCAAAGCCACCCGCAACCAAATATGACCCAACGGCCCCTGTCTTCGTAGCCCTTCCTTTCGACAGCGATATCGCCGGTCAAATGATTGATGCTTTGCGCCCTCTGGCCGAGGCGGGACGGCATTTTCTTGTCAAGGACCATCCGATGACTCCCTTTCATCTTCAGCCAGAGAAGGGAATTGAACCCACGGAAAAGCGCCTGGGAGAGATTATTGCCGTGTCGGCTGTGCTTTATTGCCTGACCACGGTTGGATTGGAAGCCGTGCTGGCGGACCTTCCAACCTTGCGCTTCCTGCCCCAAGGCAAGGTGCCGGTCGATGTGATGCCCGACGGCGTTGCCATTGCCGAAACGGATGCCGCCGCTCTTGGCGCTGCGCTGGACAAACTGACGCTCCCTCCAGCCATTGACGCCGCATCCGTCTTCGCACCCGCCGATACGGCTTTCTGGCAAGAGGCCTTTCGCGCGTGATTCCATCTTTATTGCGCAAAGCAAGACAGGTTGCTGAAGATGCCACACTGCGCCGCTGGCTTTTAGAACGCGCTTTGGGAAAAACGCCGGGACCGCCCGCCTTTTCAGCGCATCATCCGCCTTACCTGACATCGCTTGACTTGGGAACGGCGCCGGAACCCGACGGGCGTTTTCAGACTTTTTTGTCAGAGGCGCCCACAAAAAGCGCAAGCCTCGATCTTGCAGGCAAGGATTTTACGATTGAGCCCGGCCAGGCAGCGTTCTTGTTCGATCAGCCCTTCGACGATGTCGAGCAATTGCTGGCCCTGCATCGTTTCTCCTGGATCGATGATGGCAGCGATCCAAATTGGGTGGCAGCGATCTGGCAGGCATGGCAGCAGCGCTTTGGCGTGCCCGAGGGCGGCTGGGCATGGCATCCCTATACGGCAGCCGAGCGTGCGATTCATCTGCTGGCTTTCGCCGAGCGTCACGGCTTGCCGGAACCCTATGCCGACAACTGGCGACTTCTTGCGGCGCATGCGCCGGTCATTGCCTCCAGGCTTGAATATTTTGGCCCCCATTACACAGGCAACCATCTGGCCAATAACGGGCGCGGTCTTTTTCGTCTGGGGACTGCTTTCGGATGGACTCGTGCCGCCGAGCTTGGTGGGCGCATTTTGCTTGAGGAGGCCAAGCGCATTTTCGGGCCGAGTGGCGTGTTGATCGAGGGCTCGGCGCATTATCACCTGCTGTTGTCCAAAAATTACACCGAGGCGGCCGAGTGGGCGGCAAAAGCCGGTCGGCCTGAAACAGAGGAGCTTGACGCGATTGCGGCAAAGGCTCGCCATGCCGCAGGCGGACTTTTATTATCGGGCGGTCTTCCCCTGATCGGCGACATCTCGCCCGACCTGGCGCCTGAAAGGCTTCTTCCGCAATTCAAACGAAGCCAAGCAGATCTGTCGGCGGATGGTTGGCATCGCCTTGAGGCAGGTGACTGGTCACTGCTGCTTTTCGCCGCTCCCGACGGCTGGCCGCCGATGCCGGGTCATGGACATCAGGATCTTGGCAGCTTCGAGCTGCACTGGAGAGGCGTTCCCCTGATCGTCGATGCCGGGCGCGGACATTATGGCGACGAGGGCGAAGCCGCCTTGTATCGCCAGGCCGTTGTTCATAATGGCATCACAATCTCAAGACGCGATCCCAGGCCCACCAACCGTCCTTATTATGCCCCAGAGTTTCGCACCCGCATGGGCGGCCCAGCCCCCAGGGTTTGTCACACACAGCACAGATTGACCTTGGACTATTCGCTTCAAGACGCCTCAATCTCGCGCGACTTTGCAGCCGGCGACAAATGTTTTTCCATCAAGGACGTTGTTTCAGGAAAGGGTCGGTGCCCAATTGAACGTGCCCTGGTCGTGCCACACCCACTTGATCTGTCAAAAAACACTGCTCGCATTTCGACGCCCCAGGGATGCATCTCTCTGACATGCGATTCCCCCCTACAGACAAGTCCGCTCACCCGCTGGACAAGCTATGGGCGCGGCCAGCCAGCCACGCGCCTTTTCGCGCAAAACGCTGTGCAGCCGCTTTGGCAGGGCAGCCTGATGCTTGAGGTGGCCTGACATGTGCGGGCTGGCCGGTCTGTTTTTGCCCCTTGGCGTTTCGCCCGTGATGGCCGATTTGGATGGCATGCTGAGCGTCATGGCCCATCGCGGCCCGGATGGCGAGGGGCGCCATGTCACGCCCGATCATCGTTTCCAGGCTGGATTCAGGCGTCTGGCCATCATCGATCTAGCGACCGGTCAACAGCCCCTGGTGGCAAGGGGCCGGGTGTTGATGGGCAATGGCGAAATCTATAATTACCGCGATCTGCGCGAGCGTTTTTCCGCCTATTCCTATGCCACGGACGGCGACATGGAAGCCGCCCTGGCGGCCTATGATGTGCTGGGCAGCGCCTTTGTCCACGAACTGAACGGCATGTATGGCATCGCCCTTTACGACCAGGGACGCCTTTTGCTGCTGCGCGACCGGCTGGGGATCAAGCCGCTTTACTGGAGCAGGCTATCGAATGGCGGCATTCTGTTTGCCTCGGAACCCAAGGCGCTGTTCGCTTCGGGCCTTCTTTCCCCAGAGGTCGATGAATCCTCGGTCACCGCCTATCTGACCCAGGGCTATGTGCCTGCCCCCGCCACATTGTACAAGGGGGTCTACAAGCTTCCCCCCGCTTATCTGATGATGGTGGAGCCTGACGGGTCGATCCGCTTCGAGCGCTATTGGCGAGCCATGCCCCGCATGGCACCGGAAAATCCGCAAGAAGAGCTGCTGGCCTTGCTGGAAGATTCGGTTCGGCTTCAACTGCGCAGCGATGTGCCGGTGGGAGCGCTTTTGTCCGGGGGCATCGATTCGGGCCTTCTGGTGGCCTTGGCTGCCCGCCAGTCGGAGCGCCAGCTAAAAACCTATACTGTTCGCTTTACGGGCGCTGCCTATGATGAATCGCCCCTGGCCGCCAAGGTGGCTGAGCGCTATGCCACACACCACACGCGTATCGACGTGGCGGACGGCGATGTAGCAAAAGCTCTGCCACGACTGGCCTGGCATTGCGACGAGCCGCTGGCCGACCCCAGCCTATTGCCCAATCAGATGATCGAGGATGTGCTGGGTAAGGAAATCCGGGTGGCGCTGAACGGCACCGGCGGCGACGAACTTTTCGCAGGCTACGGACGCTATTTTCAACTGCCCGTCGAGCGCCACTATTTGACCCTGCCCGCTTTTATGCGCAAGGGCCTGATCGAGCCGCTGACGAAGGCGCTTGATCCGCACCTGGCCTTTCGTCTTGGACGCGCCGACCTTTTCTCAAGCGACCCTGGTCGCTATTTGTGGGCGCATTCAACCTTGTTCCCGTCGCACTTCTTGAAGCTGATTGGCCACAGAAAGCGCGCCCCCTCTCCGGTGCAATCGACTTTTGCCGCAGAATGGGATGGCGAGACACAGGCCAGCCTGCTCTGGGCCGACATCAACAGCTATTTGCCCGAAGACCTGCTGCTGCTTTTGGATCGCACCAGCATGGCGGCAGGTGTGGAAGGGCGTGTTCCCTTTCTGGATCATCGCCTGGTTGAGATGGCGCTGTCGGTTCCACAAGCCACACGCACACCCGAGGGGCGCCAGAAGGGACTGGAACGCGCCATGGCCGAGGAGCTGCTGCCTAGGGAAGTCATCGACGCCCCCAAGCAAGGTTTTGCCTCGCCGGTGCCGAAATGGATGGCGGGACCCCTGGGCGGCCTGGCTCTCAAATTTTTGAAGCGCCCCCAAAGTCTGGAGCGCGGCTGGTGGACGGCATCGGGGGTCGAGCGTCTTTGCGCCGAACCCGCGCGCCATGCCTTTCGAATTTACCAACTTGTGATGCTTGAGCTTGTCGTGCGCCTGCATGTCGAAAGCCCCAGTCGAGACGTCCCGGATTTTGGACTTGAGGAAATGCTGTCTTGAACCAAGCCGTCAGCGTCATCATTCCGGCCTATCGAGCGGCAGGCACGATTGCCACAGCTTTGGCGTCGGTTGCGGCTCAGACGCAAAAACCCTTCGAAGTCATCGTCATCGACGACGGTTCGGATGACGGCACTTTTGAGGCGGCCGAGGCCTGCCGCTCTCTCATGGATGGCATCGGTCTGTTGGTGATCCGCCAGAAAAACAGAGGGGCTGGGGCAGCCCGCAATGCCGGTATTCGCTTGGCCAAGGGCGGCTGGCTGGCCTTTCTTGATGCCGACGACACCTGGCTGCCCACGAAGATCGAACGCTCGCTGGCCCATGCCGAGGGTGCGACCTTGATCGCTCATGATTTCATCGAGGTCGATCAAGGTCAGGAACGCCACAGGGATTGCTATCGTCACTTCAAAGCCAGCCCGGATTCCTTTGCGGCCCTGTTTCTGCGCGGCTTCATCCCCACCCTGACGGTTCTGGCTAGGCGCGAAGCGGTGCTGGCCGTGGGCGGTTTCGAAGAAAGCCTTCCCGCCGCCCAGGATTACGATTTGTGGCTGAAACTTCTTTCCCACCCAGAAGCGCGTCTTGTCATGTTTCCCGAAGCGCTTGCACGCTACACCGTTAGCGGATCAGGCATCACCAGCAAGGTTGAACAGCGCAGACGTTGCTCGCTTCAGGTTCTTCTGCGCCATCTTCCCCAGATGGCACGAAGAGCGGGGCATTTGCGGGCCGCCTTTCTTCGCGTGCTCGTCATTCATTATGAAGCCTTTGCAGCCCACAGAGCGCAGCGGAATCTTTCCGGCGCCATGATCGGATTGATTTGGCTTCCGGGTGATCTAGTGAAACCTCTCCTCGCACTTTACGGCGCCCCTTTGATGCTGAGCCACGGCCTGGCGGTGACTCTTGCCTATCTCTGGTTCAGTAGTGGCTACTATCTCGAGAAGCTGTCGGTGTTCGGCGATTTTCTGGTCCGCAGGCTGATGCACGGATGAGCAATATTCTGGCCCTTTCCCTTTGTCTACTGTCTGCTCTTGCCTTCCTGGGCGTCGGCTGGCCGCTGGTGGAATGGCTTGACCGCGCCAAGCGCCTGTCGCACCCGGAGCGAGCACTTGCAGCCTTTCTGCTGGGGGCTTGCATTCTCAGCCTGTCGGTCGGGCTGATCGGTCGTCTGCGACTGGATAGCGTCAGCATGAGCGCCCTGGGTCTGGCGTTCTTTGTCTGCTCCCTGCCAGGCATCAGAGCCATGCCCTGGAACAACTTTGGGAAATCCCTTCTTGGCGCCACAGCACCGCTACCCCTGCTGCTGCTGGCGATCTGCTTGCTCTCTTACCTGCAAGGACTTGCTCCACCAAACGATTACGACAGCCTGATGTATCATTTGGCCGTACCCAAGACCGATCTTGAGCGCGGCTTTATTGCCGTCAATTGGGCCAATGGCATTCCCAATGCGCTGTTTCCAGATTTCGTCGGCAATCTCTCGCGTTTTGCGCTGGCTTTGGTGGGAGAGACCGCCGCACAGCCGATGGCCGGCCTTCTGGGACTGGCTGCCACGGCAGGAACGGGCCTGTTGGCTGCCCGCATGGGGCTTGGACTCAATGCTTCTTGCCTGGCCGCCCTGATGTTCATCTCAATCCGCGCCGTCGTCTGGGAAATCGGCACCGTCGAGGTGGATCTAGCCCTTGCCGCCAGCAGCGTTGCCGCCCTGATCGTGCTGTTGGCAACGCGCCCCCATCCTGACCTGCGCTCAATGACGCTGCTCGGGCTCTTGCTGGGGATCGGCTTCAACATGAAGTATCAGGGTGGACTTGTCGCCATCTCGCTGGGCGTCGTCTTGCTCTATGATCTGACGCGCAGGCGGGCGACGTTTGCCGCTCTGATCACCACAGGCCTTGCGGCTATGGCAGTTTTCATGCCGCATATGCTCTGGTCCTGGCAGGAGACGGGCAATCCCATCTTCCCCATGATGAACAAGCTTTTCGTGCCCCACGGAACGCCCTTTTACGGAGCCTACAATCTGACCTACGGAACTGGGCGCGGCTTGTTCGACTTTTTGATTTCACCCTGGGCGCTGTCGATTGCCCCCATGCAATTCTTCGATGGCATGATTCTGGGGGCTCCCTACCTCCTTGCCCTGATGCCTGCGGCTGCCTTACCCCTGGCGAAGCAGGACCACAGAGGCGCCATCTTTGCCGTCGTTCTGACTTATTTCGCCCTCTGGTTTGCCGTCCAGTCGCAGCAGGCGCGGTTTTTAATGCCGGTCCTTCCAGCCGCAGCCGCACTCGCTGCAGCAGGTGCCGTCAATCTGTGGTCTGCCTGTGCGCCTCAGCGCTATATGCGCGCTCTAGCGATCTGTCTGTTCACGCTTTTGGGGGCGAACGAGGCAATGTTCGTCGGCATCTACGCCGCCCTGAGATTGCCGGCTGCGCTTGGCCTCATGAGCCCGGCCGACTATCACGCCAAAACGCCAACCCTGCAAGGCGCCAACTTTATTACCTGCCGCTATATTTCGGACAGGCTGAAGCCGGGTGAAACCTACCTGTCCTTGCTGACGCCGCACTCCTACTACTGCCCTCAACTTCCGGCTCTTCAAAGTTACTTTAAGGACGAGGAGAAGGATTGGCTTTGGGACCCGCCGCATCACACCGTCGATTTTCCTGAGTTTGCGGCGCGCCTTCAGGACCTGAATATCCGCTTCGTTATTCTGCCCGTCTTTGGTGAGAATCGGCGCAACGACACCGGCGAAGCGATCGTTTCGGCCCTCGATCTTGCCGAATGGCGCTTCGGTCCGTTCATTACCCCAGCCATTCAAGGCCTGAGCCCGCTATCCCAGGAACCGCGCTCGGCCGTCTATGATGGACCCCAGGTAGTGGCCCGACTTCAGGACATGCTGAGGTCCGGACAGTTTCCCGACTCCAGAAGATGACCAGACCGCTCAGACTCTTCATCAACGCGTTGCACGCCAGAACAGGGGGCGGCACAACCTATTTGGCTGCCATGCTACCAAACTTGGCACGCCAAAAAGGGTTTGAGGTGCATCTGCTGCTGCACCAAAACCAGCTACCGCTGTTTCTGGACGTTCTTGAAGGCGTTAAGGTCCATTGTGTGGCCTTCAAAGATGGATTCCTGCTCCGCTTGATCTGGGAACAGCTTGGCTTGCCGCTCTACGCTTGGCGCTTTGCCGATGTCACTTTCTCACCGGCTAATTTCGGGCCTCTACTGGCTCCTCGCCCAGTCGTCTTGTTGCGCAATGCGCTTGGGGTGACGGATCACGATTTGCGCCTAGGCAAAAAAATCTACTGGATGTTGCTTGGCATCATGACCTGGCTGTCGCTTCTGGTATCCCCTGTTGCCATTGCCGTTTCGGACTATGCCCGGCGCAATCTTGCCTTCGGATTTGCCAGAAGGGTGCGAATCGTTCATCACGGCGTCGATCACAGACGCTATCATGCTGATGCAAGTCAGCGTGATGATTTCGCTTTGGCCGTGGGCGATCTGACGGTTCAGAAGAATTTCCATACTCTGATCGAAGCGGTGGCGCGCATTCCTGGGCTTTGCCTTAAGATCGCCGGACGCAGAGTTGATGAGGCCTACGCCCAAAGCCTGGATGCGTTGGTGCGCTCACTGGCGGTCGGTGACCGTGTTGCGTTTCTGGGTTCCGTCGGCCCGGATGAGCTGTCCGCCCTCTATCGAAGCTGTCGCCTCTTTGCCTTTCCATCGACCGTCGAGACCTTCGGAAATCCCTTGGTCGAAGCGATGGCCAGCGGTTGCGCCATCCTTTGCTCAAAGGCCGCCGCCATGCCGGAAATTCTGGAAGACGCCGGCCTTTATGCAGAAGCGTTGGACGTGAACGACTGGGAGAAGGGTCTGCACAGGCTTCTGGGCGACCCAACTCTCAGGTCAGACCTGTCCGAGCGGGCCCTTCGGCGCTCTGCAGATTTCGACTGGAAGGCCACGGCTGAGCAAACGGTAGCAATTCTGATGCTTGCTGGCCAGAAAGGAGGAAAAGGCTTTTTTGACATTTTCGCCTGGAGTTGGATTGCCCTGATCCTAAGTCTTTACCTGATGCAATTCAGGGGCCTGATGCCCGCCATGATGAAGGCGATGGGATGGCCCTAGCCGTCGCTTTTATCTTGATGGCATCATGCCTGGGTTTGGGCCTGCTTTTGTTGAGAAGCCTGGGTCTGCTGACGACCATTTTGGGAATGGAGCGCTTGGCCTGGGCTTGGTCCATTGGCTACGGCCTGCTGGGCACTGTTCTGTTTCCCGCAGCGCTCATGGGCTTTGTCACCCCGCTGGCCTTGGGTCTTCTTCTGCTTCCAGGCTTGGCCGGATTGGCGCTGTTGGGTCGCCTTTCGTTGCCGACCCCAACACGCAGCGAGATGGGACTGATCGCCGTCCTGGCTCTAGTCTTTTTACTGCTACTGGCCGTCGGCCTGGCCCCTCCCGCCGATGCCGACAGTTTGGCTTATCATTTTGCCCGGCCAAGGGTGATTCTAAATGAAGGCGTTTTGACCTTCGTTCCCAGTGCCGTCGAGGGTGCGATTCCCCTGCTCATCCACTTGACCTATCTGCCCGCTCTGGCCCTGGGTGGCGAGCAGGGGCTGACACTCTGGGCCAGCTTAAGCGGCATCGCTTCCGTACTGTCGGTAGGGTTGATCTCGAAGCGGTGGCTGTCCGATTGCTGGGCCTTGGCTCTGACGCTGGCATTGATCACGAC
Source organism: Alphaproteobacteria bacterium (assembly GCA_015232335.1). GTDB lineage: Bacteria > Pseudomonadota > Alphaproteobacteria > Rhodospirillales > WMHbin7 > WMHbin7. Next base: position 158,879 of record JADFZV010000001.1, on the reverse strand, counting down.
CCCCGCCTTTCTTTATGGCCTGGGTTCCGGTCAGGTCGAAGTGCGGGTTGTTGCCTTTGTTTTCTTTTCCATTCTGGCGCTTGATGAGGGAAGGCGGCGCAAGGACCTGCGCTGGGTTCTGCTGGCCGGATTGCTGGCGGGCTGTTTTGCCGCTGCCAAATATTTCGGACTATTCTTCCTGGCTGCCGGAGGGCTGCTGTGCCTGATGCATGGCCGCTGGATTGCGGCAGGACTGATTTTCAGCCTGGGTGGGCTGCTGAGCGGCGCACCCGTCTATTTCTGGAATTGGATTCAGTCCGGAGACCCGCTTTTTCCTGTGCTGTTTCAATTCCTCGGGCTGGCCGACTCGGCCCTTTGGACCAAAGAGCAGGCCGCCTATTTTCAAACCTATTATTCCAGCACGGAAAAGCCGGCGCCTGTCACATTAGGATTGCTCTTGACCTATCCCTTCAAAGCGACGCTGGATGGTCTGACCGGATGGGAATCGGCGCGCACGGGCATGGGCCCCCTATGGCTACTGCTGCTGCCCTTCTCGCTCGCAGCCCTAAGAGAACGCTTGCTGATCCTAGCCAGGCACCCTCTTGCCCTGCTGACGCTGGCCGTCTTTGTTTTCTATGCTTTCTGGATTTTGCTTGGTGCATCACAGCGTGTGCGCCACCTAGTTCCGGTCTATCCCTGCCTGCTGGTTGCCCTGCTGGTGGCAGCCGAGCGCGCCAAACAGTTTCGCAAACCGGTCTTGGCCGCCCTTGCTCTGACCATTCTTGTGCAGACAGCCGGACTGTTCCTCTATGCGCGCCCAGCCCTGGCCTTTCATCTGGGTGACGCAAACCGCCAGGACTATCTGCACCGCAATGTCGTCCATTACGGTGCTGCCGCCTGGGTGAATCAGCATTTGACGCCAACCGACCATCTTCTTTTTTTCGAGCGGCAACTGACTTTTTATATCGATATTCCAGCCTTTTATGCCTCATCTGCCTATCAGGCCCAGATCAATTTTCGCGATGGCGAGCCTGATGATTTCGCTCAGCGCTGGCGGCAAATGCAGCAGCTGGGCCTTAGCCATCTGATGATTGTTCCAGGCCTTGACGATCCCAAGACGGACAATCCACAGAGCCGAACAGCCGCTGCCTTTCTTTGGGCGGGCTGTGCAAAACGCCTAGCCAGCATTCCAGTTACCCTGTTCCAGTCCAGGACCCTGCCTGAACTAGGTATAACTCGCTGGGAGGCCGATATTTTCCGCCTGACGCCGGATGAGTGCAACCAAGACAGCCTGCGCCTTGCCAATCCAGCCTCCAGGGGCTACAACCTCCTTGATTCCCAACGATGAGAGCCACAATGATACCCGTGAAAACCCGCCCCCTTTCCGCCGAAGAACGTGCTTCCTGGCCCAAGGATGTCATCGTCCCCCTGGAAAAGCCCTTTGCAGATGATCGGGGCTCGATCCAGCCCCTGGTCGATGTGCCGATGGAAAGCTGTGTGCTGATCACTTCGAAGAAGGGCACGGTACGGGCCAACCACGTTCACACCACCGACTGGCATTACTGCTATGTCCTGGATGGCGAGATCGATTACTACCACCGCCCGCACGGCTCGACTGAAGCGCCTGAGAAGATCACCATTACCAAGGGGCAGATGTTCTTCACGCCGCCCGAAGTTGATCACGCTATGGTTTTCGTCAAGGACACCTCTTTCCTGACCTGGGGGCGCAACTCCCGCGCCCAGGAAGTCTACGAGGCCGACATTCGCCGCATTCCGCCCATCAACCCGTGACGGCTGCTTTGCCCCTGTGCCATCGCAGGACCGGCTGCCGCCTGTGCGGGGCTGAACAGTTGAGCCTTGTGCTGAAGCTGGAGCCGACGCCGCCCGCCAACGCTTTCGTCCCGGCATCCGAGTTGGGGCATGATCAGCCCCGCTTTCCCTTGGATGTCTTTTTTTGCGAGGATTGCAAGCACGTCCAGTTGCTGGATGTCGTCGATCCCAGGCATCTGTTCGAGAATTATGTGTATGTCTCTGGCACCTCGCCGCTTTTCGTCAAGCATTTCGAGGCCTATGCCGCCGACCTAGCAGAGCGTTTCAAGCCGCAGCCGGACGCCCTTGCCTTCGATATTGGCTCGAACGACGGCACTTTGCTGAAGGCCTTCAAGGAGCTGGGCTTCAAGGTGCTGGGCATCGATCCTGCAATCGAGATCGCCAGAAGGGCGACGCAAAGCGGCATCGAAACCATCGCCGGATTCTTTACGCCGGAGAAAGCAGCCGACATTCGCGCCCAGCACGGGCCCGCCGCCATCATCACGGCCAACAATGTCTTCGCGCATATCGACGATCTGGGCCGTGTTGCCGATGGCATTCGGGCTCTTCTGTCAGACACGGGCGTCTTCGCCTTCGAAGTCTCTTACCTCAAAGACGTCGTTCAGAAGACCCTGTTCGATACCATCTATCACGAACATCTGGACTATCATTCCGTCATTCCCTTGATCGGATTTCTGAAGCGCCACGGGCTTGAGCTGATCGAGGCGCTGCCCGTCGATTCACATGGCGGCTCGCTGCGCGGCATTGCCCAGCTGGCGGGCGGACCCTGGCCCGTTGGCGATTCGGTCGCACATGCTGTGGTCGAGGAAAAATCGATGGGTCTGGACAAGGCCGAAACCTTCCGCCGCTTCGCATCCGACATTGACGCCAAGAAGCAAAGGCTGAATGCCCTGTTGCGTCAGTTCAAGGCCGAGGGCAAGCGCATCGCCGGATTCGGAGCGCCCGCCAAGGCCACCACCCTGATGTATCATTTCGGCATCGGCCCCGATCTGGTCGATTTCATTATCGACGACAGCCCCCTGAAACAGGGTCTCTACTCGCCCGGCATGCATATTCCCGTTCTGCCGGGCAGCGCCATTCAGGAGAAGAAGCCGGATATCCTGGTCGTGCTGGCCTGGAATTTCGCTACTCCCATCATCGCCAAGAACCAGGCCTTCCGCGCTGCGGGCGGCCGGTTTGTGATCCCCCTTCCCGAAGTCGAGGTTGTGTAATGCAGGAATTTCTTTTGAAGTCGGACATTTTGGAAATCGCCGAGCGCCTGCGCGGACCGGCCCAGGATTTCGCCGGCAAAACGGTGCTGCTGACCGGTGGGCGCGGCTTTCTCGGGCGCTACTTCATGGAAGTCTTCGCCGAGATCAACAAGTATCTGCCAAAGCCGGTGACGCTGGTAGCGCTCGACAATCTGATCACGGCGGGCAAGGAAGGCGCCAAAGTCGCCGATTATCCCCACACCACCTTCGTGCAGCATGATGTGATCAAGCCCTATAAATGGAAAGGTCCGCTGCATTATGTGATTCAGGCGGCAGGCATCGCCAGCCCCTTCTATTACCGCGCCTATCCGCTGGAGACGCTGGACGTCGCCATCAACGGCACCCGCAACATGCTTGAGTTGGCCGAGAAACATAACGCGCGTTTCACCTTTTTCTCGTCTTCGGAAATCTATGGCGATCCCGACGCCAAGAGTGTGCCGACGCAGGAAAGCTATCGCGGCTATGTTTCCTGTCAGGGGCCGCGTTCCTGCTATGACGAAAGCAAACGCGTCGGCGAAACGCTTTGCTACATCTTCCATGAAAAGCACGGCACCCACACCAACTGCATCCGGCCTTTCAATGTTTTTGGGCCGGGCATGCAGGAAACCGATTACCGTGTGCTGCCCAACTTCGCCAACCACATCAAAGGCGAGCGTCCGGTCAGCGTCTATGGCACCGGCAATCAGACGCGCACATTCTGCTATATCACCGACGCCATGGTGGGCTTTCTGCTGACCATCCTGAAGGGCGTTCCCGGAGAATCCTACAATATAGGCAATCCCAAGCCCGAAATTTCCATGCTGGAGCTGGTCAAGCATATCGAGACGGTTCTTGATAAGCCTGTTGCCTGCAATGTGATCGAATATCCCGACAGCTATCCCGCTGACGAGCCCAACCGTCGCTGCCCCGATATTCGCAAGGCGCGCCTGCAACTGGGTTACGAACCCGCAGTCGATCTGAACGAAGGGCTTCGGCGCTTCTTTACCTGGTCGAACCGCGCTTACACCGGCGAGCCGTGATCAAGCTGGGGCTTATCGGTGCCGGCCGCTGGGGCCGCGCCTATATCCGCACCATCGCGGCCATGAAGGGCGTGCGCCTGGATCTGTTGGCCAGCCAGAATCCGGAAACAGCAAAACTGGTACCCGAAGGTTGTCGTGTCCTTGCCGACTGGTTAAGCGTGGCTCAGGCGCCAGGCATACAGGGCCTGATCGTGGCGACCCCGCCAGCCCTGCATGCTGAGATGGCAAAGGCGGCGATTGCAGTCGGCCTGCCGGTATTGATCGAAAAGCCGCTGACCCTTTCCCTGGCCGAGGCGATTGAGCTGAAAAGTCTGGCAGCGGCCAGGAGCAGCTTCGTCATGGTCGATCACACGCATTTGTTCAGTCCTGCCTTCAGGGCCTTAAGCGAGTTGGGCGGACATCTGGGCCGCCTTAAGACCATGTGGGGCGAAGCTGGCAATTACGGTCCCTTTCGCAAGGACGCCGATGTCTTATGGGATTGGGGCAGCCATGACGTGGCGATGTGCCTCGACCTTGCCTTGCGCATGCCGGAGGGTGTCAAGGCGCGGCGGACGCAAGACCTGAAGATCGAGGATGGCATCGCCCAGTCCGTGGAGCTGGACCTTGCCTTTCCCGAGGGTGTTTCAGCGCGGATCGATCTGTCGAACATACTGGCCGAGAAGCGGCGACGCTTTACCGCCTATTTCGATTTGGCAACCTTGATCTACGATGATTTGGCGCCATCGAAGCTGACCTTGTATCCGCCCATTGAGCCCTTTACCCGGCCCGAGGGAATAGGTGAGCCGATCGACATCGCGACCACCAGCCCGCTTGAGCAGGTTGTACATGACTTTGCCGACGCCATCATCTTTGAGAAAGACGACACAAGCAATCTCGATCAGGCCATCGCCGTGGTGGCAGTGCTTGAGGAAGCCCAAAAACTGGTGACATCATGACCGTAACAAAAATTTCCATCGTCATTCCCTGTTACAATGAGCAGGCCACCTTGGTGACCATCGTCGATCGGGTCAGGGCGGCTGACATCAGCGGCCTTGAGCGGGAGATCCTGATTGTCGATGACGGATCAAAAGATCGCTCGGTTGCTATCATCAAGGATCTTGCCGCCAAGTATTCCGATATCCGCTTGATTGAGCAGAGCTACAACCAGGGCAAGGGAGCCGCTCTAAGAACAGGATTCGCCGCCGCAACCGGCGATGTCGTGCTGATTCAAGACGCCGATCTGGAATACAATCCGGCAGAATATCCCAAGCTACTGCGCCCCATTCTGGATGGCCGCGCCGACGTTGTTTTCGGCTCGCGTTTCCGTTCGTCCGAAGAGATGCGCGTCCTTTACTTCGGCCATTATGTCGCCAACATGGTGCTTACCCTGGCTTCGAATGTGCTGACCAATCTCAATCTCACCGACATGGAAACCTGCTACAAGCTTTTCCGGCGCGAGATCATTCAGGGCATCGCCATCGAGGAAAATCGCTTTGGCTTCGAGCCCGAGGTCACCGCAAAAATCGCGCATCTGAAGCCACAACCGCGTATTTACGAGGTCGGCATCAGCTATTCTGGCCGCACCTACGAGGAAGGCAAGAAGATCGGCCTGAAGGACGGCTTTCGCGCCATATGGTGCATCTTGAAATACAACCTGTTTCGCTGAAACCCTCGAACATTCTGACTCCCTGACATGTGCGGCTTGGCCGGACTTTCCAGCGCAACACCCACTCTTTTGGACGAGATGGTGGAACGCTTGGCGCATCGCGGCCCCGATGGCCACGGCACCTGGATTGATTCAGGTACTGGATTCGGGCTGGCCCATACGCGCCTGGCCATCATTGATTTATCTCCTACCGGCCACCAGCCCATGGTCTCGCCCTGCGGCCGCTATGTTATCGCGTTTAATGGCGAGATTTATAACCATCGCGAGCTGAGGACAGAACTTGAGCGATCAGGCGAGTGCTTTCACTCGACCAGCGACACCGAAGTTCTGCTGCTCCTTTTAATGCGCCAAGGCAAGGAGGCGCTTTCAAAGCTTGTCGGTATGTTCGCCCTGGCCCTGTGGGACAAGCAGAGTCAGGAACTGCTGCTGGCTCGCGATGCGCTGGGCATCAAGCCGTTGCTCTATGCGCCGCTGCCTGGGGGCGGTCTGGCCTTCGCCTCGGAACTGTTGGCACTTGTGCATGTCCCAGGCGTTGGCACCGCCATCGACCGCGAGGCCTTAAGCGCCTATCTCGCCTGCCTGTATGTTCCGGCCCCGCGCACCATCTATTCCGGCATCAAGAAGTTGGAGCCCGGTCAGTGGCTCACTTGGCGCCTAGGCAGCTCGCCGGCGGTAGGATCCTGGTGGCGGCCCTGCTTTGGCGCTCTATCCGCCGTGCGCTCGGTTGACGAAGCCAGAGAGCATCTGATGCCGTATTTGCGCCGCGCCGTGCAAAGCGCCATGATTTCAGACGTGGAAGTTGGCTGCTTTCTTTCAGGTGGCATTGATAGCGGCGTCATTGCAGCCTTGATGGCCGAGACGACCAAGGCAAATCAGGCGCCATCGCCGCGCAGCTTTACCATGACCTTTGACTCCGATCTTTATGATGAGCGCGAGGCGGCGGCGGCCACGGCTCGCTTTGTGGGCACACGTCATCAGGAATTGCCCGCCGTTCCCCGCGTGGCCGATTCCTTGCCGGCACTGATTCGGGCCTTTGGCGAGCCCTTTGGCAATCCAACGGCCATGCTGGTTTATGAATTATCGCGCCGCGCCCGATCGGAAGTTAGCGTTGCTTTGGTTGGCGATGGGGGCGACGAGGTCTTTGCGGGCTATCCCCGCCATCAAGGAGCGCTGTTGGCCGAACGTACCTTGGGCTTCATGCCTGAGAAATTGCGCAAAGGGCTGGCTGGTTTGATTCCGGAAAGCCAATCCGGCTGGCACACGCTACGCCGCGCTCGCGAGTTTTTATCAGCACCTAGTGACCCTGCTGAGCGTTATGCCAGTTGGGTTGAATATTTTTCTCCCCAGGAGCGCATGGATTTGCTGGGTCTTGATCACGAGCCCTTAAGACCCATTGCTGAGATTTATCGAAATGCCGGTGTCGGGCACACATTGGATGCCGTTCAGCAAACCGATCTTATTTCCTTTCTGCCTGGAAATCTTTTGGCCTATGGCGATGCGATGAGCATGGCGCATGCGCTTGAACTGCGCCTGCCCTTGCTTGACCAGCGTCTGGTGGACGAAGTGGACAAAATTCCTGCCGCCATTCGCTTTGCCAACGGCAAGAAGACATTGCTGAAAGCCTGCGCAGAGGATCTGTTGCCCCAGGATGTCATTCGCCGGCCCAAGCTGGGCTTTAATCCCCCCATGGGCCTTTGGCTGAAGAATGAATTGAGGGGGCTTGTGCGCACCTATATCACGCCGGATCATATGGCTCGTCTCGGCATTCGTTGGGAGCCGGTACGCCTGTTGTTGCACGACCGCTATCGCGACAACAGCCTTAAGATATGGGCCTTGCTTGTTCTTGCGGCATGGCAGGAAACCTTCGACCGGTGAGTCTGGGCTCCACCTTGCGCTGGGCGATGTATTTACGGCCCAGTCAGATTGGCTGGCGCTTGCTTCGGCGCATTCAACGCCCCTTTCTCAAGCTGGCGCTAGGCGCTGATGAACTGCCCGTCAACTTTCCGCTAGATTCCTGGCCGGGAGATTCTGAAAACGGCTTGCGGATAGCGAATGGCGAAATTTGTCTTCTCAACCGCACCCATCGTTTGGCTGTGCCCATTGACTGGTATCCGTGTCATCAGTCAGCCCTTTGGCGCTTCACGCTGCATTATTTCGAGTGGCTGGGTGATCTGAAGGCGGTGGGTCGCCCCGATGTCGCGCGCAATTTGGTGGCTGACTGGATCTATCAGAACACCAGCCCCAGGGCTGAGGCCTGGCACCCCTATCCCTTATCCATGAGGCTCTTTTCCTGGCTGCGTTTTGCACCATTCCTGCTGGAGGGGGCCGATACGCATTTCAGAACACTCTTTCTTTCAAGCCTGAACCAGCACGCGCGCCAACTGCCCAAATTGATTGAATTCGATGTTGGCGGAAATCATCTCGTCAAGAATCTGAAAGCCCTGATTGCGGCCTCGGTTTGCCTGCCCTCCATGACCGCCGGCCTTGACACCTGGCTGGATAAACTGAGAGTGCAACTTGAGGAGCAAATTCTTCCCGACGGATTTCATTATGAGCGCTCACCCTCTTATCACCTTCAGGTTCTGATTGATCTGATAGACCTGTCGGATGTGCTGATTACGCCTCCCGCTTGGCTTTCAGAATCCATCCGGCGCATGCTTCCCGCTCTGGCGACCATGCGCCATCCCGATGGCGGTTTGGCTCTGTTCAATGACGGAGACGTGGGCGATCCGTCCCTATTGAATGCACTCGATGCCCGCTTCGGCAAGATCGATCCCCTGTCCCTTCTGCCCGATGCCGGCTATGCTCGGCTTGAGGCCGCAGACATGGTGGTCATTTTCGATGCGGGCCTTTGCTGCCCCGATCATCTGACGGCGCATGCCCATGCCGATACGCTCTCTTTCGAAATGTCGGTAGGCAAAGAGCGGGTGATCGTCAATTCGGGAACCTACGCCTATCAGGACAAGAAGTGGCGCAATCATTTCAGGGGCACGGCGGCTCATTCCACCATCATGGTGAATAATGAGAACTCGGCAGAGGTTTTTGGTGTGTTTCGGCTGGGACGCCGCCCAATGAAGGTCGAGCTTTTCCGGGACGGCGACTGGATCGTGGGCAGGCATGACGGTTATCGCCATCTGGGAATTACGGTCGAGCGACGTTTGCGGCTGACGGAGAAGGGGCTTGAGGGAAGAGATCAGCTTATCGGAAATACCAAGCTGAACCTATTCCTGCATTTCTTATCCCCCTGCAACAGCGATAGCCAAATGAGAGAGATTGGTCCTCTGACATTGAAGAGCGAGGGGCTTCTGATGAGTGGCTCCGCCTGCTATGCCCCGCACTTTCATGTGTTGGATTGGATCGTGGGTGTTTTTGTCAAAGCGGATATTCGCTTTCCAGGAAAGCCCGCCACGGAGCCTTGCATCCTCTGGGCTTTGGAACTTCGCAACGGGCGTTCTGTTTCGCCGTCAACGGCAGGGATTGCATGACGCCTCCGCGCATCGCCGTCGCAATTTGCCTTCATCACAAGCCCTGGCTCGCCATGGCCAGCCTGCTTTCACTTTTGACACAAGAGCGGCAGGATTTTGATCTGTTTTTACTATTTAATGAGGGTGATGGATCCTGTCCCAACAAGGAAAGTTATAGCGAGTATAACGCTTTACTGAATGCAGAAAGTGCCTCGAATTTGATTGCGCAGTCTCCGCTGATTGAGAAAAGTTCTTATGCCGAGTACGATAGGGTCGCGCGCCGGGCGGGCATCAATCCTAAGCTGAGCCCATTTGACGAGAGGCTTAATGAGATTTGCCGTCTGAACCGGACGGGAGTTTTTTTGCAGCACTACGAAAACGATCAGGCCCTCGATTCAGGGGTTTGGCTGAAATTCATTCGCTCCCGCGCGTGGGAAAACTACGACTATGTTTTTACCTTTCAGGAAGGGACGTTGCTGACAAGTCCGGCCTCTCTGTCAACCGCCATCGACATGGCCGTCAAACACAACATCCATTTTCTTGCCAGCGCCCATATGAAAGGCCGACTGCCCAAACGCTATTATTCTGCCCCTGGCTCTTTGGGCTATCTGCCTCAGAATGTGACGCCCCTTGATCACTTCCATGACAAGATGGCGCAGCGGATGCTAAATGTGTTGGGCCGAGATCCAGACTTGCAGGCCGCTTTTGACTTGTGGTCAGAGGACGTTGTTCCTTCTAGACAATATCATGTTCGCGATTATGAAACCCAAGCTTGGTACTGCCTGCTGGCGACGTTATTGAATGACCGCCCCCTCACTGGAAGTCGAAATATTCGCCGATTAAAGAAAGCCCTGAGATTCCTGTTTCCCCAAGGACGCCGTTTTTCACTTGAGGCTTTGACAGCACGCCTTGCAGTACCGCTGCACGATGCTTTCGGCCTGAATTTCGGCCTCAAACGCTCGCCCGAGAAAGAAAAGATTTTTGTCGATGGGACGCGGCTGGAAGTTAGTCGGATCGTTGAACCAATCCAGGCGGGAGATGTGCTTTTTCACTGCAGCGCTCAACCAGGCTGGCATGCTGCGGGATGCAACCACATGTTTTCCTGCCACCTTCTTGAACGATTCTGCCGTCGTTTTGAACAGTATAAGCTGTTTGAAGTTCTTGATATTCCTTTCGCCGGAAGCACCTTGGAGGTTTTCTGGGCCTATGTCCCCTTCTGGCTGGGAGAGGAAATGTGGTTCTGGGACGGTTTTCACCGTGTCACCAAAGATACTTGGACCATGAAAAGAGAGGATTCCCCCGAGGGTGTGGCTTTGCATTTAAATCGGTATGCATTGGGCTACATGGCGGTTGAACCCAAGGGGGAGCTTTTGGTGATCAAAGCTCTTTCAAAAGATTTGAAATACTTAGAAAATGTTTTACCCTCGGCTTACTTCAGCAAGGACAACGCCTGATATGACTTCCAGAAAGCTCGAGCAGGACACGTGGGACGCCTACAATAAGTTTCACTTTCTTTGTGATACCAGTCGGTTCCAAAAGCTGTTCGTGCGCCTTGAATTGTTCAGGCTGATCCAGGACTTGCCGGGCGACATTGTCGATGCCGGTTCTTTCAAGGGAATTAGCGCGATACAGTTCGCCCATATGTTGAAGGCCTATCGCCCGCATAGCCTCAGCAAAGTTTTAACTTGCGATACATTTGTCTCGGAATTTCCCCTGTTACGGGAACATGAGCGCCACGGAAACACTCAACTTTCCCAGGCCTTCGACCCCAAGGCCCATGAAACGCTTCTGGCGGCTATCGAGCGGCTTCAACTGAAGGACCGGATCGATATCCTGAAAGGGGATATCGTTGAAACGCTGAGAAGCCATGTGCAGGAGAACCCTGGCTTTCGCGTCAGCCTTCTGCACTGCGATCTTGATGCGTATGAACCCACCTTGCATACGCTGCGCACAATCTGGCCGCGGATCGTGCCCGGAGGTGTTGTCATATTCGATGAATATGCTATTGGAATGTGGGGCGAATCGGATGCCGTCGATGAATTCTTTGCCACATTGCCAAAGCAGCCTCGCATGCGCACGCTTCAGATTGGTCCAACCCCAACGGCTTACTGCATTAAGGAATGACGAGTGATGGGTGACAGTAGCGAACTTACCTTTTTGCCAGGCGGCGTTGCCGTTGACGACCGGGGGTCATTGCAATTTGTTAACGACTTCGACATGGCAGATTGCGGAATTCGCCGTTTCTATGCGGTGACAAATCACGAAACCCTGTTCATTCGCGCCTGGCATGGCCATCAGAATGAAACCAAGTATTTGTTTGTTGCCTCGGGCGCTGTGCTGCTGGCTGCCGTCAAGATTGATGACTGGAAGAATCCCAGCCCCTCGCTTCCGGTAGCGCGCCACGTTCTGTCGTATGAGAAGCCGGGCCTGATGAAGATCCCCGGCGGCTTCGCCCACGGAACGATGACCCTACGCCCTAACACGCGACTGTTCTTTTTCTCTACTTCTTCGCTAAAGGAAAGCGCCGGTGATGATTTTCGCTTCGAGGCTTTTTTTTGGAATCCCTGGAAAATTGAGCCCCGTTAACCTGTTGAGTGTTGGATGAAATTTTCTCTTGATGCCTTGGGGCTTGTTCAAGTCCCGTTTCTCCCGGCCTCAGCCAGTATTGGCGATGCTTTGCGTCTTTGCGGCGACCATTACGGCTCTTTGCTGTCGGTTCTGGCTTCGGATGGAAGTCTTTTTGGCATCGTCACGCCGGGCGATCTGCGTAAGGCTCTTCTTAATGGCAAGCCGCTGACTGAAAGACTTGAGAAAGTCGCCAACAAAACCCCTGTGACCCTAAATGCGGCGGATATTGATTCTGCCAGCAAGGTCACTGCGACCATCGAAGCCCTAAAACGTTGCTATCCCCATGGGATCATCCAGCACGCACTGGTGCCGGTTATCGGCGATCAGTCGCAAATCCTGGGCTTCGTCAATGTTCAGACTCTGTCCAACCTGGTGTCGGAAGTTCCGCTCGCCATCTCGCAGCGCAGCGTTCTGATTATCGGGGGGGCCGGCTATATCGGCTCGATTCTATCTCGGCTGCTCTTGGAAGATGGTTGGACAGTCCGGGTTGTTGATGCCCTTCTCTATGGTAAAGAGCCGCTGATCGGCCTTGATGGACCGCGCTTAGATTTCCGTCACGCTAATGCCTTGAATATCGACACGCTGGTCGATGCCGTCGAGAATGTCGATGCCGTCGTCTATCTGGCCGAGCTGGTTGGCGACCCAGCCTGCTCGCTTGCGCCGCAAACCGCGCTGAAGACGAACTATCTCTCAGTGACGGCGGCGGCCCATTTGTGCGCTTATCTCAATATCAACCGCTTTGTCTATACCTCGTCTTGCAGTGTATACGGCGCAAGCAGTGATCCAGATGTCTTTCTGAACGAAGAATCGCCCACGGCCCCTGTCAGCCTCTATGGCAAAATCAAGATCATGGTCGAAGAGGCTGTGCTGGGCATGACCCTGGCCCCCAACCATACTTTTGCGCCGACGATCCTGCGCTTGGGTACGGTGTTCGGGCTATCCTACCGTCCGCGCTTTGACCTTGTCGTCAATACCTTCGTCAAAGATGCCGCCAAAACTGGACATATCGAGGTTTTTGGCGGCAATCAGTGGCGCCCGCAGGTTCACGTGCGCGACGTTGCCCGCGCCATTGTGCATGTGCTGGACGCTCCTCTGGATAAAGTGCGTTCGCAAGTCTTCAATGTCGGAAGCACAGACCAGAATCATACAATCAACGATCTTGGCGATTTCGCGGCGCAAGTCTTTCCTGGCCTGAAGGTAGAATTGAAACAGGCGATGGTCGATCCGCGTAACTATCGCGTAAATTGCGACAAGATCAAGAGTGTACTGGGCTTCAACACGACCATGAGCGTTCTGGACGGCATGAAGGAGCTGAAGGCCGCCCTTGATTCAGGCACCCTTAAGGACCCGGATACAGCCGAGTACAGCAACTTGCGAACTCTGCAAGGCATGGATTTCATATGAGCCAACAACCCTTTTTACCTTATGCCCGCCAATCCATCGACGATTCCGATATTGCCGCAGTCGTTGAAGTTCTGAAAACGGATTGGTTAACCCAGGGGCCAAAGATTCCGACCTTTGAAAAGGCTGTAGCCGCGAGAGTTGGGGCAAGGCATGGTGTCGCCGTTGCCACCGGCACGGCCGCCTTGCATTGCGCCTGTTATGCGGCTGGCGTGGGTCCAGGCGACGAAATTATCACCGCCCCCATCACCTTCGCCGCAAGCGGCAACTGTGCTTTGTTTCTGGGCGCCGACGTCAAGTTTGCCGATATTCGATCCGACACGTATTGCATGGACCCCGCCAAGCTCGAGGCTGCAATCACCCCGAAGACAAAGGCCATTATTCCCGTTGATTTTACCGGCCAGCCTAGCGACCTGGATGAGATCATCGCCATCGCAAGAAATCATAACTTGCTTGTTATCGAGGATGCGGCCCACGCCTTAGGCGCAACCTATAAGAACCGCAAGGTCGGAGCGATTGCCGACATGACGATTTTTTCCTTTCATCCAGTCAAGCATGTCGCCATGGGCGAGGGCGGCATGATCACGACAGATAGTGAAAAATTCGACAAGGCCCTACGACTGTTCAGAACCCACGGCATTACGAATGCCGATAGCGACATGCAGCTTCTTGACCAAGCGGCGGACAACGAGGCTCTACCCCGCGATCAGCACAATGCGCCGACTAAGGCAGGCTGGTATTACGAAATGCAGGCGCTTGGATACAATTATCGAATTACCGATATGCAATGCGCGCTGGGCGCGTCGCAATTGACAAAGCTCGACCAATTTCTCAAGCGCCGCCAGGAAATTGCCAAGCGCTATACTGAGGCATTTTCCGCCTCGCCCCTGCTGATAACCCCTCACCAGGAAAACGATCGCCAGAGTGCCTGGCATCTTTACATGCTACGTCTTCGCCTGGACCAGATGAAGAAGAACCGTCGCCAGGTTTTCGATGCGCTGCGCGCCAGGGGAATAGGCGTTCATGTCCACTATATTCCCCTGCATCTGCTACCCTATTACCGAGAGCGTTTTGGTTACAAGCGCAATGACTTTCCTGTTGCGGAGGCTTATTATGGCTCCGCACTGACAATCCCGCTCTTTCCCTCCATGCAAGACAAAGACGTCGAGCGGGTTGTCGAGGCCGTGCTAGAGGTTGTCGAATAGAGCCATGTCCCAGCGTTTGACTGGAATGAACCCTCCCGATCGTTTCTACAAACGGTTTGTGAACGGCTGCGTCCAGGATTTAAATTGGCCACGCCTCACAACGAAGATTACGGAAGCTCTTTTCCAGCCGCGAGACGAGGGGCTGGACCTTCTTATGATCAACGCCCCCATCCGGGAGTGGTCGCAGCCCAACATCTTGCCGCTTGGCCAAAGCTTCATTGGCGCCGTAGCGGTTATGGATGGGCACCGTTTACATGTACTCGACCTGAATGCGCTGCGCGGACACGCCATCAAAGACGAGCCAAGTGTTTTCGATGCCTGGGTCGAGAGCCAGGTCAGCGATTATCTTTCTCGACAAAAGCCGAGCGTTATTGGAATTGGCGGCATCATCACGCAATATGCGCGCATTAAGAAGATTGCCGCAATTTGTAAACGGGCCTATCCCGACGTGCTGATTATTCTGGGCGGTGGTATAGCCACCTGTATGCCTTCCTTCATGCTTCGCAGGATGCCCATCGATATTGTCGTCCGCGAAGAGGGCGAGATTACAATCTCTGAACTTCTCGAGAGGATCGAGAAGAAGCAGCCGCTGGATGGAATTAAGGGAGTCGTTCTTAAGCGCCAGGCTCCTGATGGATCGGTGCAAATTGTCGATAACGGGATCCGCGAGCAGATAGCTGGACGGGAAATGGGACTGGACGCCCTGCCTTGGCCTCTACGCTCGCGCTGGCCGGAAGAGGACGTGTACAAACACAATCCCATTGGCCACCTGAATTGGATGAACAAGTGGAAGGATGGCGCCAGCGCCGAGGTAGGCGTCTATTCGCTTGCCGTGCTGGCCTCGCGTGGATGCCCCTATGCGGTCAAGGCCTGCGACTATTGTTACACGACTTATCTTGGACCGAAATATCGGCTAAGAAGTCCGAGAGAGGTCGTCAACGAAATGGAGGCCCTGAAGTCCGAATATGGCTTGAAGTACCTGCACTTTCTGGACGACCTACTGATCGCTAATCCCAAATGGGCCTATGAGTTTTTTGACGAGTTGAAGCAGCGTCGGAAGTCGTCAGGGTTTGAAATTGAGTGGGGTGGCACCTGTCGGACGAATATTATCGCGACCGAGGTCTTGAAGGCCCAGCGCGAAGGAACCGCAACCATTCTTGAACGAGCCTATGAGGTGGGGATGCGCCAGGCCGGATACGGCGTAGAAACCGGCAGTCCGACTATTCTGAAATCGATCGACAAGTCCGGCCAAACCGTCGATTCCATTCGGGTTGCGATTACAGAGACGATCAGGGTGTTGGGTTATGCCGACTGCTCCTTCATGATTGGCTCGCCCGGTGAAACGCGACAAACGGTTCTGGAAACCGTCGATTTGTGCAAGAAAATTGGCCTTTCACCTGAAGTGTTCTTCTTCACGACAGCCTATCCCGGCACCAGTTTCTGGACGCTCGCGCTGGAGAAGGGACTGATCGCCAAGTCAGTCACGGGACTACTCGGCCCTGCCGACGAAGACATGATCGAGGAGTACTGCCTGCGTTTGGGCGAACAGGGTGACGCCGTGCGCACCAATTTCAGCGATTTGCCCGACGAAGAAATCGTCGAGCTTTCCTGGTGGGCAGTTAAGGAACTGGGTGCGCAGAATGTATTCCGCCATCCGCATACCGGCGATGTCGAATCCAGAACCATGCCTGCCTTGAAAGGGGCCGCTGATGCCGCTTTATGACAATGTGGGAAAAGCGCTTACCATCGTAGGCGTTATTCCAGCTCGGGGCGGCAGCAAAGGTTTGCCCGGCAAGAACATTCTGCCGTTGGCGAATAAGCCGATGATTGGCCATGTCATCGACGCCGCTAAGAACGCGCAATCTTTAAATTTGGTTGTTGTTTCAACCGAGGATGATGAAATCGCCGACGTCTCGCGCAATTTCGGCGTGCGCGTTATTGAGCGCCCCTTGGCCTTTGCTTCTGATACCGCCCCCATTGACTTGGCTCTGCGCCATGTTGTGCGCACGCTTGAGGATGAGGGCGCAAACGTCGATATCGTCGTCTGGCTGCAAGCCAATGCACCAACCACCTCGACCGAAACGATCGAGGAGGCTATCCAGCTTATGGTGCGCGAGGGATGCGATAGCGTTCAAACTGTCATTCCATACCGCATTCCCCCACAATGGGCATGGCGCATGGAGGGTAACCAGTTAAAGCCACTTGAAGGCTGCTACAAATACACCGTGAGACGCCAGGATGCCACGCAGGCCTACCATCTTGACGGCGCGGTCAATGTTTTGAAGCGCTCCGTGCTAATGGAGAGCGAGGGGCAGCCCGGACAGGCATACTTTGGTTTAGACCGCCGGGCCATTGTTCAGGACCCCAGCGCAAGCGTTGAAGTCGACGATCGAGCAGATTACGAATATGCGCGCTTCTTTTTTGAAAGCAGAACGCAGAAGTGATGTTTGAAGTAAGAAAGTTCTGCGTTATCCGCGCTGATGCGACGACACAGCTTGGCGGCGGACACATTTTCAGATGTTTGGTTCTAGCTGACGCCCTAGCCGCAAAAGGCTGGACGTGTGTATTTGCGACGGACGAGCGCAGTGTCGAAATAGTACCACATCTGAAAGACTCAGGACATGGCCTCCTGCATTTGAATTGCGACGAAGCTAGCGAGACAAATGCAATCAAGGATGCCTTTCCTGCTGGCTGCGACCTTCTTGTTGTCGATCACTACCTCAGAGATGCGTCCTTTGAAACCGCACTGCGCAGTTGGGCAGGAATGATTCTGGTGGTTGAGGATCTCCTTGACCGCCAGCATGTATGCGATTTTATTCTCGACCAAACGCATGCGGAACGCTCAACAGATAAGGCAGCATCCGCTTCAAACCCAATAGAACTGATCGGCCATGAGTTTGCGTTGCTCAGGCCACGGTTTTCGCGTCGCCGCAGGACAGGGGGTCTGCCTGTCAGACACTTCCCACCGCAGCGAATTCTTATCCAGGTGGGTGCAAGCGATATCAGTGGGCTTGCCTCTCCCTTAGTCAGCTTAGCCCTTAAAGCCTTTCCCAACGCTACCTTGACCGTTCTTCTTGGCTCCTCTTCCAAATCTTTACCAGCAATGCGCCAGTTGTCCCAACTTTACGACAGACAAGTCGATCTTCAAATCGATGTCAGGAATGTCGATGAGCTTATGTCGCAGGCTGATTTTATGATAGGAGCTGGCGGAAGCGCATGCTGGGAGGCGTGTTGTATGGGCCTTCCGATGGCTCTTGTCATGGCCGCAGAGAATCAACAACCGGTTATCGACCAGCTATCTCACGCTGGAGCAGCCATTTCACTTGGCTCCTCCGAAGTGTTTAACCATCAAGGGGATGTGGCATTGCTAGCTTTGACGTCCTTAGATAGTGAGAAAGTTTCAGCTATGTCCGCCAATGCTGCGCGTATTTGTGATGGCCTTGGTGTCTATAGGGTTCTTTTAGCCCTTCAGCCCGAGATTGCAGCAGATGATGTCGTCGTTACCTTGCGCAGCGTACGGGGTTCGGATGGTCCACTTCTTTTATCCTGGCAGTCTGACCCATCGACGCGTCGCTATTTCAGGGACTCGACCGTGCCGGATGCCGGTACACATTACCGATGGCTCGCGAATCGCCTTGCGTCCGACAAAGGACCCTTTTGCATTATTTTGTGCAATAACAAGCCCTGTGGGATGATCCGATTGGACAGAAATTATGAAAGAGATCTAAGCGAACGCTTTGCCGCCTATGAAGTTTCTCTCATCATTGCCCCCGATCAGCGCGGCAAGGGCTTGGCAACGGCAGCGCTTCGAGCTGCCTCTCGGTTAGTTGACGGCGCTGACTTGGTGGCGCATATTTTAGCCCAAAATTTATCTTCGGTTTCTGCATTCACAAAGGCAGGGTTTGTCCCTGAATCTTCGGATTGGTATCGACTGAAGGCACAAGGTGATGACTAAAGCAATTATTGCCACCACTAGGCCGTGGAACATTGAGTTCTTTCGGGGCAGCTTATCCAACCTGTCCGGTGATTGGCGCCTTCTCGACAGCCCAGAAATGCTGACCGATGAGTTGGTTGCCTGCTTTAAACCAGAATATATCTTTTTTCCTCATTGGTCGTGGAGAGTTCCACCGTCTATTCTTAATCAGACACAATGCGTATGTTTTCACATGACCGATGTCCCTTACGGTCGTGGAGGCTCGCCACTTCAGAACCTTATCGTTCGTGGACATACCTCAACTGTCATCACAGCATTGAAGATGGTTCAAGAAATGGACGCCGGCCCTGTCTACCTTAAAAGGCCATTGGATTTGAATGGACGTGCGCAGGAAATTTACAATCGAGCAACACGGACTATTTTGGAGATGATTGACGAAATTGTTCGTACGCGCCCGGCGCCTGTTGAGCAATCAGGCGAGGTAACCTTGTTTGCGCGCCGCAAACCCGAAGAGAGTTGCCTGCCACAGCAGGCAAGCTTGAACCAGATTTACGATCACATTCGCATGCTCGATGCTGACACGTACCCGCATGCCTTCCTTGATTGGGGGGAGTACAGGCTCGAGTTTCGCAATGCGCAGCCGTCGGACAATGGCCTGTCTGCAACCGTGCAATTCATTAGGAAGGAGTCTTAGACAATGGGAGAAGTCGTTCTTGCAGTTGCAGCACACCCGGATGACGAAATGCTCGGTTGCGCGGGAACTCTTGCCCGCCATGTAGCATGCGGAGATGTGGTTCATCTGGTTTTTCTTGCCGAGGGCGGCGACGGAGCTCGCCTGGATAAGAACGATCTTCAGGGCCATGCCAATAGCCAGGCGTCTATAGTTACCGCGGCACGCAATGCGGCGTCTTGTCTTGGGTCGCAGCCTCCGCAATTCTTAGGCTTTCCTGACAACCGGATGGACGGATTGCCTTTACTGGACATTGTTAAGGACCTGGAGAAGGTTATTGACAGTATTAATCCAACCATCATCTATACCCACCATGCGCATGATCTGAACGTTGATCATCGGGTAACCCATCAGGCCGTTCTTACCGCATGCAGGCCACTTCCAGGATCGGCGATCAAGGCGATTTTTGCCTATGAAGTTTTGTCCAGTACCGAGTGGGCGTCGCCAAACCCAGCCTTTGCATTCACGCCAACTAGATATGTCGATATTTCTACTTTTCTTGCCCAGAAGATCATTTTGCTTGCCTGCTATGAGACGGAAATGCGGCCTTTTCCCCACGCCAGATCGAACGAGGCCGTTGAGGCTCTTGCTAGGCTACGAGGGTCTGAGGTCGGTTTTTTTGCTGCCGAGGCCTTCATGGTCCTTCGGGAGTGCGTTAGGTGATCATCAATCCAGTTACAATCGGCGGCAAGAAAATTGGCCCCGATCATCCGCCTTACATCGTCGCCGAATTGTGCGCTAACCACAATGGCAGCCTTGAGCGCGCGTTGAAAATTATTGAGGCAGCCAAGAAGGCGGGAGCCGAAGCTGTTAAGTTGCAGACCTATACACCCGACACGATGACCCTCGACAGCCGCAATCCGGAATTTATTTTGCAAGGCGGCATTTGGGATGGACATACTCTTTACGAACTTTATCAGAAAGCTCACACCCCTTGGGATTGGCATGAGGCGTTATTCAACAAGGGCCAGGAAATTGGCATAACAGTTTTCAGCACACCCTTTGATGAATCGTCGGTCGATTTTCTAGAGCGCTTTAACCCACCTGCTTACAAGATTGCCTCGTTCGAGCTTGTCGACATTCCTTTAATTTCTAAGGCCGCCTCGAAGGGCAAGCCGATGATCCTTTCGACAGGCAACGGATCCGAATCTGAAATTGCGGCCGCCGTTGACGCGTGCAGAAATGTTGGCGCGAAGGACATTATTCTTCTTCATTGCGTTAGTTCATACCCGGCGCCAGCAGACGACAGCAACTTGCGGGCCATACCGATATTGCGGGAAAGATTTTCTACACAGATCGGCCTGTCAGATCATACGCTGGGAACGGCCGTGTCGATAGCCGCCGTTGCACTGGGTGCTTGCGTGATCGAAAAGCATTTTACCTTGTGCCAATCGGATGGGGGTCTCGACGATTCCTTTTCGCTTGAGCCCACCGGTTTAGCTGCCCTGGTCACGGGCACGTATGACGCTTGGCGCGCTCTTGGCCATGGCCGACTTGACAGAGCGCCTTCCGAGGCGGCGATGAAACAGTTCAGGCGTTCGCTATACGCGGTAGCGGATATCGCTATGGAAGAAATTTTCACCATTCACAATGTTCGCGCGATCCGACCGGGCAATGGTCTGTCTCCTGACCAGTATACAAGCGTCTTGGGGCGGCGCGCCCGCTGCGCCATTGCTCGCGGAACACCCCTCAGCCGGGAGATGATTTTGTGAGTTTAAGCAGAAATATCTCGGCCAACGACCGGCCTGACAGAGCTTCTATTTACGCTCTGCTTAGCCAGTATTCCAGGCCCTATTGGAAGAGCATTATCTTCACAGTTATCCTCAGCTTGGTCGGGACGACCCTGGCCTCTTTTATGCCGTTGATCATGGCGCCGATCCTGGACATTGCGTTGGGTCGCAAGCCCATTGTGTCAACCACCAGCAGCCAGGCCCCATGGCAGAATTTTGACCTCAATAACATTGGTCAGTTATTGATGGGTGCTTTTGGCTATACCGGCTTTGATGCCTTCAATCTTATCATTCTTCTCAGCTTGTTGTTTTTCACGACATCCATTGTCTCAAATCTGCTGATATTTTCCGCGCAGTTCGTTGGAAGGAGCGTTCAGGCTAGAACGGCTCGCGATATTCAAAACCACTTGTTTGCTCATATTCTCTCACTTCCAATGGCGTTCTTTTACAAGAGGCGATCAGGTGAGCTGATTTCATGTATCGAGAGGGACACGGGCGCCACCACTTCAGGCATGGATAAAATTTCTCGCTACCTGATTACTGCTCCGCTTCAGATTGCCTTTTATGGATATCTTCTGGTCAAAACGAATGTCACCCTGGCCGCTGTCGCCTTTTTGTCTTCGATTGTCCATTACGCCATAACCAAGCTGCTAAGCGGCGGCACGAAAAAGTCCGTGCGCCAGCAATACTCAATTTATGCCGACCAATCTGTCTGCATTCAGGAGGCCATTCTTGGCATCCGTCTTGTGAAATCATTTGCCGCAGAGAGTTATGAGATTGGAAAATTCCGCGAAATCTCATCGAGGCTCGTACGTTCGACGCTGCGCCAGTTCATATACGAGAATATCCAAGATCCCCTTCGCTCGCTGACAAATCAAATTGTCTTGCTGGTAATTCTAGTTTTCTCGGCCTTTGAAATGCTCAATGGCCGCATGGAAGCAACCGGCTTTCTCTTGTTTATATATGTGGGGCAGCGGCTGGTCGGCTCTATCAAGTTAATGGGGGACACATTAGCAACGATGCAAGTCACGACGGTCACGGCCGAGCGTATTGTGTCGCTGATACAGCTACGCCCCCAACTAAAGAGTGGGCATATGCAGATTCAGCAGTTTTCTACGGAAATCATTCTAGAGAATGTCTCCTTTTCCTACCAAGACTCATCCGTCCTAGAGGGAATTAACTTACGGATTGGCAAGGGGGAAGTGGTTGCCATTGTCGGCCCCAGCGGAGCGGGCAAGACAACCTTGATTGACCTTATTCTTCGCCTGCACGACCCGCGGAATGGTTCGATTACGTTAGACGGATATGATATACGCTCCTTGCGCCAAGACACTTTGCGAAGCCTTTTTGGTGTGGTGTCGCAAGATACAATTCTCTTCAACACCACGATCTATGAGAACATCCGCTATGGACGCAAGCAACTGACCAGGGAGGATGTCCTTAGAGCAGCCGATATGGCCAACGCAACGGAATTTATTTCAAATCTCCCGGACGGACTTGACACGATTATCGGTGACCGGGGCGTTAGACTTTCCGGTGGTCAAAGGCAGAGACTGGCGATTGCCAGAGCGGTTGCCGGATCTCCGCAGATATTGGTGATGGATGAAGCGACGAGCGCGTTGGACAGCGAGTCAGAGCGTCATGTCCAGAGTGCTATCGACAAGGCTATCTGTGGATCAACAGCGATTATTATCGCTCACCGCCTTTCAACGGTGATGCATGCCGACCGCATCATTGTTATCGACCAGGGGCGCATCGTGGACATTGGTCCGCATGCTGAGCTGCTAGCTCGTTGCCCACTCTATTCACGCCTCTATTCTAATCAATTCTCAGATGCAACGTGACCGCTAGCCTCATTTTAGATCAAAAGCCACCAAGAGTCAGCGTCGTTATGGCGGTGCGGAATGGGGCAAAGTATCTTAAGCAAACCTTAGACAGCCTGGCGGCGCAGACTTTCACGGATTTCGAGCTGATTGTTATAGACGACGGATCGCAGGACGATACGCCGGGGATTCTTGACGCTTGCAGGAACTTATCGCTAGTTCGCCTGAGGAATGCGCAAACCCAAGGGCTTGCAAGTTCTCTAAATCAAGGTCTTGACATCGCGCGCGGTGAATATATTGCCCGCCTGGATGCAGATGATTTGTCCTATCCCGCAAGATTAGCCGCTCAGCTTCACTTTCTTGACACCTATCGCGAACATGTGCTCGTCGGGACTGCCTATGACGTACTGGACGTCACCGGAAGGGTTTGTGAAACCCAAATGCAGCCCCTGGATGATTTTTCAATCCGCTGGCAAATGCTCTTTCATAACGCCTTCTGTCATAGTTCTGTTATGTTGCGTCGAAGCTCGTTGAGGGTGGCAGATCTGCACTACGACCCAAAACTATCTTTCGCACAAGACTTCGATTTATGGTCGCGATTATCACAGTACGGCAAGATGGCCAACTTGCCCCAGGCGCTTGCTGGACTTCGGCAACATCCGGACAGCATTTCAATTAATAACAAACCCCTTCAGCAGGCGACGGCAGACGAGATTGCCTTACGAAATTTGCAGCTGCTTGTAGGCAATCAGGTAACTCTTCAAAATGTTCGCTATCTCAGGGCCTGGTATTATGGCCTTCCGGTCGAACTGTCCGACGAAGGAAAATCTGCGCTTAAATTAATTCCTCTTCTGCTGCGGCGCACAGGGCCGAATGTGCAGAAAGCTGTTTGGACTGAGCGCCTTTTGCGCCATCGGGCAATCAACCCGCTATTCTTTGTTCCCCTACTTTTCGCTCTTGCCCCAATCACCACGCTCAAGGCGCTTCTGCTAAGGTTTCTCGGGCGGACGGCCGCACAGCCAGAACGCGTCAGACCCATCGAGACATGAGCCAGCAAAGAATAAGGATTGCGATTGTAGCGGCGACTTTTCCGCCCTCTGTTGGAGGTGGGATTGCCTCGGCTCATTTCAGATTGGGACAGCTGCTGGCCAACAGTGGCGCCGACGTCCGCTATTTTGCCTATCTTGATCCACTTCCATCGACTGACAACACTATTCGTCAGACCTCAACTCACACATGGAACCGGGTTGTTCGCAGGTTCTGCTCCTTGTTTTTCCGCTTGTTTGATCCATCGGGCAGGGCTTATCAAACCGCTGATATTCTGGCAAGCTGGCAGGGCGCGCGTAAACTAAGGCATGATTTGGAGGTTTTTGCCCCCAATGAAATCATTCTTCCGGATCATGGGTGCCCTGGCTTGGCCTTAGGCGGTCTGAGGACGAATGCGCGTGTTTCTCTGGTTGCTCACCACAATCCCATGCGCTTTATAAGCCAACCTGGGCTTAACCCACATTCGATCTTAGATGCAAGAATTGCCGTTGCGCTTGAGAAGATCTCTTTGCGTTATGTCGATCGCATTGTCGCCCCCTGTCACTACATGGAAACCTGTACCCGCGAGACCTATAAATTCAAAGGGCCCATCTCGGTCATTCCTAACCTGATCGACTTTGCGACACTGGATAGTATAGCGCCCCATGATTTTCGCGAGAGAATCGGCCTTGAAGCCAGCACTCCGGTCATATACGTGCCGTCCGCTGCAAGTCGCTTCAAGGGGTCTGTCCTGCTCTCGGAATTGCTTGCAGAAATTCGTGAAGCAGTCGGCTCCCCGATTGGTTATTACCTGTCCGGCTCCATGTCGACCGAATTCCGTCGCTCTCTTCCAGCGGGTCTTGCAATCTTTGCTCCAGGTTCCGTGCCTGCGATGCAGAATTTATCCTATGTGAAGGCCTGCACACTTGCCGTTTCTCCGACAATGATTGAAAATTTCAGCATGGCCTTGTTGGAAGCCCAGTTGATTGGCCTCCCGGTCGTGACTTTTGACGTAGGGGGAAACCGCGAGCTGGTTGAGCACGGTCAGAGCGGAAGCATTGTTCCTTTAAATGATGTCCACGCTTTGGCAGAGCTGGCTGCAAGCTGGCTAGATCGATTGCTAAAGACGGATGCGTCATCCATACGAACCTCCTGCCGCAGGCGGTTTGATCCTGCTTTGTGGCTTCCAATGTGGTTGAGCGAGAAGACTTGATGAAACCTTTAATCCTTAGCACTTTGCGACGGTTTGGCTATGATCTTGTTCCAAGTCCGGGGAGAAACTCTCTTTATGGCGTTCTGGCCAACGCTAGTCGCTGTGGATTTACGCCTTTATCCGTGATCGATGTTGGTGCGGGAAAGGGTTGTTTTACCCGAGAGGCTCATCGCCTGTTTCCGAAATGCACGTCTTTCTTAATGATTGAGCCGTTGGACGAGTTTGAGCCTGCTTTGAAAAAGCTGGCGGCCGAACTGCCAGCGGCACACCTCATCAAAGCCGTGGCTTCCGACAGGGCTGGGACGATTGTTCTGAATGTTCACCCAGATCTCTTTGGGTCCTCGCTATTGCGCGAAGACGAGGAATCAGACGTCAACGGGGTTCCCAGGCTAGTTATATCAACCACACTAGATATAGCCGCGCGAGACAGTAAAATATTGCCTTCCCACCTCTTGAAGCTCGACGTCCAAGGGGCAGAGCTACAGGCCCTGTCAGGCGCAACGGACCTCCTGCACAATTGTGGTTTGATTATTCTGGAGACGTCATTTTATCACTTTTTTGGCGATGCTCCACTTTTCCATGACGTCGTCACATGGATGGCTGAACGCGGGTTTCTGCCGTACGACATGTTCGGATTGGCGCATCGTCCTTTGGACGGTGCGCTTGCACAAGTAGATCTCGTCTTTGTTCCCAAAGACAGCCCCCTTCGTAAGAATCATTTCTACGCTACCGCCAAGCAGCGTGAGTCCTTGACGAAAAGGCTTCGATCTTGATTTCGATCTCGCTTGTCACACCCAGCTTTAACAAGGCGCCTTACCTTGAGGCCAGCCTTCGATCCGTGCTTGATCAAGCCTACACTAACTTGGAATACGGCGTTATTGATGCCGGATCGACTGATGGATCCGTTGAAATTCTAGAGCGATACAAATCGCAATTATCTTATCTCGTCATTGAACCTGACCAAGGTATGTACGATGCCGTGGGAAAGGGATTTGCAAGAAGCCAGGGAGAGGTTATGGGCTATCTTGGGGCAGACGATCTGCATATGCCCTGGACCTTGTCCGTCGTTGGCGAAATTTTTGAAGGCTGCCCTGAGGTTCAATGGATCACGACCGCCTTTCCCATAACGGCAGATGATAAGGGGCGCATTGCTAGTGCGCGCTTTTTTCCTGCTCCTACAGCGCAGAGCTTCTGGCAGGGACGATATCTTCCCGGCTTTTCTTGGTTTGCCGCTGGCTGGCTCCAACAGGAGTCGACGTTCTGGCGGCGCTCTCTATGGGAGCGCGCTGGCGGTTTGGATACATCCCTTAAACTGGCCGGTGATTTCGATCTTTGGTGTCGTTTCATGAAGCTGTCGCCGCCAGAAACCATTGCGACCCCGCTTGCCGCCTTCCGACGACATGGCAATCAGATTAGCTCCAATCAGGATCAAGCCTACAAGGCGGAGGCGCTTGAAGCCTTTAAGCGTCATGGCGGACGTCCAGCGGGATATTTTGCCTCCCGGTTGTATGAAATTGCCCATCGCCTGAGGCTGGTAAAATATGGATCGACCATGTCTTACCATTTTCAAAAGGGAGTTTGGCGCAGTTCTGTCTAGGGTCCAGACTCAATCAGCCCCCCATATGACGATAGCTGCCAGGGCGACACCGGACAGGAAGTTCTGAGCCAGTTTGTCGTATCGGGTGACAACCCTTCAGGGTTGTAGGCTCACCGGATGGGTACCCTTCCACAGGCAACCCGACTTCAGAACATGAAGAATGCGCTGATGGCGCGCCGGTAGTCCACACGACGCGCCCCAGGCTGGTTCTTGGGCAAGAGCGGCTTGATCGCCGCCCAGGTACTCGCATCCAACAACCATTCTGCGCTCATGATCGAACCCTTGCTCCAAATGCCGCGGCTCAATCATACATAGAATCGTTGTCAAAGTGCTGATTGGGTTTTGACCCTAGCGCGCGACCGTTTAATTCCGAGCGACGAGAGCGTCACGAACCTAAACGAAAATCGTTCGCTACAGCAAATCTGTCAAGCAAATCGTGCTCGCCGACCTCTACCATAGAATCTGGACGAGAAGCGCCGCTATTGGATCGCGCCAGGCGCTTCTGCTTGCTGGAGTCTTTTCGCCAACCAGCCTATCGATTAACTCAAGGTATTCCGCCACCATTCTCTTTGAAGTGTACGGGTATTGAGCCAGCGCCTGCTGATAGGTTGCGTGTTCGCTGATCAGTCGCTTCAGTGCTTCAAGAACGTCGTCCGGGCCCTGAAAGGATACCCCGTAGGGACTACAATATTCCGGCAAGGCACCACTATTGCGAAACAGAAGCGGCAGACCGCACAGCGCGCCTTCAATGTGGTGCATGCCAGCCGGCTCATTCTGTGTGCCTGTCACATAGAAGTGATGCCGCCGAAGCTCCTGGGCTAACTTTTCCCCATCCAGGGGAGGCAAGTGGCGGATGCAGCGGAAATCGGCGCTATCTGGCAGATTGCCAATATAAGTAACCGCAAGTCTGTTCTTCCACGGGGGTGCTTCTAGGGCTGCGTCAAGCCGCTGATATATGTCGAGGCCCTTCAGGGCGTGACCACCCCAATGATGCGTCACCAAACGTATCGGCTCGTTCCCGTCCCATGGTACATGACCAACCGAGTTGAATATGGTCTCGTCGGCACCATTCATAATGACGCTCGATCCGCCGTCTCTCCGCCATAAATCCAGTCCGCTTAACCAGCGACTGATGAACACGGTATGGTCAGCCACATAGTTCGCCAACTTCAGGCGAACATTCATGCTTCGTGTTCCCTTGCGCTGGTCGCATTCGTTGATCCGATGCAAGACTCGGACTTTTGGATGATGCCGCCGATAACGGAAGACTTGCCCCGGCGTGAAGGGAACGGCGGGATTTCTAGACCTCGGATCAACTAGAAGAATCAGGTCGATGTCCTGATGATCAAGCGTAAACACCAATTGGTCGCCCCTATCTAATAGGGCTTGGGCCAAAGAGGCGGCAAAGCGGTTTCCACCACCCCATGGACCTGTTTGTATTCGATGCCCCAGCGCAATCTTCATTCCATCTGCTCGCAGTTTGCCCAGATCTCGCCCCAAAGGGTCTTCCTCTCAACAATTCGAAGTCCGGCTTGCGCCATTTCATCATCAAACTCAGCCAGACTATGTTCAATGTAATGCGTAGGGTCGGAGCGGAAATCGATCCCCAGTTCTTTTCGCAGCGGCATGTGCCAATGGCGCTCAAACAGGGGAACTCTGATCAACATCCGAGCCGTGCACGCTTGCTTGCGGATGCTCTGCAGAAACTTGCTTCTGTCCTCGATGTGCTCGAGCACATTGGAAAGAACAACCACGTCCCAGGGCCCGTCAGGAAGACCACGCGTTGCATCGCCTTCAATAAGCCTCAGGTTCCCTGGCATAGCTCTTCTTCTTCCCTTGGCCAAGATTGCCGGGTCAGAATCGACACCAACAACCGATACATCGGGCCTTCTTTGCGCGATCGTTCGGGCAACCTCACCGATACCGCAGCCGATATCGAGCACCCTGGCTCCATCGGGTACTCGCTCGACAAAGAAATCATGGTAGCTGGTTAGCCTGTGCTTAGGATTTACGCCTCCGCCGTAGTTCGTCGCCCTCTCACTGAAAAGACGATCGATGTCGTCTTGCACCTGAAACAGATGGCGAAGGGACATATTGGCAGGTCCGATGCGCGATTCGAGCAGCAACATGCCACGCAGAATCGTTCGTCGGGCGGCAAAGGGAACAAGCCCCCACGGCCAAGCCAGAATACGGGTTATTTTGAGAAAAAGCGCCTTAAGTCGTTGTCTCATCTTGACGTCTGCTTGTGTTGCTTTTATCAACATCCAACTCTAGGGCAGCCCTGTCAAGCAAGAGGTGGCGACCAATGACTGATCGGTATCAACCTCAGCCCCTTGGCCCGCGACTATCGGCCTTTAAGGTCGCTCTTTTTCTTCTCCTTCCCAACAATCTGGTTTGGTCCTGGCTTTTATCCAAATCCCAGCGCTTGGATTTGCTTGAGGCAAACAAAGCCTGTAATGACGAACGTCCTGATTATCGCCCCATCGCGTACCAGAATGGGAACTCCTTCGAGTCATCCGCCGCCAGGAACAACCATGTGGATGGTAAGTGGGTCTTGCGATTTCTTGAGACATTTAACCCCCGATCGGTCCTTGAATGCGGTCCTGGATCTGGCTTCCATACGCGTATGATCGTCGAGCACCCCTCTGTCCAGAACTATGCAGGCATCGACGTCAACCACTCTTTTATCGATTATCTTGAGGACAAACTTTCTTCACTACCAGTCGACACGCTTGCCAAATATCAGCTGTTTCTAGGCGACGTGAAGGAAATCGAGATTGAACCAGTCGATGCCGTCATCTTTTCCGCTTCATTGCACCACATGCCCGATCGTACTGAAATTTTTGCCACGCTTCTAAAGATCGTTAAGCCTGGCGGGAATATCTTTTGCGTAGAGCCGACGCACTATTTTCCGCGATTTCTGCACGTTCTGCGCAAGGTTTGCCTGCCCGGCTATCTTCGCGACAAAGTTGATGGCAAGACTCCTTTGACAACGCACCATTTCTGCACATGGCTTGAGTTTAAGGACGTTGAATCGTTCTTTGACGGTAAACTGCGCATCATCGACGTCGATTATGATGGCTACCGGGGAGCCCTGATTCCCAGGATAATTGCCAAGCTGGCTCGCATGATTGGACTAGGCTGGCCAGCCTGGCTTCGCACGAGCTTTCCCATCAGGCTGTTTTCGAAAAGGATGAGTATTGTTTTCTCACACGTGCGGCCCATGACCGAATGAAATCGCTATGCGTATCCTGATCATCAACACGGATTACCCCAATTTCCTGCACGCTTTTTATGGCAAGCGCCCTTCCTTGCGTCTGGCCAGCTACGACGAACAGATGCAAGAGCGCAATCGGTGCTTGTTTGGCCAAGCCGACTTTTATTCGCATGGCTTCAGGACACATGGATGTTCTGCTTGGGAGGTTCACGCCAATAACAGATTTATGCAAGTCGCATGGGCGCGCGAAAATGCCCCCCACTTGGTCCAGCCGGCACAAGCCGACCCTGTGAGCTCAAGCTTGAGAGAGCGGCTACGCCGCAAGTTATTCGGCAAGCGCCTGCACGATGGGCTTTTATCGGTCCTCGCCGCTCAGGTTGCACATTACCAACCGCATGTCATTTTGAACCAGGATATGTATTTGGTCCCTGGAAAATTCTTAAAGAAGGTTTTGCCGCGCACGGCCTTGGTCGTCGGCCAAATTGCATCTCCCCTGCCTGACCCCAGCAGAATCGCGGGTTATGACCTGATCCTCTCTTCGCTGCCGAACCTTGTCGCTCGTTTTAGAGAAATGGGATTGCGCGCCGAATTATGCCGACTGGCCTTCGATCCTCGCGTTCTTGAAATGGCTCCTCCAAATGAAAGCCGCAAGGGCGTTGTTTTTGTCGGAAGTGTCAGCAAAGACCATGGCAGACGCTATCAATTGCTTGACTATCTTTCCCGCCATTGCCCCGGCCTGCAAATATGGGGGGCCGGTGCTCAGGGGCTTCCGTCAGGACACCCCATCTGCAAATGTCACTATGGCGAGGCCTGGGGGCTTGATATGTACAGATTACTGGGCCAGGCAGCGATCGCCGTCAACATCCATATCGACATGGCAGAGGGGCACGCCAACAACTGCCGCCTTTACGAGGCCACAGGTATGGGAGCTCTACTGTTGACCGATGCTCAGAGTGATCTTGGCGATATCTTTTTAGCTGAAAAAGAAGTGGCCGCCTTTTCCTCGCCCGAGGAATGTGCGGCTAAGATCGCTTTCTTTTTCGAGAATGTAGGCCAACGCAAGGCAAGTGCGAAGGCGGGGCAGGCAAGGACCCTGTCGCAACATACATTTGCTCACCGGGCCGCTGAGATGATTGGCCAATTTAAGCACTATGGGGCGGGGGCTGGATGAAATTTGGTATCGTGCCCTTACTGACCGGGGATAGCGGAGGCGTTTATCAATACAGCCTAATGATGCTTGAGGCTCTGCGAAATCCCGGCACCATTTCCAAAGATGATCAGGTTACGATCTTCGTGCATGAGTCTGCTTCACAGGACTTGTCGCAATTTGTGTTGCCGAATTGGGAAATTAGACCCCTCAGCCCTCCTTCATTGCGCCGAACACTGGGAAAAGTTCTGCACGCACTTCCCTTTGGCAGCCAGCTGAGCAAACTCTTTCGTCCGTCTGGTGCTGGCCCTCAACGCATCCCCCAAGACATATCACATATCAATTTCAAGCCAGAACTTGGCGCCTGGTTTCGACGGTTTGGTGTGGATTTAATGATTTTTCCCGTTCCCATGTCGATTTCGTTTGAGTGTGGAATACCGTATATTTTCGTCGTCCACGATCTTCAACATCGGCTTCAACCCCACTTTCCTGAAGTCGGTTCACCGCGTGAGTTTCAAGCGCGCGAATATCTATTTATGAATGGAATTGCAAACGCCGTCTGCGTTGTTGCCGATTCCGAAGTCGGGCGCGAGGATGTGCTGGCATGTTATGGAGCCACGGGCGTTAGCGCCAATAACGTCTTCGCACTTCCCTTTGTGCCACCAGCATATTTGCCCGAGTGGGTTTCGGCTGACAGACGCCAAGCGGTTAGACGTCAGTATAATCTGCCAGACAACTTCTTTTTTTACCCCGCTCAGTTCTGGCCGCATAAGAACCATGCGCGGTTGCTTATGGCCCTTGCCCTATTGCGCGACAAATATGGCATTCATGGCCACTTGGTCTTGTGTGGCTCGCATAGCAATGAAGTTCGCAGCCAGACCTTCAAGGAGGTCCAAGAACTGATCGAACAACACGAACTGAACGGCCAAGTCCATTATCTGGGCTACGTACTCAATGAAGATATGGCTGTTCTTTATGCAGAAGCGTTAGCCCTTGTTATGCCAACATTTTTTGGGCCAACAAATATTCCCATTCTTGAAGCATGGACCCTGCTCTGCCCCGTGTTAACTTCGAATATCCGCGGCGTGCGTGATCAGGCCCTAGATGGCGCGATTCTGGTCAACCCCGATTCAGTTGAAGATATAGCTCAAGGCCTACATAAGCTTTGGACAGATGAAGCCTTTCGCATCCATCTGTGCCATAAGGGCACAGAGCGGTTGAAAGGCCTAACCCAACAAGATTTCGCAGATCGATTATCATTGATCCTGAAGCACGCCAAACGGACCTTTAGCGACATTAGGGTCAAGACTCATAACCCCGCGAGTTACGTGCGTGACGTTAATGAGTTCTAATCCTAAACTCGATAAGGCTATCACCCCTTGACGAATAATCGCTTTGGCACTCTTGCGCGGTTTGCGGATGTCGTTCTAGCGATTGCCGCGCTTGTCGCCATCCTGTTGTGTGCTGCTCTTCTTTTTTTGGGCGTTTATGTAGAACACTACGGGCCGCGTGCCATTGCAATGGCTGCTTTGCCGCTGGCCTGTGCCGCTGGGTTATTTTTGCTTCGCAAAGCCTCGGCAGAGATCCGCATAGGTATATCCCTGTCGCTTTTCGTCTTCGCTCTTTTTCTCTACGCCTTCGAGGCCCTTATTTCGAGCCCCCCCATTTCGGCCATTGAACAGCGAAAGCAGACCGCGGCGAGTATGGCACAGAGAGGCTTCGATTTTAGAACCCCGGCTCAGTATATTCATGCTTTACGCAAGCAGGGGGTAAACGCATATCCGGCCTTGTTTCCTCGGAAGCTTCTTGAAGCCACCGAAGACGGATCAGGCAGCCATTCTCCCATTCTCATCAATGGTCAGGAAGTCATTCCGCTGGGCGGCGTGCCGAACGTAACGACGGTTCAGTGCAATGAAAGCGGAGCTTACGCAATCTACAAAAGCGATGAGTTCGGCTTTAGAAATCCGACCGGCCTTTGGACCAAAGATCGGTTGGATCTGGCGCTATTGGGAGATTCCTTTCTGCAGGGAGATTGTGTGCCGTCTGGCGATGATGTAGCCAGTCGTCTGCGCATGACCTGGCCGAAGACCGTCACGCTGGGCATGCGAAACAATGGGCCACTCTTGCAGTTGGCCGGATTGCGTGAGTTTCTTTCTTTAAAGAGACCGAAAACTGTTGTTTGGTTTTTTTATGAAGGCAATGACCTTTCCGACCTGAACAGCGAGCGCAGATCTCGGATTTTGTTGCGCTATCTTGAGGAGCCCACCTTTTCGCAAGCGATAGCGCCCAGGAGCCAAGAACTGTCGGCTAGCTTGCGTCAGTATCTCGATCAACTGCTCGATCACGAGGACAAGTCGGTGGTGGGTGGGCCCCAGTCTGGATCTGCAATCATTATCGATTGGTTGTTGTTGCGCTCGACCCGTTCATTGCTCGGACTTTCTTTATCCGGCGATACCCCCCTGGGAATTCAGCTTCTCACCCAGCGCCTTCCTTTGTTACGTAGTCTTCTACACGCACCAACAAACCCTTCTATTGTTCAGCCCGATGATTTCGTACTTTTGGAGCGTATCCTGGCGACAGCAAAACACACTATTGATGCCTGGAACGGCCGGTTTGTTCTTGTCTATATTCCAGACCCGCTTCGATTGTGCGGTCGCATCAAGGCATGGCAGCAGGATTGCCCTCGCCATCCAGATTTATCCGCTTTGAATTCCCGATATAGCGAAATGCGCAGAATCGCAGCTAGAATCTCGGCTCCTCTGCTTGATTTGGCCGCCGAGATGGAGAAGGAAGCCCATCCCGAGGTTTATTATTACTATTATGGCTCCCATCATAGTCGGAACGGTTATGCCTGGATGTCAGACAAGTTGAAAGCCTATCTTGAGGTGCGCCAATGAAAATGGCGGGCAAAGTTTTGTTGCTGTCATTTGCTATATTCTTTCCCATCGTCCTGTTCGAATTGATGCTTAGGGCGTTCTTGCCGCTGCCTCTATTGACCATTGGCGACAGCACGCCCTTGAATGCGCAAAAGTACGGCTGGGGTTACGCCCCTCATTCCAGAGTGATCGTTTCAGATCCGGATGCCGGCTCTGTCTATTCTGACCTGACCAACAGCCGTGGCTGGCGCGATACTGAGCACTCCATTGAGCCACTTCCAGGCTTTCGCCGGATACTAATCCTGGGTGATTCGAACACCTTCGGGGCAAATGTTGAAGCAGGCAGGATATATCCCAGGGTCCTTCAACGCATGCTTTCTCAGGCCGGGTTGTCCACCGAAGTGATTAGCCTCGCATACGGCGGTTGGGCCACCGACCAGGCACTGGAGGCTCTGATAAACGAGGGGCTATCTTACCGACCTGACATCGTCATCCTTCAGTTTACTCTTAACGATCTTGGTGAGAACACGATTGTTCCCGAGCCCGGCTATCGCGATGCTTTGGAAAAGCCCTTTTATTATTCGCTTGACGAGCAGGGGCAACTGGTGCGCCGGGACAATCCCTATTATGAAGAGCGCTTCAAGTCGCGGAATAGCCACTCTGCCATGAAATCCATTGTGGCCAGTTTTGAGATTCTTAAAAGGGCTTACATCGTGTTTGACCTTCTAAGGCACCAGTGGACTGGGCATTCCCTCTATGGATACCCCCTGGATAAGTTGCAGGTTACGCGCGCGAAGCTTGCCTTTGATCTTCGCGACGACGACGCCCTGATTCAACAGCTAGATTCGCTTGTTGGAACTCGCGTGTCGCCCAAGCAGCTTGAGCAGATCATTGATGCGTCCCCGCACTCCAAAATCAAGGAAGGTCTTACGCGCATTCTAAGCGATGTTTGGATCAACCAGTATTGGGAGGAAGCCAGCTTTCACCTGCCCCATCCTGCAACGTCGGGATACGACTGGCAGCTTTATCATGCCTTGATGCGCGAGATCCGTGCGCGGACCCCTGAACAGATTCCGGTGCTTCTGTTGTCCGATCACGAGCAGGGCTATTACGATTGGCAGCGCTATTGGTACCGAATTTCTTCAGACGATGCGGCGCGCCAAGCGTTTTTCGCTGTGAACGATCACCTGATCTCTTTTTCGCGCCAGATTGGGGTTGAGTTCGTTCCCCTAACCAGGCCGCATCCCCGCTTTCGCTTGGACCCCCACCCGAATGAGCAAGGTCACGAAGCAATGGCACAGAATCTGTTCGACTACTTACTTGAGCGTCATAGGACAATTTTTGAGAAATAATCGCCATTGCTCTGGACAGTCGGTAGATCCTTCTGTAATTCTTAGGGCAAGACATGATGGTAATTGGCTGATTTATTTCACCGGGACAGCTTCGCATGAGAGCCGTTGATATCTCCGTTGTGGTAACAAACTACAATTATGGCCGCTATCTTCGCCGGTGTGTCAGATCGCTATTGAATCAGGATCTCGACCGACATTTGTACGAAATTATTGTCGTTGATGATAAGAGCACTGACGACTCTTTGGTTGCCCTAGAGCCTTTCCGTAGCGCTGGAGAGATCAGGGTTATTGTGAATGAGAGGAACCTGGGCGTCGGGGCCAGCGCGCGGGCTGGAGTTGATCATTCACGGGCAAAGTTTTTTGTCCGCGTCGACGCCGACGATTATGTCCAGCCGGCCTTTCTTTACATGCTCTACACCTTCCTGAGACTTAATCAGGACTATATTGGCGTTTCGTGCGATTACTTTTTGACTACTGAAGATGAGAAGATCCTCTCGACGGAATCATTTCAGGATAATGGCATCGCTTGCGGCCTCATGTTGCGCACATCGTATCTGGAAAAGGTCGGCTCTTACGATCCGGTCGCGCGTATTTTCGAGGACCAGGACCTGATGTCGCGCATTGACATGAAGCGTGTCTATCATCTGCCTGTGCCCCTATACAATTATGTCAAACACGGTAATTCGCTTACTGATGGCGTCAGGCTTGGAACCGGGGCAGTATAGGCATATGGAACAAGTTACTGTTTTTTCTTTTGGCCGCAAGCAAAGTGCGCGTTGCCCAAACAAGATGCTCCGCCCGTTTGCGGGTACGACCCTAACGGACATTATTCTTGGGAAACTGAAACGGCTGACTTATCCCACCTTTTTCGCTGGCCACGAGCCAGAGTTTGCGACCAAATGCAACGAGCATGGCTTTCGTTATATCGAACGTTCTTTGAAATCGGCCACCATTGATGAACCGATTGTTGATATTCTTGACTTCCTTCGTCCCATCCCGTCGCGCTACTTCGTGATCGTCAGTGCTTGCCTTCCGCTACTTCCCGTCGAGGACATCCAGTCCTTTGTTGACATGTCGCTAGCCAGCAAACAGCCAGCCATGTCGGCCCGCTTGCACCACACCTATTTCCTGCGCGCGAGGGACCTTGCGCCCTTGTGCTTCGATGCAGGATCGCGAACGATCAACACGAAGACTGTGGAGCCCGTCTATGAATTGGTCCACGCCCTCTATTTCTTTGAGAAGGACTTCTTTTTTTCCAGCGGTCGCTACTGGAATTGGGAAAGCCTGCGGATACATGAACTGACCAAACCGCATTTCCTCGTCGATGTTGATACAGAGCAAGACTTCATCGCTGCGGAAAGCCTGTACAAAGCGTTTGGAAATGCATCGCCTTGAAAACCGGCATGCCGGTGGGCGCGCGCTAGTTTTTTTCGGTGGGCCTTCCGTTCTCGAGAACAAGCATAATCTGTCGAAGCTAGCTGGACGAGACTTTACTGTTTTCCTGGAATCCAAGGCCTTAACCCGACGATTTCTCGACTGGAGGCTCTCTCCAGAATATTACTTGATATTCTATCCAGAGAAGTCGAAGTCAAACAGCTTCCAGATGGTTGCGCTTCAGGCTTTGCTTTCCAAGCTGGACCTAAGACCCCTGGTGCACAAGGAATTGCACGTTGAGATCGAGCGCCTGGAGTCCGGGCGACGCGATTTCTTCGAGCCGGGTAAGCAGAATATCACGCACAAGCGTCTTCGCTGGAAGCCAGACGTGTTTTTACCGAACTCCCCGTTCGAGCTTCTGCCGGAACTGACATCGACCCGCTTGATCGCCTTCAAGCCGGCTTTCAATGCCGCTGTTCACCAACAAACCTTCTCTCAGCCGGTGCATCTTTTCGATACAGAAGACGATGCTTCGTCCTTTTCCCTGCACGACTATTTTCACCCCCAGGTCAAGGATGGATCGCTAGTCCTGCGGGGGGCGCGCCACACAAACTCGGCGGCCATCGCCCTGTATCCCTTGTTGAAGTATATGGGGTTTAAGAAGGCCTATTTTGTTGGTGCGGACATGTCGATGCTGGGAAGCATGGAGCATGCTGCCCCCTATACTTTTTTATCGATGGAATCTTTTCGCATGTTTTTTGAGCGGGCTAGGCGGGCCTTCGGAACGCATTTTCCCGCCAGCGACAGACGGGACGCCCTTTGCGATATTCGGCAACGCTGGCAAGCACACGGGCCTTCCGCACTGCTTTCACCCTTCTTTTTGGATTCCGTGCGGGCCCTTGCTCTGGGAGATGGTCGATTCATCCGCCCACGTGCAGAGATGCGTACGGCCAGCTGCCTTCTCAGCACAGCTTTGGGCATTGAATTTATCAATGTCTACTCACCTTATAAACATTCTTTTCCAGCGGAGGGGATTTGTAATATTTCTTTTGATCAACTACTTCGAGAGTAATGTACAAGGAGGCTTTAGAAGGTCTGTTTTTAATTAGATTCTACTTGTACTTAATTAGGCTTTGCTTGTGACATGTCGTGTTTGTTTTAATGTAACTGACAATTTCATTATTATGACTTTATTGTGCTGGTTTTTTATGTAAACCTCATATCTCCTGATTTCTCGACCTCCGTGCAGGCAAGGAAATTCTGTCCTTCGACGCGACAAATGGAAAAGGAATACATAATTCCACGCCCTGAGGGGCGTCGCTTTCGAAGCACCTCAGGGTGATAAATTGGCCCCTGTCAGTAGTCGGGCTCAAATGCACTTGAAACGACGAAGAGCCGGAAATTCTGGCTTTTCCGTGGCCCTCGGCAGTGTTATCTGCGCTCCTCTTTCCGCGCCAGCGAAAACCTGGGCTGAAGTCCTCTTCTGCTTGAAAAATGTGCATAGGCCAGGCATAACCAAGAACGCCTCTCCTGAGAGGCTTGATCTTTTGGCCTGAGCTATTTTTGTCCTCTAACTCTCGAGGTTTACGTGATTATTATCGCTGAAATTGGCATTAATCATAATGGTAGCCTACATCTGGCGCATGAACTTATTCGCCAAGCCAAGCAAAATGGAGCCGACATAGCAAAATTCCAGTTTTATGATCCCGCGAAGATTTTTGGGCCGCAAGGTTCGCACCCCAATGAGGAAGCTTACCGTCAGGCCCTGACTGTTCAGTTTGGCTATGATGACGCTAGACGCCTGAAACAATGGTGCGATGAAGAAGGTATCGAGTTCATGGCCTCGGCCTTTGACGAAGAACGTTTCATGTGGCTTGAGGAATTAGGCGTCAGGCGGCATAAAATCGCCAGCCGCACGGTTCAGGAGCGCGAACTTTGCAGTAAAATTCTCGCTACCGGAAAAGAATGTTTTATTTCGCTGGGCCTGTGGACTGAGAGGCATGCCCCCTATCAAGCTGCCAACACCAGCTACCTTCTCTGCGTAACGAAGTATCCCTGCGAGTATTCCGATATTCCCATGCCGGCAAGCTTTGCCTCTTCCGTCTACGAGGGTTTTTCCGACCATACACTGGGGATTGAAGCGTCTTTGGTTGCCATCGGTCGAGGGGCGACGGTGATTGAGAAGCATTTCACGCTGAACAAGGGATTAGTAGGTCCGGATCACATTTGCAGCATGACGCCGGAGGAACTTTTTGCCCTTTCGCGCCTGGGCCGCGAAATGGAGAAAGTCACGAGGCTTACTCTCTCTGGAAATTAGATGCCATTTGCGTGGAGCGCACCCTGCTTAGTTCTCATCCCATGAAGCTCACGTTCTTAATTCATTCTACGCCGTCTTATCGAACCCTGGGGCCGATTATCGAAGAGGCAGCGCGTCGTTCGAATGTCGCGATCAACATTATTCTGGGACCCGACTTCGAACCGGGTCGGCTCAAGTCGTATCAAAGCGCGTCGTTCGAAAACATTCCCGAACGCCTGCGCGGGTTGTGTCAGATCGTTAAACCGTCGACCACCGACGAATATATCGATGCCTTTTGTCAAGCCGATGCGGTCCTAGCCTTGTCTGGCTACGACTATGAACTGAAGATATTCTCACAACTTCTAGGGCCGCCCACTTCGAAAAATCTGTCCCCAGCCCCTAGCGCCTGCTGGGCCATAGTGACAGACTCCTTTATTATCAATGACATCGAGCATAGCGATCTGGTTTTCTGGACCGGTTCTCATTGCGAAAGCTATTCCTCGAGCCAGAAGAAGGACGATGTCTCAGGAATTCGCGACAAGCTTTTGCCCGTCGGTTATGTCAGGGCGGATGTCGTCAACTCGATCAACCGCGAGGCCCTGCGCACTCAGCTGGGCATCGCGTCCGGACAACCATGTGTTTTATACGTTCCCGACTCCTTCTTAACGAGAATGGACCCGACGCTAACAACCCCATGGTTTCGACACTACTGGTGCGCCGCGTCTAGGCTTTCTAGAATCAAGGGCACTCTGCGACATCTAAGACATCCCTATTGGCTGCTGAGGGCCTCTTTTGAGCGCCTGGGCCATGTGAAGACCCTCTCCTCTCTACGACGCTTTTGCAACGCCAACGGGGCTTTCCTGCTTTTCGCTCCACGAAGGGTCAAGGATACACCCTCCGGAAAGATTTATCTGCCCGACGAAGAGGCCATTGCAGACGGCTTTGTCCCGCCATGCGAAACCTATCCTCAGGCAATGATACACGGCCTGATCGCTTGCGATCTAGCTGTTTGCTCCTATCGCTCGGGAACAATTTTGGATGCTGCAGCCATTGGCCGCCCCATGATAACCGTGGCAGCCCCGCAAGATGGCTTTTCAAAAGAGGTGGTGCGCACGAACGCTTGGTACGACAGAAATTATGCTGGAAACGGTGGATTCCATTGGCTGATGGAGGCGTCCGAGTTTATTCATGAGTTTCCCAAAAAGCAGTTGAAGGATTTCCGTCTTGACCCAAAAACCTTAGAGCATTTTCGCGAACTTCATACGGGACCCGCGGACGGCCAATCCAGCCGACGCCTGCTGAACAAGTTGCAGGAATTTCTGCTGAAAAGGGCAATCTAACGGGATTTTTCCAGCTTTGTTGTGTTGACTTGTGGGCATTGCAACATCAAAATGACTTAGTCCCTTCCAAATGAGGTATACAAGTGATTCCGGTTTGTGAGCCTGTACATGACGGGCGAGACGAAGAATACGTTCTCGACTGCCTACGCAGCAACTGGATTGCAACCGGCAATTACGTCGGCGCCTTCGAAAAGGCCTTCAGTAAATTCTGCAATGCACACCATGGCATTGCCTGTTCTAACGGCACCACTGCCATCCATCTGGCTTTGGCGGCTTTGGGGATCGGGCACGGCGACGAAGTCATCATTCCTTCCTTCACGCTAATTGCTTCTGCCAACATGGTTATTCTGGCAGGTGCCAGGCCGGTTTTGGCCGATGTGCAGAAGGATACCTGCTGCATCGATCCTGAAGATGTCGAGCGCCTGATTACCCCGCGCACTAAGGCGATCATGGTGGTTCACATGTTTGGCCATCCCTGCGATATGGATGCGCTGATGGCCATCGCCGACAAGCACGGCCTAGCGGTTATTGAGGACGGCGCACAAGCGCATGGCGCCGAGTACAAAGGGCGCCGCGTCGGCGCCATCGGACATATCGGCTGCTTCAGCTTCTACGGCAACAAAATCGCCACCTCCGGAGAGGGCGGTATGGTGGTTACGAATGACGCGCATTTGGCCAAGATGAGTGCTCTTCTGAGGAATCAGGCTTTTGAGCAGCCGCGTTTTGTCCACAATCATGTCGGCTTCAATTACCGGCTGACCAACATTCAGGCGGCAATAGGATTGGCCCAGTGCGAGAAGCTAGATGAGAAGGTTCAGCGCAAGCGCGACCAGGCTGCGCTTTATACCGACTTGCTGAGTGGCGTTGAAGATCTAATCCTTCCCGTCGAACTGAGCTGGGCCAAGAATGTCTATTGGATGTACGGCGTTGTTCTCGGTGACAGCATAAAGGCGAAGCGAGACGAGGTTATCGCCCGCCTGACCGCAAGGGGTGTAGATACGCGGCTTTTCTTCTGCCCGATGAATTTACAGCCTGTTTATCGCAATGGTGTAGATCCCCGCTTTCCTGACACAGCCAGACCCTGCCCGAATTCTGAATGGCTGTGGGATCGAGGCTTCTACTTGCCATCCGGTTTATCCTTGACGGCAGAGCAGCAGTATCAGGTGGTCAAAGCCCTGATCGAGAGCATTCGATGAGCTCATCTTTTCTGAATTCGCCGGATCGAGGGCTTGTTTCGATTGTATTGCCGACTTTCAATGAGCGCGAGAATATTGAGACAACGATCAACCGGATTTTCCTAAGCATTCCGGCTCCCGTTGAAGTTATCATCGTCGATGACAATTCTCCCGACCAAACTTGGCACTTTGTCAGCGAGCTTAAGGATGAGCGTATCGTCCTTATTCGTCGTGCGCATACGCGCGGATTGGCCTCCGCCTTTTTACGCGGCATCATGGAAGCCAGAGGCTCGATCATCGGCTGGATGGATGCTGATACCTGCATGCCACCGGAGGAACTGCCGCCCATGATTGAGAAACTGAGCGACCACGACATGGTCATCGGCTCTCGCTATGCGCCCGGCGGTTCAGACAACAGACACAAACTCAGGGTGACAGCGAGCCGTCTGATCAACGGATTTGCTGGTATTGTTCTTGGTTATGGTATTAAGGACTATGATAGCGGTTTTGTGGTCGTCCGCCGTTCCATTTTCGACCGCGCCATACCCATTCCCACCGGCTACGGCGAATATTTTATCGAATTCGTCTACCACTGCTGTGCCAGGGGAGCGCGA
This sequence comes from Alphaproteobacteria bacterium, assembly GCA_015232335.1. GTDB lineage: Bacteria > Pseudomonadota > Alphaproteobacteria > Rhodospirillales > WMHbin7 > WMHbin7. Next base: position 117,014 of record JADFZV010000001.1, on the reverse strand, counting down.
GTTTATGAACACCCCTATCATTTCACTGACCGGGTCTATGGCGTTTCCAAATCATTTCCGAGCCTGCTAGGTTTCTTGCTGCTTGGGTCAAAATACGTCCTCAGAATCATCACGGCTAGATTGAACGGCGCAGACTGATGGCTGGCTTGCCCGAGACAGATCATACAATTCCGGTGCAGCCCGTTTTCTCTCGTCAAGACGAACGTGGGTCGTTCACTGAGGTCGTCAATAAGGGCAACTGGCAAGCGCTGATCTGCGGCCGCATGATTCGGGGCGCCATTCTTGGACAGCATTATCATCGAGAAACGACCATTTTCTTGTTCCTGCAAAGCGGAAAGGCAGAGGTTTGGACAGAAGACGTCATCAGCGGGGCGAAATTTCGTACGCCTCTTGATGCCGGACAGGGCCTGACCCTGTCGCCGTTTCAGGCCCACGCCGTCCGTTTCCTGACCGAATCCGATTATATTTTGCTTAAATCTCGCGCCTATTCGCCCGACGCGCCCGACACCTATCACCATATCGTCAACGTGCCTCCGCTAGATGGAACATTCTGAGTATCAGGTCCTAAGGGACTTTGAGGATGGCTACTGGTGGTACCGTGGCTTGCATCGCATTTTGGCTTCCACGGTGGCAAAGCTTCCCCTTGCGAAGAATGCGGTCGTTCTTGATGCAGGCTGTGGAACTGGCGGCCTGCTACAGCGGTTGCGAGAAGTTCACACAGGGCCATTCTTTGGCTTTGACTTTTCCGCCTCCGCAATAGATTTGCTGCAGAAACGCCAGATTGCGCATATTTTCCGTTGCTCGGTCAACGACATCGCCTTGGCACCACATAGCTTCGATCTTGTGGTTTGCGCTGACGTGCTTGAGTGCGATGGGGTCAATGTAGATCGTGCTTGCAACGAGCTGTGGCGGGTCGTTAAGCCAGGCGGCTATCTTATTGTCGTGGTACCAGCCTATCGCTGTTTGATGAACGAAAGTCATCATCGCGCCGTACACGCCTCGCGCAGGTTTTCGCGCCCACAGATCAGAAAGCTTTTTTCTGGCAATGCCTGGCAGATCGTGCGCATCAGCCATCTGTTTCCTAGCTTCCTGCCCCTGATCGCTTTATGGCGCTGGAGCCAAGCCTTGATTCACCGGAGCAAAGCACCAACTCAGTCCGACCTTCGCCCTCTGCCTGGATTTCTGAATTCATTTTTGACGGGAGTTGTGGATCTCGAACGACACTTGCTTAACCTGATCGATTTTCCTTTTGGCTCTTCAATCCTGGCCATATTGCACCGTCCCGAGGCGATGAAGAATGAGTGACCAACCAAGTTCCTGGCACTTTTTTGGTGGGCCTGGATCTATTTTCTACGGTTTCTTTGATTGGCTTCGCTCGGGACTCAATAGGCGCCTGACCCGCTATCTTTGCGATCGGTGTCTTGGCACTTCTCCCAAGGAGAAACTTATCCTTGAAGCGGGATGCGGCCCGGCATTCGCAACATCTCTGCTATCTGAGCGCAGCGATGTTTATGCGGTGGCGATGGATTTAGATATCAACGCCCTAAAGGAAGCCCAGAAACGCGACCCCGCTCTACCTGCGGTCGTTGGTGATCTTAGGCAAATGCCCTTTAAAGATTCCATCTTCGACCTCGTCTGGAACAGCAGCACGGTGGAGCATCTTGATGCTCCAGAACCAGCTGTATCGGAAATGTGCAGACTGGCTAAAAGCGGTGGCTTCGTTTTCATCGGTGTTCCTTCGGCAACCGGTCCCTTGTTTTTTCAGCGCTATATTGCATCAACGCGCACTGGAATTTGGATCGGCACCGTTTTTAGCAAACCTCAATTAGAAGAACTGACGCGCCGTTGCGGATTAACTCCCTTTGCAGTGATTCATTATTTCTTTCAAGTCTTTGTGGCCGTATTGGCTAGAAAGGCTTGAAGGCGTGACCAAGCCCGACCTAAAGTCCGAATTTGCACCAGCAGTAAAATGGGGGCTTACCGCGTTTGGATTTCTGCATTTGTTGCTGATGGGGCAGCTTTTTCTGCCGACTGTGCATTATTACTTTGACGCCGTAGGCATTCGCGACGCGGGCACCCTGCTTGCATCCCTAGATGGCGCATGGGGAAACACAGAAAAGTTCCTTTACGCTATTTTGCACCATGTTGAGGGGCCTGCTCAGTTTCTTTTTCTCAACGCATATTATCTGTTTGTTGGAAATTCTTTTCCGTTGGATCCCTCGACATGCCAGTTGCCGAACAGCCTGATTGCGCTTTTGTCTGGGCTTGTCGCATTCTTGTTGGGTCGTCGCCTGGTAGGCGAGAGATTTGGACTGACCTTTGCGGCACTTTATCTGCTTACTCCCTGGTTGGGAGCAGCGATCCGCTATCCTTGGATTTATATATCTCTTACCAATCTTTCTGAATTGCTCGTGTTGCACACGTTTGTTGTTATCGCTCAGGATGGATCTACGCGAAAGAATAACTTCTTCTTTGCAACCAGCCTTGCTCTCTTTTTTTCCACTGGATTGAGTTGGCCAAGTTTCATTCCTTTTCTATTCGTTCTCCTGCTCCTTACAGGAAACCTTGCCCTTATCCTGCGGAGTTTTTGGCTGCTTCTACCGCTTGGGATTATCGGAATCTATGCCGCCTGGACCTATTTGTTGTTTCGTAACGGCAATCCCGGTTTTTCAAGCACAATTCTAACCTATCCTTTTCAAAAGTTGCTGGTCGGCAGCGGCAACGAATCTCTTTTGCCCGACCTGAAGTTTGTCGCCGTCTTTTTCTTTTCTGGTCTTGGCTTGCTGCCGTTTTTTGGGTGCGCCGGCGCCTATTCCCGAACAAGATATATAGATGTCCGTGGCTTTCTATGTTTTTATAAGTCGCCGATATGTCTGATGGATGCCTTGAATGCAACGATCACGATTTGGTTTTGCGTTGGCTCGCTTCTTGTGCTGAGCCGTGCTTCCATTCTGATGTATTTTTATGTCGTGGGCATACCCGTAGCTTTTCTGGCCGCCCAGTTTCTGTATCGCCGATCAACCAGAACCATTCTCCTGATTTTACTTATTAGCTTGGCGCTTCAATGGAGCAAGGTCATCAATGATCGCCAATTTGTCGTAAACGCCGAAGATCTCCGTTCTTTGGCCATAGCGACTTATCTCATCGAGAATCGTCCCGATCTTCTGGTTGCCGAAAAGAATGCCTTGCTGCCAAGATCGATGGGGGCCAATGCGGGGCAGTATGCCAGGGGCGCTCATGGACGACTAATCATTCAGGACGCGAACAATTCCGATCTACTTTCAAGCGGCCTTAAGAAATTCGACTGGCTGATTGCGGAACCCACATTGCTGGGACGACCAGGTTACGACTTGTTGCTGCGCGATCCTCAAATCAAATGGCGAGTGCGATTCAGGGATGAGGAGAACCGCGAGGCTTGGTTAGGCGAGATCTGCGATGGACAAGCGGCTCCTCTTGAGCTGGCCCAGGTTCTGGAGGTGGCTCCCTTGGCCAAGCAGTTTAGCGAGCGTTATGACAGATTCCCGCATCTTACTAGGAATGTCTGGATCATCCCACGTTACTGACTCATTTGCTGACGGCGCTGGGCCGGTTCTTGATTCTTGCGGTCTTGACAGACTTGGGGTAAGTCACATGCTCCATCTTGGACCCTAGTTAGCATTGTGGTGCGGCGTGACATGCTGATTGCATTAGGCTTTAAGTCCATCGAGGGTCCCTGGGGGGGCGGCATTAAATTTGCTCAATCTCTTGCCTCTAGGCTGGATCTAGAGGGAATTGCCCGTACGAATTCTCTGTCCAGAAACGTCGATCTGATCTTGCTGACCGACCCTCGGAGAGGGGGGTTGAGCGCCAACTATAACGACGCGGATATTTTTCGCTCTTTGCTGTTTTCCAATCCGAATGCGCTAGTCGTGCACCGGGTCAACGAGTGCGATGAGCGCAAAGGCACCAATTACGTTAACAGAGATTTGCGGCGCGCCGCGCTGATATCGGATCATAGTGTTTTCATTTCAAGTTGGCTACGCGACCTACATCTTGGGCATGGCTGGCCCTGCGAATCGGTTAGTGTCATTCTTAATGGCGCCGACAAGGCCGTGTTTTATCCAGATATCAACAATGTCTGGAACCCAGCCACTCCGATGCGGCTTGTGACCCATCATTGGGGGACGGGCTGGCTGAAAGGATTTGATATTTATACGCAGATCGACCGGTTGTTGGATGATGCGAGTTGGCGAGATAAGATTATGTTTACCTATATCGGGCGCCTCCCGGAATCAGTTCATTTCAATAACATCAGCGTGATCGAGCCATTATCTGGGCTCCATTTGTCCGACGAACTTAGAAAGCACCACGTCTACCTAACAGCCTCGCAGAACGAGCCTGCGGGGATGCATCATGTCGAGGGTGCGATGTGCGGCCTGCCACTTATGTACCGGGAAAGCGGGGCGCTTCCAGAATACTGTTGTGAGTTCGGGCTGAGCATCGCGCCCGACAATTTAGCTGCACGACTCAACGAGATGCGAGAGAAGTATTTTTTCTTCAAAAACCTTATGCCGCGTTACCCGAACAGTTCTGAGCAAATGGCCTGTCAGTACGTCGATCTCTTCAAGCGCCTGACAAGAGATCGTGAAATCCTGTTGAAGCACCGCCGCCGCACACGCATGCTTAGGTGGTTGTGGCAGAGATATGCCAACTAGTTGCCTGTGAAGTATCCGCCACCCGTTGCTCAGGCATAGCGGAACGACGGCAACGTGTCCCAACATTCCCCTCGGAAGAGGGCGCATAAAAACTCGGCTGCCGTCGGATGAGCCATCATGCGAAAGCTCGCCATTCTCGTAAATGCCTTGCTCCGGGATCAGCGCAAATGGGCTAGTCTACCCGCTTGACCATAACGTATTCTTTAGGAGTCGCTCAAAAGACCCCGTCCATAGACACCGCCCCTCCTGCGATTCGGTGACAAACAATGAATCAATTATTGTTCCAGCGACGCAGCAACTTGTATGCTCGCCAATACCCTTATCTAAATGTGCGGAATGGCCCCGTCCCTGGGCGTGGTGTAAGAGCGGCGAGGTCATCGCGCACTCCGGCAAGGCTTGGCCTGTTTGTCATGCTGCCACGGCGGGCAGCCTGACGAAGGGATTATCGCTCAAGGTGGCGATGGTTTCCAGCGTCATGTAACGGGGGCGCTGCACGGCCCATTCATCGTTTTGCTCCAACAAGATAGCGCCGACGAGCCTTGTGATGGCCTCTTCGTTGGGGAAGATGCCAACCACCTAGGTGCGGCGTTTGATCTCGCCGTTCAGGCGTTCGATGGGGTTCGTGCTGTGCAGCTTGGCCCGGTGTTCTTTGGGGAAGGTCATGTAGGCCAGAACGTCGGTTTCGGCCTCGTCCATCAGATTGGCGAGCTTGGGCAGCTTGGGACGCAGCTGGTCGGCCACCTGTCGCCATTGGCCGCTGGCGGCAACGGCGTCGTCCTGGGCGAAGGCTGTGCCGATGATGGCCGAGACGACGCGCCGTCCGTTCTTGCCGGCATGGGCCAGCGCGTTGCACATGAAGTGGACGCGGCAGCGCTGCCAGGTGGCGTTCAGCACCTTGGAGACGGCCCCCTTGATGCCTTCATGGGCGTCCGAGACCACCAGCTTGACGCCGCGCAATCCGCGCCTTGCCAGGCTGCGCAGGAAGTCGGTCTAGAAGGTCTCGGCTTCGCTGGGGCCGATGGTTAGACCCAGAATCTCTCGCCGCCCGTCGCCGTTGACGCCCACCGCGATGATCGCCGCCACCGAGACGATGCGCCCGTTCTGGCGCACCTTGAGATAGGAGGCGTCCAGCCAGACGTAGGGCCAGTCGCCCTCCAGCGGGCGGTTGAGGAAGGTGGCGACCTTGCCGCCGATCTCCTGGCACAGGCGCGAGACCTGACTCTTCGAGATGCCGCTCATCCCCATGGCCTGCACCAGATCATCGACCGAGCGCGTCGAGATGCCCTGGACATAGGCTTCCTGGATCACCGCCGTCAGCGCCTTCTCGACCATCCGCCGGGGTTCCAGGAAGCCGGGGAAGTAGCTGCCCTTTCTGAGCTTGGGGATGCGCAATTCCACCGTGCCCGCCCGCGTCTCCCAGGGCCGATCCCGGTAGCCGTTGCGCTGGTTCATGCGCTCAGGGCTACGGCTGCCGTGCGAAGCCCCCGTTATGCCCTTGACCTCCAGTTCGATCAATCGGTGCGCGGCAAAGCCGATCATCTCGCGCAGCGGATCGGCATCGGGGGACTGTTCCAGAAGGGCGCGAAGGTTCATCATGTCGTCGGTCATCGTGGTCTTCTCCGTTCGGTTAATAGGTTTGGCGACCAAACCCTACCGGAGTTTCACGATGACCACCGCTATGGATAAGGGGCCCGCCGCCGCCAGACACTGACGGTCGCGGCGGACGGGCACTTAACCACAGCTCCTACACCACGCGGCGGGACACGACCTGCGAAATTTAATGCCTCCCCGGATGCGTGCGCGGGGGGAGCGGACCCAGTAGGTAGGCGGCACTGGCTCAGGGGTTGCTGAAACTCGTCGCAGCAAGGCTGTCGATCCAGGATCGATAGCGCCCCGGTTTGATACCGATAAAGTCGCACTGCCCACAGTGTTGAATGTCTTTGCGCCTGTTTTTTAAAAGAGATTGGCGTAAGTTGCGGAACTCCTCCCCGTTCCAGATCTCTTCCAGGGTTTGCGTTGCTAGGTTACCCATCGCGTGATCAAAGTAGAAATCGGCGCAACATTTACTGACCCGCCCGTCTGCCGTGATGTTAATCTGGGTAAAGGGCAGGTTGCAGAAGCCGAAAGGGTTTGCCTGAATCTTGCCACGCTTATTGGGGGCAGATCCCGCGCGATTCGTCAGGACTTCGTCAATCCTTCTTTTCGTCAAGTTGAAACGAAACAGTTTCTGGCCTTCGACTGGTCCATGGCCAGGTAGAATTTGCATCCCCGCAAGCGTGTTCGGGAGCGTTTCATCCCGAAACTGGCGAATGTTTTCGGGCAGTGTTTCCTCGCCCAGCTGGGTGTACCAGTTGATGCACATTTCATTGATGCCAGCTTTCAGAAGACCAGTGGCCAGCTCGTTGCGAAGCGCCTTGCCATTTGTAGTAATCTGTAACCACGCCAGGGGCAATCTTCTGCGTGAATAAGTTACATAATGCAGCAGGTCAGGGACGATCAGCGGATCATTGTTCACATTAAAGGCAATGCGTCCTCTGTAATTCATGGCCTCCAACTCGCTGACAATCTTGGAAAAGATGTCGAACGACATTGTCTGATCGAGACGCTTTTCCTCTTTCACCGAGGCAGCGCAGAATTGACACAGCCCATTGCAGCGCGTTCGCAATTCGAGACTGATTGCGTCGAACAGTCCAATGGCTTCTTGTTGGCGAAAAACAGCTATATGCGGCGCATATACCCTACCCAACATCCAGCGCTTGATGGCGTAGGGAGCGAGGGTAAACGCCTTCTTTGCAAGATTGCGCAGATGATGTGACATGAAATTGGGGTGCCGTAGGCTTGTCTTGTGTTGCAGAAATTGCGCTGGCCGAGGTATCTTGTCAAGCGGTCGACAGGAAAGTTAGGTTTTGACCTTATAAATTAAAACCTTTTACTGACCGTACCGCTAAATCCGCAATTGCGCCGGATCTTTTTTGACCTGAGGTTTTTATGAAATACTTGAAGATCGACGACGCCGAGATGTACCACAAGTTACAAATTCAAGCTTGTAGAAAGAAGGTGAATTATTGCAAGTTTTCATATTCTGATGCCGAGAAATACATTTTGGCAATCGCCGACCATAAAAAAAAGTCTGGAAACAATGATTCGATCGGGCCGATTCTTTGTCTTGGAGTTCGCAATGGCAGGGAAATAGATTGTTTCAGAACTGCCCTATCTGGATCGTTGTTGCAGCGCATCGCTACTAAATATTTGGAAATCAAACGTTTTGGCTTGCAAAGCAGATACCCGCTGTTAGAGAGTATCGGACGATCATCAATTAAAAATGGCATTTCCCCCACGGCTTGTTTTGGCGTTGAAATCAACCCCGACGTCAAACGTTCGGACATCTTGAATTGCAGTTTCGATGCCTTACCTCGCGAATGGGATGGCCAGTTCGGTCTAGTCTATTCGAACGCTTTCGATCACGGGCGCGACCCCCAGCAGGTGGCGCTATCCTGGTGGCGCATGGTTAGGCCGGGCGGCTATCTCGTTTTGGGCTTTCCACATGGGCAACAGCCAGGGGAAATCGACCCCATTGGCGATGTGACGCTCGAAGATGCCTGCTCGTTGTTTCCTGGAGAACTGGTCTTTTTCCAAAAGATGGGTAGCGTCTGGACATATACCGAGTACATGTTCAATAAGTCGGTAACTAGGTAAATCCCCGCTTATCGCCCCATCTTAAGCCCCTCTTGCATATAGGTTATTTTCCCTGTCCTGCCCATCTTGCCCGCGCACACATGAGAAGCGAGGAGTTGTTTTATGAAGGTTCTCTTTGTTGTCTCTAATCTCTTTTTTTCCGAGCCTCTGGGTGCTTTGCAGCTGAGTGCCGTTTGCAAGAAGCGTGGAGACACCGTCCGCCTCATCTCTCTACGCCAGCATTCGGTCAACCTTGTGTTGCGAGAATTTGAACCGGATGTTGTCGCCTACAGCGCGACGTCGCCGGATGAGTATCTGTTCCAAGAGGCCGACGAGATTGTCATGCGCTGGAAGGAGCAAACAGGAAAACGCGTTCTTCGCATCATGGGCGGTCCGCATCCCACTTTTTTCCCAGAAGTTCTCGACAAGATGTCGCTTGACGCCATCTGCATTGGGGATGGCGATTTTGCGATCCATCACGCCTTAAACGCGTTCGAGGCCGGAAAAGACCTTGATGGCATTCCTAACATCGCCACACCTTCGCATCGGAACCCCTCAAAAGAAATCGTTTCGGATCTCGATTCTCTACCTTTTGCAGACCGCGACGTTTTTTACGAGGCGGCCCCCGATTTGATCAAGGTTGGCATTCGTGGTTTCATGAGCCGCCGCGGCTGCCCGCATAAATGCACCTATTGCTTTAATCATGCCTATAACAGAATGTTCAAGGGCGATGGCCGCAAGATTATGCGCCGCCGCTCGGTTGATAGTTTTCTCGAAGAGATCAAGTGTGTTGTTCGTGACTATCCCAAAGTGAAGTTCCTTCGCTTTGCCGACGACGTTTTTGCCATTTTTGCCGATGAGTGGCTTCTCGAATTTGCCGAACGCTATCCGAAGGAGGTAGGCATACCTTTCTACTGCTATGTCCGGCCGAACAATATGAGTGATGATATTGCCCGCCTTTTGGCTAAGGCGGGTTGTTTGCACGTCGGCATGGCGGTTGAAAGCGGCGTCGAGAAAATCCGCAACGATGTGATGAAGCGCAACATGAGCGACGACGTGCTTCGCCGCGCCTTCGATCAGGCGCATCGCCATGGTATTCTGACCTCGGGCAACACGATTATTGCAACGCCCGGCTCAACGATTGAGGACGACTATAATTCCTTTTTATTCACGCGCTCGCTTAGGCTCACCTTCCCGAGCTTTGGAATATTCATGCCTTTTCCAAAGACCGAGCTGACCGATTACGCCATCAGCATCGGTGTTCTCGAGCCGGATTTTAACTACAGGAACCTGCGGCCTTCGTTGCCTTCGGCCATGAATAATTACACTGACAGTGATCGACGTTTTCAGCAGAATCTTGTTTTCCTGGGAGCGATCTTTTGCTTTTTGCCGGACTTTATGCTGCCAATCCTAAAACTGCTGCTACGGACTAGGCTGACCTTCTTGTTTAAGCCGCTTGGAACCGCCTTTACGACATGGAGAATGTCCAAGGTGTTTCCGAATGCCTACCCCACCGACCCCGTAGTTTTTTTCAAAAGTCTCGTCAATGCTTTCCGGCACTTTGCCGCAACGCCGACAAAGCAAGTGAATATCAATCGGTCGGCATAGTGCAACACGTGCCGCCCAGGATTTTTTCTATGCTGCTGCTGCGGCTTATCGCTTTTTGTTTATTGATGTCAGATCACGGCAAAACCTGCAAGAAAAGCACCTTGCATGACACCATTCCTCGATCAGCCCCCTTTTGTCCATGAGCAAACCGGTGACATCCTCATTGTTCGAGAATAGTAGCGACTTCTATTCCTGGCTTGAGCGCAACCTCGCTCGTGAGAAATGGGCGTTTCTGTTCTTCTTGGCTTTCACCCTGGCTGTCACCTTCGAATTCTATATCTTTGGAAGCCGCTCTTTTTTGAATCCGGACTCGGATGGAGACAGCAATATCCCAGCACGCTTGCTGTTTGCCAATGAGTGGCATGAAGGTCTGGCGGGGGCTTGGGAGAACCATTTTGCCGGCGGCATGGATCGTATGTCCGCCATGTTCCAAATCAATCTGCTGACCCCGCTTTTTTTGTTTCTGCCCGCCTGGGTCATTGCTGGTGGCGTGATCTTTCTGTCTTCGCTGATTGCCTGCTGGTCGGTCTATGCCTTGCTCAAGAGACATCTGTTCGTCTCTCCCATTTTGGCGGTGAGCGCGGCGGTTTTTTACTTGCCGTGCGTGCGCGCCGGTGGACTGTATTTCTACGACATTTTTGAAGTCTGCTTGCTACCCCTGTCACTGCTTTCAGTGCATCATTTTCGACAAAACATTCCGGTAAACGCTTTCCTGCAGTGTCTGCTCGCATTTACCCTTGGCTGGGGATACGGCCTTCATGATATTTATTTTGTTGGACTTCTCTCGTTCTGGACCTACTTTGTCGCTGGCCTTAAACCGCGCCATTCGATCATAGTTGTTTCGGCCCATTTGGTGGGATGGCTGTTGTATCTGGTTCCGATTTCGGCCCCGCTCGCCGAGGCCCTCTCTTCCTCAGGCACCGCCATTCTTGCGGGACGTTCGCTTGATATTTCTTTTTCTGAGATTCTAAGTCTGCAATTCATTAAGGGCGTTTATTTGCTTTTTGTGATCCCCCCGATACCCTTTCTGGTCCCTGCCCTTTTGGCATTGCGTTTCGTTCGCCAATCCACTGAGCAACGAAATGTGCTTTGGATCGCGCTGTTTTTGACACTTCTTTTATTTTTCACGCCTTTGATTTCATGGACCCTTCACGCACTAGAACTTCCCTTTGACTCGTTGCGCTTGCGCCGAATGAGTCGCGTTGTTTCCTTTGCCGCTTTTCTTGCCATTGCCGTTGGTGCCCAAGGGTTAGGCGAGCGCTTTTCGATTATGGTGCAGGACAAAGGGGAACGGCTTGTCCGTTTGAGCTTCAGTGGCCTGACGTCACTCTTGCTGCTCTCGCTGAGCGTCTTGACGCTTGCTGAAATTAAACGAGATCATTTTGTTCAGTTCGGATATGGCGCGTCTTATGACGTTCTTTATGACAATCCCCTGCTGAAGAGTACCTTTGGGCAGCTTAAGGGAGACGATCCGTTCCGCGTTGTCACGGCGTCACCCAAGCCTTTCTCCTCGATGGTCGAGCCCAATCATGCCTGGGCCTATGGGCTCGAGACGGCGGATGGCTATTTCGCCTTTCATACCGCAGAATACATGAACTTTTGGGAAGCGATGTATCGAATGGCGCCAGAGCCACTATCCGAGCCCGAAGAGCCGGGAGGATTCACAAAGGGTCGCCGCTTCACTATCCATAACATCACCGACAGCTGCGCGCCGACTCAGCTGGGTCGACATATCAATTTTCGTTTTCTTGACATCTTGAATGTTGAGTATCTGATCTCCCCTTGTCCTTTAACCGACGAGCATTTGTCACTGATTGCCCGAACGGACGCTTCGGCCCGAAGCGTTTGGGAATCCAGCACGCGCTTTGAGAAACTGCGACTCTTCCTGTCGGGGCGCTATCCAGGCAAGGATCTGTATATTTATAGGAACACCCAAGCCCTGCCGCGCGTCTATTTTGCCACGTCCACTCGTGCCTTTGGTAGCCAGAATGATCTGCTGCGCCATGTGGCCGAACAGACAGAAACGGGCAAAGTTGCTCGCTTTCTCGACGCCGAACTCGGCGCCTCGGGCGCCTTACCGTGTTCGGTTGGCAGCGCAACGGCAAAACTGGTGTCTTATCTTCCTGATTCACTGACTATTGACGTTGATGTGACCTCTTGTGCCACTCTTGTTATTGCCAACAACTTTCACAAAGGCTGGCAAGCGGAGGTCGATGGCCAACAAGCGCCGCTGCTTCGCGTGAATCTGTTGCACCAAGGGCTTATTGTGCCGAAGGGGCGGCACCACGTGACGCTAAAGTACCAAGCGCTCAGCAAATGGAAGATTGGCTGAATATTCATGGTTAACTGGATTTCGCAGGCGCGGCCCTATGATTTGCTGAAGCGCGGTATCAGCAAGAACCCATGGTATGTCGTTCTTTATGTTACGTCGCACTGCAACCAGCGCTGCAACATGTGCTTCAATTGGAAAATGCTCAACACCCTGAAGCGTTCAGAGGAATGGACGCTTCAGGAAATTACCCGCATAGCAGAGCAGCTGCCCGACCTCTACCAGTTGACGCTAACCGGCGGCGAGCCAACCCTGCGACAAGATTTGGCAGAGATAATTGAGATTTTCTACCGAGTTACCGGGGTTCGGCGTGTTACCGTTGCGACGAATGGCTCCTATCCAGATCGCATTGAAAAGCTTGTACAGCACGTTGCCACAAGCTGTCCCGAACTTGTCCTATCCATCAATCTGTCCATTGATGGTATTGGTGCCGATCATGATGAGATTCGGGGTTTGGCGGGAAGCTTCGATCGTCTTTGCGAAACTTGGCGCATCACGCGCCAGTTCGGCTTGTCCAACCCGCGGATCAACGTGGCAACCGCCTCTGTCCTGACAGTCAGCAATTTAGACAAGATGAAGCAGCTGCTCGATTGGATCGCTGCAAACATGGACATCACCAGTCATGGGGTCATGTTGGCCCGCGGAGATGTCGCCAGCGACGCGGGCTGCGGCGCCTCGGAAGAGGCCTTTATTGAAATCCTGCGCCATCATCGGGCAATCGCCTGCTCGGGAGCCCGATTGAATGATGTGCTGGCCGATGAATATCTCGACAGCAGAGTTAGAACGGTTGAACAGAAGCGAATGCCCAGCCCCTGCCGCTCAGGTGATAAGCTGATAATCATTGATGAGCGCGCGAATGTCCACCCCTGTGAGATTCTGCAAGTCCTTGCGAATGAAGGTAAAACTGACGCGTCAGACTTGGAGGACTTCTGTTTGGGCAATCTTCGACAGGCGGATTTCGATCTAGGGTTTCTGTTGAGCCAACCACGCGCTCGAGCCGTTCGGCAGTTCATTCGTGATAACCGGTGCTGGTGCACGTTTGAATGTGCTCAAATCAACAATCTTGTTCTTGATCCGCTTAGTTACTTAAGGTTATTCGGACGATTGATCGGGATAGGACGGTCACCATAGCTAGGCGCTTGGGTTTGTGCTTTCTTGAGTTTTTGCTTCAGGAGAATTAAATGTCAAAGACGGTACTCGTTACGGGTGGGGCTGGCTTCATCGGCTCCAATTTTGTCCATTTGCTGCTCCACCGTTATCCCGACTACCGGTTTCTTGTCCTCGATAACTTCACTTATGCGGCTTCGATCGACAACCTGCCCGAGGCGGCCATTCTCAGCGAGGATGATCGGGTCCAGGTCTGGGTCGGAAATGTCTGCAATGCGGATCTGGTCGCCACGCTCATGGCGCAGTCGGACATAGTCGTACACTTTGCTGCGGAGACACATGTCACTAGGTCTATTTTCGACAATCTGACCTTCTTTCAGACCGACGTCATGGGCACCCACGCGGTGGCGAATGCCGTCGTCAAGTTTCGTGACCGGATTGAGAGATTTGTTCACATCTCCACCTCGGAAGTTTATGGCACTGCCATCGATGCCAAGATGAATGAGGACCATCCCCTTAATCCGATGAGTCCCTACGCATCGGCCAAGTGTGGCGCTGACAGGCTGGTCTATTCCTATTGGGCGACCTATCGCATTCCGGCTGTTATCGTGCGCCCCTTCAATAATTTTGGGCCCCAGCAGCATCTGGAAAAAGTTTTGCCTCGTTTCATTACCAGCGTACTCGTCGATGAGCCCCTGACAGTGCATGGGGATGGCTCAGCCGCCCGCGACTTTATTTTCGTCGAGGATTGCTGCAACGCCATCGACTTGGTCTGCCATGCGCCATCCGAGAAAGTGGTGGGCGAAGTTTTCAATGTGGCTTCCGGCCATGATGTGACAATTCTTGATATAGCGAATTCTGTTTGCGAGAAAATGGGCGTTGATACGTCTCGGATTTCGTATATCGGGGATCGTCCGGGTCAGGTCTTCCGGCATACCGGCGACTGGACGAAAATCAATCGTGTTTTAGGCTGGAATCCTTCAGTTACCTGGGAGCAGGGGCTGGAGAAAACGATCGCCTGGTATCAGCAGAATCGCCCCTGGTGGGAAAAACAGATGTGGATGCGTCACATCCCGATTATCACGGCATCGGGAAAGAAGGAACTTCACTAGTTGCGAAGTCTCAGAAGGTTGTCCACTCGTTCCTGGCCGGGAAGCTAATGATGTCAAGACATGGGCTAATCCCGGAGGAGCCGGATGGGTGACCTGCCCCCAGAAAATTGGCCCACGGATGGCTGGAAAACTCTAATTTATTTCCCGTGGCCGGGAGGGTTCTTCCATGAAGAAGTCGAACTTCACGGAGGCGCAGATCGCCTTCTTTTTGCGGCAGGCCGAGGAAGGTACCACAGTCGCCGAAGTGTGCCGGAAGGCCGGAATCAGCCAGGCGACCTACTTTAACTGGAAGAAGAAGTATGCCGGGCTGATGCCGTAAGAGATGAAGCGGCTGAAGCAGCTTGAGGAAGAAACGGGCGGCTGAAACGAATAGTGGCAGACCTGTCGCTCGACAAGGAGATGCTGCAAGACGTGCTCCGCCGAAAGCTGTGAAGCCTGCCCGGATGCGGCGACTGGTCGACGACGTTCGATCTGCCTGGCAGGTCTCTATCCGCCGAGCCTTTCGCGCTCTGCCGTTTGACCGTTCGACCTATAACTACCGGTCGCGCCGTCCTGATCCGACGGGGTCTTAAGCAAAGGATCAAGGAGATATGCGAAACGCGCGTTCGCTATGGCTATCGGCGTGTCCACGTCCTGCTTGAGCGGAGGGTTGGGCCGTGAACGTGAAGCGTGTCTATCGTCTGTATCGCGGAATGGGCCTGCAATTACGCAACAAATCACCCAAGCGCAAGGTGGCGGCCAAGCTGCGTGATGATCGCTTGTCAGCAGAAAGGGCCAACCAGATATGGGCGATGGATTTCGTACACGATCAGCTCTTCGACGGGCGGAAAATCCGTATTCTTACCGTCGTCGATACATTCTCCCGCTTCTCGCCAGCATCGAGGCAAGGCAAGGTTTCAAGGGAACTGACGTCGTCGCGGCGTTGGAAAAAGCCGCTGCGCAAGTTGGCCATCCAAAGACAATTCGCTTGGACAACGGCCCTGAGTTTATCAGCAAGGAACTGGATCTCTGGGCCTTCATGCGGGGCGTCACGCTCGACTTTAGCCGTCCCGAAAAACCAACCGACAACGCCTTTATCGAATCCTTGAACGGTAAGTTCCGGGCCGAATGCCTGAACGTCAACTGGTTCATGAGCCTCGACGAAGCGAGAGAAAAATGCGAGGATTGGCGTAGAAACTACGACATGGTCCGGCCTCACAGCGCGATCGGCAACCAAGTGCCTGCAAGGCTTCATCTTCCGGTCGGCAACCCCGGCCAGCTCACCGTCGGATGAGGCAGGATTTTTCCAGGCCAGCCTGGTCCAAGGTTGGGGGCAAGCTCAGCTTGGGTCTCAGGTCAGTTTGAATGCATGCGGAGTTGGAAGGTTGCATGATTTATCTGTGTTTGGTTTTTCAACACACTTCGTCAAAAAGGCAAGCATTGTTTCAATTGCTCGGTAACGACTAACAACGGCATGATGCCAGATGATTTTCACGACAGCCGAATTTGCCCTGTTTTTTGCTGCTGCCTATCCGCTGTTTCTACTTTTGCGTCGTTATTCCCCCTGGCGTTGGACAAAGTTGTTTCTTACTGTAATTAGTTTGGCGTCCTACGCATTCTGGTACTATCCCTACCTACTGATCCTCGTTTTCGTTATTGTCCTCGACTACTGCTGTGGAGAACGCATTCAAACGAGCGCCTCTGCGCGCTGGCGGAAATTCTATCTTGTCTTAAGTCTTTCTGGCAATCTGGGGCTGCTTGGCTTTTACAAGTATATCGGCTTTCTGTCAGAAAACACCATTTCGCTCGCCTCCTTTCTGGGGTTGAGCATCGAGGTACCGATCCTCGAGATCATGCTTCCCATCGGCATTTCCTTTCACACCTTTCAAGGCATGAGTTACACGATTGACATCTACCGGCGGATTTGCAAGCCCGCCAACAGCTTTTGGGATTTTGCGCTTTTTGTTTCCTTCTTTCCTCAGCTAGTAGCCGGCCCGGTTGTTCGGGCAAAAACATTCCTTCCCCAGCTGGCGAAGCCGACACGCCTCACAGGTCCATTTTTTTACTGGGGTTGCTTTCTGCTGATCCTTGGCACATTCAAAAAGCTGGTCATTGCTGACAATCTTGCCCCTTACGTCGATTATTTTTACTCGCTGCCAAACTATGACGGCGTTCACGCTTTTGCAGCATGGTCAGCTGTCATGGCTTATGCTGTCCAGATCTATACTGATTTCTCAGGCTATTCGGATATTGCCATCGGGCTGGCCTGTCTGATGGGATTTCGCTTTCCAATGAACTTCTATTATCCCTACATCGCCTTTGGTTTCAGCGACTTTTGGCGGCGGTGGCACATTTCGCTTTCGACGTGGTTTCGGGATTATCTTTACGTTCCGCTGGGCGGAAGTCGCCTTAACAACCTCCTGACCTTACGAAACCTGATCGTAACGATGATTATTGGCGGCCTCTGGCATGGCGCCAGTTGGTTGTTCGTGCTTTGGGGCTTGTTGCACGGACTTTTCCTCGTACTGGATCATCTGTTGATCCAACCAGTTTTCAAGCAGTTCAGACACCGATCCTTCTTCGTCTCCTTACTGCTGAGCTTCGTCATAAGAACGCTGACCTTTGTTGGCGTAGCCTGGGCCTGGGTGTTCTTTCGCAGCCAAAATATTCCCCAAGCCCTTGGAATCACCAAGGCGATGTTCACCCAGTTCGGCGAATATTCCCTGGCTGATACAAACTTGCACCTTGGCCAATATTGGGGCATTGTCTTTCTTATGCATCTTTTTGTGTTGTACTTCATGCGTGACAAACTTCATCGGAGGTTCAAGCGCCCAGTGTACTTTGTTTCATCTGTCCTCATGATTGTCTCCATTCTTCTCTTCCGCGCAGCAGATTCCAATGCGTTCATCTACTTTCAATTTTAGATACGCTAAGTGGTTTGCGCTAACCTTGCTTGCCGCATTGGTGCCAATCTATTTTCATTTTTTGATTTATGCGCCGGAATCAGAAGACCGTTTTTCTGCGGACACCAGCCTTGCGGATCTGGGGCGCATCACCAAGAGAAACAATGCCGTCGCCTTTTATCGCGGCGAATGTTTGCTCGACCAACTGATACAGCCTTGCCGCTTCCGTGACCCCATTGTCATCACCGAAGACGACCATCCTTTGAAGTTTGCAAGGTTTCTTGAACAGGCGGAAGCTTTGCCATCAGACATTGTTGTCTCCGAGGATTCCAGCTTCTTCATGTTCTATGAAACCGAGTCCGAGACTCGCGGCGTCATCCGGGAGTTCGCCGATTCCAACGGCCTGAAAGAGAGCGGTCGAATGTATGCTGACTACTTTGACTTCGTGCGCCAGAAACAAGATCGGAGACTGGCTAATGACTCGCTGTTCCTGGAGAGGGTCAAAAGCGGGCAAGCGAACTTCGCCAATCCAGAAGCCATTCGTCAGTTTCTTTCACAGCTGGCTCAACGCGCTGTTCTGCGCCTGTTGCCGGCAAGGGTTGAGCAGGCGGAACCGCCAACGTATTTCCTTCGAAACTACCTGAATTTCTGGCGGACCCGAGACGCAGCGAATTTATTCTCCGCCTGGAGGGTCTATCGCCAGCAGTTTATTTTTCCTGACCTGACGCGCACCCTACGCACATCCTTCATGCGCCTAGATCTGCTCCAGAATCGCAAGCCCAACCCCAATTACAATTGCCTATTCTACTCTTATGCTCAGAATCCACCGACAATAGATTTCGATCCAGGGCGATATCCAGTAATCAAGGCCTTGCGCCGCGCCCAAGAAAAGGGTGCGCGTATTCATGTCGTTTTAATGCCGATTAATCCAGAATATGAGGCACTTTGCGCTCAGAAATTCCAGCCCTATTACAAGGCTGTTGCCGATACAGCTGAGATGCTCAACTGGCCAATGCATGATTTAAGGGTGGGAAGCCAACCAACCCTGCATTCATACGGCATCTTCATGGACCACATGCATGTTTGGACTCGTGAGCATGAACCATTCTACTTGACCTTTACAAAGCTGCTGAGCGATTCGATCGGAATTCCGACGCAGCAATGCGAGCCTGAGAATGTCAAATAGTCCCCCTGTCCAACAGCAGAGTTTGACTGCCTACGTCTGCTCCATTTTTCGAACAGGATCGCTAAGTCCATGATCGGCAGATTTCTTTCCAAAGTCATCAACATTTACGCAAAGTTGGATGTCAGGTCGCGCGGCCCTTATGGGCACCAGACCAGCGTTTGTTACGTCGTACCTGAAGCAAACTGGGCGGCAGATGTCGTCGGTTCATATGTCACGCAGGGAGTTAGAGATTCGAAGAAACTTCCGGCGAGAACTGTCAGCAGACATCAGCTGGCTACAATGAGAAATCAAATTCTGCATTTTGGCACGATCGGCGATTTTGCTGCCTCTAGCAAAAGCCCCTGCCTTTCCAGAAACAAGGTTGTAGCAACGGTCTTTCATGGAGAGCGCGATAGTGACGAGCCTGGTCTTCGCAGGTCAATCAAATTATTTCTCGAAGGACTGCCACGCATTCATACCGTCGTGACTGGATGCGGGATCATGGAACATCGCCTGGCAACCTGGGGCGTGGACAAGCAACGAATTATCCGAATTCCTTTAGGCGTTGACCTTGAGCTTTTTCGGCCACTGGCCGTACCCGAGCTTAGATCAGCGTTACGCAAGCGGCTGGGCATTCCCGAGGGCGCATTTTGCATTGGCTCGTTCCAGAAGGATGGAACCGGCTGGGAAGAGGGGCTTGAACCAAAGCTGATCAAAGGCCCAGATGTCTTTCTGGACACACTTGCACAGGTTAGAAAGGACGTTCCCCTTTTCGTTCTGCTATCCGGGCCTTCGCGCGGCTATGTCAAGGAAGGGTTAAAACGTCTTGGCATTCCTTTCGCTCACTCGCTGCTGGCAGACTATCGAGAGATCGCGGAATACTATCACGCCATTGACGCTTATCTGATGACATCAAGGGAAGAGGGTGCCCCCGCCGCCTTGCTAGAGGCGCTTGCCAGCGCAACGCCCTTCATCGGAACGCGCGTCGGCATGGTATCTGACATCGTCGTTGAAGGCGGGAATGCCTTGATCGCCGCCTCAGAAGATTCACATGCTTTGGCCAGACACATAGAACTTGTATATTCCGAGCCCGGGCAGGCATTCGAGATGACCCGCGCCGGATTAGAGACGATCCGCGATTTCGGTTGGCCCAGCATAGCAAGACACTACCTTGAGAAAGTTTACTTGCCGCTTCTAAGGCAGACTGTCTGAAATCGAAGCAGCGGAACGGTTCCGATTGAAGGCCTAAAAGCCCTGACAGATTTGGTTAAATGAACGATTCACCCCTAGAGCATCGCGCGATAAATCTGACGCAATTTCATTGGGTTTGGGTGAGTGCGCCTGGCAGGAAATATGCGAAAAGCGATGTGGTGCATCGGGTGCCGTCGTTGACGGCCAAGTAAATTTGCGGGCAAAGCCCGCAGGGCGGCTTGACACCCCAGGCGCCAGTCTAGGTCCAGCCCATGCCGCCGATGGCGGCCAACCAAATTCTGTCGGCGAAGCCGACGGGGGCCGGGTGCTTTTCCGTCGCAGGTTCGTCGATGGGCTTGATCGTATTCCCGATACGCTCTACACCCTTCTCCTGCCTGCGACGGAAAATCGCTCGGGCGAAATGCGTCAGATTTATCGCACAATGCTCTAATACCAGCCTGCAGTAGGAACGACCGGTATAAGATCAGAGTCGGTTGTACTTTGTCATGCCGGGGGTTGCAAAGGCTCAGCAAGTCTGAACGTATCCGCTTCGTAATCCTGCCCGCCCCGAGGGCCGCGCGTGAAAACGTAGAAGGTCGAATCTTCCAGCGCCTCGAGCGCATGCTCCTCGCCTGCCTCGGTCAAAATCAGGTCGCCGGGCTCTAGGATCGTCTCGGCAACAGATTCGCCACCCTTACGCGTTAGAGAGCGTAGGCGACCAACTGCCAGATAGACCCACTGCAGCGTCTCTTTGTGAAAGTGATTGCCGCGAACGACACCCTTGCGTGACGTGATGACCGTGACATGGTCTACTGGCTCACGAAACATAATGTCCTTGATCGTCCCGCGCTCGTCAGCAAAATTGACTGTGGGCTTTGTTAGAAGCACTCGGATCCTCCTTCGTTTAACACATATCTAAATGCTGGCCTCTTGCCCTAGACAAGTTCGGGAACGGGCACGGGCACAATGAACTTGCCGCCGCGACTTCGAAACTCGCTGAGATTGGCCATGATCTCTTCTTTGAAGTTCCAAGCTAGCAAAATAGCGACGTCAATATTTTCTTCGACCAGCGCCGAATCTGGCTTGACCGGTATATGACCGCCCGGCGTGTAGCGCCCTATCTTTAACTTCGACTTCTCAGTCACAAACTCCAGCATATCGTTGCCAAGTCCGCAGTAATTAAGAAGGGTCATCCCCTTGGCCGGCGCGCTAACTCCGGCAATTCGCTTGCCCTGATCCTTCAGGCTTAGCAGCAGATGGCGCAACGCGTTCCTGTTCGCCCTGACACGCTGGGCAAACTGATTCAGCGTTTCCAAATCATAGATGTTCTTCTCTTCTTCCTCAGCGATGAACCGGCCGACCGACGGATCGACGGGCTGGGCTCCCTGGCGACAAATGAAGAGACGGATCGAGCCGCCGTGAATGCCATGCAACTCGCCCGCCACCAGTTCGAAGCCACATTTGTGAAAAAATGCGGCCAGCGGTTTGATGGAAATGTAGGACAAGTGTTCGTGATAGATCGTGTCGAATTCATTTTCTTCCAGCAAGTGCACAAAATAGGGCGCTTCGACAATGAAGACGCCGTTCTTCGCCAGCAGAACGTCAACCGCTTGCATCAGCGACGTAAGATCGTGGATATGGGCAAAAACATTTGTACCGGTGATGATGCGGGAAGGCCCTTGGTCGTAGAATATCTGTCGGGCGACATCGGCAGAAAAGAATTGAGGGATCGTGGGGATTCCCTCTGCATTGGCGATCTTAGCGATGTTGGTGGCCGGATCGACGCCCTGAATGCGCAGCCCTTGGTCTCTAAAGCCGCTCAGTAACACCCCGACATTGCTGCCGATATCGACGGCCAACTCTCCCTTGGGAACATCGAACCGCTTGGCGACAGTTTCGGCAAAGCGGGCGAAATGCGCTTTGCCGGCCTTGGTCATAGAAGACTCATAGGGGTAATCGACCGTGTACAGCACGTCCGGCGGAACAACATAATCCAGCTGGATAAAGTAGCAATGATCGCAGCGAACCACTCGCAATGGATAATGGGTCTCGGGCTCACTTAACCGGTCCCCAGTAATAAACGCATCTGCCGGGGGGGCGAAGCCAAGATCGAGAAAGAGAGATAAATGCTCACAGCCGCACAGACGGCAGGCGGTCAATTTCATGGGGTACCCACCAACAAATCATACGTTCCTTTTCTTTTCATATCCAAACACGACCGGAACATCAATAATAGACATTGCCACCTGTATCCGAGGCCAAGGCATTATTTGCGATATTTAGGTCAGCGGCGCCCTAGCCCCAGCCTGCGCAAATAACAAAACAGGTCGTTATTCCTCAAACTGGATAAGTCTCATGATGGGTTACGCACCGCCATTCTGAAGCTTGGCGCCGTCACCCCTGTGCCCTTGTCCACCCCACCCTCATCCATCACAACATCCAGTATCTCACCGGAATAGGGGCACTCCGTCAGGCAGAGGTCAAGAAAGAAGCCGCCCACCTCCGCCGGTGTTTTGACGGTTAGGGGGTCTTCCTGGGGACAGATCGTTGCCCGCATTTTGGTACGGGTTGGTCCGGGATTGATTAAGTTAATACGGATTTGGGTGTCGGCGGTTTCTGCAGCATAGGTCTTGGCCATCGCTTCAAGGGCATATTTGCTGATCGTATAGGGGCCCAATTCCGGGCGCCCGGGACTGCGAGTCGCGCCGGTGGTTGCAAATACAATCCGCGCGGCCTTCGATGTACGCAACAGGCTATCTAAGTTTTTCAAAAGCCTGTAATTAGCCGAAAGATTGATGTCAAAAGCATGGTCCCAACTCTCGTCATCAATCTCGGACAATTTAGACAGCGGCCCCAACACGCCTGCATTGGCGACGAGAATATCCAGCCTTCCGAACCTTTTGTCGATTTGCTGGGCCATTTGGGGAAAGCAGCGGCGGTCTGTCAGATCATACTTTGGGATCAGAACCGCGCGACCAAATTCTGCCAGCTCGTTCTGAAGACCGACCAACGCTTCGGGCTGACGAGCCGGAAGGATCAGATCGGCTCCTTCGGCTGCGAACAGCCTAGCTACGGCTTCGCCAATTCCTCGCGAAGCTCCCGTAATCAAAGCAACGCGGCCCAAAAGACGACTATCTGACACAGTTCCTCATATATCCAAGAATTTCTTGCCTTATACCCCAAGAATCGCCGGGGCGCAGCCCCCTTCTCATCCCCAAATTCTCGGCTTTCGGCCGATATCAACAAACGGCTATCAAGATGGTGCCGCCGTTCTGCTTTGCCCGTATAATACCATATTCCACTGCCTGGAGAGAGGGTGGAGAGTTTGCTAACCTGCGGAACTTCCTAGGAAGGACGGCGTATCTATGAAGGCAGGCCCTCGTTTGCTGCTGGTTTTTTCCCGCTTCATGTCGCTGGGCGAATGGAGCCGGATTGGCATGTTTGAGCGAGAGACCATCATGTACCGGCGCCTGGCAGAGCGGGGTGTTCAGGTGGGCTTTATCACCTACGGCGGGCGCGGTGAGCTTCGCTTCGCCGACCAGTTGCCCGGCATTTCGATTTTTCCAAATCAGTTCGGGCTTTCACCAAGCCGTTACGAAAGATTTCTACCTTTCTTGCATGCCAAGGCTTTTCTGTGGGCCGACATCGTTAAAACAAATCAGGTTAGCTCCGTTCACGCGGCCTTGCCGGGGGTTGGGCTCTGGAACAAACGTCTGGTGGCACGCTTGGGTTACATGCCCTCAGACTTTGCTTTGCGCCAACATGGGCCCGGCTCAGCAGAACATTTGCTTGAAGACGCGCAAGAGAGGCGGTTGTTTGGCAAAGCCAATGCGATTGTTGTTACCACGCAGGCCATGGCCGATGACATTGCGCAACGGCTGCCAACACGAGCAGTAGACATCCAGGTTATTCCTAACTACGTCGATACAGAGCAGTTTGCGCCTCGGGCGAATACTACGCCGGCGTATGACGTGATTTTTATCGGACGCTTGGCCGAGCAGAAAAACATTTCTGCTCTGCTTGAAGCCCTTTCGATATCAAAGGCAAAGACTTTGCTGGTTGGCGACGGGCCACAGGCCGATCGGGTTCGTTTGGCTGTTTCAAAGGCGCATGGCCTTTTGGAATGGCGACCCAGCTTGCCCAATACCGAGCTGCCGACAGTTCTGGCTCAAGCTAAGCTGTTCGTCCTGCCCTCTTTATGGGAAGGTCATCCGAAAACCTTGCTTGAAGCGATGTCTTGCGGGCTCGCCGTCCTGGGCGCCGACTCGCCGGGCATCAGCAGCCAGATAGAGCATGGCCGCACAGGCTGGCTATGCGCCCCGACCCCTCAGGCCATGGCCCAAGCCATGCAGCATTTATTGGCACAAGACGATTTGCGAGCATCCCTGGGCACAGCAGCGCGGCAACGCATATTAGGCGCTTTTGCGCTCGACCTCGTAGTAGCCCACGAGCATGCATTATACACAAGACTTATTAAGGCCTGATTCGATGGTTCATCCTTTGCGCCTTTTCTATGCTCTCGCCCGCGTGATGGGCGGCAACCTCCCGACGGCTTGGCTGGAAGGACTTATCTTGACGGCCATTAATGCAAAGGTAGGAAAGTTGTCAGCGTTCGAGGGCTTGCGTTTTCTCTTCCGTCTGGACAACCGCCTTTACGAATTTCAAAGCCGTCTAGCAAAAGATTACGGACAGGGTGAGCATCCCAAACATCGTTTGACGCGCTATCACGATTTTTTTGTCACCCGGCTTCGTCAAGGTGAGCGTGTGCTTGATGTTGGCTGCGGCCAAGGTCAACTTGCTTACGCCATGGCTTCGCAAGCAAGCGCCTTAGTCACCGGGATTGACCTCCGCCCCGATAATATTGACGTCGCCAATGCCCGATTCTCGCATCCGCGTCTGAGCTTCACGGTCGGCGATGCGCAGGGAGATGGCCTGCCGTCGGGACAATTCGATACTGTTGTCCTTTCCAATGTGCTTGAACATTTGCCCGAGCGTCCGATTTTTCTGCGCCGACTGTTGGCTTTCACCGGAGCTCACCGAGCGCTGTTACGCGTTCCAATGTTTGAGCGAGACTGGCGAATCCCCTTAAAACAAGAGCTGGGCATCGATTGGCGAGCTGACCCGACCCATGAAATCGAACACACGCGCGATTCCTTTGTCGAGGAAGTTGAAGCCGCCGGGCTCACAATCACCGAGGAATTGATCCGCTGGGGAGAAATCTGGGTGGCTGCCGAATTGCGTGGGGAAGATCGAACGACAGACCGCTAGCGCACGTCCGTTTACTAAGGAAAGTCTCTAGAGTAGACTCACTCGTGCGGCGCTTCGTCCTTGCCAATTAAATTCGTCAGCACAGCGCCCAAGGCCAGGCTGGCTAACCACCAATTCTGCCACAAACCGAAGCTGAGCATGCCCTGAGCCGCATATCCGCCGAGCAAGGACATTCTTGCCGCCAAAACATTTCTATTTTCGGTCGCCCCCGCCATGGCTTGCGTCAAGCGCCAAAGAACGAACACATAGGTGAGTGTTCCGAAAAACCCTAGCTCGAGCCAAACCTGCAGAGCGCCATTGTGCGGGTGAAGTGGCATAAATTCGACCCCCACAAAGCCCGGCAGTGATTCGCGGCCACCGGGAATATCGCGAGATGAATCAAGACCCCAGCCCAGCATCGGCTTCTCGTGCCACCGATCAAGAGCAAATGTCCAAACATATAAGCGATGCAGACTTGACCAGCGCAGTGAGTCCTCAAGGCCCTGTAAGCCACCGCGAACAGACAGGTAACCCTCAAAAGCAAAAGGCATGGCCAGTACGCCCGCAACGAGCGCCACGCCGAGCAGCCGGGAAGCCCACCGACCCAAAGTGAAGGCGGCCAAGATCGAAGCGACCGCTAGAAAGAATCCCAGAATAGGTGTCGATGCGTTCCCCAGGTAAAGGGCCAGAAGGGTTAGGCCCATAAAGATAAAGATTGTCAAACTGCTTTTAAACCGCCTAGCGCACAACGAAAAGACCGGGGCGAGAAGCGAGAGCAGGGCTACTCCGTTATTGATGTAGGTAATGTAATCGTTTTGTCCTGGGCCGCGCTTGAGATGCTTAAGCCATCTCATGAAAGCTAGGTCTGTCGCCAATTCGAGTCCGACCAGCGCAAGCAATAGAGTCCCTCCACCCAGCGCACACAGCAGAAGCTGACGCCGATCTGCAAATGCTAGAGCTCCCAAGGCGCGCCACAGGATCATCGAAGCGACAAGAAGGGCAAACAGACGGCCCACCATGACCAAACTGTAGACGGGATCGACCGCAAAAGGAGATGTGGCCAGAACGTAAACTAGCAAAGGTGAAAATGTTATCAGGTGCCAGCGCAGGCTCGAGCGAAATGTGGCTTGCCGCAGGAAGGGATCAAAGAGCACCGTTATGGCGCCAGCGATTAGTAGAATTGTCATTCCCTTGCTAGCGTAAACTGCGAAAACAGGCAGAACAAGAAATAGTGCGCACATTACCCACTTGATGGGGCGCGAGACGTTGGTCGCCAGCTCCTTCATGTTAGATTTGACTTGCTAGTTTGAAGCATCTTGCGCACGACGCCTTGCATATGAGTTGAGGCACACCAGCCCAGCTTTCTTTGGGCCTTGGCAGGATTGCCCCGGCTGACATCCAGATCGCTGGGCCGGAACAGGGTGGGGTCTATCACGACAAATTCCCGCCAGTCCTTTCCGATCTCGGCAAAAGCCTGGGCCACGAAGTCTTCCAGGCTGTTGTCTTCGCCAGTGGCAATCACGAAATCCTCTGGCGCATCGAGGCGAAGCATTCTCGCCATAGCATCGACATACTCTGGCGCCCAGCCCCAGTCGCGCCGAATGCCCAGCTTTCCAAGGGCCAGTTTTTCCGAAGACCCTTGCGCTATCCGATGAACCGCGTTGATGATTTTGCTTGTTACAAAACGCGTTGGCCTGAGGGGCGACTCGTGATTGAACAGAATGCCAGAGCAGGCGAATAGCCCATAGGCCTCCCGGTAATTTGCCACCTCCCAGAAGGCTGCTGCCTTGGCGACGGCATAGGGGCTGCGCGGGCGAAACAGGGTTTGTTCATCAGCAGCGCCTTCCTCGGTATTGCCAAAACACTCCGACGAACAGGCATTGTAGAAGCGAATATCCCCTCCCAGCATGCGCATCGCCTCCAAAATGTTGAGGGTGCCCATGACATTGCTTTCCATCGTTTCGGCAGGCTGTCCGAAGGACAGGCCGACCGAGCTTTGACCGGCGAAATTATAAATTTCCGTTGGTCCGACGCGGGTAATGGCCTGAAAAACGCTTCTGAAATCCGTTGTCGTGGCGGATTGTGTGGTCACCCGCTCATGAATACCCAGCGACTTCAGTTTTGAGAAAGTGGCCAGATCGGCATCTCTGGAGGTGCCGTGCACCTCGTATCCCTTGTCAAGCAGGTGGCGGGCCAGATAGGCTCCGTCCTGGCCTGAAACTCCAAAGATCAAAGCCTTGCCAACCATTCATGGGCTCCCGAGACACATACTGGATGTCATACGCCATCTTGCCTGATCGCTCAACCACTGGCTCGCCATGACCGGCGGGATCAAGAAACTGGCCCGTTACGGCCTAGCCGGCTTCTGGGGGAGCGCTGATCGGCTGGGTCTTTGGCGCTGTCGGTCCGCCCAGGCCGCCTATATCGTCGAGCGGGGCGCCAGTTGGTCGATTCGCTGGGACGGAAGTTATTACGCCCAGGCAGTCAACGGCCTTCATCCGGGAACCCTGGACGTAACCGACCGACCGGAACGTCTCGTGAATCGGATTGCCCATTTCGGCTCGCAATTCATCTGGGAATTATGGACCAAGTCTCTTCATGCTTCCAACCGTCAGCTGCTTACCTATTTCCATGGCAAGCCAGAGGACGGACCCGACATGGCGCGCCATGTTGACTTTTTCCTCAAGAATATGGGTTCTGTGCAGCGGGTCGTGACGGCTGCCAGCCTTATCGAGCGTCGCTTGTTGTCCTGGGGCGTGCCCAGTGAAAAGTTGGTCCGGGTTCCTCTGGGCGTCGATACAAGCCTGTTCACGCCACCGACCTCGCCAGAGGAGCGAAAATCGGCACGGACAGCCTTTGAAGTGCCCGAGGATGCGCTTTGCATCGGTTCCTTCCAGAAGGACGGGATCGGCTGGGGCGACGGCATGGAGCCCAAGTTGATCAAGGGGCCGGATCTGTTCGTTGCGGCGGCGGCGCGACTGGCAAAGCGATTTCCGATCTTCGTTCTGCTGACCGGCCCGGCCAGGGGTTTCGTCAAGGCGGGGCTCGAGCGCCACGGCATTCCCTATCGGCACATTTTTCTGAGCGACTACACGGCGATCGCCCAGGCCTATCGGGCGCTTGACCTGTATCTGATGACCTCGCGCGAGGAGGGGGGGCCGAAAGCTTTGTTGGAATGTCTGGCTAGCGGGGTGCCCCTGGTTTCCAATCGCGTCGGCATGGCGGAGGATCTTTTTACCGATCCCAATGATCCCCGGATGGCTGAAACCAGCGATTTTGAAGACTTCTGCCGCAAGGCAGAACGCCAGCTCGATGACGCCTCCTTACGCCAACGCCTGGTTGACGAGGGACGGGGACAGATCGCCGCCTATGATTGGCAGATCGTTGGTCGGCAGCTTTATGAGTTGGCTTATCGCCCGTTGTTGGAATCCTGAGCGCATGAATCCTTCCGTCCTTTTTCTCTTCAAGTCAGGCCGCAGGGCTAGGCAGGCCGAAGGCGGGCCGCGCGAATTCTTCTATGGCTTCACCCAAATGGCAGATCATGGAATCCATGCGGAAATGCTTGAAGAGGAAAACCTGCCAATTCCCGCTTGGCTTTGCGGCCCCGTCGAGCGCCTCTCGACGCGCCTTCTCGATTCCCTGGCTGCCCTCAATGCCCAGACCCTGGCCCGCTTCTCATCTGCAATAGCGTTGGACCGGCTGAACCATGCCGGGGCCATCGTCGCCACCACGAATGCCCAGGGCCTGGTCCTGGGAGCCCTTAGGAAATTCGGCCTTCTGAAAACGCCGGTTTTGTTTCTGCCGATGGGCGTCTGGCCCTTCGAGACCTCGTACTGGCGCCAGTGTCGCCTCAAGGCTTGGCTGGAATCCCTGGCTCTGGCCCCAATCGGCAAGCCTGAAGCGGCTTGGCTGATGCAGCGCTTGCCCCCATCTTGCGATTTGGCCTATCTGCCCTTCGGAATTGATACGGATTTTTGGTCGCCGGAAATTACGCCCGTCACGGAGGATTTCGTCTTATCGATTGGAAATGACCCGCAGCGCGACTGGCCGACGCTGGCCAAAGCCTGGCAACCAGGTCTGCCTCCCTTGAAAATCGTGACACGAAGGACTGTGCCGCCGTCCAGCGGACAGATTGAGCTGATGCGAGGCGATTGGAATTCCCGCCCTCTTTCGGACTCACAGATCAGGCAACTTTACCGCCAGGCCCGCTTTGTTGTCTTGCCCATCAAAAGAACGATCCAGCCTTCCGGACAAAGTGCTTGTCTGCAGGCGATGGCCTGCGCGAAGGCGGTGATTCTGACAGATTCGGGCGGACTTTGGGATGACGAGCTGCTGATTGATGGTCAAACCTGCCTATTGGTTCCCCCAGGTGATCCCGAGGCGCTGGCAAAGGCCGCAAAACGACTGATGGAAGATACCGAACTAGCCGGTCGACTGGGCCGCGCTGCGCTCGAAAAGGTCCAGGCACGTTTTTCAATCAACCGAATGGGGCACGAACTGGCCAGCAGATTACGCAACCTGACTGGGTCAAGCTCATAATGCGCCGCCGCAAATAGCCTTTATCATCAAATACTTTAACGATTTCGGCTTCGTATCTATTTAACCTGATCGCTGCAAGCACCAAGGAACGGGTTATTTGCCGATTGCAGCCGGATTTGTAAAAAAGCAATGGTTCAAAAATTACTGGTTTGACTGTATCTTGCCGCGACAAGGCGGCGTCGAGGGGGCGTTGCCGACCTGCTGGCGAGGCGGCCAACCGTGATGAATGGCGATTTGAGAGACTTTTACCAAGGAAAGCGGGTGCTGGTGACTGGGGCAGGCGGCAGCATTGGCTCGCGCTTGGTCGAATCGCTGCTAACCATGCCGGTCGCCGAAGTGCGTGGCGTCGATATCCATGAATCCTCTTTGTTCCAGTTGCAGGAACGCTTCGGTTCCGACCCCCGTCTGGTGCCGATGTTGTGCGACGTGCGCGACGAGTTTGAAACCAACCGCGTCTTTTCGGGCGTTAATTACTGCCTGCATACGGCGGCCCTCAAACATGTGCCTTTTTGCGAGCGCAATCCCTTCAGCGCCGTACAAACCAACATCATTGGCGCCCAAGTGGTGATTCGCGCAGCGCTCGCCAACAAGGTCGAGCGCGTGTTGTTCACTAGCTCCGACAAGGCAGTCAATCCCACCAATGTCATGGGCGCCTCAAAACTGATGGCTGAGCGCTTGTTCGTGGCGGCCAACAATCTGGAAGATCGCCAGAATGCCAGCATTTTTAGCGCCACCCGCTTTGGCAATGTGGCGGGAACGGCTGGCTCTGTTATCCCGCTCTTTTCCCGGCAAATCGCCGCTGGAGGACCAGTTACTCTGACCGATCCCGAAATGACCCGCTTCGTCATGACGATCAACCAAGCGGTGCGGCTGGTTTTGCAATCCATGGCCTTGGCCCGTGGCGGAGAAGTTTTCGTCATGAAGATGCCGGTGGTTAGTATCTCCGACCTAGCAGAAACCATGATCGACGTGCTGGCCCCCGCCTTTGGCCGCAAGCCAGAGGGTGTGCCTATTCAAGTCATCGGGCAGCGACAGGGCGAAAAGGTCTGGGAAGAATTGACAACCGACGAGGAAGTGCGCCGGGCCTATGATTTGGACAGGGACTTCCTGATCATCCTGCCCGCCATCGGCCATAGCAAAGCCTCGGACGATGACGAATACCGTCGCTTAACAAAATTGGGCAAGACCTACCACTCGGCCAATGAAATCTTGATGTCCAAGCAGGAGATCAAGGATTTCCTGCTGAGCCCTTCGGTTTTGCCGATAGAGGCCAGAGAGCGCCTGGGGATCGCGAGGGGACAGCAGCCATGAGAATCCTGATTCTGGGCGGCGACGGCTATCTTGGTTGGCCGACTGCGATGAATCTGGCCGCCCACGGCCATGAAATCATAGTGGCCGACAATTACCTGCGCCGCAGCCTGTGCCGCGAGACCTCGTCCGAGCCTTTGTTCGAGGTACCCAACCTGCAAGATCGGGCCGTCCACTGGTTCGAGCGAACCGGGCAGAAAATCTCCGTCGCCATCGGCAATCTTGCCGACTGGACATTCGCGGCGGGGGTTTTCGAACAGTTCCTGCCCGAGGCAGTCATTCATTACGCGGAGCAACCCTCGGGTCCTTATTCGATGATGAACCGCGGGGCCGCAGCGACAACGCTCAACAACAACCTCGGCACCACCTTCAACGTCATCTTTGCCGTGAAGGAATTCTGCCCCGATTGCCATATCATCAAACTGGGCACCATGGGTGAGTATGGCACCCCAAATATAGACATTGAGGAAGGCTGGCTTGATATCAAGCACAAAGGGCGTGAGGGACGCTTCTTGTTCCCCCGTCAGGCGGGCAGTCTGTACCACACCACAAAGATCATGGACACCGACCTTTTGTGGTTCTATGTCCGCAACTGGGGTCTGCGCGTTACCGATCTGATGCAAGGTCCTGTTTACGGCATGGAAACCGAGGAAAGCGGCGTCGATCAGCGCTTGATGCCTTTTTTCAACTACGATGAGATTTTTGGCACGGTTCTCAACCGTTTTGTCGTCCAAGCGGTTGCTGGCTTCCCGCTCACAGTCTATGGCGCCGGTGGTCAAACCCGCGGGTTTCTCAACATCAAGGATACGTTGTCCTGCGTGAAGCTGGCCGCCTTGACCCCACCCGACAAAGGACAGTTGCGCATCTTCAATCAGTTCACCGAAGTGTTCAGCGTCAATGATCTGGCATCGCACGTGCAGCGCGCCGGTCGCCTGCTTGGCTATGACGTCATGATCAAGTCGATCGCCAATCCGCGCCAGGAACTTGAAGAGCATTATTACAATCCGGCCCATACCGGCTTGTTGGAGCTTGGACTAGAGCCCCATCTTTTAACCGACAACGTGCTGGCTGGTATGCTGGAGACGGTAGCCAGGAATGCTGACAGGATCGATCAGCGCAAATTTCTAAGAGGCGTCAAATGGGCGTGACGGCTTGCACATGACCGACGATATCAGCAATATGCGCCTTCTGGGCATGGCGGCAGGACTGGCCGTCATGCTGGGCACCTTCGTCTATTTCAGGGGAGCGCGCTGGCATCGCGGTAATTTCCTGTTGGGCGCGCTGCTGGGGCTGGCTTTCCTTATCGTGTCCGCGGCGCCAGATACGGTCAACGGGCTGCGCAACCTCCTGGATTTCGAAGAGCTGGCCTTTGGGCGCATCATCGCCATTCTAGTCGTCTCGAATGTTGCTGCCCTGTTTCTAATTTTCTACGTCAAGGTTAAGCTGGACATATTCAAGCACAAAATGGACCAGTTCATCTGCGCGCAAGCGGCCGACCGTTTGCTGCCTGATCACGCGGCCTCTCTGTTCAAGCCGGTGATGATCGTCATCCCCGCCCTAAACGAAGCGGATAGCCTGGAAAGCCTGCTGCCCCGCTTGCCACGCCAGATCAACGGAAGAGAAGTCAATGTTCTCGTTATCGATGACGGCAGCTCCGATGGCACCAGCCAGGTTGCCCTGCGTCATGGCTGTATCGTGGCTCGCAACCCGATCAACCGCGGCCAAGGTGCGGCATCGAGGGTGGGCTATCGCATCCTGGCCCAGCAGGGTGTAGAGATCGGCGTTACCATGGACGGCGACAACCAACACCGCCCAGAAGATATCGGCCCCATGATCGAACCAATTCTGGCCGACAAGGCCGATCTGGTCATCGGTTCGCGCATTCTGGGAAGTTCAGACATTGACAGCCGCATCCGCTATGTCGGTGTGCATTTTTTCTCGCACCTGATCAGCCTGCTGACCGGGCAGACGATCACTGACTGTTCAAGCGGCTTCAAGGCCTTCCGCATCAGCAGAATGCGCCTGTTGCTGTTGAAAGAGGACCAATACCAATCCTCCGAAGTCATTATTGAAGCGGCCAAGCGTGGTTTGCGCATTCTGGAGGTGCCGATTCA
Organism: Alphaproteobacteria bacterium; assembly: GCA_015232335.1. GTDB lineage: Bacteria > Pseudomonadota > Alphaproteobacteria > Rhodospirillales > WMHbin7 > WMHbin7. The sequence continues at coordinate 84,043 of JADFZV010000001.1, read as the reverse complement.
TATCGCCGTGCGTGAGTTCGGCGCCAGCCGCAAAGGCAAGCACCTCACCTATGCCCTGTTCTTTTTGAAGACGATCCTGAAGTCCTGGATTCGGTAGGGTCCGCTTATTTTTTCTTTTCGGCGTCGAGTAAGGCTTGAAGCCGAGCCAACTCGTTTTCCTGGCGAGCCGCCAATTCCAGCAGCCGTTGACGATCACCATTGATCTGGGTGGCCAACTCCTGAAGCTGAGTCTGGCCTTGCCGCAAAATATCCAAACGCCGTTTGAAATCCGAAGGCAGAGATGCGTCTTCACGGTTCCGGTGGGCGCAAAGCGTCAGCAACAACAAGGCGGCCTGTAGAAGTAGCACCGTTCCCACCAAAATGGTCAGGATATTGTCCTTGCGCTCGAGCCGTTTCAGTCGGTCGTTGAGATTTTGGCGAAACTCGATGTCGATACGCTCGGCAGGCGTTGCTTCATCGGCCGCGACTGCGCAAGGGGCCGCCCCCGTCAGCAGTGCAGCCAGCATCAGGGCGGGGGAAAGCTTCTTCATCATCCGATTTTCTCCACGGAATGGGGGATGGTCGGCGTGCCGCCGGACAGAAAGAGAGCCAAACGGTCGGCGGCCCACATCAAAAACAAGGGCAGGAAATGCATGGGCACCCGACTCATGCTGCTGGTAATGCGCCCTTCGCTGAACGGTGTTCCAACGGCAGCGGCGGTTGCCAGCATAGCTAAAAGGATGATGGCCGAAGCAAGGAATAGGCGGTCAATGTCGGCCAGCCCTTGCCGCAGGATCCGCCAGGCCGTTTCGATCAGGCCCCAGAGCAAGAGAATCAGCCATGCAATGCCGATCACACCCCATTGGCGCATGTCGCCCAGATTGCTCCAGAGAATCATCGCTGTCTCCAACGACCTTTTCGGCTGTGCCGCAAAGATAAGTCCCAGGGGGACCAGAAGGATAAGATACAGTAACCGCGACCGGCCCAGGCCGATCAACTTGTCCAGCCAGACAAAGCGGCACGGCGGCACCACCAACGCCAGCGCCACAGCCGACAGGAAGGCGATCATGACGACTCGATTTGTCGAGGAAAGTGCGCTGATTGATCCGAACTGGGCGAAGGGCGCGATCACCGCATAGTTCACGACCACGACGGCGCAGAGAAGCTGAATGCCCAGGCGCCAGGACCGGGCGGGAATATCTTGCCCTTGCCACAGCGCGGCCAGCACGAGCAAGGCATAGACCGGCCCTTCCAGGCGGGCAAGGCTCATGCCGCAGAGCAGAAGTGCTGCCAACAACAGCATGCGCCGGTCGCGCTCGATCAAATACCGATGCGTCATGACGGCAAAGGATAGCAGGAACAGAGCGGCCGACACATGGGAGCCGATGTAATAAGCGTGGAAGTAAGCCGTCGTCGTGCTCATGAACAAGGCCAGCAACAAAAGTGCCAAGAAACTCGGCCAGACCCATCCACCCAGGCGGGCCTGCACTTTCGTGAACATGACCCAAAGCAACAGAGCACACAAATCGACGAAAATCAGCAGCTGCGTTGCGTGAACCGGAACATCGCCCAGCAGATAGGCCCCAGCATGTAGGAAGGGAAACAGCAAGGGATAGCCCAGGGTCAGGCCGGCCTGCTGCGGCCAGGGCACATGATTGCCATGCGCCAGATCGATGCCCATCTGCAGCATCAGACCTGTATCCAGGACGCTGGTGACTGTCTGATTCAGGCTGACGACGATGACGACACCCAAAAGCCCGGCCATACTAGCCAGTTCGCGTGTTCCGGGCGGATTGCGGAGCCAGGAAAGAGCCGTCAATCCCAATGCCGCCAGAACCGAGGGGGCGAGTAGAAGGCCCACCGAGAAGGGAAGTCGCAGGCCCAGAAAAGCTAGGCAGCCGAGGGCATAAAGTACAAGCCCTGCCGGAAGAGATATGATGGCCAGCAAAGCGGGCGTCCTGGCCAGGCCGGGAACCATGCACCGAACCAGACCGAAACCGCCCAGAACCAGCAGAAGGTCGAACAGAGTCTCTGTGTTCATGGCCTCAGGCCCGCCTGAATAAACAGGTCCTCTGGCCCCATCAGCCAGCCGAACCGCCCTTCGATGAGCAAACTGCGTTCGGGCGGAATCTCGGTCAGAACCATGTTGAGCGGCAGATTGGGCGCCGTTGAGGGCAAGGCCAGATATGCGTTCAGGCAGGAATTGGATTCAAGGCGCAGATGGCGGATGGAATACAGCGACAGCAAACGCGTCTCGACATCGGCAGGCAGTGCGCGCGCTTGCTTGGGAAGATAGTGAGGATCGAGACCTGCCATCGTCCTTAGGTGCCAGGGCGGAAATTGGTCGGATGATCCGTAGATCGTCAATGATCCGTTCCTGTAATGCCTGTTTGCCAGAAGGTAAAATGTACTGCCCCAACATTTCAGTTCGTTCAGATAGTCAACCAGCCGCTCTTTCTCCTTGGGAAAATAATATTTTCCGACGTCATTTGGCACATTGCGAATGGCCAGCTGATAGGCCAGGGCTCCGACGGCCATGGCCAGAACCAGAAGCGCCCGCATCGGGCGTATGGCCGATCCCGCTTTCATGCCGTCTTGGCCACCTCTGCTACGAACAAATCCAGCAGACCCCAGTTGAACGGCGCTTGCAGCGCCACGTCGAAGCCCGCTTTGACCAGCAGAGCACACAATTCATCCTTGGTGAAACCCCATTCCTCGCCCTTCCCCATGCCGCGTTCGTGCTGGTCGGGGTCCCAAAAGGCCCACCAATGCCATAGCCGAGACAAAGTGGGTGGCAAATTCGTTATCACGACCCGCCCCCCGGGTGTCAGCAGGCGTCTGGCTTCTTGCAGCACATCCTCGCGGTTGGGAATGTGGTTGAGGCAGGCAACAAAAGTGATGGTATCGAAACTGGCCTCGGGAAAAGGCAGGTGCGCCGTGTCCTCGACCAACAGGTCGATCCCCGGCCAGGGATGCACATCGACCCCGGTTCCAGGCCCCGAATAGGCCCTGACCAACTGATTGTTGCCGCAGCCGATATCGAGCAGGCGGCCCCGAACCTCGGATAAAACGACCTGGGTACGGACCTGTTTGTTGGTTTTCAGGCCGGGAATACTGGCGATCACAGGTTGGGGAACAAGCTGACGCAGCGGAAAAGTCAGCTGGTTTAGGGCATAGGACAGCCAGGAATCATAGATTTTGCGTTCAATTTGTGTCACGGCCACTATCCCAGGCTATCTTTAATGCTGACCATTCCTGCAATTCCCCTTGCGGGTCAACAGCTTTTTGCAGCATTTGACGCTGGTTTTCCTGGCCATGTCTGATTATTACATCCTTACTGCTGAGTGCTTAGTCTCGGAGAAGCCCATGTCCCCGCTGGACATCCTGATCGTTCATCTTCCCATCGATTACGGATCGGGCCGGGCTTATGGCTTGCCCCCCCTGGGCGGGCTTTATCTGGCGACCACGCTGCGCGACGCCGGTTTCAGGGCGCGCATCCTGGATGCCTCGATCAAGGGCTTGAGTCTTCCTGAAATTGAGGGCCGGGTTAAGGACCTTGCCCCTCACCTGTTGGCCTTCAGCGTTCTGACCCCACATTTGAGAAGCCTAAAGACGGCCATTGACCATTTCAATACCCTGGGTTGGCGTGGCCGTATCATTTGCGGCGGCCCGCATTTCAACGACACGCAAGGCGAGACCCTGGACGTTCTGGATATCGATTTCGCCATGCACGGTGAAAGTGAGTTGTCCCTGGCAGCATTCGTTAGCGCCTTTCTCAGGAATGAGGACATGTCCGGCATTCCCAACCTGATCAGGCGCGTGGATGGCAAGGTCGTCGTCAATCCGCCTGGCGCCTTCATGGACGATCTCGACAAACTGCCATTTCCGGACCTGTCGCTAGGCGAGACGCAGGATTACGAGATGATTCATGGCCGCGAATCCCGAGCCATGAGCATCATGTGCAGCCGCGGCTGCCCCTATCTGTGTACCTTCTGCGACGTCTATTCCGTTTGGGGACGCAAGGTCAGAACCCGCAGCCCCAGGAACGTGGTCGATGAAATGCGTTTTCATCACGACCGCTTCGGAATCCGGGAATTCTTCTTCAGGGATAGCGTCTTCACCCTGAACTACAAATGGGTCGACGCCTTCTTGGACGAATTGGAGCAAAGCGGCCTGCGGGTAACCTGGCACTGCAACGCACGGGTCGATCGCGTAACCGAGCCCATGCTGAAGCGGATGAAATCGCTGGGACTGGTTTGCGTTTCCTTCGGCATCGAGGCGGGCAACGAGGAGATCTTAAAAAACGTCAAGAAGGGCATCAACATCGCCACCATCGAGCGCATGGTAGCGCTGACCGATCGCCTGGGCCTTCAGGTCAACGGCTATTTCATGGTTGGCAATCCCGGCGAAACGCCAGACAGCGCGCGGCAAACCCTGGATCTGGCGCTGCGCCTCCCCGCCACTTTTATCGATGTCGGACCGACGGTCGCTTATCCCGGCACAGAAGTCTACCGCTCTGCCGTCGAGGGAGGATATCTTGACGACCGCAAATGGTATTTGCGCGACGAATCGATGGGGCACGCCCTGGCGGGCGTGATCCGGGCAGGAAATCCGGGCCAGCTCAATCTACCGGGCTTCCCGCCCGAAGAGCAGGTTGCCTTTTGCCGCCAGTTCGTACGCCGTTTCTATCTGCGCCCACAAACCGTGTACCGCATCTTCTTCAAACATTTCAGTTGGCGCGTGATGTGGCGGGCCCTGAAATTTCTGCCCGGATTCCTGCGCGTCGTTCTGGGTAAGGCGGGGCTCTAACCGCGGATGTCCCCTACCCGCAAAAAACTGACCTGGGACGGCATCACCTCGCTGTTCAGCCTGGGTGTGATGGGTCTTTCGGGCCTGGCCACCAACATCGTCATCGTCAGGGGCTGGAATACCGAAACGTTGGGCCTGTTCAACCAGCTTTTCGCCTTGTACGTCTTTACCTCGATGCTGGGCGCCTTCGGCATTCAATCATCGGCGCTCAAGTATATCGCGGAATATGACGACCGGCCCGAGGAACAGGCCTCCCTTTTCGCCAGCGGTCTGGCCCTTGTGCTGGCATTCGCAAGTCTTGCCGTTTTGACGCTAGCCTTCTTGTCGCCCGCCGTCGGGGTTTTGTTCTCCAGTCCCGACATGCGCCTGGGAACGCTGCTCATTCTTCCCGGAATCTGGGCCAACGCAGTCAACAAATTCCTGCTCTGCAGCCTGAATGCCAGGCTTCGCCTGAGGACCTATGCCTTTCTGACCGCCATGCGTTTCGCGCTGATTCCCCTGTCCGCCACCTTTCTGCTGATGCTGGGCTCGGCTGGCTTCGCTGTTTGTCTTTGTCTGTGCATCGCTGAACTGATCACCCTGGCCGCCTTGGTCTGTGCCAATGTCGATCTGATCCGCCAGGGCCGGCAGAGGCTGGTCAGGGCCTGGGCGGTACGCCATTTCCATTTCGGGCGGCGCGCCGTGCTGGGCGGCATGGCGGTGGAGCTGAATTCGCGTATCGATATTTTGCTGTTGGGTGTTTTCGCCAGCGAAAGCGAAGTGGGCATCTACAGTTTTGCCGCCCTCCTGTTCGAAGGCTTGATGCATCTGCCCCTTCTGGCCAGACGTTTCGTCGATCCCCTGTTGGCCCAGTGGGTGGCAGCGCGTCGTCTGGACGATCTGACCAAACTGATTCGCAGCAGCTGCAAACATGGAGTCTGGCTGGTCGGCGCAGGTTTCCTAGCCGCCGCCCTGCTTTATCCCTGGTTCGCTCGCCTGGCAGGAGGCAACAGCCCCTTGGAAGCCGGCTATCCGGCCCTGCTGATCCTGCTGGGGCTGGGCTTTTTGCCAGGTATCGGCGCAATCTTGGCCAACTTTCCCGCCCAGGCAGGTTATCCGGGCGCGCAAAGCCGGCTTAGCCTGATCACTCTGGCCGTCAATCTGGTCCTAGGCTTGATCCTGATTCCGCCCTTCGGCATAATCGGCGCAGCCCTGGCAGTTGGCACAGGCCTGCTGATTGGATTGGCCGAACAAGCCCGCCTGATCCGCAGCCAGTTGAACAGGCTTTATATTTGCCCCGCTGCGGAGAATCAGTAGCATGTGCGGCATTTTTGGTTTAGTGGCCCCTGCCAGAGCCCAGTTTAAGGAACAGATCGACGATCTTTTCACCTTGTCGGAATCGCGCGGCAAGGAAGCGGCCGGTCTAGCCATTCGGGTCGGCAACAACATCGCGGTCTATAAGCGCCCAGTGGCGGCTTCCCGCATGATCCGCGAGCCCGGCTATCGCCACTTGCTAAGCGATATGATCGGACAGGCCAAGGGGGCTCGGGTGGCGGTGATCGGTCATTCGCGCCTGGTCACCAATGGTGCCGAGGCGGATACCGACAATAACCAGCCAGTCGTCAAGGATGGGTTGGTCGCCATTCATAACGGCATCATCGTTAACGATGCAGATCTATGGCTGAAGCATCCCCATCTGAAGCGCGACTATCAGGTTGACACGGAAGTATTTCTGGCCTTGCTGGCAGATATTCAAGCCAACGAGAAATGTTCACTGCCCAATGCAGCGGCACGAGTTTTTTCCCTGATCGAGGGCACGGCCTCAATGGCCATTCTGCCCAGCCAGGAAAGCAGTCTGTTGTTGGCCACCAACAGCGGTTCGCTTTACGTCAATGCTGATCCTTCTGGGCAATGGTTTGCCTTCGCATCGGAACGCTTTATCCTTGAAACCTTCCTTGCACAGCGAGCCAGGAAGACGGGGCAAAAGAGCGATCCGGTCCGCGGCCTGATTGCCGGACAGGGTATGCTGGTCGATCTTGATAGCGGATATGCGCAGGATTTCACCTTCGACAGCGCCACGCGGGCGCGCAAGAAAGAGGACTACTCACCAGCACCCGCCATCATCACCAATCTGGCCAAGTTGGGCGGGCCCGAGGCGGCTCAATTGAAAAGATGCACCCGCTGTATTTTGCCGGAGACGATGCCTTTCATTCATTTCGATACGGAAGGCGTTTGCAATTACTGTCGCACCTATGAGCCGGTGCGTCCCCTGGGCCTGGAAGCTCTGCGGGAACTTGTCGCTCCCTATCGCAGCAAGAACGGTGAGCCCGACTGCATGGTCGCGGTCAGCGGCGGTCGCGATTCCTGTTATGGCCTGCATGTGTTGAAAAAGGAGCTGAGCCTGAATCCGGTCGCCTATACCTACGACTGGGGACTGATCACTGATCTGGCGCGGCGCAATCAGGCCAGGCTGTGCGGCAAGCTGGGGGTCGAGCATATCCTGGTCTCGGCCGACATCCGACAAAAGCGCGCCTTTGTCCGTAATAACCTGCAAGCATGGCTTAAGCGGCCTCATTTGGGGATGATTCCCATCCTGATGGCGGGCGACAAACAATATTTCTACTTTGCCGAACAGACGCGCCGTCGGATGAATCTGAAGCTGTCATTCCTGTGCGAGAACAAACTCGAGCGCGCTCATTTTAAAGCTGGATTCATGGGGATCGAAGAGGGGCACGGAAGAACCTTCAACATCTCGCTCGGCCAGAAGATTAAAACTGCGCTGGCTTATGGTCAGCAGTATCTAGTCAATCCCGGCTATATCAACCGCTCGCTGCTCGATACACTGGATGCTTATTACTGTTCTTACTTCCTGCCCCACGATCAGTTGCAATTGTTCAACTATGCCCCTTGGGAAGAGGAACAGCTCGTCTCGCTATTGCGATCGGAATATAACTGGGAATTGGCCACAGACACCGTGTCATCCTGGCGGATCGGCGACGGTACGGCGGCCTTCTACAATTACGTCTATTACATGGTTGCGGGTTTCACCGAAAACGACACGTTGCGCAGCAACCAGATCCGCCAAGGCGTGATGGACCGCGAGCAGGCGTTGAAGATGGTTGCCATCGAGAACCGGCCACGCTGGGAATCGCTGCAATGGTACGCCAATGTAATCGGCTTTAATCTCTACGAGGCGTTGGAGATCGTGAACGCTATGCCCAAGCTTTACCGAACGGAAAGGGAAATCTGATGCGTGCGCTGATAACGGGCGGCTGCGGCTTTATTGGCCAGCATTTGACGCGCCGCCTGATCGAGAAGGGCTATGCGGTTCGTATCGTCGATAATTTGTCGAACGGCAAGAAAGAGTGGCTGGCTCCCATCGCCCCGATTCGCGACTGTTCGATTAAGGACGATTTAAGCCAGTGGGACGCAGGAGCCATCCAACTTCTTATCGGCGACATTCAAAACGAAATGCTGGCGCTAAATGCGGCCAGAGGCGCCACACTTGTCGTGCATCTGGCAGCCAATACCGGAGTTGCACCCTCTCTTGTGAATCCAAGAGAGGACATGAATGTCAATGTCCTTGGCGTCTTCAACTATCTAGAGGCATGCCGGCAAAATCAGGTTCGGCGTTTTGTTTTTGCCTCAAGCAGCGCCACCATCGGCAATGTCGAGCCCCCTATTCATGAGGGCCTGCCCTCTCGCCCGATTTCCCCTTATGGTGCGAGTAAGCTGGCAGGAGAGGCCTATTGCAGTGCGTATGCGGGATCGTTCAATATTGATACGGTTGCGTTGCGTTTTGGCAACGTCTACGGACCTGGTTCAAGCCGCAAGGAAAGCGTTGTGGCGAAATTCATCCGCAGAGCTTTGGCAGGAGAGGTACTCGAAGTCTATGGCGACGGCGACCAGACGCGCGATTTCATCTATATCGACGATCTCGTAGAATCAATCTGGCGATCGGCGACAACTCCGAATATTGGGGGAGAGGTTTTCCAGATCGCCACAGGTAACGAGACAACACTGCAGGAGTTGATCAAATCTCTGAAGAATGCCCTTGCCGCCGAAGGAGTCGCTTGTCCCACGATTGTTTTTGGCGAACCCCGCCTGGGTGACATGAAGCGGAACTATTCCGATACAGGCAAGGCGCAAAGGCTGATGGGATGGAAGACCGCGGTTACCCTTAAGGACGGCTTACGCCGCACCGTGCGCTCGCTGATCGCGGAAACGACATCACGCCGATCCTAAGCTCGAGTCGGAAGATGATCAGCATCGGCGCCGGATAAAGATCGGCCTTGGATTGAAGACAAGCGTTTTCACAGCTAACCCAGCTTGACGGCGGTGCCGTTGACGCTGACCATCAGCAGGGTTTTTGAATCGCCGCCGATGGCCTGATAGTCGAGATCAATTCCCACCACCGCATCGGCACCCAGGGCCTTGGCTTCCTCGACCATTTCGGCGATCGCCGTGTCCTTGGCCTTGCGCAGCTCATTCTCATAAGCACCCGAGCGCCCGCCCACGATATCGCGGATGCCCGCGAACAAATCCTTGAACAGATTGGTGCCCTGCACCGCCTCGCCGGTTACCAAACCGAGATAGGATTTAATGGCGCGTCCTTCGACTGAGTTGGTGGTGGTGATGATCATGGCAACAGTCTCCTTGTTGAAAAACCTGCGAGGGCCCCGCTTCCTTTCTGCGGCCATTGAGGCCGCGGCCAAGTGAGCGAAAGCGAACGCCCAGCGAGGGACATATGTTTAATGCCTGAAGTGGCGCATGCCGGTCATGACCATAGCGAGGCCCTTCTCGTCGGCTGCTTTGATCACCTCGTCGTCGCGCACCGATCCGCCTGGCTGGATGACCGCCGTGGCACCTGCCTCGGCGGCGGCCAGCAGGCCGTCCGAGAAGGGGAAGAAGGCATCCGAGGCCACCACGGACCCCTTGGCCAGGGGCTCGGCAACACCCGCCGCCTTGGCCGCCTCGGCCGATTTCCAGGCGGCGATTCTGGCCGAATCGACCCGGCTCATCTGGCCCGCCCCGATGCCCACCGTAGCGCCATTCTTGCAATAGATGATGGCATTCGACTTCACATGCTTGCAAACCCTGAAGGCGAACAAAAGATCGGCCATTTCCTGGGCGGTGGGGGCGCGCTTGGTTACCACCTTCAAATCAGCCTGCATCACGCGGCCCGCATCGCGGCCCTGCAACAGATAGCCCCCCGACAGCGATTTCAGCGTCATGCCAGGGGCAGCGGGATCAGCCATGGCGCCGGTGACCAGCAGGCGCAGATTCTTCTTGGCGGCAAAGGCGGCGATGGCCGCTTCGTCGGCGGCGGGTGCTATCACCACCTCGGTAAAGAGCTTGGCGATCTCTTCGGCCGTGGGGCCGTCGAGCGGACGGTTAAGGGCCACGATGCCGCCAAAGGCGCTGACCGGATCGCAGACCAGGGCCTTCTTGTAGGCATCCAAAAGGTCAGAGCCCAAAGCCACGCCGCAGGGATTGGCGTGCTTGATGATGGCGACGGCGGGAAGGTCGAATTCCGAGACCAGCTCGAAGGCGGCATCGGTGTCGTTGAGATTATTGTAGCTGAGTTCCTTGCCCTGAAGCTGGCGGGCCGTGGCCACACCCGGGCGGGCTTGCGAATTGATATAGAAGGCCGCCGTCTGGTGGGGGTTCTCACCATAGCGCAGGGTCTGCTTCAACTCGCCCGCCACCACGATGCGCTGGGGGAAGGTGTCGCCCAACTGGGCTGCAAACCATTGCGAGATGGCGGCATCATAAGCGCCGGTGCGGGCAAAGGCCTTGGCGGCCAGATGGCGGCGAAGCTCGTGGGTGGTGGCACCGTTGTTGGCGCTCATCGATTCCTGCACGGCGCCGTAATCCGAGGCATCGACCACCACCGTCACCGCCTCGTGATTCTTCGAGGCCGAGCGGATCATGGCCGGACCGCCGATATCGATATTCTCGATGCAGGTTTCAAAATCAGCACCCTTGGCCACCGTGGCTTCGAAGGGATAGAGATTGACCACCAGAAGATCGATGTTGGTGATGTTGTGCTTGGACATCTCGCCTTCATGGGTGGCGTTGCCGCGAATGCCCAGAAGGCCGCCATGCACCATGGGATGCAGGGTTTTCACGCGCCCGTCCAGCATCTCGGGAAAGCCGGTATGGTCAGAAACGTCCTTGACCGCAACGCCCGCGTCCCGCAGCGCCTTGGCGGTGCCTCCGGTGGACAGAATCTCCACCTTCTGACCGGCCAGGAACTTGCCGAACTCAATCAATCCGGTTTTGTCGGAAACGCTCAACAGGGCGCGGCGGATGGGGGTGGCGGTCACGGTGATGTCTCCTTGGCATGATGGTCGGGTTCGCGGTATTCGGGAACGAGTTGGCAAAGGGTGGAAAGAACCTTGGCCTGCTCGCCATTCTTGCAATCTGATTCCAGCGCATCCAAAAGCGCCGCTAGGCTGGCGTGATCATTGGGCCTAGGCGAGGCCACCAGAATGCCCGAACGCTCGGTCGCCTGAGGCGGCTCGGCGCCGTGGAAGATTTCCTCGAACAGCTTTTCGCCGGGGCGCAGGCCGGTAAAGACGATCTTGATGTCCTGATCGGGATGGCATCCGGCCAGACGAATCATCTGGCGGGCCAGATCGACGATCTTGACCGGCTTGCCCATGTCGAGCACGAAGATCTGACCGCGATGGGTGTCGCTGGAAGCCCCCAGGGCCGAAGCCTGCAGCACCAGTTCCACAGCTTCTCTGATGGTCATGAAATAGCGCGTCACCTCGGGATGGGTGACGGTCAATGGCCCGCCCTGCGCCAACTGGCGCTGGAAGAGAGGCACCACCGAGCCGGTCGAGCCCAGCACATTGCCAAAGCGTACGGTGATGTAGCGCGTACCCGGTCCATTGCTTTGGCTGGTGCGGTCACGCTCGGCCAGATCAAGGGCCTGGCAATACATCTCGGCCATGCGCTTGGCCGCCCCCATGACATTGGTGGGATTGACTGCCTTGTCGGTCGAGATCAGCACCATGGCTTTCACGCCTGCTGCCCGGCAGGCATCGGCGACGGTGCGGGTGCCGCAGACATTGGTCCGCACACCTTCAACCGGATTGAATTCGACCATCGGCACATGCTTGAAGGCGGCGGCGTGGAAAACCAGATCGGGCATTTCAGTCTTGAAGATATGGCCTATGCGGCTGGCATCGCGCACATCGCCCAGATAGGGCACGCGCGCCAGATCGGGCCAGCGTTCGGACAGTTCCATATCGATGGAATAGAGATTGAACTCGCTGTATTCGACCAGGACAAGACGGGCAGGGCCAAAATCGGCGATCTGGCGCACCAGTTCGGAACCGATCGAGCCGCCTGCGCCGGTGATCAGCACCGAGCGCCCCTGAATCAGGTTGCGCATGCCTTCGCGGTCGAGCACGGCCTGCGGGCGCCCCAGCAGATCTTCCAGCGCCACCGGGCGCAGCTCGATTCGGTCCTGGGCGCCATCTTTGAACTCGGTCAGGCGGGGCAGGCGGGCCAGGGTCATGCCCAGTTGCTCGCCGGTTTCCAGAAGTTGGCGCAATTCCTCGGGCTTCAGATCGTCTTTGGTCAGAATCAGGCGCTGGGGTTTTTGTCCCTGCGCACTCAACCTTGCGACCAGCGCGGCCAGCTCGTCGGCGGAACCTAGTACCTCGATACCGTGAATGGCCCGGCCGACGCGGGTGCCCGACAGCGAGACGATGCCCGCCACCAGATATTCCGCCCCCTCGCCACGGCTCATGGCGCGGATGAACAACTCGGCCTCGTCGCCCGCCCCCAGCAGCAGCACGGGAATCTTGCGCGCACCATCCCTGGCCTGTTCCATCTTCAGGCTGATATGGCGGTCCTTCATCAGGCGGTAAAAGAAACGCGGGCCGCCCAGCAGTGCCATCAGGACGAACCAGTTGATGATCATGATCGAGCGCGGCATGGCTTCCAGGCGCGTCGTCAGGAACATCAGGGGCAGGAAGATCAACACGGCCAGGGTGGCCGCCTTGGCAATCGCGATCAGATCATTGAGCGAGGCATAGCGCCACACGCCGCCGTAAAGCCGCATCGACCAGAAAACCGCGGCGGCGACACTCGCGAACATCGCAATACCGATGCCCAGATAGGGCCGCGTCCAGACATCGTCGCCCAGGCGCAGATAAAGCGCCAAAAAGAAAGACAGACCCGCCATGACAATGTCATGCAGATAGACGATATGTCCGCGATTGAAGACGAATCGGATCATGGGCGGCGCATTGTGGCGGCAAGGCCGGGCGGTTACAAGCCTTTGGTAAAACTTTTAGCCATCCGCTCAAACTCTTGTTCCGGCTCCAGAACGGGGCGCCAGCCCAAGGATTGGCGAAGCTCTGTCGCCTCGATTTCCAGCGAGCCCAGGACCCGACTTGCCAAATCCCCCTTGCCCAGCATCCGGGCTCCCAGGTCCAGAAGGGCGGGGGGAACGGGCAGCAGGCGGGCCGGGCGGCCCAGGGCCTTGGCCAGCAGGCGGATCAGGTTAGGCGTCGAGACGGTCAGATCCTCGATCAGGAAACTCCGGCCCGACGCTTCGGGATGGGTCAGCAGCAAGCCCAGCGCCTGGGTAAGATTGGTCAGCCCGATCAGGCTGCGCCGGTTTTCCACCAGCCCGAAGGGCAGGGGAATTCCTTTTGAAATCAAACGCATCAGGGCGTCTAGATTGGCCGTGACGCCGGGCCCATAGACCAGGGGCGGGCGCAGACAGGCCACCTCCAACCCGGGCAGGGCGAGCAAAGCCTCCTCCGCCCTTAGCTTTGAGTGGGCATAGGCATCCTCAGGCGCGGGCGGATCGCTGTCGGTGAAGGGTCTGCTAGGCGGACTATGCTCGCCCATCACCTTGGCGCTGCTGACGAAAACCAGGCGTTTGATTCCGGCTTGGGCAGCCTGGCGGGCCAGGGCCAACGTCCCCTCGAAATTGGCGGTCAGATGTGCCTTCTCGGCCAATTCCACCAATTCGCCCATCTGATGGACCCGGGCGGCGCTGTGCAGAACATGGCTTGCCCCCTCGAGGGCCGAACGCCAGTCGGCATCCGGGCCGAGATCGGGGGCGGGGCGCGCTTCGCAGCCCTCGGGGGCCGGTCTGCCCGGCCTGAGGGCGGCCAGCACCCGCCAGCCCTGGTCCTTCAAATGGCGGCAGGCGGCCCGGCCCACGAAACCGCTGGCCCCCGTTACCAGGACCGTGCCGCTCATGACGGATGCCGGGGCTGCGAGAGCAGAAACAACAGTCCCACGATCAGGGCTGCCGCAGCCAGAAGGGCGGCTAGCGGGCGTTCCAGGCTCGTGGCGGCCATGGCTATCAGGGCGGCGTTGGTAAAGCCGATGCGGGCCGAGACCTGGGCATGGCTCCAGCCCTGCTGAACGGCCCTCTGATAGAAATGGCTGCGATGCGCCTGCCAGATTTTCTCGCGTTTCAAGGCCCGGCGAAACAGCGTGATCGTGGCGTCGGCTAGATAAAAGGCGGGCAGAATCAGAGCGGCGGCCCATTGGCCCAGGGAAGCCAGGGTCAGCAACAGCCAGCCCAGCAGAAAACCCAGGGGCACACTGCCGACATCACCCAGGAAGATGCGCGCCGGATGCCAGTTCCAGACCAGGAAACCCAGGGCGGAAGCGGCCAGCACCAGGGACAGGGCGGCCAAATCCGGATGCAGGGCGGCCAGATTGACCATGAGCGCCATGCCAGAGGCGATAGCGATGGTCTCGACGCCCGTGATGCCGTCAATGCCATCCATGAAATTGAACAGATTGAGAAACCACAGCCAAAGAAAGGCCGTTGCCACGACATCCAGCCATCCAGGCAGCAGGCCCTGAAACACCGGGCCGGGCGGCAGGGCGGCCAGCCCCAACAGCACGGCGCCGATTTGAACGATCAGCCGCCAAAGTGGCGACATGCCCCCGGGTCTGCGGTCGTCAAGCCAGGAGACGCCAATCAGAACCAGACTGGCAAGAATGAGGACGCCCAGCCGAGCTGGCGCTCCCTCGCGCAGGGCCAGAAAGGCCCAGCCGCCCAGCACGACCGCCATCACGGCCAGGCCGCCGCCCCTGGGCGTGGGGACACTGTGGCTGGAACGCTCGTTGGGGCGGTCGAGAATGGCCCGTTTTTGCAGCCAGACGAGTAGTAGACGCACGGTGGCAGCACTGGCCAGAAAGACGGCCAAAATCCACACAAGATGCGATCCGCCGATCTCCATCAGGAACCTGCCTCGGCTTCCAGCGCCGCCAGGGCGATCCAGACGGAGCCGACCCACCAGTTCTGAAACAAGCCATAACTGGACAGCATGGGCACCATGGCGGTGGCGAACAGGGCCACCGATCCGGCCCGCTGCCAGGAATCTGTCTTCGAAAGCGCCCCTTTCCAGGCCAGCATCAGCAAGGCGGCGCCGATGGCGGCCCCCACCGCCCCCAATTCCAGCCAGAGCTGAATGACGCCGTTGTGGGTGTGCAGGGGAATGGGCTCGAAATAAGGCGTATAGCGATGGCCGTAGAAATCGATGCCGAGATCGAGGTGTCGCTTGGGCTCGCGCCCGCCGATTTCGCGGGCGGCGTCGAATCCATGGCCCAGGATGGGGCGCTCGGCAATGCGTCCCAGGGCATATTCCCAAATCGCGAAGCGGTGGCGCAATGAGGGGGAAAGCTCGGGATGCGCATGTCCGAAGGCCTGGGCCGAGGGCGTGTGATTCATCAAAGCGGCGGGGGCGGCGAACAAAACCGCCAAACCGATCAAGCCAGCCCAAAGAACGGGCTTGGGACGCAGGAAAGCCAGCAAGGCGGCGAGCGGTCCGGCGAGCAGGCACAGAATCGCGGTTTCCGAGCGGTGGGTGGCGATGACAAGGGCCGCCAGGGCCGCCAGGCCAAGGGCCAGCTTTAGACCTGCTTCATGCCTTACGGCTAAAAAGGCGGGGGGCAGCAGCAGGGCCAGAAGCACGGCGCGATGCTTGGCGTCGTGGCTGAAATTGAAGTCGCTGTCGGGATAAATGCCGCGTAGAGCGTAGGAAAGACGCAGAATTTGCATGCCGGAAAGGAGGTCGATGGCGATCAGCAGCAGAATGACGGCATAGGCCAGGATGAAAAAGCGGCGGAATAGACGTGCCTGGGCTTCGTCAAGGCGCCGCGCAGACGATATCAGGAGAAGGCCGCCCAGCATCAAGGCGCCCATTCTCAAGGCGCCCAGGCCGTTGGCAACCGGGTCAAAGGCCCACAGGGCGCTTAAGACGGCCCACAGGCAAAAGGCGGCTAGCAAAAACAGATAAGGCTTGCCGACGGTCAGGGCATGGCGCTGCGGCCAGACATGCCAAGCCAGGGCAAAAACAGCCATAATGACAAAAAGTGGCGCGATGCCCCTGGCCATGTGCAGGGCGATCAGGACGGGCAGGGCCGATAGCAGGCCGAACAGGGCGGGCGCCCAGAACCTCATGCCCGGTTGTCCAACCAGTCGGCAAGGATGGCGACGATTCGCTCCGCCGCCCGCCCGTCCCAATATTCAGGCACGCACCCCCGCTTGCCGCCGGTGGCCATCACATCGTCGAAGGCGGCCAGAATGCGAGCCGGATCATTGCCCACCAGGATATTCGTGCCCTGGCTGATGGTGATGGGGCGTTCGGTATTGTCGCGAAGCGTAAGGCAGGGAACGCCCAGCGCCGTGCTTTCCTCTTGCAGGCCGCCGGAATCGGTCAGCACCAGGCGGGCCTCCTTGAGAAGGCCCAAAAGGCCGAGATAGCCCAAGGGCGGCATGAATTTCAGGCTGGAAAGCTGAGGCAGCAGGCCGTGGCGCTCCGCCTGGGCTCGGGTGCGCGGATGCAGGGGAAAAACCAGTGGCAATTTTCTGGAAATCACCGCCAGGCATTCGAGCAGGCGTCCCAGAATTTCTGGGTCATCGACATTCGAGGGGCGGTGCAAGGTGACGACGCCAAAGCCGTTTGCAAGACTTTCCCCCAGGGTTTCCGAGGCAGGAACGGCCTTTTTCAGATTCCAAAGCAGGCTGTCGATCATGACATTGCCCACGAAATGAACGCGGGCGGCATCGATTCCCTCGCGGGTCAGATTGGACAAGGCGTCTTGCTCGGTGGTGAATAAAAGATCGGAAATCTGATCGGTTAGCACCCGGTTGATCTCTTCGGGCATGGCGCGGTCGAAGCTGCGCAACCCCGCCTCGACATGCACCACCGGAATCCCCTTCTTCGTGGCGACCAGGGCGCAGGCCAGGGTGGAATTGACGTCGCCCACGACCAGGACGCAGTCGGGCGGGTTGGCGTCCAGCACCGGCTCGAAGCGGCTCATGACCTGGGCCGTCTGCTGGGCGTGGCTGCCCGAGCCGACCTCGAGATTGGCTTCCGGCCTGGGAATGTCCAGATCGGCGAAGAAGGCGTCGTTCATGCTCTCGTCGTAATGCTGGCCGGTATGAAGCAGGCGGCCTTGCAGGGCCGCAGAACGGGCCATCGCCGCCAGAATGGGCGCGATTTTCATGTAATTGGGGCGGGCCCCCACCACGCATAGGACGGACTTGCGGCTCATGGTCCTGAAATACCCCAACTCTGGGGTCGCGACAACAGCGCCCTTCTCAAATCACAAAGGGAACTGTAAGAATGGCGGATCATGACGATACTGCCCCACCCCCTGCTGTCCATCGTGGTGCCCTTTTACAACGAGGGTCCGAACGTCGAGACCCTGTTTGCCCGCCTAACGCCGTTTCTGGACGGTTTGGGGATGGCCTGGGAAGTGGTTTGCGTCAATGACGGCTCCAGGGACGACACGCTGGACCGGCTGCTTAGGGCCCATGCAGCGGATTCTAGGCTGAAAGTGGTTGATCTGTCGCGCAATTTTGGCAAGGAACTGGCCCTGTCCTGCGGACTGGCCCATACGGCGGGAGATGCCGTCATTCCCATGGATGCTGATCTGCAGCATCCGCCCGAGGCGATCATTGCCATGCTGGAAAAATGGCGCGAGGGCTATGATGTGGTCTATGCCGTGCGCCATGCCCGCGTCGGCCAGGGTCTGGCCTCGCGCCTGTTCGCCAAGGCCTTCTACTGGGTCTTCGAGAATCTGGCCGAGGTGCCCCTGCCCCGCGAGGCGGGCGATTTTCGCCTGATGGACCGCAAGGTGGTCGATGTCATCAACCGCATGCCCGAACGCTCGCGCTTCATGAAGGGGATTTTCGCCTGGGTGGGCTTTCGCCAGATCGGCATTCCCTATGAGCAGGGCGAGCGGGTGGCGGGCGGCACCAAATGGGGATTCTTGAAGCTTCTAAGCTTCGCGCTGGATGGTCTGACCTCGTTCTCGACCTTTCCCTTGCGGGTCTGGAGCTATGTTGGCGGCGCCATCGCCGCCCTTGCCTTCTTCTATATCGTCATCCGGCTGATCAGAACCCTGCTCTACGGCGTCGATATTCCCGGCTACGAATCCATTCTGATCATCATGCTCTTCCTGGGAGGCATGCAGCTCTTGACCCTGGGCATTCTGGGCGACTATATCGGGCGCGTCTTCAACGAGGTGAAGGGCCGCCCGCTTTGGATCGTGCGGTCAAGACATGGGATCGATGAAGAGGGTGGCGCGCCGAGGCCATTTGGGCATTGACCCCTGCCTGGAAAATGAGGTCAAGAAGGGCCATGTTAACTTGCCGTTGGCATTGAACCAGGACTTTCCAGCTAAAAAGCCATGCGCGTTCTGATCCTGAATCCTCCGTCAGAAAATACGGTCATCGAGCATCCTGACGAGGAGGGCCGCGATTTTCTTGAAAGCGATGATTTTGGCGATTTCCCGCCCTTGGGCGCGCTTTACGTCCTTTCCTATGCTGAAAAGCGAGCCCCTGGGCACAGCTATTTCTTTCTCGACTGTGTGGGCGAGCGCATGGGCCACGCGGCTCTGGAACGTCGCTTGGAAGAGATCAGGCCCGATCTGGTGGGAATCACCAGCTTCACAATTTCGCTGGTCGATGTCTGCAAGGCGGCGCAAGCCGCCCGGCGCGTTTCTCCCCAGGCCCATATCTGCCTGGGGGGGCACCATCCCATCGCATTTCCCCTGTCGGCAGCCAAGCTGCCGCAATTTGATTCCATCGTCGTGGGCGAAGGCGAGGTCGCCTTCACCCAATTAATCAACGCCCTGGATAGGGGCGAAGACTATACGAACGTTCAAGGCCTCTATACCAACGCATCAATCGACAAATTCAAAAGCGAACCGTTTCACGATAATCGTTTTCTGGCCAGGGTCTGTGTACCGCCGGCCTATATCGAGGATGTTGATGCCTTAGAACCACTGAATCGCGAACATATCCGGCATCTGAAATATCGCAACATTTTGGGTGTTACCGACGATCTGGCGACGATCCTAAGCTCTCGGGGATGCCCTTACCGCTGCACTTTTTGCGATGTGCCCTACAAGCGCTATCGGCCACGCAGCGTGGAACTGGTACTTGACGAGGTCGAGACCTGTCAGTCCCAGGGCTACAAGGAATTCCGATTCTACGATGACCTGTTCAACATCAACGAAGCCAAGATCCTGGAATTCTGCGACGCCATCGAGCGGCGCGGCCTGAAATTCGTCTGGGATTTCCGGGGGCGCGTCAATGGCGTCACTTATGAAAGCCTGCGGCGCGCCAAGGCGGCGGGTCTGCGCCTGATTTCCTTCGGGGTCGAAACCGGTTCGGACGAAGGCCTGCGCCTGCTAAAAAAGGCGACGACCACCGAAAAGGTCGGCAACGCCTTCAAATGGTGCCGGGAATTAGGCATCTTGACCGTGGCCGACTTTATCATCGGCCTACCCTTCGAAAAGACCGCAACAGACGTTAAACGCAACATAGATTTCCTGATCAGGCTCGATCCGGACTATGCGCAGATTTCAATCCTGACTCTTTATCCCAACACCGAACTCTACGACCAGGCGGTTGAACAGGGTATGATCAAGCCCGGTCGCTGGGAAGCCTGGGCGGCAAATCCAACCCCCAATTTCCTGGTCGATCATTGGGAAGAGAGCTTCGACTTGGCGACGCTGGTCAAGCTTCAAAAAAGCGCTTACCGCCGTTTCTATTTCCGCCCGCGTTACATCCTACGTAGCCTCCTGCAGACTCGCTCTGTCTACGAGTTGGGCTCCAAGGCTTTGGGGGCTCTCAAGTTGTTGCATCTGAACCGGCGCACGGCATGATCCAACAAGCCAAAGCTGCGCCCATGTGGCTGATTGGCGGGCTGGCGGCGCTTGTCGTTATGAGCTGGGCCTATGTCGTCTTTGTCGTCGATCTCGCCTACTGGTACCACGGCAACGAATTTGCCGAACTGACAATGGGCTACGCCATCAATATCGATCAATGGCTGACCGAGAGCATCGGCAAGGGGCGGCGCAGTATTCTGAACAATTACGTTTCTCCGGCCTTGCCTCACCAATTGAGCGGTTGGTTGGCCTTTCGTCTGGCCGATGGCGTGAATTTTACAAAAACCGCCGATTTGGCGACGGCGACGCTTAACGATCCGTCGCGGGTTTTTCTGATTCAGCGCCTGCTGGTTCTGGGGCTGTCGCTGTTCGCGTTGAGCCGCTTGTTCATCCTAGCACGTCCCTTGGGAGCATCTGCGGCATTGGCTGTTGCGGCTGCGTTGTTTACCTATCAGCCGAATTGGGAATACGGTGTCTTTTTCCTAGACGACCCATCCTTCGGCCCCATCGCGGGCGCCTTGTTCACGCTGGCCTTGCTGAGCACGTTGGGCCGATCACAGGGCGAAGCCAAAGCACGTGATTGGCTTTGGCTGGGCTTTGTGGGCATTGGCGCCTACAGCATCAAGATGCATTACATCGCCTGGCTGCTGGCTGCCGGCGGCGGGCTGGTGGCGGCTGTTCTGGTAGGTCGCCTGACCTGGCGCCAGGGGATTGGCGCTGCGCTCTGGATACTGCTGGGCGTTGTTCTGGGATTGGAGATCCTGGCCCTTTTTCTCGATGGGAAATTTACCCATCGCGACATCATGAAGATGCTTTCCTTTCATGCCAGCATCGTTTTTGGGGCTGAAACGAAGAATCTTCCAGGCGCTGGTCAGGACCAGGTCTTTTCTCAAACTCTGCCTTATCAGGCGGGCATCCTGTTTTTTATGGTCGTCGCCATCGGCAGCGGGATGACGCTGGCACTTTTCCGGCGGCGCAGCGACATGGGCTTTATCCGCCGGACCCTCCCCATGGCGACGGTCTTGCTTTTGGTCTATGCCTCGGGCTTCGTCATGTTTCTGAAGTTCCCCAGCTTAAAATATCTGGTTTCCACGGCAGCCCTGCTGCCCGCAGGGGTTTATTGGCTTTGCCATTGCTGGGAGGGCGCTCGCTGGCAGCAGTTTCTTGCCCTGCCTGTTATGGCTTTTGCCCTGATCGCAGGACTTGGGCAAATCGGTGAGGAGCAAGAAAGGAAAGCCGTTGAAAATAGAATGCGGATGGCCCGCCAAGACATCCTGGCCCTGCCTTTGGCCCAGGGTGAATTCCGCCTTTGGTCCTATCGGGTGCTGACACCCGAATACAATATTCGCCTAGCCCTTCAATGGTCGGGCGATCGCAATTACGATGCCTTGGTTGGCGACCGCGTCCTGCCCGACGACCGCGAATACAATGTCTGGAAAGGCGAGGTCAGGATCAATCGCGAATGGCACAGGGTCACCCAGGTTCCCTGGCGCTATGCCGTTTTTCCCGGACAACTCGCGGAAAGCAGCCTGCCTCAGCCCTTCCAGGGCGGTGGGCACCGGATAGTCCATATGGGGGATGTCAGCCTGATCGAGCGCGGAAATTAAACCGCGCGGGCTAGGCCCACGACGTTCCAGGCCGATGAATCTGGAAGCTGCTCGGGTGATTCGAAGCGTCCCAGTTGTTCCAGCTTGAAGCCCGCCTGGGAAAGCAGTGAATCAAGCTCAAGCGGGAAATAAAACCGCATGCCGTGATCTTCGCGCGTGCGTCCGACGATCCGATCCTTTTCGATCGACCACAATTCGTAGGACACGGTGCAGACCTGGGAAAGCACATCCACAGAAGATTCGACGGCGCGCAGAATCTCGCCGGTTCGGGTCGGAATGGCGCGAAAGCGCCGCTCGGGCTTCTGGTCAAGAACGGCCGGGCCGAACCAGACATCGAAAATAAAAGCCCCCCCTTGGCGCAGATGGTTCCTGGCGGCCCTTAAGGCATCCAGGGCGTCCTGGTTGGTAGTCTGATAGCCCAGCACAGCGAACATCATCGTGGCGATATCGAAAGCCGCCTCATCTTGCAGGGAAACAGCGCGAATATCCGCTTCGTGAAACGACAAGGCCACACCTTCCTGCAGCGCCTTGCGCCGAGCCCTTTCCAGCATGGCGGGTGAACGATCGACGCCGACCACGGTATGGCCGCGTCTGGCCAGGGGCAGGGCGTGGTTGCCGGTGCCGCAGCCCAGATCAAGCAGGCGGTAGGGGCCGGGGCCCACGATCTTTCCGGCCAGGGCTTCGATCATGTCGCATTCGGCGCCATAATCCTTGCCGACATAGAAATCATCATAGGCATCGGAATAGAGATCGCCGAAAACGCCGCTCATGACACCAGAACCTCGCGCACAGCCTTGACCACGAGCCCCATTTGCTCCTCGCTAAGCGTCAGGCCGGAAGGCAGGTAAAGGCCGCGGCGGGCGATCCGCTCGGTGACCGGCAGGTGCAGATCCTTGAACAGTCCCAGGCGCTTAAGGGCGGGCTGCTCATGCATGCCAAGAAAGAAGGGGCGCGTATCGACGCCCTTGGCCTTCAGCCGCCTGGCAAATTCCTCGGCATCGAAGGGAACCGATTCTTCTAATTCGATGCCGTACATCCACCAGACATTTCGCGCCCAGGGCCGCTCGACCGGAAGCTTGAGGCCTGCGATTCCCTGCAGGCGTTCGGAATAGGTTTTTCCCAGCCAGCGCTTGCGCTCGAGAATCGTTTCGATGCGCTCAATCTGGGCAACGCCCAGGGCGGCTTGCATGTTGGTAAGACGGAAATTATGGCCCAGTTCCTCGTGCACGAAGCGGCGCTGTCTTCCGAAACACAGGTTGCGCCGGGCGCGTAATTCGCCAGCCAGGGCATCGTCGTCGGTGAGAACCATGCCGCCTTCGCCGGTGGTGACGATCTTGTTGGCATAAAAACTAAAGCAACTGGCATCGCCAAAAGACCCAGTACGCCTCCAGTCACCCTTCACGCAAACCTCGCCTCCATGGGCTTCCGCGGCATCTTCTATGACCTTGAGGCCATGTTGTTTCGCGATTTCAAGCAGGGGTTCCATGGGCGCCGGATGGCCGTAAATATGAATCGGCATCAAAAGACGAGTCTTGGGCGTGATCGCCTTTAAAACGGCGGCCGGATCGATACACCAGGTATCGGGGTCGCAATCGACCGCCACCGGCACACCGCCCGCATGCAAGATGGCCTGGGCGCAGGAGATGATGGTGAAGCTGGGCAGAATGGCCTCGAAGCCGGGCTCCAGCTTCAAGGATTCGACGGCCAGATCGAGCGCCAGCGAGCCGTTGGCGACGGCAACGCCATGCTTGCGTCCGCAAAAATCGGCCCAACCCCTCTCGAAACGGTCGATGAAGGTGCCTGCCGAGGAAATCCAGCCGGTGCGTACACACTCGGCGACATAAGCCTGATCCGTTTCGGTCAGCCAGGGCTCGTTGACGGGAATCATGGCGTGAAACGTTCCTTCTCATCCATGCCGGGATAAGGGCCTTGCTTGATTTCAAACAGGACGCAATCCTCGTCGGGCATGCGAACGCCATGGCCGCCTTCGTAAAAAATAACCAGATCGCCGGCGACCAGATGGTGTGTCTCGATGAGCTGGCGCGCCTCGTCGTAGAAATCGACCCGGCACGAGCCCTGACGCACCAGCAGAACCTCGCTTGTCGTCGTCAACTCGCGCTTCACCGGATGATGGATATGCGGCACCACAGCGCCACCCTTGCCATAAACAACAAAGCCCGCCTGGAACGGCAGGTCATTTTCGGTCAGAAAGGTCGTACGATCAGGCGAGGGGCCGCCCTTGATGATCAGGCCTAAAAGTCTTCCGAGCGACTCGAT
This sequence comes from Alphaproteobacteria bacterium, assembly GCA_015232335.1. Taxonomy (GTDB): domain Bacteria; phylum Pseudomonadota; class Alphaproteobacteria; order Rhodospirillales; family WMHbin7; genus WMHbin7. The sequence goes on along the minus strand of JADFZV010000001.1, from coordinate 60,215 downwards.
GCGTTCGACGGGAATATCTGGCAATGGTTTCAAATAGATAAGCCTTCCTCAGGGGTCAACAAACTCAACCTAGCCTCTTTCGTTCAAGGGGCCAGTCCTACATATCTGTCTGTGCCACCAACTAATGCCACATTAAGGTTCTGAAAGTAAATCCTTCTTCAGGGCCATTGCCACAAGGGCGCTTCCCATTTCGGTTAAATGGCAACACTGATCCAGAAAAACCTTGTCTTCTGGATGGGCGTCAAGCAGGGCCTGCACGTCGATAAAATGAACATCGTCATGCTGGCGGGCAAAGCGGGAAAGCGTTTGATTGAACAAAGCCACGGCAGCCCTGCGGGCAGGGGAAAACCCTTCCCGCGACGAGCGGGGGGCCGACAGAGGCAGCAATATCAGGCGTCGCACGCCTTGTCCCTTGATTACCGCATGAAAACTATCGAGGCGGGCCGAAATGTCACTTTGAAACCGCTTGGCTGTAGGCGCATCGGCAGGATCGAAATGTTCAAGTATCGCGGTTCCCTCAATCAAGCGGGCGGCGAATTTCCTTAAGATAGCCACGGCAGCACTGTATGAGCGCTCCTCAATTTGAAATTCATTGGCCCTGGCTATGGCGGGAGACTGGGTCGTCCAATTGATGTCTGGTGTCCATTGATTGCCCAGAAGGGCAAGCTGAGTCACGGGGTCGTAACTCCATAGGACGATAACTTCGATGGGATGACGCCCGGCGATTTCCAACAAATACCGCTCGATCGCCTGGTGCAGGGAATAGGAGGGAATGGCGGCATTCAGAATAGGTTGCGCCCTTCCCGCCTCTGCAAGGAAACGCTCAAGTTGTGCCGGCGTGGAATATTCAGCATCAAGGCCCCAGCCGAAAGGAACCGAATCACCAAGAAAAAGGATGGAGGGACCCTTTTTGACAGAATTTCTGGCGCCAGCGCTAATTCGAAAGCCGTGCTCATCGGTCAAAACATTCCAGGAACCAAAGGAAATGTCCGCGTTGGACAGCATCGTCATGTTGCGCCGGTCTGAGACAAGTCGCGTGAACGGACGGAAATTGAACCGCTCCTGGACCTCTGCCGCCCAGGGCGGTTCGCCATATTTCCAATAGTATAGGGCCTGGCTGAACAGCTCCAAGACGGCCAGAGGAAGCGCCAACATAATGATTATAAAGGCAATTCTTCTAAGCATTCGGGCCCCATCCCCCCCTACACGCGGCATTTTCGCTTTTGGAATCCAGGTTTCCCTTTAAGGCGAGGTCGGCCATAATGCGGCCTGCCTTGCACCCCGGCATCCCTTTTAACATCTGTGGTTCTATGAGCCAGCCCCTAAATCCATCCGTGTCGATCATCGTGCCGACCTTTAATGAGGCCGAAAGCATCGTCGCCCTGATCCAGGAATTGTTCAACTACCTGCCGGACGGCGAGGTGGTGGTGGTCGACGACGCTTCGACGGACGGGACGGCTGATCGGGTCGCCGCCATGAAGGACGACCGTATTCGCCTGGTGCGCAGAACGCGTGATCGCGGTCTGGCCTCGGCGATCATGCGCGGTATCATCGAGGCGAAAGCGCCCTTCATCGGCTGGATCGATGCCGATGCCTGGATGCTGCCGCCCTTGCTGCCGAAAATGATCGAGGCGCTACAGCAATACGACATGGTGCTGGCCTCGCGCTTTGTGCCGGGGGGCGGTGATCGACGGCATTGGACGCGCGTTATGGCCAGCCGGGCGATGAATGCCTTTGCCCAAATGGTGCTGAGGGGAGCGGTCAAGGACTTCTCCTCGAACTTCGTGGTTATCCGGCGCGAGGTTCTGGATGCGGTCCTGCCCATTCCTACCGGGTACGGCGAATTTTTTATCGAGCTGGTTCACCGGTCGCAATTGAAAGGTCTTCGGATCTTCGAGATCCCCTATGTGCTGGCCGAGCGCAATGAGGGCATCTCGAAATCGGCGCCGAACTTGACGAATTTCTTGTTCCATGGCATGCGCTACGCTCTGCGCATCGTGATGGCGCGTATCAAGGGCGTACATTACGATTGACGCCCGGGCACGGCGCATGGGGTTTTCGGTTATGAGTCTTAAAAACAGATTGCAGTCGACGCTGGATTATTGGGGTCTGCGCAAGAGCGCGGCTTTTTATCCCCAGATGATTTCGACGGAAATCACCAATCACTGCAACCTGGATTGCATCATGTGCCCGCATGGCAAGATGACCCGCGAAGTGGGTGTGATGCCGCTCGAGCTGTTCAAGAAGATTATCGATGAAGTGGCCGGAAAGACCGAGCTGGTGTATCTCTACGGCCTGGGCGAATCGACGCTGGTCAAGAACTTCCCTGAATATGCTCAATATGCGAAAGCCAAGGGCCTCAGCACCTGCCTGTCGACAAACGCCACGGCGCTGACCGAGGACAGGGCGCGCGACCTGGTTTCGTGCGGCGTCGATCAGTTGATCCTGGCCATCGATGGTTCATCGGCAGAATCCTACGAATCCGTCCGTCGTGGAGCCGATTTCGAAAGGACCTTGCAAAATTGTCGCACCCTTTTGCAAGCTAAGAAGCAGGCAAGAAGCAAGCTGCATGTCGTTGTTCAGCTGATCCTGCAAGACGCCAATCAGAACGACGTGCAGTATCAAAAAGACTGTTTCACCGCCGATGAAATCGGACAAATCGACGTCTTTCGCATCAAGCCGCTGTTTGACACCTTCGTGGCGCCCAAGGATATCGAGTACAAGCGCACGCCCTGCTATTTCCTGTGGAACATGATGGCCATTTCCTGGACCGGAAAAGTGCAGTTTTGCTGCTTTGACTACGATGCCACCCAGCCTCTGGGCGACGTATCCCAGCAGAGTGTGGCAGAAGTCTGGCACGATCAGGCCATTCGTCAGGCCCGCCAGACCCACCGGGAACGGCGCCACGGAGATATTTCCCTGTGCAAAGGATGCAGTTTCCCCGAAAAGGGATATTTCACCCTGCCCAATCTCATGGGCCAGACCGTGCTCGATGCCATGACGCTGCGCAAGCTTTTGCCGTATGCCGAGCAGTATCTGGGACTGAATAAGTTGAAGGGCCGGTCCTGATGAATGTCTCCATCATCATTCCTTGCTACAATTCTGCTAAGACGATCACGGCCCTCGTGCGATCCGTTCTTGAGCAGCGGGCATACGCGCCAGATGACGAACTGCTGGTCATCGACGACTGTTCCACTGATGAAAGTCCCGCTCTGGCGACCGAAGCTGGTGCGCGCGTCATCACCATGGAAAGAAACGGCGGGCCTTCCCTGGCCCGAAACCGTGGTGTTGCCGAGGCCAAGCATGATCTACTCGTCTTTCTGGATTCAGACACATGGTTGGAGCCAGGGGCGCTGGAGAGGATCAAATCCTACTTTGCCAAGCCGGATGCACTGATGTGTCTGAACGGAAGGTGTTCCGACATCCCCCTGCGTAACGCGTTTGGTTGCGGCTATAAGGCTCTGGTCGAATATTGTTGGCACGAGGATTATCTGCGCGACCCCAAGCCGATCACCTGTTTCAATACCCGCATCGGCGCCATGCGCCGCCAGGCCTTTCAGGATTCTGGCGGTTTCGATGGACGCTATAAAAAGGCCGAGGTGGAGGATTACGAGTTCAGCTATCGGCTTATACGGCATCATCCCATCGCCTTTGACGGCGGCTTGATGGTCCGTCATGATTTTCCAGACTTTCGCGGAATACTTAAGGTCTACTGGATCCGCGCCGTCAAATGGGCAGAACTGTTTTATGATCGCAGAGCCTTTGACGGCGCTGGAACAACGGCAAACACGGCTTTGGCGCATTTGCTGGGCGCGGCTTTTCCCCTGTTTTTGCTGGGGGGGCTTGTCTGGGCCTGGTTGTCCTATCTGGGGCTTTTATTGATGCTAACTTTTTTCTGGCATGAGCGACGCCTGTTCAAGCTCTTCTGGCAGAAGCTTGGCTTTTTCGGTTTGCTCTCGGGGGTAGCGCAACACCTTCTGTACAGCTACGTCATAGTTGCGGGCGTTGCTTACGGCCTTCTCAAGGCCATGAAGACGAAACTAGGCAAACTTCGAGGCCAGACCGCATGATTCTGGGCATTCATTTCGGTTCGCACGATGCCAGTGCCGCCATCGTTGAAAATGGCCGTCTTTTGGCGTTCATGGAGCAGGAGCGCTTCGACCATAACAAGCACAGTCAGGCCTTTCCTCAAGCGGCCATCGACTTTTGTTTGCAGATGGCGGGGGTTCGCCAGGAGGATTTGTGTGCCGTCGCCTACGCAAATGATGTCGAGCTGACCAATCGTTTCAAGCGCGCCTTCACGGATCAGTGCTATCCGGGTGCCTACGCGCCCAAGGCGATTTCACAATCCGATATTGAAACGAAGCTTAGACAGCACCTGACTGCAAACGTGCCGCTCTTCCATACCGAGCACCACCTTGCCCATGCCGCCTCTGTCTTCTATTCGTCGCCTTTCAAGGAAGCGGCTATTTACACGGTCGACGGCATGGGGAACTGGGTGACCTCGACCTACGGACATGGACAAGGTAGCGACATATCCATTCTTCATCGTACGCCGCATCCTCACTCACCGGGCCTGTACTATGGTGCGGTTACTCAGTTTCTGGGCTTTCAGGCGGCCTGTGACGAGGGCAAGACCATGGGGCTCGCCCCTTATGGCAAGCCCAAATATCTCGACCAGATGCGCCGAATATTTCGTATCGAGGATGGCGAAGTCCTGCTCGATCTCGACTTTTTCACCTTTCACACCCAAGCCCTCAATGACGAGCACGGCCATCCCCGCCGCTGGTTCAGTGATCGCTTCATCGAAGCGTTTGGACCTGCGCGCCTTTCTGAAAGCACATTGACCGAGCGTGATGCAGATTTGGCTTGTAGTGCCCAGGCGCTTCTTGAAGAAAACTGTTTCAAGCAGCTTACCCATCTGCATCACCTTACCGGAAGCGATCAGGTTTGCGTCTCGGGCGGTGTCGCCCTCAACTGCAGCATGAACGGACGCATCTGCGCCAACACCCCCTTTCGTGATCTGTATGTCATGCCAGCGGCCAATGATGCCGGCTTGGCGCTGGGTGCGGCACTTCTGGCAAGCCGGGAACTGGAGCGCGGGTTTTCACGTTCGCCAATCACCCATGCCTACTTTGGAAGTGAGCACACGGTCGACGAAATCGAGGCGGCTCTTTCAACCCTGCCTGCGGATATTCTTGTCCAGTCCCCCGATGATCTAGCGAGCTCGGTTGCCGCCCTGCTTGCCGAATACGCGATCGTCGGCTGGTACCAAGGAAGGATGGAATTCGGCCCGCGTGCCCTCGGCCATCGTTCGATTCTTGCCAATCCGACCAGGGCAGACACCAAAGACATTGTGAATGCCAAGGTCAAGTTTCGCGAGTTGTTCCGACCGTTTGCGCCGGTTGTGCCGTTGGAAGAGGTCGCGGATTATTTCGATCGGAAAACCCCCAGTCCCTTCATGCTGGAAATCGTTTCGGTGCGTGAAGACAAGCGCGAGGTCATTCCCTCGGTCACACACGTCGACGGATCGGCCCGCGTTCAAACAATAGAGCGAGACGGCAATCCTCTGCTGCACCGCTTGCTATTGGAAATGAAGAAGCGCAATGGCGTTCCCGTGTTGCTGAATACCAGCTTCAACATTCGCGGCGATACAATTGTGCGAACGCCTGAGGATGCGCTGAAGTGCTTCATGGGTACGGGCATGAATGCACTGGCCATCGGCCCCTATCTTCTGACCAAGCGAAACGAGCGGATGCAACCTGCATGAGCTTGTCAGCACATCACGCGGATTATCACATCCACCTGCACCATTCGCCGTGCACGGCAGATGAAATGACAGCCAATGCCATTTTAGCCGAGGCTGGTAGCCACGGCTTGCATGAAGTCGGGCTGGTTAATCATCTTCATCCATCGACAGCATTAGAAATTTTCAAGGACTCGCGAGAGGAAATTAACCAGGCCAGACACCTGTTTTCAGGCCAAATCTTTCTCGGGGCCGAGCTTGATCTGCTTGACCAGTCAGGCAATACCAGTTTCCGGGAAGACATACGCTCGCTTGTCGACTATGTCACGCTAGCAATGGGCCACTACCAGCTAGAATGGGTCAGCGGCGACTTCACACTGGAGCCGGACCAGTTTCTGATGCGCGAACTTTCCTCTCTGATGAGAGCGCTCAGCCAGATCAAGGTGGATTTGCTGGTGCACCCCTTCATCTACTCGGCATTTCCCAAGTTGGCTCCACATTATGTGGGAAAGCTACTGCCTGGAAATCTGCCCGGACAACTGATCAAAGAGTTGGCAGAACAGCTAAAGGCAGAAAAAACGGCTGTCGAGTTTCATTGCAGGGATTTGTTCGTAAGGCCGGAAGGTTTGGGCGGAGCTCGGTTTGTCGAATCATATATGGTGTTCCTGGAGAAGTTGCGCGGCCATGGCGTTGCCTTTGTTCAGGGGTCCGACGCCCATCGCCTGAACCAGATAGGGCGTACCAAAGCAGCTCCCGCCTGGGCGGCAGGTTTGTTGCGGGCGAGCAGTCAATAAAGGGTGGTTGAATGACAATGCGGACAATATACGGCGCGTCGGGATCAATTGGCGACAGCTTGCCGACGGCATCGGAAAATGAGATGCCGTCCATGCAGCTGCTTGAACGCTATGCTCTAACGCTCAATCCCACCGAGCTGAATTTCCTGCGCAGTCAGGAACCAAGATCGCCCGAGGAGGCCTTTCGCCGCTTGCGGTATTTTCCAAATCAGGTGCTTTTGGAAACCTCATCCTACTGCCAGCTGAGATGCACCATGTGTGCCCGGCCATTCAACCCCCGCAAATGGGGTCGCATGAGTGATGCGCTGGCCAAGCGCATCATTGATGACGTACTGGAGGGTGCGCCCTGGGTGCGCATGTGGTTCTGCTATTTCGGCGAGCCGTTGGTCTCCAAGAAAATCGGTCTCTACGAGCGGATTCGCTACGCCAAGGAGCGTGGCCTAAAGCGGGCCGCCATAAATACAAACGGAAATCTGCTTGACGACAAGTGCATCGACGATCTCATGGCTGCGGGATTGGACGAAATCTATATCGGCATCGATGCGACAACCAAGGAAACATACGAGCAGAAAGTGCGTTTGGGCGGCAACTTCGATACGGTCATGCGTAACGTGCACCGCGCCATCGAGCGCGCCAAGGACAAGCTGCAGATTTCCGTTCAGTTTGCCGTTCTTGATGTCAACGAGCAGGAAAAGGATGACTTCATCGCCTATTGGTCAAACTATCCGGTCCAAGTTTACGTGCGACCGAAAATGACCTGGATCAACTATCTGAGCGACGAAATCAAAACGGGTCAGGAAAAGCGGCATGCCTGCGCCTGGATTTTCGATTCAATCAATGTGAACGAGAATGGCAAGGTGCCCTTCTGCATCAATGACTGGGAAGGCAAGCATGTTCATGGCGACCTGAACCACGAGTCGATTTTCGATGTCTGGCAGCGAAGGGTCTTTCCCTATTTGGTGGCGCACGCTTCGGGGAACTGGGAGGAATTGCCCGCTTTCTGTCAGACCTGTCCCGACTGGCAGACAAAAAAGCCCAGGAATCCCGAGGTCATCGCCCTCTTTGCCAAGGCAGGGCTGCAAAGCTCATGAAATTGAACTGGGCAGGAAATCAGCAAGGCAAAATCCGGGTTCTGGTGACTGGGGTCGGCGGCAATGTTGGTCAGGGGATTTTAAAGGCGTTGTCCGCGTGCAAGCTGGCATCCTGGGTCGTGGGAACGGACTGCCTACCTGGCGCTGTCGGATTGTTCGGCGTTGATCGCGGATATGTGGTGCCGAAAGCAAGCGATCCGTCCTTCCCGTCGCGCTTGGTTCAAATCGTGTGCGAGGAAAAGATCGACATCGTTCTAGTGGGCGCCGATGCCGAAACAATTCATCTATCTCAGCATAAGGAAGTCATCGAAGCGCAGACAGGGGCCTGCGTTCTGGTAGCACCCGCCCGGGCCGTGGAAAGCGCTCATGACAAATGGGCCACTGCGGCGTGGTGCCTGGAAAAGGGGATTCCACATCCCAAAACAGTTCTGGCCAGCAATGCAGAGGCAGTCAAGAGATTGGCTGAAGAAATCGGACTTCCCCTGATTGTCAAGCCGCGCCACGGCTTCGCCAGTCGCGATGTGGTGACGGCAACGCAAATGAGCGAGCTTTTCGCAGCGGCGGCAAAGCTTGGCGAACAGGGCATCGTGCAAGAATATATCGGCGATGACCACGAGGAGTTCACGGCAACGGTGCTGTGCGATTCAGCCGGCCATGTCCGCGCTCTGCTGGTGATGCAGCGGGAATTGCTGCAAGGAACCTCCTATCGCGTTTCTCCCTGCCTTAACGAGGCATATATTGCAAATGTCAGATCATGGGGAGAAGCCTTCGGCGCCCAGGGCCCGATCAATTTTCAGTTCAGGTTAAGGCAGGGCCACCCGGTCTGTTTCGAAATCAACGCCCGTTTTTCCGGGACAGTGGGGTTGCGCTATCACTTCGGATATAATGATGTGGAAATGGCACTGCGCCTATTCGCCCTGAAGGAAGAGATTGCCCAGCCGCAAATCCACCCCGGCTCGGTGCTGCGTTTCTGGGAGGAGCTTTTCCTGCCAGATACCGGCATGAGTGAGTTGCAGTCGCTGAAACGGACCGAGGAAGGCCGAATCATGCCCTCGGAAGCTTAGCATGTGCGGGATTGCCGGTTTCTCTGGCACTTCTCCTGCGCCAGGCCTCCTGGAGACGATGCGCGATCTCGTGTCGCACAGAGGCCCCGACGGAGCGGGCTGTTATGTCTCGACCGATGGGCAGATGAATCTGGCCCATCGCCGATTGTCGATTATCGATCTTGAAACCGGCGCACAGCCTATGCACAACGAAGACGCTTCCGTCTGGATCGTCTTCAACGGTGAAATCTACAATTACCTGGAATTGCGCGACAGCTTGATCAAAAGCGGTCGCCACCAGTTGGCCAGCCATTCCGACACAGAAGTTCTCTTGCATTTATACGAAGAGCATGGCGTAGCTTTTTTAAGCCGTCTGAACGGTATGTTCTCGCTGGCTTTGTGGGACGAGGGAAAGAAGCGGCTGGTCCTGGCGCGTGACCGTTTGGGCGTCAAACCGCTATACTGGACGCAGACTGGGGACGGAAGGATCGTCTTTGGCTCGGAGATAAAATCCCTTCTTTGCTGGCCCGGGCATCAGCGAAAGACCAACGAAGAGGCCCTCTCGCATTATCTGACCCTGCGCTATGTTCCGGAGCCTATGACCATTTACCAAGGCATACATGCCTTGCAGGCGGCACATGTTCTGGTGTGGGAACAAGGTGGCGACCCGTCAATTCAAAAGTACTGGTCACTTGATTTTGCCCACCCCAGTTCACTTGATGAAAATACGCTCTGCGATCAGCTTGAGGCACTCATTCTTGATGCCACGCGGGTTCGGCTGCGTTCGGATGTGCCGGTTGGCGCGTATTTATCCGGCGGCATCGATTCGTCGCTTGTCGTCGCCATGATGCGCCAATTGAACTCAGGCCATCTTCACACCTTCGTTATGGGCTATGCCGATCAGCCGGCCGACAAGCAAGATATCCATTTCGCCCAGCTTCTTGCGCGCAAGTTTGAAACCGATCATCACGAGCATATTGTTTCAGCCAACGATCTGGCGGTAAGTCTGCCCAAGATCGCCAAATATTTTGATCAACCCTTCTCGGGGGCCGTCTCAACCTATTTCCTGACGGATTATGTCAAGGAGCATGTCAAGGTCGTGCTGACCGGTGATGGAGCCGACGATCAGTTCGCAAGCTATGGCCACCACAGGCTGATTTGGCCCTTAAGCAATCTTGCGAAGGCGCGTGCGGCGGGGTGTGCCGATCCCTACGCCGTAGCTGATCTGGCCCCCTTTGCAGACCGCCCTGACTATCTGCGCTCCTTCGAGGGCTTGGCGCCCTGGCAGGTTCGAGCCCGGTTCGGGGCTTTTGCCCAGCCGGATAAACAACAATTGCTCGATACCCCGGCTGGGCGTTCGGTTGCAAAAACGGATACGGTGGAATACCTGCATCAGTTGTTCAATAAATCGTCGGCCACAGACGAATTGAACGCCCTCTTGGATTTGGATATTCAAACGTCGCTGCCGGGTGAGGTTCTGGCCTTTTGCGACCGTTTGTCCATGGCCCATGGCATCGAAGCGCGATCCCCATTCCTGGATTACCGGATCGCTGAATTTGCAGCCAGCATTCCCGGTCGCCTGAAAATAAAAGGATCCGTTCTGAAATATCTATTAAGACTTGTCGCTGCTCGTCATCTCCCGCGCGAGATTATCGAACGCCCCAAGGAAGGTTTCGTGCAACCCAACCATGTCTGGCTGCGCGGACAGCTTGATACGGCTCTTGAAGACCTGCTAAGTCCGGCGGCGCTGGCGGCACATGGACTCTTCGACCAGGCCTATATCGCTCAAATCCTTGAAGAGCACCAAACTGGCAAAGCCGAGCATGCTTTCCGGATTTTTACCCTGATGATGTTTCAAACCTGGCACCGCACCTACATGGAGAAGCCCGCATGGCCCCCGCAAGCGACTGCCTGCGCCTAGATCGTCTCAGTTCACCGGAGCTTCAAGATCTCTGCATCACGTCGCGCCTTGGTGGAGGCAAGTTGATTGCCTGCCTACCCATCGGTTCCGTCGAGCAGCATGGTCCGCTGCTTCCCCTGGGAACCGACACCCGCATTGCCGAGGAACTGGCTTCGGGCCTGCTGACCAGCCAGGCATTTCGTCAGAACAACTGGCACGGCCTATTATTGCCATCCTACGCCTACACCAATGCCGACACGGGTTTGGAATTTCAAGGCACGCTCAGTGTCGAGCATAACGCCCTGCGAGGCGCCTTCGCCTCAATTCTTGCCAGCATTCTGAGGCTCGATATCGATGCGCTTCTTTTGGTGAACGGGCACGGACCGAACGACCCCTGGCTGGGTGAGTTGGCCTTTCGAGCCAATCAGGAGCAGTTCCGAAGCCAGCACCAGATCAAGCCGGTGATCATGGCCTCGGTTCCCCAAGTGATGATCAAGGCCTATGAGGGCTTTTCATATCCTAAGGGCCGCCACGCCGATTGGATGGAATTGGCGCTGGCCTATGCGCTGCTTGGCCCAGAGCTTTTGGCTGATCGAGAAGAGGCCTTTGCGCAGCAAGCGGCCGTCGATGCCCCGGCCTCCTTTCCCATCGTCGGCATCCCGCTGAAGTCAAGAAGCTCCAGCGGCATTTTAGGCCTCGGATGGCCAAAGGACAGGGACATCGCCGAACTTTCCGGGCAGGTTCGTGATGCCGTGGTTCCGGCACTTCAGCAGGCGGTTACCGCAGCGATTCAACAAGCGTTAGGCTATCGAGATGAGCAGCGAGACGATCTTCCCGCTTGAGAAGGCTGGCCGCATCCTGGTGACCGGGGCAGGCGGCCTGCTGGGGCGCGCCCTTGTTCCTCGCCTGCGCAAGGAGTATCCAAGCGCCCAAGTGATCGCCGTGGCTGGGCGGTCGACGCCTGGTCCGAGCGAAGATTCGATCCAGCTTGATATGAGAGACGTTGAGAAGCTTTGTGATCTGGTCCCCTCGGTCGATGTCGTATTTCATCTGGCGGCAAATATCCCGCGCCCTCCTCTTGGTGATCAGTCACAGCTTCTCTGGGACAATCTGCGCCTGGCCGAGGCAGTTCGCGCCGCCTGCCTTAAATGGCAACCCCAGCGCCTGATCAATGCCTCAAGCATATCGGTCTATCATATCGATGGCTCAACCAGCCTGAAAGAAGACCAGTTGCCAGCTCCTGATAGCCATTACGGCATCGGCAAGCTTGCTGGCGAGCATCTTTTAGCCTTGTCGGGCATAGCCAAGCTTGGGGTGGTATCGCTTCGCATGTCGTCGCTTTATGGTCCGGGCATGGCGTCCCTATCTGTTCTGCCGATTTTCATGGAGCGCGCCCGGCAAGGCCAAGCGCTTTGCCTATACGGCAAGGGCGAGCGAACCCAGGACTTCCTGCATGTCGATGATGCCTGCACTGGAATGATTCGGGCCTCCGAGAGCGCCCGGCCCGGCAGCTACAATCTAGCTTGCGGAATCGACGTGTCGATGAAGGAATTGGCCCATACGGTTGCTGCCTTGCCTGGATGGCGGGTTGATGTCAGGCATTTGGATAGGATTGATCACTCTCCGTCGGTTCGGGTGGATATCTCCCTGGCAAAGCAAGCCTTTGGCTATCAGGGCGGGCGGACGCTGGCCGAGGGCCTGGCCGAAATGCAAGCTCGGCTGGATGAATTAAGTGAGAAGGAGTAAGCTGGCGCTTGACGGGCCGAGCCGACACGTTCAAGAACAGGCAGCCAGAAAATAGCCGATTTCCAAAGGAGCGGTTTACCGTGGATCAGGTCGATGTGCTTTTTGTTATGCCGCCAACGGACCTGGCGGCGTCCTATGGCAATTTGAAGGATTTCGCGAACGCCGCCCCCTCGCTGGGCTTTGCCTATATGGCGGCAAACCTCCAGAAGAATGGATATAAGGTGGCCATTCTCGATGGCTACAGCCGTCAGCTATCGGTTCAAGAGGTCGTCGCCGAAGTGGCGCGCCAGAAGCCACGCTTGGTCGGCCTGACCGTTCTTAGCACCTCCGCCCAGGTGACCGAGGATATTTGTGTCGGCCTGCGCAAGGCCGCCCCAGACATTTTGATCGTCGGCGGCAACACCCATTGCCAGGTTTTCTACCAGGATATCCTGGAGCGCCAAGTCATGGACGTGATTGTCTTTAGAGAAGGCGAGCACATCATGGTTCGTCTTATGAAGGCGCTTGACGCAGGCGAAGGATTGGAAAGCGTTGCCGGCATCGCATTTCAGCGCCAAGGTCAGGTCGTTGAATGCCCCGAAGACCAGTTTCTGAATGATCTGAACGACTTACCCTTCCCGGCCTGGGATCTCTACGATCTAGACAGTTACGCCCTCGATCCGCGTGGCGCCGCCAAAAGCAAGATCGGCAAGCCTAAGCCGTTACAGATTCTCGGCACCCGCGGTTGCCCGATGGCCTGCACCTTCTGCTCTTCCCGCTCCGAGCGTTCGCAGGGCACCAAATACCGGATGCGCTCGCCGGAAAATATCGTCGACGAAATCGAGTATATGGTGAACAGGTATGGTGCCAACATGTTCACCTTCATGGACCTCTCCTTCCCACTGGTCTACAAGCATGCCGTCGCCATGTGCGACGACATCATCAAGCGCGGCCTGAACAAGAAGATCATCTGGTATTCGGAGTGCAGGGTAAAGCCGCTGCACGAGGATATTTTTCAGAAAATGCGTGACGCCGGATGTGTTAGGGTGTCGTTCGGCATCGAATCGATGAATGACGAAACGCTGGCAAGAATTCGCAAGGGCTTCACCGCCAACGACGTGCGCAAGGCCTGTGCTGCAGCGCACCGCGCCGGGCTTGAAATCGACGGTATGTTCATGCTTGGCCTGCCCGACGAAACGCAGGAAATGGCTTTGAACACGGCGCGCGAAGCCTGCAAGCTCCCTGTTCGCTTCGCAATCTTCAACCTGTTCACCCCCTATCCCGGCTCAGAACTATACGATGAGCTGATGGCGGCGGGTGAGATCAAGTTCGCTCGGTGGAGTGATTTCACCTCCTACTGGACGATCGGCAATGGTCAACCCGTCTATGTGCCAAAAGGCTGGACGCCACAGGAACTGATTTCCGTTCAGGCGCAAGCGATGAAGCGCTTTTACCTGCGGCCCAAGTTTATTCTGCAGGAACTGATGAATTTCAAGCCGTCGATGATCAAAACCTATCTCAGCGGATTACGGGGGCTGCTAAATATGGGGCGGCAGCAGGCACAAACTTGGCCCATCCCCCAAAAAGACACGCTCTGAAGACTAAAATGCCCAGACTGTTCAAAGACGTCTGCAAGGCGAAAGCGGCACTTGAAGGGCAAGGGGCTTTCGCGCTACGCAGTCAAATATCGCGCCGCCACGTTGTCATGTGCGCTTGCTAGAGGAGGCCGTCATACAGAATCCGGATGCCCTGGCCTTTGCAGCGCGGCCAGATAACAAATTCGCTGGTTCGGTCAGCATGCTGGCCTGGGCCTACAACGAGGAGCTTCTGATTGCCGAGTTTGTCGAGCGCGCCTTTGCCTTGCTTGACTCGATTTCTCCGGATGTTGAACTGATCATTGTCGATGACGGCAGCTCGGATAAAACCCCGGAAATTCTGGCCGAGATCGCCAAGAATGAGCCCAGGCTGCGCGTCATCCGTCATGCCACCAACCTGAACGTCGGTCACGCAATTCGCACGGCCTTTAGCGAGGTCCGAAAGGACTTCTTCTTTTTTCAGACCGTCGATTGGTCATACGACCTTCAAAATGCTGCGCTGTTCCTAAGGCTGCTGCAATGGTACGACATCGTGAAGGGTGTGCGCCCGGTGCCCGAGAGGCTACTCAGCCACATACCCGTTCTTCGTTCGATCCACCGCATAAAAAGTCGCTCGGATACGATCCAAAAGGCCTTCATTTCACTGTCTAATTATTATATCCAGCGCCTGCTGTTCGGCGTCGATTTTCACGATTATCAGAATATTTTCTTTGCTCGCAGCACCGTGGCAACGCAAACCGAACTGACCGGTGAGACCGGATTCGTCAATCCGGAATGCCTGCTGCGCTCTTATGCCAAGGGGCTGAGCATTCTGGAGGTCCCCATCCACTTCATTCCCCGTGTGGTCGGAGAGGCAAAAGGCACGAAATTTCACGTTGTCGTGAAATCCTTTTTCGATGTTTTAAAAAACTGGCTGGTCTGGGGCTTGGCGGCGCGTCTTCAAATCCGCCAAGGACCGAAGAGGCGAATCTTCAGAGTGAACGAACCCCATTACCTGCCTGAAGAAGTGATTGTGCTATGTGCGCCCCTGTTCAAGCAGTTCGCAAGGCGCGACGAACTGGACAATGCCTCAAGAAATGAAGGCGCTTACAGGGATTAGAAAAGGGAATCATCGACAGTGACGAACATACCCTTCTATTTACACGATCTTGGTGATGCAGAAATCGAGGCGGTGGCCCAGGTTCTGCGGACTCCGTTCCTGACGACGGGTGATACCGTCGCCAAATTCGAGCGCGCCCTGGCCGATCTGCTCGGCTGCAAGCATGCACTGGCTGTGACGAGCTGCACGGGGGCCATGCACATGTCGCTCTTGGGCATGGATATCGGCCCCGGGGACGAAGTCATCACGACGCCCATGAGCTTCATCGCGACTTCGTGCGCCATTCTCGAGGCCGGAGCCACGCCGGTTTTCGTGGATGTCGAGGCCGACACCGGCAACCTGGACGCCAAGCGGATCGAAGCTGCTATCACCAGCAAAACCAAGGCCATTCTGCCGGTTCATTTGTATGGTCTGATGTGCGACATGATGAGCATTCGAGAAGTCGCCCGGAAGCACAATCTGCGCATCATCGAAGATGCCGCACATTGCGTAGAAGGGGTCCGCTCGGGGCTGCGCCCAGGCCAAGCTGCCGACACGGCCTGTTTTAGCTTTTACGCCACCAAGAATCTGACCTGTGGCGAGGGCGGCGCGTTGGTGACCAACGACTCGGACCTTTTCGAGCGGTTGAAGCTATTGCGCCTGCACGGGGCAACGAAGACGGCGGCCGATCGGGTGCGTGAAGGCTATCAGCACTGGGACATGGTGTCGCTGGGCTGGAAATATAACATGAGCAATATCGAGGCAGCGATTCTTTTGCCGCAGTTCGAGCGGCTGGGCAGGAAGCTTGAGGATCGCCAGCAGTTGGCCGCGCTTTATGCCGAGAAGCTGTCCGCCATCCAGGGCGTTCAGCTGGTTTCTTCAAGACCCAACACGGTTCATGCTCATCATCTGTATACAGTGTGGATCAAAAGTGCGAAGCGTGACCTTGTGCTGCAAAACCTGCGCAAGCTGGGCGTCGAGGCCGTGGTGAATTACCGCCCCATCCATCTGACGGATTATTTTGTTCGCACATTCGGCTTTCAGCCCGGTGCCTTTCCCAACGCCGAGCGGATCGGAGAGCAAACCATCTCGCTTCCCTTCTATCCTTTCATGCCGCGCGAGCATGTCGAGCAGGTAGCTCAGGCCTTGGCCGAGAGTGTAAGTTAGGATGGCTCTTCGTCCGCTCGCGCTGCCAGCACCAGATACCAGGCGTAGTCTTGCAACTCGTCGCCCAATTGGCGTAAACCTTCGATCATGCGATCGACATCGTAGCGCGAAGACAGATACATCAGCTGTTCGGCTGATAGTATCTTGAAGACAATGCCCTTCAGGGCGAACACGTCATAACCGGCCTCAACAAACAGGGCGCGCCAGGAAAAGCGGTCATAAAGATGAACGTTGAAGACGCTGCGGTCGGTGGCGTTGTGGCGATCTGGGGCTAGCTCCATGCCCATATAGGTCCCCAAGCGACGATGAAAGGCCCGACTGTTAGGGGTTGAAGCAATGATCACTCCGCCTGGCTTCAACCAGGAACGCGCCCGGCGAACCAGCCCCTTGTCGTCCGGCACATGCTTGACAACACCCGACATCAAGATCGTGTCGTAGGGTTCGTCGGGTTCGAATGCTTCGAACAAAGAGTGGAAAACTCGCACGCGGGGGTCATGACCCCAGTCACGCCTGGCATTGTCGGCGTGGGTCTGGGCGCCTTCGACAATGTCGATATGTGTAATGCCCCGGTCGAGCAGAGCCTGTGTCCAAAGCGTGTTGATATAGCCCAAATCAAGCACCCGGCCAGGACGCAAATGTACCAGCGCCTCTTCAACCAGGATATCCTTTAGTCGGTCTTCAAATTTCTGAACCGGCGAGTGATAGTAGTTGCCCGCCGCCTGATTGACCGCCTGACTGATGTCTTCCTGGCTCATCTGGCCACTCAGGGCCTCGTCCATCAACTTGGATAAAGACTTTTCCGTCATTTAATACCTCAAGAAGGCTTGCGTTGCTGACACCAGTGAAATGCAAAGGCAACAAGGTTTTGCACGACCGGAAGCATGTGGTCCAGAAGATAACACTCATCGATCCCGTGCGCGTTGCGACCGCCTCCCGGCCCGTACAGGCAGACATTGGGCGTTTTGAAGAACGGCATATCGGTATAGCCGGTAATCGGGACGATCTGGGTGGGCTCTGCAGCCCCTTGATCGACAAGGGCGGCCAACTCGCGGATTAGTGGGCTTTTCGGATCTCCGGCATGGGGTGGGCGGAAAACCGGGCCAGGGGCGACCTCGATGCGGTCTGACATCCTCTCCGCCACGCTTCGGAACCAAGCCATGGTCCCTTCGATGGTTTGGGGTGGGGCGAATCCAGCCTGAAGATGGACCTCTGCCTGAGCCGGCACCGAGCCGCACCAAGTTCCTGCCTGGATCTTTCCGATATTTAGAAAGAAGGGGTTCTCAATCTGGCAAAAGAGCGGCGTTTGTTCGTTCCACCGCTTGATGTCTTCGCGCAAGCTGGAAATATAGGTGAATGCAAGATCGATAGGATTGACAGCCCTTCTCTCGTTCGATGCGGCCAGTGCGTCGCCGCGGATGGTGACGATGGCCGACGCATGTCCGGGATGGGCGTAAAAGATTCTGGCTGGCCAAGCACCATCAATAATGATGGCGCCGTCGGGCTCGAAGCCTGCGTCTAGGACCGCCTGGGTTCCGGCACCGCTGGTTTCCTCCTCGATCACAGAATACATCAGCAGATCACCCGGTAGCGGGTGGCCCAAGGCAAGGAGTGTTTCCGCAGCCAGAAGCATGGCGGCGATGCCTGCCTTGTCATCCTGGGCGCCTCGGCCATAGATACAGCCCTCTTCGATGAGGGGATTAAAGGGATGACGGCGCCAAAGATTTCCGGCATCGACGGGCACAATGTCTGCATGGGCGCACAAGGCCAGTGATTTGTGATCTCTCCCCGAGGCGCCGGGAATGCGCGCAGCAAGATTAACTGCATCCTGATCGGGGCGCGATTTGATCATCGTCACCTCAAGGCCCAGGCGCTCCATTTCGGATTTGATCAACCGCTGAACGGGGCCTTCCTTGCCAAGCGTCGAATCGCACTCGATTAGGTTGGACAGAAAACGAACCGTGTTGGGAATTCTTTTGGCGACTTCGCTTCCAATCTCATCCCAGCTGTGCGGATCCATGTTGATCGCGCCTATGCCCGATGGTCGCTTTTATCGGCGTTTCCGCCACCCTGGTTGATTTTGCTGCGAACAGCCGAAGCATCTCGCATGACTTTCCAGTAGTTATGGTCCCAGGAACGGTACTTCCAGTCGGGGCATTTTGAGCACATCTCGATTTTGTGCCCCTGCAATGCCAGATGCTGGCGACGGTAATCGCGAAAAGCCTCGCAATGCCAGATTTCCGCAAGGGAGCTCTTCTTAAGATCGCCGACGACGAAGCGCGCACCGATATCATAAGGACAACCCATGACCGTGCCGCGGGTATCGATCAAAACGCGCTCGAAAATAAAGGGGCACGGTTCGGTGTTGATATCAAGATAGGGTGCCGGATCCGCCGACTGGCTTGCATCAAGCTTGGTGTTTTCGCCCCAGGTCAGGAATTTGCGGCGAATAAAGTTATCGACGCCGACATCGTTTCGCCAGAAGCGCTCAACCTCGTCAATGTCGATGCCGACCTGATTGACTCCCGAGGCGACAATGTTTGACGTCGACTTTATGGCGTTGCGTATTGCCAGCATGCGCCGGGCATTCTCCAGTAGAATGTCCCACTTTAGCCTTTTGCGAACGACGTGATAGGTGTCTGGATCGGCCGCATCCACCGAAAACTCGATCATGTCAACGCCAGCTTCCAGCAATGCGCGGGAATTCTCTTCGGTGAAGAGCGATCCATTGGTGATCAGGCCGATCTTGCAGCCCATCGATTTGGCGTAGACAAGAAGCTCGGTGACCTTGGGGTGCATCATCGGTTCGCCCGCCCCCGAGATGCGCAAAAGAACCCCGTGCTTGCCTGCTTCCTGCGCCACCTTGCGGAAAACCCCCTCGTCCATGAAGGGCTGATCCCGATATTCCTCTCGGATCGTCGCATTGTTATAGGGGCAATGCGGGCAACTGGCATTGCAGGGATAGACCATGGTCAACACCACCATTCTGGGAAAGGGCGGGGTTTCGGAAAGCATATCCTGGCTTACTGAGTTTGACATGGTTTGCGCAACTCGTGACTGAAATTAGACTGTTGTGATGGTTGGCTAACCCGGCGGGGCTGGGGCATTCTAGCCGATTATGCCCAGACGCGACAGGCTTGCCGCCCTCAGTATAAGGAAATACATATGCATTTGAGCTATAAGGCTAATTTGATTTTTTTGCCTCCCAGGCCAGAGCCGAGATGACGATCTCGTCCAACGAATCGTGCCGCGGCACCCAACCCAGAATCTCGCGGATACGCCGGGCCTCGGCAATCACCACGGCGCTGTCGCCGGGACGCCTTGGCCCCTCCACGACGGGCAAAGGTTTCCCCGACGCGCGCTCGACGGCCTTAAGCACCTCGCGGACCGAGGTGCCTTGTCCATAACCCACATTCAGAATCAGATTTTCCTTGCCTGGCTCGGCCAGATATCCGAGGGCCGCGACATGAGCCCCCACCAGATCGGAAACATGGATATAGTCACGCAGGCAGGTTCCATCCGGTGTGGTGTAGTCCGTACCGAAAATCGTGATCTTGTCACGAATTCCGCAGGCCGCCTCGCAGGCGGCGCGAATGAGATGCGACGATTCGGGTCCGCATTGCCCGCTTCTGCCTAAGGGATCGGCGCCCGCCACATTGAAATAGCGCAAGATGACATGGCGCAGGCCGAAATCCTGTGCGGCCTGGCGGATCAGCCCTTCGCAGGCCAGCTTGGTGGCGCCGTAGGGATTGGTCGGGCTGGGCGAATCATCCTCGGCGCAAGGCTGGTCCTTGCCTTCGCCATAGACGGCGGCGGTCGAGCTGAAGACCATGGAGGTCACGCCGGTCAGCCTCATGGCCTCAAGCAGGCTTTGCGTGCCGTCCACATTGACCGACCGGTAAAGCTCGGGCTCGCGCACCGATTCCTCGACGGCGATTTTGGCGGCAAAATGCATGACGCTGTCGCAGCCATGCTGCTTGATCGCCTTGCAAAGGGCGCCGGTATCGCGGATATCGCCGACAATCAGCGGCACATCATCCGGCACCAGTTCCCGCCGCCCGGTCGACAGATCGTCAAACACGACGACGGGCCGACCCTCTTCGCGCAAGGCCAGAACCATATGGCTGCCGATATAGCCAGCACCGCCGGTGACAAAGATGGGCTTCATGACGCACCGCTTCCTTTTTTTGCTACCTGGTCCAGAACGGCGATCATATCCTCGGCCTGACGCTCACGGCTGTGCAACACCGCCGATGCCAGACTTTGTTCCGCCAGTTTTTGACGCAGATCGGGGTCGTTCTTCAGTTTCAAGACGGCCTGAGCCAAGGCCTGGGGATCGCCCGCCGGAACCCAAAGGCCCGCCTTGTCCTCCAGGATGATCGCGCTGGCCTCGCCCTCGGGAGCCGCCAGCAGAAGCGGCAGGCCCATACCCATCGCCTCGAAGATTTTGGAGGGAATCACCTCGGCAAAAGCCTCGGCGTTTTTCAGATGGACCAGGGCAACATCGAGAAGGCTCCAGATGACGGGCATCGCCTCTTTGGGCTGGGCTGGCATGAAGATGACATTCGTAAGGCCGCGCGCGGCGGCGGAATCGATCAGCATCTGGCGCTCGGCTCCGGCACCCACCAGCACGAAAGCCAGACCGTCCTCATCCTTCAGGCGCTCTGCGGCATCCAGGACATTGATCAGGCCATGCGCCATGCCATGCGTGCCGACATAGCCCAGGACGAATTTGCCGCTTAAGCCCCATTTGTCGGCCAGGGCCTGATCGCGCGCCCTGGGCGCATAACGCGGCAGATCGACGCCATTGCGCACCACGAAAATCTTGCCGGGATCGATCCGCCGTTTTACCAGATCGCGCTTGAAGGCATGAGTCAGCGCCACCACCACCGCCGAACGGCGGTAGAGGAACAGCTCGACCTTTTCCATGAGCCTGAGCGCCAGCGGAGCCTCGAAAGCACCAACCGCGATGATCGAGCGCGGCCACAAGTCGCCCAGTTCGAAGATGAAAGGTACACGCCTGAACACGCCCAGCAACCAGCCGCAGACGGCGGCGAAGAACTGGGGCGAGGTGGCGACCACCAAATCAGGCTTGCGCTCGAACAGACCGGCAATGAAGGCACTGGCCATGAAGCTTAAGAAGTCCAGGGTTCTCAGCATCACGCCTTCGTTAGCGGTGATGAAGGTCTTGACCCTGACGACCCGAATGCCGGACATGCTTTCCACCTGATGCCAGCGATTCTGGTAGCCGGAGAAAATCCGCCCCGTCGGAAAATTGGGGGCCGAGGTCAGAACAGTGACGCGATGCCCCCACTTGACCCAATAGCAGGCCCGCTCGAAAACCCGTGTGGCGGCGGCGTTGGTTTCGGGTGGAAAATTGTCGGCCACGAACAGAATGTCCAGGCAACCTTCGCCCTTGGGGGCCTGCGCTGGCCGTAGAATCGACTGGTAGAGTGCCATATGGCGCTCGACAACCAATTCATCCCGGAATTCCGCTTCGGCCACCCGCCGTGCGGCAAAGCCGAAATCGCGCCGAAGCGCTGGGTCGAGCGCCAGCCGCTCCAGCGCATCGGCCAGTGCCTGAACATCGCGCGAAGGAACCAAAAAGCCGTTGCTGGCTTGGCGCACCACCTCCTTGCAGCCCGGCACATCGGTCGCCACGATGGGGCGCGCTGAAGCCGCCGCCTCAAGCAGGCTTTTGGGCAGGCCTTCGCGGCGCGAGGGCAGGCAGGCGATATGCGCCAGCTTCCAAACGTCGCGCACATCCTCGACATAGCCCAGCCAATCGATGCCGGGCTCGGCGTCCCAGGCTTTCAATTGTTCCGCAGAAATCGAGGCGGGATTGTCGGGATCGGGATCGCCCGCCAGCAGCAATTTCAGGAATATGCCCTTGCCGCGCAGAATCTGGACGGCCTCGACCAGATTGTGAACGCCCTTGTCCCAGAGCATGCGGGCCACGATGGCGACGGTGATGTCGCCCTCGGGCTCGGGCAGCGGGGAAAAGTGGTGGATGTCAACGCCCGAGCCGCGGATCAGGGTGACCTGTCGGGGATCGACCACGCCCAGCTCTTGCAGCAGGGCCAGATCGTCCTCGTTCTGCAAGATCAGGGAGGAGCGCCTGTTATTGAGCAGAAGACGCAGAAAAGTCTGGATGAAGGGCCTGAGGATTCGGGCATGTGTGCTGGAGGATGTAAAGACATAGCCCATTCCGGCGACCGCGTTCACCACGCGAGGAAGCCTGGCGATCAGAGCGGCAAGGGAGCCGAACAGCATCGGCTTCAAGGCGACGTGATGCACGATGTCGGGCCGTTCGCGCCGATAGATCTGCACCAGTTCGGCCAGCGTCTTCAATTCCTGCCAGGGACTGCCGAAGCGCCTGCGCATGCGGATGGGTATCAGCTTGAAGCCCTCGGCCTCGATGAGATGGCCATGCGTTTGAACGCGCGTGGCCACCGCGACCTCGAAGCCCTGGCGACTGGCCGCCCTCGCGATTTCAAGCCGGTGCGAACAGAAATACCAGTCTTCGGTGACGAGAAAAAGCAGCTTGGCCATAGCGCCTACTGCTCCTGGAGCCAGGCTTGAAACATCAAGAGATTCCAAAGCGCGTGATGGCGCTTGCGCTTAGCACTTTGGTGATCGAGCCACCAGCCCTCAACGCGCTTTGCGTCGAACAGACCGTTTGTCTTGACCCGCCCCAACAGATCAGCCGCCCAGTCCTTCAAGGGTCCCCTCAGCCAGTCGTCGATAGGAACGGCAAAACCCTGCTTTGGACGCCCCTCGAAAAGCCGGGGGGGCAAATGCCGCCCCAGAATTTGACGCAGCAGCGCCTTGCCCTGGCCGTCTTGAAAGCGATCAGCGGGTCTGACCGAAAAAGCCAGCTCCACCAGACGATGATCAAGCAGGGGGACGCGCACCTCAAGCCCCATGGCCATGCTGGCGCGATCGACTTTGGCGAGCACATCGCCTGGAAGGTAATTCTGAATATCGAGAAGCTGCATCTGGTCGAGCGGATGAAGATCGGAAATGCCGGGCCGGGCCGACGCCCCAAGGTAGGGGCAAGACTCGTCCAAGGCAAGCGGGCTTTCGGACTCTTCCAGCCCCTGACGCGCCAGCCGGTCATGAATCTCTGCCAGCCCGGCCAAGGGCAGAATGGCAGACAGTTTTTGCATTTTCTCAGCCAGAAGCGATTGGCCCAGAAACCGCCCGGCTACGTTCCAAACGTCCATGGGCAAGATGCCAACCCCTGCGGCCAGGGCTCGGCGCAGAGGCAGAGGAGTCGCCGACAATCGCGGCCAGTCGAGGGCGGCAAAGCGATGGCGGTTATAGCCCGCGAAAATTTCATCGCCGCCGTCGCCCGACAACACCACCTTGACCGTCTGGCGGGCAAAGCGCGAAATCAGCAGGGTGGGAATCTGTGAGGAATCGGCAAAGGGCTCGTCATAGATGCGCGCCAGTTCGGGCACCAGAGCCAGTGCATCCTGAGCCGTCAGGCGCTGCTCGTGATGGCGCAGGCCCAGATGGTCGGCAATGGCCCTGGCGGACTCGCCCTCATCATACGCCGTTTCAGAAAAGCGAGCGGTGAAACTGTCAAGCCCCTGTCCAGCCTGAGGGGCCAGACAACTGGCAACCAGCGAGGAATCGATGCCGCCCGAGAGGAAGACGCCGATGGGCACATCCGACACGGTCTGACGGCGAACGGCGTCTTGCAGCAGCGCGTCTGCCTCGTCCGTCAGATCGCCGCTCGTTCTGCACCCTTGCAGCGCAAGGCCTTTTCGAATCGCGTTTTCGGCGTCCCACCAGCGGCTGACAACAGGATCTGACCCGGCCTTGACCGTCAGCATCGAACCCGGCTCCAGCTTCCTGGCGGCCTTCCAGATCGCGAGCGGCGCCGGGACATAGCTCAGGCCGACAAAGGCGTCCAGGGCTGATCGATCCAGCTCGCGGGGAAAGGCGGGGTCGCTGGTCAGCGCTTTCAGTTCCGATCCGAACCAGAACACGCCGCATGCCTGAGCCCAATAGAGCGGCTTGATGCCGAAACGGTCGCGAGACAAGGTCAGTTCGCGCCGCTCGCGATCCCACAGGGCGAAAGCGAACATGCCGTTGCTGGCCTCAAGCGCTTTCAAGACGCCGAAGGCGGCGCACTGTTCCAACAGGACTTCCGTATCCGACGTGCCCCGCCAGTCCAGGCCAGGCAGCGCCGCCTTCATCTCGGTGCTGTTATAAAGCTCGCCGTTATAGACGATGACGAAACGCTGACAGGCCGAGATCATGGGCTGATCGCCCGAAGGCGTCAGATCGCGGATGGCCAGGCGGGCATGGCCCAAACCGACGCCAGCCTGCTGATCGATCCAAACGCCCTGGCCATCGGGGCCGCGGTGGCGCAGGGCCTTGGTCATGGCCTCGGCCCTGGCCCGAAGGTCAGGGGGATCGCCGCCGAGAAGCCCTGCGATGCCGCACATCTCGTTGCCCCTAACCGGCGCGCCGGGCTGCTGAAAATGCCAGCAGCCTTGCATAGAGCGCGTTGAACCAGGAGAAGGGGAGCAGCCGGTGCGCCGCCAGCAGGCCGAACAGAAGCGTCGCCGGATAGGGCAGCGGAACATCCTTCCATATCCGCTGCAAGGCGCGCATCGCGCCCAGGCGATACTGCGTTGGATGCTTGACTTGAATGGCCCGCCAGAGCTGGGCGTGCTTTTGGCGCGACAGACTGTTCAGCATGCCGCCCGCCCGAACGCGATAGATGAACAAAGGCTGGGCCAGCGCGATGCCATGCAGGTCGGCGGCGGACAGGCGGATATTGAATTCCCAGTCTTCGTAGCCATGGCGAAAGTTTTCATCATAGCCGCCCAACTGAGCCCAGGCGCTTTTACGCATCAAAAGACAATAGGGCAGTTGGTTGAGAAAGAGCTGGGCGAAGGGGTTGTAGCTTTTGCGCGTGACCCCTTGCAGCTCGCCGGTCAGCCGCATCTGGGCGAAAACGAAGGCGGCGTCGGGACGGGCTTGCAGAAGTTGCAGCGCCTCGGCCAGAAAGGCGGGTTCCAACCTGTCGTCGCAATCCAGCGGCAGCAGGAATTGGCCCCGGGCTTGGCGCATGCCGGCATTGCGCGCCGCAGGCAGCCCCTTGTTCTCCTGGCGGATTCTGCGGATGGCGGGCGGCAGGCTTTGCAGATAGGCCAGCGTCGCCGAATCGGTGCTGCCATCATCGACGACGAGAATCTCGACATCTTTGAAGGTCTGGCCTTCCAGGGAGGCCAGGGTTTCCGGCAGATCGGCGCCGCCGTTGAAGCAGGGAATGACGATGCTGATCAAGGGATCGCTCATGCCCGAGCCAACAGATCAAGGAACAAGCTGCGGTGGCGCCCGATCCAGGCCTCGAAACCAAACTGGCGAACGGCGCGCTCGCGGGCCGATCGTGACAGCGTCTCGCGATTCTCGGCCAGCCTCAACATGGCGTCCGCCACCGCTACAGCACTGGGAATGAGGGGATGATTCCAGTCCAGCCCGGTCTCAAGACCAACGCCAGCCTCGCCCACAAGCTCCGGCACGCCACCCGACAGGGGATGGACGACCGGCAATCCACTGGCCAGGGCCTCGATCACACCGGACGGGCAGGCATCCTGATGGGTCAGCGTCAGATAGGCCTGTGCGCTACGGTACAAAGCTGGCGCCTCGGCTTGCGTATAGGGACCGGACAGGCGCACGCAGGCGCCGAGATCGTGCCGAGCGATGATGGCTTCTGCCTGGCGTTGCACCTCTGCATCGAGCCTGCCCGCCAGGATCAACTTAGCAGGCAATCCCCGTCGGCGCGCGATCACCAGAGCTTCGAGAGCCTGGGTGACGCGGTAAGCCTGATGCCTGTCGATCTTGCCGGTGACGAGAAAGGTAAACGACGACGTGCTGTCGCCTTGAGGCGGCGAAAACAGCTCGGTATCGACGGCGTTGAACAAGATCTCGTAGCCCGTTTCGCGAGGCCCCAAAAACTCCTGAGCGGCAAGACGGCAGAAGGCGCTTTGATAAAGAACGTGATCCGCTCTTTCATGGGCCACCGCCATCCGCCGGTTGCGGGCCTGCCAATCGCCCGCGAACCAGGCCGGATAGAACACGCCGTTCTGATTGAGCAGTGCTGGAATCCGAGCCTTGCGCAGCCGCGCGAAGGAAGAGAGCGACAGATGGGGTGCCGCGCTTAAGGTATAGACAAGATTGAAGCCCTGTTCCGTTTCAGGAAAGACGGCCTGAAGCTTGGCCAGCTTGAGGGCCGGTCCGCCAAAAGTGCCAGCCCTGGCTCCGGCATACCAAAGACAGGGCGTCTTGCGATTCAAGGGCGCTGCAAGCGCTTGCAACCTGGCATTGACCGCCAGCCGATAGGCTCCGGCGCCCAGACGGCGCCAGAAGGGATCGGACTTGGCAATCATGCCGGAAAGGTCCGAAAGGATATGAGGTCAACGGCCAGCATCATGGTCTGACGCTTATACCTGAATGCAGGCGGGGAACAAAACCCCGAGGGGGCTGCCTAGCTGGATATATAGCCAACACATTGATTCTTTGTTGTTTTATTGGAGTGGTCTTTTTTCTTCCCAAACCCCCTCCCCCTGGGGCTTGCCGAACAAGGCTTGGCAGGAGGGAGGAGATTGATTAAGAACACTGCCAACCAATCAAGCCGGACGGTCTGGGGGACACATGAGCGAGCAGCAATTCGATATTTGCGTGGTGGGGGGTGCTGGCCATGTCGGCCTTCCCCTCGCCCTCGTTTTCGCCGCCAAGAACCTGAATGTGGCGATCTACGATATCAACCAGAACACGCTGAAGACCATCTCCGAGGGCAAGATGCCCTGGCTGGAAGAGGGGGCGCAGCCGGTTCTTGAACAGGTTCTGGCCTCGGAGCGCCTGCATCTGTTCAATGATCCCACGGTGATTGCGCGCTCGAAGACCGTCATCGTTACCATTGGAACGCCGGTCGACGAATTTCTGAACCCCGTCCACCGCGTCGTGCGCGACTGTCTGGACGATCTGTTGGATCACTTCCGCGACGGCCAGCTTCTGATTCTGCGCTCGACCGTCTTTCCGGGAACCACGGAATGGCTGGCCCGACGCCTGGATGAAAGTGGCAAGAAGATCAAACTGGCCTTCTGCCCCGAGCGCATCGTCCAGGGCTTCGCCATCAAGGAGCTGCAGGGCATGCCGCAGATCGTGAGCGGCGCCACCCCCGAAGCGGCCCTGGCGGCGCACGAATTGTTCGGTCTGGTGGCGCCCGAGACCATCGAACTTAAGCCCATGGAAGCCGAGTTCGCCAAACTCTTCAACAACTGCTATCGCTATATCCAATTCTCGATCGCCAATCAGTTCTACATGATCGCCGAATCGGCGGGCGTCGATTATCTCAGCATCCACCACGCCATGACGCATCACTATCCGCGCGCCAAGGACATGCCCTTGCCGGGCTTCACGGCGGGCCCCTGCCTGTTCAAGGACACCATGCAATTGGCCGCCTTCTCGCGCAATCAATTCGCGCTGGGCCATGCCGCCATGCTGGTCAACGAGGGCATGGTGCTTTATGTGATCGAACGCATGCGCGCCCAGTACGATCTGGAAAAAATGACGGTGGGGATTCTGGGCATGGCCTTCAAGGCCAACAGCGACGATAGGCGGGCCTCGTTGTCCTATAAGCTCAAGAAGGCGCTGGCCTTGCATGCCAAGGCCGTGCTGACCAGCGATCCCCTGGTCTCTGACGATCCGGAATTGCTGCCAATGGAAGACGTGATTGCTAAAAGCGACGTGCTAATCCTGGGCACCCCGCACCGCGAATATGCCCATCTCGACACCAGGGGCAAGCCGATCTTCGATGTCTGGCACTATCTCGACGCCAAAGGCTGCTAACTTTTCTTGCGCTTCACGCTGCCCGGACCCTTGCGCAGCCAGAAGGTGGCAAAGGCATAGAGATACCAGTGCAGATAATCGCCCATCCAGGCCGAGATGTTGAAGCGGCTGGGCTTGTCGGTACGCTCGAACCACTGGGCGGGCAGTTCGACCACCTTCCAGCCCATGCGCGAAGCCTTGACCATCAGCTCGATGGCGAAGGTGAAGCCGCGCCGTGATTCGATCTCGATCTCGTCCAGCACGCGCCTTGAGAACAGCTTGAAGGCATTGGTCGCGTCGTGAATGGGGGCCCGACCGAAATGATAGATCGAGAAGGTCGCGGCGCGCGCCAGCAACGCCTTGAAGAAGGGGCCACCCTCCATATGCCCGCCCGGCATGAACCGGCTGGCCGCCACGATGTCGGCGCCGTTCCTGAATTCCTCCATCATGCGATCGATCAGGCCGATATTATAGTCGTCGTCGGCCATATAGACCAGAACGGCCCTGGCCGTGCTGGCGGCAAAGCCTGCGCGCACTGCGGCATGCGGGCCGCGCTCGTGGTTGCGCACCAAGACCAGATCGAGCATGTCCTGGGGCAGACTGGCGATGGCGGGCAACGTATCGTCTTGCTCAAAGTCGTAGCAGATAAGGACTCGGAAGGGCGTTTTGACCTTCTCGCGAAATCCCTTCAACACCGGCAGGATGTTGACGCCCTCGTTATAGACCGGAATGACGATGTCGAGTTCATGGCCGCTCATGCGCGCAGGCCTTCAAGATAGGTATCAAGCATGGCAAGCGAGCTGGGCAGGGATAGAAAGTGCTCGATCGCTTCGACATTGACGTCGTAATCGGTATGCAACAGATCGGGGTGAAACACGAAATCGCTCCCCTTGCTTCCTTGGTGGCGCGCCACCGTTTCGATCATCTCGCCGACGCCCAGCGACGCCTTGGCGGTCAGGTTGAAGATGCCCCGAGCCTCCTGGACGAGCAGGGCCCGCATGGCCTTGGCGATGGTTTCCAGATCGATCAGGGTGAGTGTGCTGTCCTTCGTCTGGCGGATGGGCAGTCCGTGCGTGGCGTCATAGACCGGATTCTTCTTAAGGCCCGGCCCGATCACCGTGCCCAGTCGCAAGATCACATGTGACGGCGCATGAAAAGCGACCAGCCGTTCGGCCATCAGCTTGTGAAAGCCATATGTGTCGAGCCCCTTGATGTCGATGGGGGCATCTTCCCGAGAGGTGGCCTGCGCCGACCGGCCAGTACCGTAAATATCCACGGTCGACAGATAGACATAAACTTTGGTTTTAAGGGCGAGCACACGCTGGGCGGTGGCAGCCACCGTGACGTCGAAACTGTCTTTTGGATTCTCGCCCGCCCAAAAGCGCCTGGCATCGCCGTTGCAGTCGATGACGGCATCGAAAAAGACATTTGGCAGGATGTCTCCCTTGCCCACCGTCGTCATGTCGTGGCCGTCGGCCTCCAGCGCCCTGGTCAGGTGCTGGCCGATGAAACCCTTGGCTCCGATGACGAGGATGCGCACGGCGGCCTTAAGGAGCGACGTGGGGTTGCGGGAAGGGCAGAATGAATTTTCCGCCCTGCTTGACAAAGGCCGAGTTCTTCAAAAAGAAATCGGCGTAGTTCCAGGTCAACAGCAGGGCGTGGGTAAATCCCATCTTCAGAAAATCCTCGTCGGATACGATGGGAATGTGGCTGCCCGGCGTCAGCTTGCCCACCTTGAGATCGTTGTTCTCGGCCACCGCCGGAATCTGTCCAGGCCCCAGCCCCAGATAATTCAGCATGGTGTTGCCTTTGGCGGGAGCGCCCATGGCTCCGATCTTCGCACCCTGGCCTTGCAGGTCGGCAATCAGTTTCAGCATGTCCTGGCGAAAGGCCCCGACCCTTTGCGCGAAGTCGCGGTAGCGCTCAGGGCGATCAATGCCCCAGGCCTCTTCTTCGGCCCGCATGGCGAGATAGGCCTCGCTGGTGGCATGGTCCGCGTCCTTCAGACAGACGAACAGGCGCAGGGCAGGACCCGAGGCGCCGATCTCGGCGCGTTCGACATGGAAGGAGCGCAGGCCGAGCCCGCTAAACAGGCGCTCGAGCGGGGTCAACGACAGATAGGAGAGGTGCTCGTGATAGATCGTGTCGAAATACAAACGGTCGATCATGTCGCGGGCATAGGGAAATTCGATGATATAGACCCCTTGTGGGGCCAGCAGGCGGGCGATGCCGCCCGCGAAGGAGGCGATGTCGTCGACATGCGCAAACACGTTGGTGGCGGTGATGATCGAGGCCTGTCCGTGACTGGCCACGATCTGGGCGGCCAGCTCGCGGTCAAAGAAGGCGTCGACGACCTCGAAACCGGCCTCGCGGGCATAGCGTCCCGCCGAAGAAGGTTCGATGCCCAAAAGACGGCAGCGCCCCGCGGGATAGCGCTTCAGCATGATTCCGTCATTGCAGCCGATATCGACCGCCAGGGCGTTTTGCGCCGAGTTGAATCGCGCCAGCGCCTGATCGATCAACGTCTGGTAGTGGTTGCAAAGCGCGCGCGAGGTCGAGGACAGGTACAGATAGTCGTCGAAAATCTGGTCCGAGGCCACGATGTTGTTCAATTGGGAAAAGCCGCACCGCGTGCAAAGGGCTACTTGCAGCGGAAAGCGCTTTTCTTGCGCCAGCGCCTCGGGCGCTATGAAGGAATTCGAGGGCGGCTGATCGGTCAGATCGAGATAGGTCTCAAGCGGTGTTGCGCCGCAGATGCGGCAGGTGGCGCGGGGGCGAATGGAAAATCCGGTGACGCTCATGTCGGATCCTTGTCGAGCGGGGGAAGCTTCAGCAGGCCCTGGCCCAGAGCCAGAGCCAGTACGGCCAGATGCAAAGCGTGATCGAAGCGCTTCGGTTGGACCAACTCCGCCAGCAAGCGCTGAAGCGGCCATATTTGAAGCGCTACGCCAGGCTCCGAGGGAGGCTGCCCGGAATCGCAAGCCGTTGCGAAATAGCACCAGAGACGGTTGCCCAGGCGCCCGACATCGGGCTTCAGCACGCCCAGGAAGGTCAGCGCCGAGGCGTTAAACCCGGTTTCCTCTAATAGTTCACGCCTGGCCCCCGCCTCAGGCGTTTCGCCGGGTTCCAGATGCCCGCTTGGCAATTCGACCGTCTCGCATTCGACAGCGGGGCGAAACTGGCTGACCAGAAGAACCTCGTTCCTGTCGGTCAGGGCCAGCACGGCGACATAGTCGGCGGTGGCGATCGAATAATGCGGCGCCTCGTCGCTACCGATCGGTTTTTTCGCCACCAGCTTGAACCAAGGTGTCGCGAAGGCCTCGACCTGTTCCAAGGCAACGCTCACTGGCCCGCTCCCGCCGCTCGATCCATGAACACCATTCCGGCACAACTCCCCGGCCTTCGGGTGTAGCCGCTCAAGGAGGTGCCGTCCAGCATTTCCGGGGGATCGTCGGCCACGAAGGCCAGCGTGGTGAAAAAGCCCTCGCCGATCAGGCCGCCGATGCCGCCCTGCTGGAAGGGATGCTGGACACGCCGCTCGTCGAAATAGGAATAGGACAGGGGAAAGGGTGGATTGGGCCGCGACATCCAGGGCAGGGACAGATAATCGTCCTTGACGAAATAGGGCGGCGTCAGGTCTTGCAGGCATTGGCGTTGCGCCACGAAGGCAGCATGCTGATGGCGCACCGACATAGTGCCAGC
Source organism: Alphaproteobacteria bacterium (assembly GCA_015232335.1). GTDB lineage: Bacteria > Pseudomonadota > Alphaproteobacteria > Rhodospirillales > WMHbin7 > WMHbin7. Next base: position 28,527 of record JADFZV010000001.1, on the reverse strand, counting down.
CCGGCCCCCGAAAATCATGAGAAGGGCCAGGCTCATGGCCACCCAGCCGAGGCCTTGCAGACCCCGCACCCAAAGGGGCGTGGGGCCAAAAACCGCCAAGAGGCGAACGCCCGCCAGGGCGGCGAAGAAAGCGGGGATGAAATAGTAATTTTCGGCGCTGCCCTCCTGTACGCTGGTGGCGAAGGCCAACAGGAACGATGCCCCCAGCCCGCACAGCGCAAAAACCAGCCGCTCGTCCCTGATCAGCTTTGGCCGATCCGGCGACGGCTTTAAAACCAGAAGAAGCCCCGCACCCAGCAGGGTCAGAATCGGCAGCGTCTTCAATAGCGCTCCCTTAAGAACCAGGAAGGGGTGCATCGCCTGGAAATTAAAGGGAATGCCGACGAAGAGAAGATTTTTCACGAATTCAGGGCCGCCCAGAAGCAGCGTCGCCCCCCAGCCCGCCACGGACAGGCCAGACAGCAAGAACAGATCGCGCCAACGCCAGCGAACCAACAGATAAAGCCCCAGACCGGCCAGCGAGAAGATGTTGGTCTGCTTCATCGACCAGGCAACCAGCGCCAGGGCCGCAAAAGCCAGAACCGCTTTGGCCCGGCTGGTCGATTCCAAGCGCCAATAGCAGACGACGGCCAGGATTTCGATCAGCATGGCCCAGAGATCGGGCCTTGCCGTCACCGCCCAGAAGCCGATCAGTGGCCCTGACGCCAGAAACACGGCCAAAATCGTTGCCGGTCGCCCGGAATTGCCTATGGCGCCGTCTTGCATGCGCAGAAAGGCAGCGCGTGCGGCCAGAGCCGTCAGGGGCAGGGCGAGCAGGGTCAATAGACGCGCCAGTGTGGGCAGCCATTCGTCCTGCAGCCCGAAGGCGGCCAGGATCAACCCGCAGAAAAGCCCGTAAAGCCGGTAGAACAGCCAGTTGTAGACCGTCGAATCATAGGGAATGTCGTGGCGATCCGTGGCGATCGAAGCCCCGGTCATGGATTTCCAGATGGTGAACAGCGGGCCGTGTTCGGTGCCGCTGGTTACCACATGCAACGGTTCTGCAAAGGAAATCGCCGAGCCGGTCCTGATCGCCATCAACGCCAGACACAAGCCCGCCGTCAGCAGGGCCGCGCGCTCCAGCCAGGACCAGGAACGGATCATGCCGGGGTGTGCGGATTGAGATGCGCGTTGGCGTCGTACCAGCGGGCCAGATCAGGCAAGCCCTCGGCCAGGCTGATGCGGGGCTTGAAGCCCAGCCCGGCCAGCTTGGAAATATCCGGGCAGCGGCGCAACGTGCCGCCCACCTGCAGCGGCCCCGGAATCAACCGAAGACCGCGCTTGAAATAGCGCCCAGTCAGTTCCGCCGCATGGCGCATGCTGACTTCTTCCATCGTCCCGATGTGATAGATGTTCAGGTGCTCGCCCTTGTCCATCATCGTCATCACGCCGTCGGCAAAGTCGTCGATATGGCAGAAGGCCCGGGTTTCCTCGCCGGTGCCCTGGATGGGAAAATCCAGGGGGTCGGCAGCGCTTTTTGCAGCCAAGTCCCTCATGCGCAGCACGAACTGGGGCAGCACATGTTCCCAGCCCATATCAGGACCATACACATTGTGCGGACGGAAAATGAGAACGCGGTCGAATTCCGTGCGCCCCCAGTTGATCGCCAACAATTCGCTGATGATCTTGCCGCCGCCATAGGAATAGCGGGGATTCATCGGATCGGGAACGCTTAAGGGCGCATCCTCGGCGGTCGGCACCTGGGGCGGGGTTTGATAAACCTCGGAGCTTGAAGCCAGCACGAGATCGCGAATGCCCGCATCCTTGCAGGCGTCCAGCACGTTCAACATGCCGCGCACACCAACGTCGAGAACGTCCTTGGGGCGGTTGTAGAAGAATTCGGTGCCGTTGATGAAGGCCAGATGCAGCACCGACTCCATGCCCTGGGCCGCCTTGCGCACCGCTTCGTAATCGCGGATGTCGGCGGTAACGATCTCGATCTTGCCCTTAAAGCCAGCCAGGCGGTGCCCCCGGCCCCGGGAATCATTATCAAGAACGCGCACCATGGCACCGCCAGCCGCCAGCCTGCGAACCAGAGCGGCGCCGATGAATCCGGTGCCGCCGGTGACTAAGTAACTATTTTTCATCATGAAAATTCACATCCGAAACGCAAGTGGGCCGCCCCCGGGCGAAGGGGCTGTACCATAACTTCCCCCCCCCGCCTTCGCAAGAAGGTCCTTACCCCAGGGGGCGGCGCGCCACCAGCATCAGCGAAGCGCCGAAGGGATAGTTGACGCCTCGGCGCAAGGTGTTGAATTCCGCATCCAGCATCAGTTTGAACGAGCCATGGACCAGGGGGTGCATGTGCAGCTCCAGCACCTCGGCCAGGGTGTCGCCCTTTTGCTTGGACAGCATGCGGGACGCCATCTGAAAGGGAAAGGTCCAGGCGGCAAAGGTCATGGTGCGGATAATCTGCAGGCCGGCCTTCCTGGCCGCCTCGTTCAACTGGCGCCTGGAGTAGCGCCGTTTGTGCTGGGCCAGATCGTCAACCCGGCTCCACATGAATTTGTGCTGGGGCACGATGACCATGACGCCCCCGCCCGGACGCACAGCGCGCGCCATTTCTTGCAAGACGCCGACATCGTCATCGATATGTTCGACCACGTCGAAAGCGCCCACGACATCAAATTCGTTGCGAAAGGGCAGGGACATGCCGTCGGCCTGAATCAGCTCGACCGGCCCCGGCAAACGCTTGCGGGCCGTGGCCAGACCCTCGACATAGATGTCGGTGCCCAAAAGATGCAGGTTCGGCCAGGCTTCGCGCAGCCCCTTCAGCACATAGCCGGTGCCGCAGCCCATCTCCATGAAGGAATGGCAGTGGGGGAAATAATGGCCCAGCGCCCACAGAATCAAGCGGTTGCGGGGCGGAAACCAGAAGCTTTTTTCCTCGACCCGGGCCAAGCCCTCGAAGCTTTTGACGTCAAAGGAGTTTCCCTGCTCGGCCAGTTCCGGCGAAAAGCATTTGAAGCCTTGGCGTTCCTCAGGCGCGAAGCCGCAACCGGGACAAGCCCAGTCATGGCCCGAAAATTCATGCTGGCAGGAAAGGCATAATTTCATGATCTCACCAAGACCGGCGAAGGCCGCTTTTGTCTAAAAAGACTGGGAATAACAAGGCGCTGTTCATGCGCTGGGGGCGACCCGGCCAAGGACGGCGCCCCATCCATAATACCTTCGGGGGCCGATGGCAACCGGTCAGCGGCGGGCATGCCCCCGGCGTAGGGACGGTTCTCCCCCAGAAAGGGTTTGGGAAGACCGGGGCGGAATGCCATCTTTAAGGAGTTGCCGGGAAACGGTCAGGATCGTATAGCTTTGGCCCTGTTTTCCGCCTTGGACAAGGCGGACGGGTCCCGACGACTGAAGGAAGCGAATGACCAGTTCCGCGCCATTGTCCCAGCCTGTCTTCGACGAAGCCGAGGCCGAGGCCAGGAAAGAGCAGATTTCCCGCGTCATCAAGCCGGTCAGCGGCATCACCGCCCTGCCCGAGCGCCAAGGCCCGGTGAAGCGCGTTCTACTGATCATTCCGCCCGGCACTATGGAAGAGCATGTCGGTCGCCTGTCGGGGGCGGCAGGCGAATTGCCCATGCTGGGCCTGGCCTTCATCGCCGCCGCTCTGCGCGACCAGGGCCACGAGGTCCAGCTGATCGATTACGAGGTCAATGGCTGGCCGATGAGCCGGGTGGCCCAGGACATCGCCGATTTTGCCCCCGATCTGATCGGCATGACCGCCTATATCACCAACATGCGCCGCTGCGCTTCGGTGGCCGTGATCGCCAAAGAGGTGAATCCACTCATCACCGTGGTCCTGGGCGGCCCTCAGGTGACGATCTTTCCCGATGAGGCCTTCCATAGCCCCCAGATCGACATGGTGGTTTTGTCGGAAGGCGAGATCATCGTGCGCAATCTGATGAACGCGCTGGGCGACGAGGCAAAGCTGCGTCAGGTCAAGGGCATCTGGTTTCGAGCCGCCGACGGCGAGATCGTCAGGAACGAGCGCGAAGTGCTGGTCGATAATCTCGACATCTTTCCGGCCCATGCGCTTGATCTGTTCGAGATGGAGAAATATTTTCCCCCGGTCTATATCCGGGGATCAAAGGTGGCGCATCTGCTGACCAGCCGGGGCTGTCCTTTCAAATGCACCTTCTGTGAAACCAAGCTCACTTTCGGGCGCTCTTTCCGCTACCACTCGACGGAACGAGTGCTAAAGGACCTGGAGCGGCTGATCGACCAGGGATACGACGGATTCCAGTTCTACGACGATATCTTCACCGCCAACAAGAAGCGGGTGTTCGACCTTTGCCAGGGCATTCTGGACCGGGGCTGGAGGATCAGGTGGATGTGCTACACCCGCACCAACACCCTGTCGGCCGACATGCTGGCCATCATGAAGAAGGCCGGCTGCTACATGATCAGCTTCGGTTTCGAGACCGCCGATGACGATCTGTTGAAACTGGTCAACAAGGGCCTGACCGTGGCCCAGAACATCGAGGGCATCCGGCTGACCAGACAGGCGGGCATTCAGGTGACGGGCACCTTCATGCTGGGTCTGCCCGGCGAAACGGCCGAGCAGAGCGAGAAATGCATTCAGTTCGCGCTTGACCACCAGGTCGATTACGCCATTTTCGGCATCACCGAACCCTTCCCCGGCACAGAGCTTTGGGTCGATGCCCAGAAATACGGCTATTTCGACAGCTCGGGCAAATATCAGAATGCCCTTCTGTCCGAGCATGCCGCCGTCTGGGTGCCCAATGGGCGCACCCGCGAGGAACTGAAGAATCTGATCGAAAAGGCCATGTGGAAATTCTATATCCGCCCGCAGCCCCTGTTGCAGGCCTTCAAGAATTTCTATTGCCTGCCTTTTAGGCGCGCCGTGCGTTACCTGTGGTCGGGTGTGGTCTTCTTCATCGGCGGGCGCCTGAACAAGTCGCATCTGGCCCAACGTAATTAGGGGGCACGCCTTTCCATGCCCGCCCTCAAGGACCATCTGCTGCGATCGAGCCAGGCGCGCCAAGGCGCACCCGCCTGCATGCTTTCGGCCAAGCGCGCCATTCGAGTGCTGCTGATTCAACCGCCGACGGCCCATGGCGTCGCCTCGCTGCTTCCCCATGTCGACAATGAGGGCGAAAACGAGGGCATCGGCCACAAGCCGCCCCTGGGCCTCTTATATGTCGCGACCACCGTCAAGGAACGCTCAAACCATCAGGTGAGGGTGATCGATGCCCAGGCCGAAAATCTGACTTTCGAGCAGGTGGTAGCCCGCGCTGTCGATTTCAGGCCCGACATCATCGGTCTCTCGGTGTGGACCGATTTTTGGTATCCCTGCTGGCATCAGGCCGAGCTACTTAAAGAGGCGCTGCCCCAGGCCCATCTGACCATGGGCGGGCCGCATCTGGGCATTTATCCGCAAGAAACGCTTGATCAGCCCTTCGTCGACAGCGTGGTGGCGGGCGATGGAGAAATCCCTTTTCTGTATCTGTGCAACATGATCGCCAACGGCGTCGAAGACAATTCGATGCAAGGCCTGCATTTCAAGAAGGGCGGCGTCAAGGGCGGCGACGGCACGCTTTATATCCATGGCGACCTGGACGATCTGCCCATTCCCGACCGGACACTTTTGCCCATCGGCCATTACGGATCGGTGATGGCCAAAGGCGCCTTCGTCACCACCATGATCACCAGCCGCGGCTGCCCGCACCGCTGCACCTTTTGCAAGCTCAGCTTCCAGAAGAATCTGGCCCGCAGTGCAGGCTCGGTGATCGAGGAGTTCCGTCGCATCAAGGCGCTGGGCATCGGCGAGGTCGAAATCTACGACGACACCTTTACCTGGTCGAAAAAGCGCCTCGAGGAAATCTGCAACGGCCTGATCGATGCCGATCTCGGCGTCGAATGGGCGGCGCGCGACCGCGTCAGTTCGGCCGCCATCGATCTCGACACGCTGAAGCTGATGCGCAAGGCGGGCTGTACCCGCATCCATTACGGTGTCGAATCGGGCGTGCAGCGCGTGATTGACCGCATGAAGAAGCGCATCACGCTGGATCAGGCCAGAAAGGCGGTCGACCTTGCCAAAAAGGCCAAAATCACGGTGCTGACCTATTTCATGTTCGGCAATCTCGATGAGACCATAGAGGACATGCAGGCCACCATCGATTTCTCCCTGACTCTGAACGCCGACTTCGCCCAGTTCTCGGTCACCATTCCCTATGCCGGGACCGAAATGTATGAGGAGGCCCTGACCAGCGGCCTGATCGACAGCGACTATTGGGGCGATTACGCCCGCCATCCGATGCCCAATTTTTTGCCCCCAAAGCTGATCGAAAGCCATGCCGACAAAGCCGCCTTGATTGCGCTCAGAAACGATGCGGTGCGCCGCTTTTATTTCCGGCCACGTTTCATCATGAAGGAACTGCTGAGTCTGCGCAGCTTCAAGGAATTCCAGCGCAAAGCCAGCATGGGCCTTCAGCTTCTGCAATCGGTTTATCGAAAATGAAGCCTCGGTTTCTGCCGCTGCTGGCCGGGCTGGCCTGGGGCGTCTGGATCGCCATTGCCGTTCTTTACGTCGCCACCGAAGCCGACGAAGGGGCCTATCTGTGGCAATCCTACCGCATGAGTCTGGGCGACTGGCCGGTGCTGGATTACTACACGATCCACATGCCCTGGGCCTACATTCCCTTTGCCGCCCTGCAAGCCCTGTTCGCACCCGGCATCGACGCGGCAAGGCTGTTTGCCATCCTGACCCTGTGGACAAGCATCGCGATTGCCGTGCTGCTGGCCAACAGAGCGGGTGGGGGCAAAGCGGGCTGGATAACCTTTTTCATCCTGGCTTTTCTGTGGACATGGTTCTCGATGAACGGCGTGGTGGCCCATGTCGCACCATCAAATCTGGGTCTGCTGATCGCCGTTGCCCTGCTGGTTTGGCGCGATGACCGGCCCCTGGCCTTCGCCTTTCTGTCGGGGCTGGCGGCGGGCCTCATGGTCAATGCCCGCGTGGTCCTGCTTCCCGTTGGCGTCCTGCTGCTGGCGATCTGGATTTTCGACGTGCGCCGCCATAGGGGGGGGAGCGCCTCGGCAAAGGCGGCCCTTGCTTTCGCGCTGGGGGGCTTGTTGATGTCCTTGCCCACGCTGGCGATTTTAATCAAGGACCCGGACGCCTTCTTCTTCGATTATCTGTTCAGCCGCCTGCGCATCCATTTGCCGGTGGGCGATGCGCCTTCCGAAGGCGTGTTGGGATGGCTGTTCTTCCAGTTCCGCTACCGCGTGCTGGGGCTGGTGGACCTGTTCACCTTTCAAGGATGGGGCAAGCCGGGCTGGGCGCAGAACATGACGCTGCTGCTGCCTTGGTTCGCCCTGGCCCTGGCGGCGATGTTCGAGCGAAAGACCGCCGTTCAGGCCTGGGGGCGTCTGCAAGGCGACGCCATGCTGAAACGCTTGCTTCTTGTCATCCTGGCGGTCTATGGCTCCTACAATCTGGCCGATGTCTTCAGAGCCCTTTACCTTTACCACATCCTGCCCCTCCTGGCCGTCGCGGCTGGCGTTCTGGCCGCCCATCTTCTTGAGCTGTCCCAGTGGCGCCGCTCCTTGCGTTTGGTTTTCGCAGCAATCCTGTCCGCCCACGCCCTTTATTTTCTGGTCCTGACCGGCATCGACGTGGCGCGGCGCAATGAACCCGGCGTTTACCGCCCCGTCACCATTGCCCGCATGGGCTGTTGGCTCGAATCCGCCACAGCACCCGAAACGCGGATCGTCAGCCTGGCTTCGGCGCCGGTGGCCAATGCCGGGCGATGGGGCGCCGACGGAATCGATCAGGGCGTCGGCGGACTGTCTTTTGCCTGGAGAACCGGCCTGACCGAGGACGAGCAAAGGCGCTACAAATTTCTGCCGGAGGCGGATCTGATCCTGCGCCTGAGACAGGGCGACCTGCCCATCTTCATCGAGGATGCCGCCTATGAGAGCGCGCTCAAGGCCGGGTATTTGCAAGATGTGCCCGCTGTGCTGGACAGCCAGTTCCGCAAGATCGCCAGCAGCGGTGGCAACTTCCCCTATGTCATTCACGCCCATCGCGGCTTTGCGGGCGACCTGCCGCCCTTAAACCCCTGGCCCGCCCTGACCCTCAATGCCCAGCGCACTGCCATGCTGATGGCGGACCGAGACTACAAAAGGCTGATCGGGGAAGGTTTTGATGATCTGGGGCGTTCGGCATCCATGCTGCCGGGCGATCTGGCGGCATCGCTAGGCCGGGCTTTCGGCGCCGGTTTCGAGACGCGTTGTCATCGGCTTTTGTTTCCCGAAGCCCCCTGATAGCGGATCGCCATCCACGAACAAGCGGTGCCATTGTTCGATAAGCGCCCAGGAGTAGAGGCGATTGGCCCTGGCATAATCGGCCAGATTGTCGGTCATCGAGGCATCATTTGCGGCCAGGGTCGCCGCCACGGTTTCCGCTCGCACGATCCCGCGGCCAAGGGCGCGTTTCGACAGCAGCAGATCTTGCATCATCTCGCGCACCGGGCCTTTGCGAAACCAGCGGGCAAAGGGCGTGGGAAAGCCGCGCTTGGGCAATTCATAAAGAATATCCGGCAGACGGGGCCGCATGGCCAGCTTGGGGATGGCTTTCAGCGCGCCGCCCGTCATTTTTGATTCCAAGGGCAGGGCCAACGCCAGGTCTAGAAGTTCGTTGTCGCAGATGGGCAGCCGGGCCTCGATGGAATGCGCCATGCCGACCTTGTCCTCTTGAATCAGCAAGGTGGGCAGATAGGTGCGCAGATAAAGAAAGGTCAGGGCCTGGGCCGGATCCAAACCGCGCCCGGCCAGCAGACCGTCCACCACCTCCAGGGGCTCGAAACCCCGCAGGTCTGCCAGAAAATCTGCATGCAGGATCTTGGCGCGCGCGCGCTTTGGCGTCATCACGAACAGGCCGTGGCCCACTTCGGGCTGCAGCAACGGGAAAAGCAGGAAATAGGCGACACGGGTCAACTCGTCTTTGCGCAAGCCCGCCAGAAGGCCGGGCAACTTCCAGAAGGGGCCACCCAAAAGTTTGCGGATCAAGGCCGCCTTGTTGACCTGATAGCCCGCGAACATCTCGTCGCCGCCATGCCCGGTCAGCACCACTTTGACATGCTGGGCCGCCAGACCCGACACCATATATTGCGGCAGGGCGCCGCTGCCCAGGGTCGGCTCGTCCAGATGCCAGACCACATCGGCGAAATGGCGGACGAAATGGTCGGGCGAAATTTCGATCTCGTGCAGATGGGCACCGATCCTGTGCGCCACCGCCCGGGCGCCGCTGCGTTCGTCGTAATAGGGAGCATCGGTAAAGGCGCCCGTGAACGTATGCAGGGCATGATCCGAACAGGCGGCGGCAACGGTTGCCACCGACGCCGAATCGATGCCCCCCGACAGGTAGGACCCCACCGGAAAATCCGATACCATCTGGCGGCGCACGGCGGCGTCGAAAATCTGGCCAAACGCCCCGACGGCCTGCGTCGGTGATCCCGTGAAGGGCTTGTCGAAGGCAATGTCCCAAAAACGTCCGCGACGCATGCCGCCTGGCGACCATTCCTGCCAGCTTCCCTGAGCCAGCTTCTCCACGCCTGAAAAGAAGGTGGACTGATCCAGAATATTCTGGAAGGTCAGGTGCTGATAGATGGCCTGCCGGTTGGGAACCACGGGCCCCAGGAAAGGCAGCATGGCCTTGATCTCGGAGGCGAAGACCAATTGGCCCGAACGCTCGGACACATAAAGCGGCTTGATGCCCAATCGGTCGCGGGCCAGCAGCAGCTTTGATTCGGCGCGATCCCACAGGGCGAAGGCGAACATGCCGTTCAGGGCGGGCAGTCCATCGATGCCGAATTCGGCCAGCCAGTGCAGCAGCACCTCGGTATCCGAGCGGGTGACCAGCTTGTGGCCGCGCTGTCCAAGCCGTTCCGCCAGTTCCTTAAAATTGTAGATTTCGCCGTTGAAGACGATGACCCAGCGTCCGCAGGCGGAAACGAAGGGCTGATGGCCGCCTGCGGGATCGATGATGGACAGGCGGCGATGGCCCAGCGATACCTGCTGATCCTGCCAGATGCCACAATCGTCGGGTCCGCGATGCGCGATCAGGTCCAACGCCTGGGCCATGGACTCGGGGCGCCAAGTGCCGGTGATGCCCACAATGCCGCACACGGATCTTCAGCCTTGAAGGGGAAACAGGGTGCGCACCTTGCGAGCGGTGGTCAGCGTCGGTGGCAAGGCCGGATAGGCCGCCGCCCATTGCCCGCGCAGAATGTCGCGCAGATGGGTGAAGATGGCCGAAAAGCCGGTAAACAGCAGGCCCACGATCCAGAGCAGCAGGGCGGTCAGGGCATAATTGATGGCCACGCCGTGCGTCAACAGTTCCCACACGGCGGCCATCATGAAGGCCGACCCGGCCAGGAAGGCCGCCAGGGCGGCGATGGCGAAATACTGGGAAGGCTTGCCCAGAATGGCAAAGCGCAGATGGCTCATGATGGTCTTGGGGATGTTGGTCGAGGAAGTGCGCTTCTTGCCTGTTCCCTTCGCCTTGCGCTGCGGCCAGGTGATGGTGGCGGGAATCTCGCGGATGTCAAAGCCCAGTGTGTGCAGCTTGAGCAGGCTTTCCAGGTGGAACTCCTTGCCATATTCGGTGATGGGCAGCGGCTGAATCACCTCGCGCCGGTAGGCTCGGGTCATGCCGGTATACATGGTGTAATCGCGCGAGATGAAGGCGCGGATCAGGATGTTGGCCGCCTTGGTCAGCAAGACGCGCCTGGGCGTGACATTGACCAGTCCGCCGCCCGGCATATGCACCGAGGCGACCACGGCATCGGCCTGGGAATCCTTCATCAATACCGCCGCCAGACGCGGCACGATGTCCTCGCCCCAGGAACCGTCGGCCTCGGTGGTGACGATGATGTCGCCTGTGGCGGCGTCGATTCCTGTTTTCAGGGCATGGCCGCGCCCCTGGTTCTTGGCATAGCCGATGACCCGGACATGCTGGCGGTCGGCATCGGTCAGAGCCCCGGTCAAGGCGGCAACGGAATTGTCGGTCGACCCGTCATTGACCAGAATCAGTTCCCAATTGCAGTCAAGTTGATGATGCAGCCGATCGATGCAGGACCTGACCACTTCGGCAATGACGATCTCCTCGTTGAAGAAGGGGCAAACGATGGAAACCTGCATTTCGTCGTTCAATTTCAGCCAGTTGAGCGGAGAGCCATTCCCGTAGCACCAGCAAGGGCCGACAGGAGTGAAACCAAGTATGGGCTGGAAATCCGAACTTATGCAAGTCTTGTCATGGCCTGCCTGGGGCGCCAAAACCGGAAAAGCAGCGGCCGTAACGGATGTTTTCGATTGACGGTCATGAGGCCGAGAACGTAATGTTCGCGGCGTGAACAAGGTGGCGGCGACTCGTAAAATGCACCAGAAATCCGGGGTTTTTCGGCTGACCTGGCCCCAGGGCGGGGGCTCGAGCGGCAAGGCGGCGGGCCTTGGCGCATGACCGACGTTTCCATCGTCCACTGCATCGACACCGAAGGCCCCCTGGCCGAAGCGCCGCTCTCGCTCGAAGACGGGCTTGAGGACAATGTATTTCCGCGCCCCTTGCCCCCCGGCGGATTCGATGGCGACATCAAGGGCCTGATCGATTGGCACCGCAAGGGCACGCTGGGGTCCTGGGAGCGGATCACGGCCATGCTGCGCCGGGCAACCTCGCCTGAGCAGCGGCGCAGGTTTCCCGACAGTTTCGGCACCCCCTGGCGCTTCAACTGGTTTTGCATGGACCATCTGGACTTCATCGAAAACCCCAGACGGCGCGCCATGGGCATCCATGCCGTTTACGATTTCTACAGCGATCTGGTGTTGCGCCAGAAGCTGGGCGATGCCGTCCACTGGCATTTTCATCCCATGAGCACCTATCGCCAGGCCAATCAGTGCGCCACCTCCTATACGAACAGCCCGGCCCTGTATGAAATCCTCTGCCGACGCGTGATCGACCGCAAATTCTTTCCCAGAGCCAATCGGGCGGGCTTTCAAGACGAGCGCCCGGACAGCCACTGGTTTCTCGAGCAATGGATTCCATTCGATCTGTCCAACATGGCATCCGACGATATCTGCTCGAAAACGAACCCCGATTTCGAGGATGGCCGCTTCAGCGACTGGCGCTGGGCTCCCAAGGACTGGCGAACCTATAGGCCGGCGCACAACTGCCACCAGTTGGAGGGCCAGTGCCAGCGCAAGATCGCCCGCTGTCTGCCCGTTCTGACCCGCGTGGCCAACCTATCGGCCCATGATGTCGAGGCGGCCTTCGCCAGAGCCGCCCAGGGCCTGCCCACCTTGTTGTCCTTTTCCTCGCACGACTGGCGCGATCTGTGCGTCGAGATGGATTATGTGGCGCATCTGATCGAAAAGGCCCAGGCGCGCCACCCGGGGGTGAAATTCCGCTATTGCGAAGCGGTCGAAGCCTTCAATGCCGTTCACCCGGCTCCCGTTGGCCCAGCCCTGCGCCTCGGCTGCCGTCTGCTTAAGGACGAGAAGGGCAGGCCTCTACGAATCAATATCGAAACCTTGTCGGGCAAGATTTTCGGCTCGCAGCCCTTCCTGGCCATCCGCACCCGCTCGCGCCGCTATATTCACGACAATCTGAATTACTGGAACAGTCTGGACAGCTTCAACTACGTCTTTGACGAGCAATCCGTGTTGCCCGAAGATGTGTCGGCCATCGGCGTGGTCGCCAACGACGCCCTGGGCAATCAGTGCCTGCACACCATCGAGATCGACGACCAGACGCCGGGTTGCGGCGCCATTGACTTCTGATCCCCTAGCCTTGGGTCCAATAAACGCCATGACCGATGAGCAAAAGATTTTCGACGAAATCCTGGCCGGATTGACAACCGTGCTGGAAGACCTGCTTAAGGAAAATTTCGTCGAGGCGAAGGAGATCAAGTCCGACACGCCCCTGGTCGGCGAGGGCGGGCTTTTAAGCTCGTTTCTGGTCACCGTGCTGGTGGTCGCCGCCGAGGGCTGGATCGAGGAGCGGTACGGCAAAAGCGTTCTTTTGTCCGAAGACCCGGCGGTGCTGGAGCCCGAGGGACCGCTGGGCGATCTGCAGCGCCTGGCCCGCTATTTCTCAGAAGCGATTCAGCGGCAGGGAAAATGACCCAGGCCCAGCCGGTCCTGCTGCTTACCGATTTCACGGCCCAGCCGCTGGTCACCGCGTTGGCAAGGCTGGACGGCAGGCCACGGCTGGAAGGCAAGGCCGGACCCTTCGACCGGGTGATGGAAGTTCTGAATGACGGCAAGTCGCCCTGCTGGGCAGAGGCGTCGGACTTCGCCTTCGTCTGGACGGCGCCGGAAAAGATCGTGCCCTCCCTTGGCGCAGGCGGCATGGCCGACAGGGCTGCCCTTGACCGTGACTTCGATCTGTTCGCCGATGCTTTGGCTGAGGCCGCGGGACGCGTCAAGGCGCTTTTCTTTGCCGCCTGGAGCCTGGCTCCCTGGCAGCGCGGCCTGGGTCCGCTTGATCTGCGTGGCGGCAAGGCGCGCGGGCTTATGCATCTCAACAACCGCCTGCTCGAAACCGCGCAATCCCTGCCCAATGTCTATGTGCTGGATGCGCCGCGCTGGCTGGCCGCCAGCGGGCAGGCGGGCTGGGACAATCGCTCGTGGTATCTGTCCAAGGTTCCCTTCACCACCCCCGTATTCCAAACGGCGGCCAGGGAACTGCAGGCAGCGGCGGCAGCCGTGCTGGGCTTGCGGCGCAAGCTGCTGATTCTCGATCTCGACGATACGCTGTGGGGCGGTACCGTGGGCGAGGATGGCTGGCGCAATCTCAGGCTTGGCGGTCACGATCCGGTCGGCGAGGCGCTGGCCGAGTTTCAGCGCCAACTGAAAATGCTGACGACCCAGGGCGTCATGCTGGCCCTGGTCAGCAAGAATACCGAGGCAGTGGCGCTGGAGGCCATCGACAGCCATCCCGAAATGGTTTTGAAGCGCAGTGATTTCGTCGGCTGGCGCATCAACTGGCAAGACAAGGCGGAAAATATCGCGGACTTGGTGGCCCAGTTGAATATCGGCATGGATGCCGTGGTTTTCATCGACAACGACCGGGCCGAGCGCGACCGCGTTCGCCAGGCCCTGCCCGACGTGCTGGTTCCCGAATGGCCCGAAGACAAGGCCTCCTACGCCAAAGCGCTGCAGTCCCTGACCTGCTTTGACGCGCTGACCTTGTCCCATGAGGATGGGCAGCGCACCCGCATGTATGTCGAGGATCGCCAGCGGCAGGATATTTTGAAAACCGCCACCAGCAAGCAGGACTGGCTGGCCCTGCTGGAGCTTCAAGCCGAGATCGCCTTGCTGGGCAGCGCCGACCTTCCGCGGGCGGCCCAGTTGCTGAACAAGACCAACCAGATGAATCTGTCGACGCGCCGTTTGAGCGAGGATCAGCTGATGCGCTGGACCCAGGGGGAAGGGCGGAAATTCTATGTCGTGCGGGTGAAAGACCGGCTGGGCGATTACGGCCTGACCGGCCTGCTCAGCATTGAGATGAAGGCAACCGAAGCCCACCTGGCAGATTTCGTTCTGAGTTGCCGAGTGATCGGGCGCGGCGTCGAGCAGGCGCTTTTACATGCCGCCAGCCAGGTGGCAAGCCATGCGGGCTGCAAAACACTGATTGCCCGATTCATGCCCACCGAGCGCAACCAGCCCTGTAAAAGCCTGTTCGAATCGGATGCAAACTTCACGGCCTCGGACGAAGCCGATCTCGAATTCCGGCACGACTTGAGCAAGGCTTATCCCAAACCCTTGCATGTCGAGTTGAACTGGATCGGACAGCCGTGAGCGCAGAAGTCATCAATCTGGAACTGGCAAATCTGGCGGCGGCCAGGACATTTGCCGACCGGCATATCCGCCCCGACTATCTGGTCTTCAAGGACGAAACCTATTTTACCTGGCAGTTCAAAACGCCCTGCTCGGAGGAAATCGATTCCGGCGGCGCCTGTCTGGCCCTGCGCGAAGAGGATGAGCGGCTGAGCGCGCTTGTCGTGGCGCGGACGGAAGGCATCTGGGCCAGGGGGCGGCTCATTCAAGGCGCCTGGCTGCACGAACTCTATGCCGAGCCGGAACGCCAGGGAGCCGGCATGCTGCTCTTGCGCAAGATGATCCGCGCCCATGGCTTCATCGGCTTGGCCGGGCATTCCACCTATTCCAGCGTGGTGCTGGGCAGCCTGTGTCCGTTGATCGATTTCGAGCTTGAGCGCCTGTTCGCGGTCTGCGATCCCAAGGCGACCCTGGCCCTGATCGGCCAGCCGAGCGAGGTAACGCCCTCTTATGTGGCGATGAACAGAATTGGCGCAGCGGGGGGGGAGCTTGAAATTCTGACCGGCTTTGACGCCGCCTATGACGCTGACTGGGCAGATTTCAAAAGCCGCCTCAGCCTCGCCACCGACCGCACGGCGGCCATGATGCGCTGGCGCTATCTGGATCATCCGGTTTTTCGCTATCACTGCCGCCGCGTTCGGACGGCTTTCGGCAATGCCTATTTCGTCTGGCGCGAGGAAGCGGTGGCCGACAGAGCCGAGCGCATCGCCCGCATGTGCGAGGCGATCGGTTCGCCCAAGGCCCTGGCGGCGGGATTCCCCGCCTTGCATGGGGAAATGACAAGCCAGGGCATCGCCTTTGCCGATTTCTTCTGTTCGAACGCCTCCGTTCTGGCGGGTTTGGCGGCGGGCGGCATGCGCCGCGTCATCCCGCATCCGGACTTCGATCTGCCCCGCCTGTTCGCGCCCCTGGCGCTCGATATGCGCCGCCGCCTGAAATTCGGCTTCGCCCTGTGCCCCGCAGCGCCCGAAGACAACTGGCACGATGTCAGCCAAACCTATTTCACCAAGGGCGACGTCAACCAGGATCGTCCGAACAGGGTGTTATGATCGCACAGCGCCGATTCACCCAGGAAGACCAGACGCTGTTCGCCCGACTTTCCGGCGATTGGAATCCCCTGCATGTCGATCCGATTGCCGCGCGCAGATTGTTGTTCGGCGCCACCGTGGTCCATGGCGTTCACGCCCTGCTTTGGGCGCTCGATGCGGCGACGGCGCTGACGCAAGGGGCGCGCATCCGCAGCCTGCAATGCAAAATGATCGCACCCTTGCTGGTGGAGAGCGACATCACCCTCAGCCTGACCCATGAGAACGGGCGGCTTCAGATCATACTGGCCTGCCAGGGGGGCGGCCCCGCGCTGTCGATCCTTGCCGAAACGCTTGAGGCGCCGCCAGTGCGGGGCGCTATAATCGAGGCGTATGAATTTCCCCAAACGATGCCCGACGAATTGCCCGCCAGCACCATCAAGGACTGCCATGGCAGCCTTGAGCCTGCCCTGGATCTTGATCTGGCACGGCGCCTTTTCCCTTCGCTTGCCGGCAGCATGCCACCCGGACATCTGGCAGCCCTGCTGGCCTCGACGCGCCTGGTCGGCATGCACTGCCCCGGCCTGCATTCCATCTTTTCCGCATTGGAGATGACCTTTGCGGACCAGGACGGCAATGCGCCTCTGGCCTGGCGGGTTTCAAAATTCAGCCCGCTGCTGTCCCTGGTCCAGATGGCCGTCGAGAACGAAGGCCTGCAGGGAAAATTAACGGCTTTTCTGCGCCCGCCGCCACGCCCTCAACCCGGTCTTGATGACTTGGCAAAAACGCTGTCGCCGAGGCGCTATGGCGAACGGCGCGCCTTGATCATCGGCGGATCGCGTGGGCTTGGCGAGCTGGCGGCCAAGATGATCGCTCTGGGCGGCGGCGACGTGCGCCTGACCTATCGCCTAGGCCAAGGCGATGCCGAGCGCGTTCTGTCAGAAATCGGCGGCAAGGCCGAAGGCCATGCGGCTTTGCCTTGGGATGCAGCAACCGAATCGGCAGCAGCGCTGGTGGAGCGGCTGGAAGGCTGGCAGCCCACGCATCTTTATTATTTCGCGACCCCCCCCATTCATGCGCATGGCGGCAGCTTTTTCGACATGCGCCGCTTTACTCATTTCGCCCAGGTTTACGCCAACGGACTTTACCAGCTCGTTTCGGGGCTTGCGGGCGATGCGCCTTTGACCGTCGTCGCTCCCTCGACGGTTTTCATCGACGAATTGCCCGAGGGCTCGGTAGACTATGCCGCCGCCAAGGCCGCCGCCGAGGTGCTGATGGCGGCCATGGCCAAGAAATGGCGCCATGTTGCCCTTCATGCGCCACGCCTGCCCCGGCTTGAAACCGACCAGAACGGCAGCATTCTGGGCAACGCTACGGGTGCTGGCAACATTCAGGCAATGGTGCGCCTGCTGGAACTTTAGGAAATCGCGTCTTATGCGCATTCGACTGGCCTATGTCGGTTCTTCGATCTCCTCCTTCGGCGTGCGCCTGTTGGGGGCTTTGCTGCTGCGCGACGATGAGGATGTGCATCTGCATTTCGTTCTGGCGGAAAACTTCCGCAAGCTTTCCAGCATTCTCTTTTCCGATGCTTCCTCGCGCCTGTCCTCCACCGACATCGAGCGCATCGGCGCCGAGCTGGCCTGCGCCGACCTAGTCGGCCTGTCGTGCTTTTCGGAATACGCTGGACTGACCAAGGACATTATCGCCGCCATCCGCCGCCACAATCCGAAGGCCTTTATCGTCTGGGGCGGCGTTCACCCCACCGCCGATCCCGAGGACTGCATCGCCCATGCCGACGCCGTGGGCATCGGCGAAGCCGAGATTTCCCTGCCCGCCCTGGTTCAGCGCATCAAGCGCAATGAGCCTTTCTTGGACGTGCCGGGTTTCTGGTTTCCCCAAGATGATGCGGGGGGCTCTGCTACGGTTAGAAATGCGCCACCGCCGCTTCTGACATCCGAGCAACTTGATGTGCTGCCTCATCCACTGTTCGGCGAGCGGGAATATCTTTTCTCGCCGGGCGACCAGGGATTCAGGCCGCTGGGCGCTGCCGACTATGTGCAGCTTGACGCGCTTTCCTACAACACCATGTGGTCGCGCGGCTGCCCGTTCAAATGTTCCTATTGCGGCAACACGCGGCTGATCGAGATCGATGCCGATTATGCCCGCATTCGTCATTCCAGCCCCGAGCACATCATTGCCGAGGTGGAATCCATTCTGACTCGTTTCGACCACATTAAGTTCGTGGTGTTTCACGACGATTGCCTGATCTCGCTGCCCGAAGCGGTCTTGAAGGAATTTTCCGAGCGTTGGCGGGCGCGAATCGGCCTGCCCTTCGCCGTGACCGGCCTGACGCCCGTTCATATTCGCGACGACAAGGTGAAGGCGCTGCTGGCAGGCGGCCTGAACCGCGTGCGCATGGGCATTCAAAGCGGCAGCGATGCCATCTTGAAATTCTATGGACGGCCCAATCGCCCGGGCCTGATCAGGCAAGCCACCGACATTCTCGGGCAATATGCCAAGGTGATGATGCCGCCGCATTACGACATGATCTTCGACAATCCCATCGAAACCAAAGAAGATATCGCGGCCTCGCTGCGCCTGCTCAACGACATGCCGCGGCCCTACATGATCAACGTCTTTTCGCTGCGCTATATTCCCAACACCCAGTTGGGCCGCCAGTTGGCCGAGGTCAGCGTGGATATCGACAAGATCGAGCGCGACTACACCTCGGTCATGTCCACCTTCGCCAATGTGCTGATGTATCTGGTGGCCCTGGTGCGCCTGCCCGCGCCCTTGTTCGACTATCTGCTGCGCTTTGCGCGCCCCTATCCCGAGAGCGCTCATCCGGCCTGGCAGCCGGTCATCTTGCTGCTGCGCGCCGCCCTTATGGCCAAGCGCGCCTATTTCCACATCCGCTGGGGCGATTATTCCATCGTCTTCGGAAGGCTGGGTCTATGGCTGCAACGGCTGGGGCTGCGGCCCGATGTCAGATCCGCCCCCAATCGCTATTCCGGCCTGCTGCACCGCCGCACCGAACGTTAAGATAGTGCTGATCGCAACTGGCGGGCCAGAATGGCCAGGGCGGCCAGCTCGGGCTCGCCCAGCGCTTTCAGTTCGGTTACCAGTTGATCGATGCGGGCCACCGATACCGGATTGGCTTTGAGCCAATGGGCTAGGCCGCCCGATTTTAAGGCGGCGACGGCCAGATCGCGCTGGCACTGATGCAGTTCCTCGATCACGGCATAGCGCGCCAAGCGCTGCCAATGGCTGCCCCCGGTCAGTGATTCGGCAACACGGCGGAAAATGCCCAGCGAGAATCGGGCCCCCACCGCGAAATAGGCCTTTGCCACCGCCTCGGGTTTTCTTTTGGCGATCTCGGCGGCAGCAGCGACATCGGAAACCGCCGCCATCAGAATCAAATTCGCAACACGGCGCGCCAGTGCCTCGGGCGCGCCCTTGGCGATGAAGCCCTGTACGCGCTCTTCGACCGGCTTTCTGGCTTCCTCGTCAAGCAACCCCGCCAGTTGCGGCTTCAAAACCTCGGCCACCGTGCCCAGGCGCTTCAGACTGGCCCCCAGATCGAGGGTCGTGCCCTTGCGCAACAGGCCCGAGGCCACGCGTTCGACCAGCCGGTTGGTTTCGGCCAGCATGGCGTATTGCGCCTGGGCGGAAATGGATTCATTGCCCATCACCTCGTCCCAGAGGCCGCGCATATCGAACCCGTCGCGCACCACCAGATAGGCGGTGGCGGCATCAAGCGCACTGGCCCCCGTACGCTCCATCATCTGTACGGCGAAGGTGGGGCCCAGGCGGTTGATCAGCGAATTCACCACATGGGTCGCCAGGATTTCGCGCTTTAAGGGGTGCTTGAAAATGGCGTCGGCAAATCGCCTGGCCAGAACGGGCGGAAAGCAACCCAGCAATTCGCCCTCAAGGGTTCGGTCGTCGGGCAGAGGCGAGGCCAGTACCTCGTCCTTCATCCAGATTTTTCCGTGCGCCAGCAGTTCGGCCATTTCGGGACGCGTGAGCCCCTTGCCCTCGACCTGACGTTCCGAAATTTCCTCGTCGGAAGGCAGGCCCGCCAGCTTGCGGTTCAGGCGGCCCAGTTTTTCCAGATGGCGGATCAGGCGCGCCTGGCTATCCAGAAGCTCCGGCCCCATGGCCTCGGAGAGAGAGAGCGACAGGGTTTGCAGGCGATTGTCGCGCAAGACCAGTTCGGCGACATCATGGGTCATGCCAACCAGCAGGCGGTCGCGCTCGCCGGGCCGGATGCGGCCCGAGGCCACCAAGCCATCCAGCAGGATTTTGATATTGACCTCGTGATCCGAGGTATCGACGCCCGCCGAATTGTCGATGGCATCGGTATTGATGCGCCCACCCGCCAAGGCAAAGGCCACGCGTCCGGCCTGGGTCACGCCCAGATTGGCCCCTTCGCCGATAACCCGGGCCTTTAAATCCTCGGCATCGACGCGCACGGAATCGCTGGCTCGGTCTCCCGCATCGGCATTGCTCTGGCTCCTGGCCTTGACATAGGTGCCGATGCCGCCGAACCAGATCAGATCGACCGGCAATTTCAAGAGCGCCTTGATGATGTCCGAGGGGGCCGGACTGGCCGCCTTGATGCCCAAAAGGGCCTGCGCTTCCGGCGACAGCTTGACCGATTTCGCCTGACGATCAATCACGCCGCCGCCTTTGGAGATCAGCTTGGCATCATAATCGGCCCAGCTTGAGCGGGGCAGATTGAACAGGCGTTGGCGCTCCTGAAACGATTTTTTGGGATCGGGATCGGGATCGATGAAGATATGACGATGATCGAAGGCGCCCACCAGCTTCACGCTTTTCGAGCGCAAGAGGCCGTTGCCGAAAACATCGCCCGACATGTCGCCCACGCCAACTGCGCGAATGACGTCCTTTTCGGGATCGACGCCCAGTTCCCTGAAATGGCGGCGCACGGAAATCCAGGCCCCTTTGGCGGTGATGCCCATGCCCTTATGGTCATAGCCCTTCGAGCCGCCCGAAGCGAAAGCATCGCCCAGCCAGAAGCCGCGCTCAAGCGACAGCGCGTTGGCGATATCGGAAAAGCTGGCCGTGCCCTTGTCGGCGGCCACCACCAGATAGGGATCGTCGCCATCCCTGCGCACCAGATCCTTGGGCGGCACGATGCGCCCCCTGACCAGATTGTCGGTAAGATCCAGAAGGGCCGCGATGAACAGTTTGTAGCAGGCGATTCCCTCGGCGAGAAAGGCCTCGCGCCCGCCCTGGACGGGCGGCTTGCGCATGACGAATCCGCCCTTAGCACCCACCGGCACGATGACGGTGTTCTTGACCGTCTGTGCTTTCATCAGACCCAGGATTTCCGTGCGGAAATCCTCAGGCCGATCCGACCAGCGAATGCCGCCCCTGGCCACCGGCCCGCCGCGCAGATGAATACCCTCGACCCGGGGGCCATGCACCCAGATTTCGGCCCAGGGCTTAGGATCGGGCAGGCCTTCGATGTCGGGGCTTTTGAATTTGAAGGCCATCACCGGACCCATCTTGAAATAACTGGTCCGCAGGGTCGCGCCGATCAGATTGAGAAAGCGCCTCAGAATGCGGTCCTCGTCGGCATTGATGACCGTATCGAGATAGGCCGACAGGCGCTTTTCGATCGGGCCTGTTTCAGCCTTCTTCAATGCCGGATCAAGCTGCGCGTTGAACAGGGCAACCAGAAGCGCTGTCGCCTGGGGATGTGATTCCAGCACGCGCGCCATATAGGCCAGGCTGACCGGACTGCCCGCCTGAATCAGATAGCGCGCCAGGGCGCGCAGAAGGGCCGCCTCGCGCCAGCTTAAGCCCGCCCGCACCACGAGGCGGTTGAAGGAATCGTCCTCGGCCTCGCCGCGCCAGACGGCCAGAAAGGCCTCGACCACATGCGCCGATAGTTCTTTGCTGAAACTGCCCGTACTTTCCACCTCGAAGACATGCAGCCAAATCGGCAAGCCGTTGCTGATCGACAGACGGAAGGGATGCTCGCTCAAACCCGTAAAGCCCAGATTTTCCAGCCGGGGCAGCACCAGCGATAGCGGAATCATCTTCTCGGCCCGGGCCAGCTTGAACAACAGGCGGTCTGAATGTTCTTCCAAGGCGGCCACGATATCGGCACCCGCCAGCAAGGCTTCGGCGCGTCCGATATCGGCCAGCGCCGAGGCGGGCGGCGTTGCCTCGCGATAGGCGGCGGGAAAGGATTTGGCGTAGCGGGCGGCCCGCCTGCGTCCTTCGGCCTCACCCAAAACAGAGACCAGGGCTTCTCCCAATTCTTCGGACCAGCCGCGGGCCGCGCGGGCCAGGCGTTCTTCCAGGGCGCGCCCGTCGATGGGAGGAAGCACACCCGGATGGGTGACGACCAGATGCAATCTGGCCAGGGGCTGTTCATTGACCAGAACGGCCGAGCTGATGACGCTACCTCCCGCCGCCGCTTCGATCAGATTTTGCAAGGTGAGACGCAGATGCGTGTCATAGACTTCGCGTGGCACATAGACCAGGGCGGTGACCGAGCGCTTGAAGGCGTCGGGCAACAAGAACAGGGCGACGCGGCTGCGATTTTGCAATTCAAGAATGCCCCGCGCCAAATGCACCAGATCGATCCCTTCCGCCTGAAACAGAGCGTCTCTGGGCAGGGTTTCCAGAATATTGGCGAGCAGGCGGCCATTATGGCTTAGGGGATCGAAACCGAAATGCTTAAGCACGGCTTCGGCCTTGCGCCTTGCCCAGGGCAGGCTGGCAACGCTGGCCGAATAGACATCCGCCGTCATCAGGCCTAGAAAAAGATCGATCCTGCCCTCACCTGCAGGAACACCGATCAGATCCATCAGCACCGGGCGATGAACCGGCGAGCGACGATCCGCCTTGGTGACGAAAAGCCCCGGCGCCTTGACCCCCGCCGCCAGCGCCTTGGCATCAAAAAGATGATGGGCCCCTTTGGTCAGCAGGCCGAGGCCCTTTCCCGCCGGAACGAGTCGGCCGTTTTTCAGCGCAAAGCGGCCCGCCCCCAGCAGCGTGAAATGCCCGTCCTCGATCCATTCCAGAAAGGTCTTGGACTCGCTGTCGCTCTGGCGGGCGGCAGCGGCAAAGACTTTTTGGCGCATGGCGAACCAGTCGCCGACCACGGCATCAACACTTTGCAGAATCTCTTCGATCTGGGCGTAAAGACTGGCGCACTGCGCCTCGTCCAGCGGATCCTTCAGCACGAATTGCATCCAAGATTCGCTTGAGCCTGCCTCGTCCCCCAGCGATTTCAACTGGCCCCTGCCGTCGCGCCGGACCCTTAGGACCGGATGGGCCACGCGAGCGACCTCGCATCCCCAGGCCACCAGCGCCATGCCGACAGAAGCCAGCAGGAAGGGCCGATCAGGATGAATGATTTCGATGCGGCTGGGCGCAGTGGGATCGGCGCTTATCTGAATCACCCGCCCAACTTTGGGCAGCTTTCGCGCCAGCTCGAACAAATGGGCTGCCAACAAGGATTCCTTGTCAGGCGTTGTGCGGTCCGCCTGGGCAAGACTGGCCAGGTAGGCCCTGGCCAAGGGATCGACCGTATGGCCGAAGCGACGGGTCAGCAGCTTGCCGACGGTGCCTGCCCAATCCTGTTCGGCCATGCTCACCCCCTATTTTCGCTACAAGGCTACTCCTCAATGAAACATCTAGGCAATCGAAGCCTGATCGCCTAGAGTTCCCGGGTGAATAGGTTCCCATGGGGAGATGGAGCCATGGCCGAGAAGACGGCAGATTTGGGTGACAATTACTTCGCGGGTTCCAGCGAGCCTTCGGCCCCGAATGATGGGGCCGGGCGCGGCTCGTGGCAAAGCTCGCATCCGGTCAATATCCGCTTTTCGCTGCCTTTGCCGCATCGGCGGGTTTATTTCACCATCGTCAGCGGCACGGAAAAGCGCGCCCCCGACCGGCGCCAGATTGACCGCGACGAACACCCTCTTTTCACTTTCGGCAATTTTCTGTTTGCGCTGGGGATCGGCGCCGCCATTTACATGGCGGGCCTGATCGGGCTTTTCCTTTACGGCGCCTTTATCGGTTGATTTTTATACCCCGTTGACCTTCAGCCAGGCCTGCAGGCGCTTCCATCCATCCTCGGCCGGTTCCTTGCGATAGCTGGGACGGTAATCAGCGTGAAAAGCGTGGGGTGCATCGGGATAGACCACGATCTCGGCTTTCTTGGTGGCCCCCTTCAGCAGCTCGCGCATCTGTTCCACGGTCTCTTGCGGAATGCCGGGATCAGCACCCCCATACAGGCCCAGCACGGGCGCCTTGATCTGGGCGGCGATATCCTGGGGATGTCTGGGCGTGTTTTCGCCCACTGTTCCCACCAGACGGCCATACCAGGCCACCCCCGCCTTCAGGCGCGGATTATGGGCGGCATAGAGCCAGACGATGCGCCCGCCCCAGCAAAAGCCGGTGATGGCCAGACGATTAGCATCACCTCCCTGGGCCGCAGCCCAATCAGCCGCAGCATCGAGATCGGCCATAACCTGGGCATCGGGCACCTTGGGCACGATATTTTGCATGATGGAAGGAATGTCGGGTGCCGTCTTGGGATCGCCCTGGCGAACATAAAGCTCGGGCGCCACAGCCATATAGCCCAGCCCAGCCAGCCTGCGACAGACATCCTTGATGTGCTCATGCACGCCGAAGATTTCCTGAATCACCAGCACAATGGGCCATTTCGACCCCGCCTCGGGCCTGGCCATATAAACGGGCACCGAGGTGCCGTTCGAGGGAAAGCTCGCCATGCCTTCCTTCAGCCCTTGCGCAGGGGTTGCGATCGCCTGAGCCCCCACCGGCTGGGCGGCCAGGGCGAAGCCCGCCACCAGCGTGGCCCCGGCCAGAAAATCACGCCGCCCCACTCCCATGGAATCGAGAAGACTTTTAAGCTCCTTGTCCATTGCGCACTCCCTTTTCTGGTGGCCCTAAGGGGGCATGCTAGCAAAAAGACGGGCCTTGGAGAATGAGCAACTGCCCGGGATATTAATTGTCCATTAATTGGACGTAGTTAAAGTCGTGGCATGGTCAACGCCGCCCTTCGCAAAATGATGCTGGCCCTGCTGGTGGCTGGGCTTGTGCCTGCCCGGCTGACCCAGGATGCCTATGCCGGTGTGTATGAAGACGGGCTGGATGCCTATAGGTCCGGCAATTACCCCAAGGCCCTGACACTGTGGCGTCGGCTGGCAGCGCTGGGTCATGCCGATGCGCAATTCCAGCTTGGTTACATGTATGCCCGGGGCAAGGGGGCGCCGCACGACGAAATCGAATCCGCCATGTGGTATTTTTATGCGGCCGAGCAGGGCGATTTATATTCACAAGTTCATTTGGGGCTTTATTACCAGCAGGGCGAGGGGATACCCGAAGAGTTGGTGCAGGCTTACAAATGGTTTGGCCTTGCGGCAAAGGGGGCAAAGGCCGAGGGTGATCGCGAGGTCTGGCAAGATGCCAGCCGTTTACAGCGCGACACCGCCACACGTCTTTCCAAAGATCAGATCGAGGAAGGCGAGCGGCTGATCCGCACCTGGAGGCCTAAAAGCGACGCCGGGAAATAGCGGGGATTGGAAGGCAACGCCGGATGAAAGACCCAAGGCAGGTCGCTTGAGTCCAGAGTGCTGTAAGCTCGCTGTCCGTGGTGCCTCAGTTTGTGGCACTTGCCTTCCAGGAATAGCTGAAATTCCCTTTTCGTTATAGCTTGGTGCCTCGAGATGTTTTGCGGCCGGGGCGATTTCAAGGACGGCACAAGGGAAACGGGCCATGATCGATATTCACAGCAAGCCCATCGCGCAGCGCATCGCATGGCTGTTCGACCTGGCCCATCGCCACGGCGAAACGTTCCGCAGCCCGGAAGCGTGGCTGGCCCGGGAACACTATCTGGCCCAGCACCCCACCGCCATCGCGGTTCTGAAATGCATGGACGGGCGGATCAACATCCCGGTGGCGACCAACACGCCTCCCGGCATCCTGATGCCCTTTCGCAATCTGGGCGGCATGTTCGATCTGGGCTGGCCGCATTTGGGCGAGGTGCTGGCGCATCATGTTTTGCGCATGGTTGGCAGCGGGCGGCGCGTGCTGTTTCTGATCACCTATCACTGGTCAAAAGCCGACCCCAAACGCGGCTGCGCCGGTTTCCAATTCGATAAGGGGGCGGCGATGGCCCACACGCAGGAAATCCGCCAGCAGGTCGAGCATATTTTCGGTCGCAACCACGCCACTGTTTATCCGCTGGTCTGCGGCTTTGAGACCGACGAGGACGCCTTGGTGCTGCACGGGGCCGATGGGACCACGCTTGACCTTGCCACCTTGTCAGCCGACGAGGCCGAAGGCTTGAAGCCGCGTCTGGCGGCCCTGCTGCCCGACATGCAAGCCCAGATGCGGGCCGATCTATTGCCGCTGCTGCAGGGCAATCTTGACCATATCGCCCAAGTGCGCGCACAAGCCGAAAGGCAGGAACGTCTGCTGGATGTCGAGCACCGCGAATGGATGATCTGCCTGGGCCGCGGCTTCGACTTTCTGCATACGCCCAACCAGGCCCTGATCATCGGACCCTACAGTCCGGACCTGGCCGATCCGCTTCGCAAGGCCGCCGCCATCATCCAGAATAATATGGCGGGGGGCCGCATTCCCGATGATGGGTTCCTGCTGCTGGCTTCGGTGCCCTACGACGAGGTGGGCGTCGATCGAGCAAGGGCCGAGTTGAAATCGCGCTTTCTATCCAGTTTCGCCGCCGGGGTGATCAATTGCGAATTCCCGGCCCTGGCGGGCAAGATGACCAAACATACGGCGGTGCTAGACTGGCGCTCGCGCCAACTTGAGCTGATCGACGGAAAATAGGACCCCGCCGGGCTTGTCGGCAGGCGGCTGCATGTTCTGATCGTTACGCCGCGAGGGCGCATCCTGCGGGTGATTGGCATTGAATATTTCCTACCCCAACAATCTGCATGTATGCACTGCTTTGACAACCTCTGGATTTGCCGCGCCGCTACGCTCTCCTCACCTCGCCCAGCAAATCGGGATGGCGGTCAAGAACCTTGAGCAGTTTCACCAGCGCCAGGGGCGGTTTGGTCTTGCCGTTCTCGTAGCGTGAGAAAGCATTGACCCCGCCGCCGAAAATCTCGGCGGCTTCCCGTTGGTCCAGCGCCAGCTTCTTGCGGACGCTGGCGATGAAGTCGGGATCGACGATCGAGGCGTTCACCTGCTTGTTGAAATCCAGCATGCCAGCACTGACCCGGCCCGCTTCAGCCGAGTTCTCGACAACGGCCTCGCCGCAGGCCGGACAGAAATCGCCCGTCACCGCCGGGATCGTCGTGGTTTCGCCTTTGTAGGTGTAAGGCAGGTCACGGGTGTCATGCACCAAATCCGCCGCACCACAGGAGGGACATTTCATGGTCATAGCTCCTTGAACGACACGATGAGAACGTCATCGATGACCGTCAGCTTCAGATAAACCTCTCCGGCGGATGTGGTGGGCCGATACACATCCTGCCAAACCCGGTGATCGGCGTAGGTCGTCATGCTTTTGTGGAAGTCCGCCGGTGTCAGCGCCATTACCACGCCGATGATGCCCTCGAAATCAAACCCCAGGGCGGCGCCGCCAGCCAGGGCCGATAGGGTGGAACGCACCCTCCCCTCCTCGATCAGGGCCTTCACCTTGGCTAGCTTGCAATGGGGGATGCCTTTTTCCACGAGACAATATTAACCTAGTAGGTTAATTCTGGCAAGGGTGATTTGTTCGCTTGGGAGAGGGATGACGAAACCCCAAGGGGGCGGCAACAACCCTTGGAAAGCCTAATAACAAATGATGGGCGTCGCTTGGCTGGAAGGAAAACAGCGCCTCACGCAGTGCAGCCCCCTCGAAGGAAGGCGCTTGGTGTGCTTGCTACACGATACCGTTTTCAATGAAAATTTGGAGCGGGCGAAGGGAGCCAAGGGCCGGAGAGAAGGAACTGGATTACTGGAACCTGAAATGCTTTGCCGATTTCGAGGCCAAGGCGGGCGATGTGATGCTGGGTGTTCTCAACGCCATCCGCTACACGGTGCCGAATGGTGACACGAACCGCAGCCGCTGGCCGCTTCATCCGATCTGGCAAGCCAGCATCGAGGAAACCAAAACCGCCCTTGCGCCCTATGTCTCGAAGGCCGAACGCAAGAAGGTGCTGGATGGGTTGCGCGAAGACCGAATTCAAATGTTCTTCACGCAGTTCCGTGGCTCGCTGACTTCCCTTACCGCTCTCATGGGCCTCGACCTCTCGGAACTGCCGACAACGCTTGATGCCGTAGCCGAGGATGCCTTGAGGGCGCTGAAGGTTAACCCCGAGGGGGTGACCTGAGCCCCTCGTTTTCCTCCATTTTTTGGTAGAGTCCGTCATCCAGAGGAGACGGACGATGAAGCGCAGTCGGTTTACGGAAGAGCAGATAATCGGGATTCTGAAGGAGCAGGAGGCTGGTGCCACGACGGCGGATGTCTGCCGCCGCCACGGGATCTCCGGGGCTACCTTTTACAAGTGGAAGGCCAAGTTCGGGGGCATGGACGTCTCGGATGCCAAGCGGCTGAAGTCGCTGGAGGACGAGA
>JADFZV010000019.1 GCA_015232335.1 Alphaproteobacteria bacterium | reverse complement strand
ATATTACGCGCGGCGTAGAAGGCTTTGCTTGATGGCGGCCAGCGCCTCACCATCCAAGAATGGGGCTTGCTTGAACAGCGCGAACAACTGAAACAGCGTGGCCTCGGCAGCCTGCGCATCGCCGTGATGCTCTGGGCTTAGGCGCTCCCAGCCGAAGGCTTGCAAATGGCGCATGAGAAAGACGAGGGCCAAGGGCAGATCCACTCCCAGCCGCTCCTTGATCTTGCTCCTTGAAATTTGGTTGCCGGACTCGCGCAAGAGATCGTTCTTACGTTTCGTCACCTGGCCCGGATGAACACGATAAGCCGCCAGCACCTCATCTTGAATAACACCCCGCCCCTGCTCCAACTGATCGGCGCAATAGGCGTAATCCTCGGCCGGAATCACTGAGGGATCGAAGCGCAGCGCCGAAGCACGCACCGTCACCGTGCTGAAGGTGAAGGGCGAATTGAACAGCGTGATCCAGCGCAGACAAGTATCTTGCGCGGGCTTGATGTCGTCGCGCAGTACAACGCCTTGAGGATCGATGACGCGAAGCCCTGCCCCCACGATGGACAAGGAAGAATCCGCCGTCAGCGCTTGCAGGGGAATCTCGAAGCGCCCAGGCAGGGCGATGTCGTCGGCATCGACGAAGGCCAGATAATCGCCCGCCGCCAGATCAAGGGCTTGGTTGCGGGCCATCGCCGCCCCCTGATTCTCCTGGCGCGTTTTTTTTAAGCGCGGATCGGTCTGCCGCTCCAGCAATTCCCACGAGCCATCCGTACTGCCGTCATCGACCGCCACCAATTCGTCGTCCGGCCCCAATTGGGTCAGAACACTTTCCAGCGCTTCGCCTAGATAGGGTGCTGCGTTATAGACCGGCATGATGACGGAAAGCCGCAAGGTCACTCTTTCGGCAAAAGGGCCAGCAGGGAGGCGATGGTTTCGTCGGGCAGATCGCGGATGGTGCGGCCCAGCGCATTGGCAAGTTCGGTAGCCTCGGGCGACAGGCCCGACGTATCCAGAGTCACCTTGGGATGCGAGCGTTTCGCCAGATCCTTAAGCTCGGCCGCCTCGTCCCAGATCAAGCCCAACACGCCGCAGATCTGCATGATCAGGCCGGGGGCGGGGCGGCCCCGGCGCCCATGTTCCAGGGCCGAGAGATATGCAGGTGTTACGCCCAATTCCTGGGCCATGCCAGTCAGCGTCATGCCCCTGGCCTGGCGCAACTGGCGTATGCGCGCTCCGAACGGAGTCACGCCTCACCGCTCCGGTTGCGCTTTAGCAAAACATAGAAAGCGCCGCTGCCGCCATCCTTGGGCAGTGCCTCGGAAACCGCCAGCACCAAGGGGCGCAGTTCCGGCGCATTCAGCCAACGGGGCATCTGGGTTCTAAGGACTCCCTTGCCCTCGACGCCCTTGCCGGTGATGACCAGAACGCAGCGCCGCCCCATGGATTGCGACATGGAGAGAAAGTGCTTAAGGGCGCCATGCGCCCGGTCCTCGGTCAGGCCGTGCAGATCAAGCCGCCCCTCGATCGCCATCTGTCCCTTGGTCAGGCGAAGCGCGGTGCGCTTGTCGACATCGACCACCTTGCCCGGCACCAGTTCGGCCAGCTTGGATTTCAAGGAGGGCTTGGGAGGCTTGGGTAAGGGCGCTTCAGCCTTGGTCTTGCTCGGTGGAGGCAGAATTTCGTTGTCATTGGCCTCGTCGACGGCAAATTGCGTGGGGCGCAAAGGCGAGGCGGCGCGCATGACATGACGCCACAGGCGGATTTCTTCATGCGTGGGATGGCGGGTGCGCCGGTGCGACACGGTTCTATTCCTTGACGAGAAGAATGATCAGGCGCCGAGGGCCATGAGCCCCCAGCAGGATGGTTTGTTCGATATCGCCGGTGCGCGAAGGCCCGGTGATCAGATTGACCGCGCGGGGCATGGCGTTGCTTTCGCGGCGCAGCTGTGCCCAGGCTTCTTCATAGGTGCCCAGAAGGCGCGATTCTTCCAGCACCACCAGATGCACATCGGGCATGAAATTCATCAGCGTGGGCGAGGTCGCCCCCGAGAGCAGCATCAGCGTTCCGGTTTCGGCAATGCCCGCCTTGGCGCGGGCCAGCCCCGCCATGTCATCGGATCGGGGCGAGCCTTTGTGGATGCTCAAATCCCCCCAATCCAGCCCGTCCCACCAGGGATCGGGGGTTACGGCAAGGATGGGCGGCAGCGCCATTTCCGCAAGCAACGCCCGAACGGCTGCAGGCACCTCTGTCCTGGCCTCCAGCGCCAACACGCGGGCCGACACCTCTTCGGCCTTGGCGATGAACAGCGTGCGCATCGCTTCCGTGTCCAACTGAGCGCGGGCCGGAATCAGATAGGGCTTGTGGCTCGCGATGGATGTTTCGATGTCGAGCCTGCGCGCCGCATCCAGCGCCTGGCGTCCCTGGGCCTGACGGATCGAGGACAGAATCTTGGCGCGCGCGTCACTCATGCGCTTCTCCTGTCTTCGCGCTCGGGAAAATCAGGCCCGTTTTCGTCGCCGCCTTCAGTAACCGCACCCTCGGGGGCTGGCAGGGCCACCGGTTGGGCATGTTTCTCGGCAAAGCGCTGCCAGTCGCCCGCCGGGGCATGACAGAAATCGGGGGGATAGCCCGCCCAGACCAGCGAAAATCCGCCCAGCTTCCACATTTCCTTGAAGGTATAGAGACCGCGCAGGACCAGCCCGACCAGTCGCCCATGCAGACGCCAAGCCACCCAGGGCCTGACCACCAGCAGATAAAGCGCGCAGGAGCCCAGCAGAGCCGCCGTGCCCCAGAGCAGCTTGTAGGTCAGCAGAACAAAAAGGCTGCCCAGCACCAGAACCAGCAGCGGCCCCACATTTTCCCAGGGATTGAACAGAATCGAATGCGGATTGTTGAGCTTGTGCATATTGCCCACGGTATCCAGCATGTGATGCTCGTAGGCCGCCTTCAGGGACTGGAACAATTCTTCCTCGCGGGTCATTGCCTCGCGCCTTTCTTATACTCGGCCCATTGGGTAACAAAGCTACGCCCCTCGGGTGCTGGCAGATCGCGCGAGGCGGTCCAGCCTCCGGCCAGGGGCAGGCTGGAAAGGCTCCCCTTCTTTCCGGCCAGCAGTTTCAAGACCGGCATGCCAAGATCGACCAGCAGCCGGTAGAGCCAGGGGCGTTTGGCCACAGCACCCCAAACGCCAAGCCCGAAGCGGGTGGTGGCGGAGGTGATCTTGCGCTCGAAGGCGCGCTCGCGCCAACTGCGCAGCATGCGGGGCAGGGGAATGCGCACCGGGCAAACCTGCTCGCAGCGTCCGCACAGGCTGGAGGCATCGGGCATGTCCGACCATTCTTCCAAGCCCGCCAAGGCGGGGGTTAGAACCGAGCCCATGGGCCCGCAGTAAAACGAGGCATAGGCGTGCCCGCCGATGGCGCCGTAAACCGGACAGTGATTGATGCAGGCGGCACAGCGGATGCAGCGCAGCATGTCCTCAAACGGACCGCCCAGCATGGCGGTGCGCCCGTTATCGAGCAGCACGATGTGAAATTCTTCGGGTCCATCCAGATCGCCCGCTCGCTTGGGCCCGGTGGTGACGGTGGTATAGGAGGTCATCTCCTGACCCGTGGCCGAGCGGGCCAGAAGGCGGGTCAGCAGGCTTGCCGCTTCCAGCGTGGGCACCACCTTCTCGATGCTGGCCAGCACGATATGCACCCGGGGCAGGGTTTGCGTGAGATCCCCATTGCCCTCATTGGTGACCAGCACAAAGCTGCCGGTTTCAGCCACCAGGAAATTGGCCCCGGTAATGCCGACATCGGCGGCCAGGAATTTCTGGCGCAGAATGGCCCGGGCTTCGTCTAGCAATTGGCGCGGCTCGCTAAGCTGGCGCTTGTCGTCCAGTTCCTTGTGGCGCGACCGAAAGGCCGCCGCCACCTGATGGCGGCTTAGATGGATGGCCGGGGCGATGATATGGCTGGGCGGCTCGGCCCGAAGCTGAATGATGTATTCGCCAAGATCGGTTTCAACCACCTCGAAGCCATGGCGTTCCAGCCAGGGATTGAGCGCGATCTCTTCCGAGATCATCGACTTGCCCTTGGCCACCAGCTTGGCCTTGGCCTGTCTGCAGATGGCCAGCACGATGTCGCGGGCCTCCTGGTCGCTAGACGCCCAATGCACCTGGCCGCCCTGCTCTTGCACCTTGGTCTCGAAGATTTCGAGATAGGAATCGAGATCCTTCAGCACGGCCCGTTTCATGTCGCGGGCCTGATCACGCAGCGCTTCGAATTCGGGCAGATTGGCCGCAGCGATTTTGCGCTTGGCCTGAAAACCGGTTTTCAGCTTGGCCAGCGCCTCGCGCAATACCGGATCGGCCATCGCCGCGTGGCTATTGCTTTTGATGCCGCCGGGACGGCTTCTCATCAGGAGCGCTCCTCGCCGATGGCGGGCCCGCCCAACATGCCCGAAAGCACTTCGGCGACATGGCGCACTTTCACGGCCTTGCCCTTGCGCTTTAGGCGTCCGGCGATATTCATCAGGCAGCCCAGATCGCCGCCCAGTACGGTGGCAGCCCCCGTGCTTTCGATATCGGCCAGCTTGTCGTCTACCATTTTGGTGGAAATCTCGGGATATTTGACGCAGAAGGTGCCGCCAAAGCCGCAGCATTCCTCGGCCGCCGACAATTCCTTG
Source organism: Alphaproteobacteria bacterium (assembly GCA_015232335.1). GTDB lineage: Bacteria > Pseudomonadota > Alphaproteobacteria > Rhodospirillales > WMHbin7 > WMHbin7. The sequence goes on along the minus strand of JADFZV010000019.1, from coordinate 54,012 downwards.
AGATCAAGGCCCTCGACCTTTTGCAAAAGCAGGCGCGGCTCGTCCTTGATGGCCAGCTCGCGCAGGCCCGAGCAGGAATCGTGATAGGTCACGGTTTCGGCCAGGGCCGCATGCGTCGTCTCGACCTTCATGACGCGGACCAGAAAACTGACCAATTCATAGCTGCGCTGGGACAGCGACAAAGCCAGGGCGGCATAATTGGGATCGTCGGCCAGCAGGGCCGGGTAATGGGCATGCAGCATGCCGGCGCACGAGCCCGAGGGTGCTACCACATAATCGTAATTCTTGAAAAGATCGATCAGCTTGCGGGCCATCGCCCTGGCGGTTTCGCGGTCGCCATTGTTGTAGGCGGGCTGGCCGCAACAGGTCTGGCCCACCGGCACCTCGACGATGCAGCCCGCATCCTCAAGCAGCTTGGCCGTGGCAAAGCCAACGGATGGCCGCATGGCGTCCACCAGACAGGTTGCGAACAGGCCCACGCGCGGCGCCTTGGCCATCGGCTTGTTTCTCCAGAAAAGCAGGGGCCAAGGATGGTCCCTTAAGTGGCAAAAGGCAAGGGGGCGGGGGACTTGACGCCGACGTGGGGCAGGATTATATTCTGGATAGTCTTGATTATCTGGAATTCGCCCGATGTCCACCGCCAAGCGCTTCGCCGCCAGCTATTCGACCACCGACATCAACAAATCGGGGGCGCGGGTCTATGACGAGGCCTGGGCCAGAGGGGGAGTCGAGATTCGCCGCCATTCGCAGCGCTTCGCTCTTATCCGCCAGGACGTGCTGGATCAGATGATCGCCGATGCCGGCGACAAGCGCCCGAGATCGCTGGCAGACCTGCTGAACGATTACGATGCCGACAAGATCAAGGGGCTGACCGGCGATTTCCTGGCGGCACCTTCGCGGGGCAAGGAACTTATCTGACATGGCCAAGCGCGGCGCCGATTTCAGGCAGGGCTACGTGCCCCTGCGCGGAGATATCGTTCATCTCGACTGGGCGCCCTCGGTCGGACATGAGATGAAAGGGCCGCATTACGGGCTGGTTCTCTCTCAGGATGCCTATAACATCGGAACCGGGTTGGCCGTGGTCGCTCCGATCACATCCAAACTCGGCAAGCTGTCTTCCTTTGAATTTCCGGTGAGGGCGGGGCGCGTCAATGGCGTCGCCATCCTGTCTCAATTTCGCACACTCGATTACCAGTCGCGCTGCATTCAATTCGAGGCTGCCATTTCCGCCGACGATATCGACGAAGCCTGCCGACGGGTGAAGATGGTGTTTTAGATATCCCGGCAAAAAGCCCGGGTTTCCCGGGCTTTTCGCTTTAAGAAAACATCCATCCCGCCGGATTAGGATGGGCCTGTCCAAGCGATACGAACTTCATGCCCTTGACGCAGCGGACAATCATCCAGACCGCCATGAAGAGAAGGATCAGGAATCCGATGCCGATGGCGGCGGTCAGGACACCGATCACCCCCAGCAGCATGCCGATCCAAAAAGTGCGAATTTGAAAGCGGTAATGGCTTTGCACCCATGCCGGTGCGCCGTCTTTGTTGATATAGGCCATGACCAGGCCGATCAGGCCGGTGATGCCGACAACGAAGCCCGCCAGATACAGAATATAGATCAGATTGGCCGTTTTGCCCTCTTGGGCCGTAGGTGCCGCGCTGTCCATCCTTCTTTCCTCCGTCTGATGCCCGAACGTCGATCAGCTTAGAATGCGGTTATCTTGACGTAAACAGACAAAAAGCCCGGGTTTCCCCGGGCTTTCCGCTGAATGCCGTCTACTTCTAGCTGTTCATGGCGTCGAAGAAATCGTTGTTGTTCTTGGTGCCCTTCAGCTTGTCGACCAGGAATTCCATGGCATCGACCACGCCCATCGGCATGAGGATGCGGCGCAGGACCCACATCTTGGACAGCGTGCCCTTGTCGACCAGCAGCTCTTCCTTGCGGGTACCCGACTTGGTGATGTCGATGGCGGGGAAGGTACGCTTGTCGGAAAGCTTGCGATCCAGGATGATTTCCGAATTGCCCGTGCCCTTGAACTCTTCGAAGATCACCTCGTCCATGCGAGACCCCGTATCGATCAGCGCGGTGGCGATGATGGTGAGCGATCCGCCTTCCTCGATATTGCGGGCCGCACCGAAGAAACGCTTGGGGCGCTGCAACGCATTGGCATCCACACCGCCGGTCAGCACCTTGCCCGAGCTGGGCACCACAGTGTTGTAAGCGCGGGCCAAACGGGTGATGGAATCCAAGAGGATCACCACATCGCGCTTGTGTTCGACCAGACGCTTGGCCTTTTCCAGCACCATCTCGGTGACGGCCACATGGCGCGTGGCGGGTTCGTCGAAGGTTGAGCTCACCACCTCGCCCTTCACGGAACGCGCCATGTCGGTCACTTCTTCCGGGCGCTCATCGATCAGCAGCACGATCAGATAGACCTCGGGGTGATTGGCCGCAATCGCATGGGCCAGATTCTGCAGCATCACCGTCTTGCCGGTGCGGGGCGGGGCCACGATCAGGGCGCGCTGCCCGCGCCCCAGGGGGGCGATCAGGTCGATGACGCGCGACGTATTGTCCTTCTTGGTGGGATCGTCCACCTCGAGCTTCAAGCGCCGGTCGGGATAAAGCGGCGTCAGATTGTCGAAATTGATGCGGTGGCGCACATTCTCGGGCGGCTCGAAATTGATCGTATTGACCTTGAGCATCGCGAAATAGCGCTCGCCATCCTTGGGCGAACGTATCTGGCCTTCCACCGTGTCGCCGGTGCGAAGGCCAAAGCGGCGCGTCTGGCTGGGGCTGACATAGATGTCATCGGGGCCGGGCAGGTAATTGGCTTCGGGTGAGCGCAGGAAGCCGAAACCGTCTTGCAGGATTTCCAGAACACCGCTGCCATAGATCGGCGTGTCGTTGTCGGCCAGCGTTTTCAGAATGGCGAACATCAGTTCCTGCTTGCGCAGCGCACTGGCATTCTCGATCTGCAACTCCTCGGCAAAGGCGAGCAGTTCGGCGGGTGTCTTGGCTTTCAGTTCCTGAAGATTCATGGAAACCCCAATTGGGTGTGGCAGGGAAAAGGCGGTGGGCAAAAACACGGGTGCTGGGGAGATTGACGCCCCGGGCGATGTGCCGGAGCTTGGGGCGAAATCCCGATCAAGGGGTGCCCGGATGCGATGGCTATCATGTAGCGGGCCAAACACCCTCTGTCAATACGCGAAGTTACCAGCCCCCTGGCCCCAGCCTCCGATCAGATCGGCTTTACGATCACCAGAACCACGATGCCGATCATGATCAGGGTGGGTATCTCGTTGGCAAACCTGAAATAGCGCTCGGAATGGCGATTGGCGTCGCGGGCGAAATGATTTTTCCAACGCGCGCACATGAAGTGAAAGACCAGCAGAAAGAAGATCAGGCCCAGCTTGCCGTGCAGCCAGCCTTGAATCCAGTTATCGATGTCCAAGAGCAGAATCCCGCCCAGGCCCAGGGTTACCAGCATGGCGGGCTGCATGATCGCCCGATAAAGGCGCCGCTCCATCACCTTGAACAGTTCCGACTGTTCCGAGCCGGGCTTGACCTGGGTGTGATAGACGAACAGGCGGGGCAGATAGAACAGGCCGGCCATCCAGGCGATGGCGGCGATCAGATGCAGCGCCTTCAGCCACAGATAGGCATTGGTGGACAGATCGATCACTTAAGAACTCCCGGACAGGTAAGGTTGGCGCCTTGGCATGGTTTCCCGCCGGGCTTGGTGCCGGGCTGGGCATGTTCGACCAGCTCGGCCAGACTTTTGATGAAAGCCGGATGGTCGATGGGGGTTGAGACCCGCAGATAGCACGGAACGCCAGACTCTTCCGCCAGTTTTTTATACTCGATATCCAGTTCGACCAGGGTTTCCGAATGTTCGGAAACGAAGGCCAGCGGCACCACGATCACCGGCAGGTGCTTTTCGCCCGCAAGGCGGATTTCATCCGAGGTCTCGGGGCCGATCCATTCCATGGGGCCCACCCGGCTTTGATAGGAAATCCGGCTGTCCACCTTCTCGCCCAGGCGTTCCAAAATCGCCTTGGCCGTGCGCTCGACCTGATGCTGATAGGGATCACCGCGATCAATCAGGAATTTCGGCAAACCGTGCGCCGAAAAGAGAACGCGGGGCGGGCCGAAACGCGCCGCCTCGACCAGGGCGGTGTGTAACCCCTCGGCAAAAGCCTCAATCAGCCCCGAAAGCTCAGGGTAACAGCAGATGCGGGCAGGGACGGGCAGATTTCCGGCCAGCTTTTCCCAGCCCGCGAAGGACGAGCCCGTGGTGGTGCTGGAATATTGCGGATAGAGCGGCAACAACACCAGACGGTCGGGAGCAAAGGCCTCGACCTCTTTTACCGTTTCTTCGATGAAGGGATGCCAATAGCGCATGGCGACGAAGCAGCGGTGATCGTCGCCCAGTTGCTTCTCAAGCGCCTTGGCCTGGCGATTTGTTTGTTCCAGAAGCGGCGAACGCCCGCCGATCTGACGGTAAATGTCTTGCGCATGGGTTTCGCGCTTGCGGGAAATATACTGGGCCAGACACCAGCGAATGGGGGCGGGGGCGCCGATGATCGCCTTTTCGTTGAACAGATTGAACAGGAAGGGCCTGACCGCGGAAAGCTTGTCGGGTCCGCCCATATTGAACAGAACGACAGCGGTGTTTTTTTTCATTTGTCCCTCGCCGCTGGCTTTGCCAGCAGAAACATTTCTGCCTGCAAAGCAGGCGGGCGGGCGCTCACGCGCCCTTGGCCGCCGCCGCAATGGCGGCTGGAAGTAAACTATCCATTCCTATTGCACCTCTTTGATGATCTCGGCCAGTCTGGCCACATGTTCGGGCGGTGTGTGCTGAAGGATTCCATGGCCGAGATTAAAGACGAAGGCGCCCTTGCCCAGAATGTCGATGATGCGCCTGGTTTCGCGTTCCATGGCCTCGCCGCCCGCCAGCAGCAGCACATTGTCCAGATTACCCTGAAGTGCCGCATGCGGCTGAAGCGTTTTGGCCGCCCAGGAAAGCGGAACCGAGCTATCCAGGCTGATCGCATCGACGCCGGTTTCCTTGACATAGGTTTCGTAAAGTGCCCCCGCCCCTTTGGGAAAGCCGATGATGGGCACATTGGGGCAGCGCGAACGCAACTTTTCCACGATCCGTCTGGCCGGATTGATCGACCAGCGACGAAATTCCTCTTCCGGCAAGATTCCGGCCCAACTGTCGAAAAGCTGAATCACCTCGGCGCCGCAAGCGATCTGCATCAACAGATATTCCGCCGTAACGTCGGTGAGCAGGTCGATCAGACGTTCCAGATCAGCCGTGTTTCGATAAGCCCAGCCCTTAGCCTTGATGAATTCCTTGCTGGAGCCGCCTTCGATCATATAGGTGGCCACCGTCCAGGGAGCGCCGGCAAAACCGATCAGGGCCGTGGTTTCGGGAATGGCAAAGACAAGCTGGCGCAAGGTTTCATAGGCCGGTTCCAGGCGCTCATGAAAATTCTCGATGCTTAAGGCGGCAATATCGGCGCTATTGGTCAGCGCCTTCAGCTTGGGTCCCTCGCCTTCCTGAAAGCCCACTTCCTGGCCCAGCGCATAAGGAACCACCAGAATGTCCGAAAACAGAATGGCGGCATCCATGTGATAGCGGCGCAGCGGCTGAAGCGTTGCCTCGACGGTCAGGCCCGGCGAGAAGCAGAAGTCGAGAAACCCCTTGGACTTGGCCCGGATCTCCCGGTATTCGGGCAGATAGCGCCCGGCCTGGCGCATCAGCCAGAAGGGGACGGGGCGGGTTCTTTCGCCCTTAAGGGCACGCACGATCAGTTTGTCGCTCACGGCAGCTTTTCTCGGTTATCCAGGTTCAAGGACCTTATCTCTACAATTTATATATTTAAGAATAAAGATAGTTGTTGTTCGTTGGGCCTGTGCAAAGCGTGGTGTTCTTGTCATCCCAGGCTTATCGACAGAAATCCGAAAGCGCCGAAATCTGGGGGAAAAGCATCAAAAACAGCTAAAACTGCCAGATTGTCGCTAAAAAGAAAGGGTCTGTGAAAGAGGGGGATAAGTCCGGTTTTCCAGGGCGAGGGGTGCCCCGGTATGATTTTGTCCTCATGAGGGCGGCTGTGTGGGCCAAGTCTGGATGGAGGCTGGCACCCGGCAAAGTTTGTGGATATTGTCGGACATATCCCCGTCTTTCCTTTTTCATCCACGTGAGCCTATGAAAAACTTTCATCTGCATCTGGTCTCGGACGCCACCGGAGAAACCGTCACCAGCGTTGTCAGGGCCTGTCTGGTGCAATTCGAGAATGTGCCTTCGACGCTCCATCAATGGTGGCTGGTGCGCACCGAGGGTCAGGTTGACCGAGCCCTTCAGGGAATCGCGCAAAATCCCGGCGTGGTCTTATTCACCCTGGTCGATCCCGTGGGCAGCGAGCGCCTGATTACCGGCTGCCTGGGTCTGAAAATTCCTTGTGTCGGCATTCTGTCGCCGGTTCTGGCTGCCCTGGAAGAACATTTCAACCGAGAGGTCGACAAGCCCTTTCCCGGTCGTCAGCACGCTTTGGATGCCGAATATTTCGAACGCATCGACGCCATGCATTACACCATGGCCCATGATGATGGCCAGTTGATGTCGGGCTTGGACAAGGCCGACGTGATTCTGCTGGGCGTTTCGCGCACCTCGAAAACGCCGACCTGCATGTATCTGGCTAATCGCGGCATCAAGGCGGCCAATGTGCCCTTGGTGCCCGGCATGCCTCTGCCCGACGAGGTGTTGGAGGCCAAGAATGCCCTGATCGTGGGACTGACCAAGGAACCGGCCAGCCTGTCCGATATCCGCAAAAATCGGTTGCGTCTGCTCGACCAATCCGAGGACAGCGATTACGCCGATCTGGAAATGGTGCGCGAGGAAGTGTTATCGGCCAGACGCCTGTTTGCCAAGCATGGCTGGCCGGTCATTGATGTCACGCGCCGCTCGATCGAGGAAGCCTCGGCCAGCATCATGCAACTCTTTGCCAAGCACAAAGGGCTGGATCCGTGATTTTGCTGGCTTCGGCGAGTGCGGCGCGCCTGCGCCTGCTGAAAGATGCCGGACTTCAAGTCGAGGCCATGGCTTCTTGTATCGATGAAGCTGACCTCAAGAACAGCATGAGAGAATCGCCGCCGCAAGGGGTCGCCCTTGCTCTGGCAACAGCCAAGGCCCAAGCCCTGTCAGAGCGGTTCCCGACCCGTCTGGTCATCGGCGCCGATCAACTGCTTGATTGCGAGGGCCGTCTCTTCGACAAACCCGCAACACTTGATGCGGCAAGGGAGCAGTTGCTGGCCCTCAAGGGGCGTACACACCGTCTGATCAGCGCCGTTTGTCTGGTTCGGGCGGGCGGGCTGTTGTGGGAACATGCTGGGGAGGCGCATCTTGCAATGCGTGATTTCTCGGACGCCTTTCTTATGGCATATCTGAAAGCCGAGGGTGAGGCGGCCCTGGCCTCGGTGGGGGCCTATCGCATCGAGGGATTGGGCGTACAGTTGTTCGAGCGGATCGAAGGCGATAGCTTTACCATCCAGGGATTGCCGCTTCTGCCTCTGTTGCAGGAGCTCAGAAATTTGGGCGAGGTGGCGCGATGAAGGCTATCAGCGGCAACGCGAAACTGGCGGGCGTCATTGGCTGGCCGGTCGGCCATTCGCGTTCGCCCAGACTGCATAATTACTGGCTGGAACGCCACGGCATTGACGGCGCCTATATTCCCCTGGCGGTTCGCCCGGAGGATCTGGCCGACGTGTTGAAAGCCCTGCCGCGCATGGGCTTCAGAGGCGTCAATCTGACCCTGCCGCACAAGGAGGCGGCCCTTCATCTGGTGGACCGGGCCGATCCCATGGCCATGCGCATCGGTGCCGTCAACACGATCATTTTCACCGATAGCGGCAAGGCCATCGGCTCATGCACCGACGGGCTGGGCTTTTTGGAGAATCTGCGCCATGAAGCGCCCGACTTCGATGTGACGGCGGGCCCCTGTCTGCTTCTGGGTGCAGGCGGTGCCGCTGCCGGTATCGCCTTTGCGCTCGACGAGGCGGGAGCCGCCGAAATCCGTATCGCCAACCGCACGCCTGAAAAGGCCCAGGCATTGGCCGAAAGGCTGGGGCCGAAGGCCCGCGTCTTTGCCTGGGAGGAGCGAGAGGCTGCGCTGGAAGGGACGGCGCTGCTGGTCAACACCACCAGCCTTGGCATGACTGGCCAGCCCATCTTGAATATCGATCTTCACCGCCTGCCCACTCAGGCCCTGGTCACCGACGCTGTTTATGCACCCCTGGAAACCGCCCTGCTCAAACAAGCGCGCCTGCGCGGCAACCTTGTGGTGGATGGGCTGGGCATGCTGTTGCATCAGGCTAGGCCCGGCTTTGCCGCCTGGTTTGGCCTGGCTCCCGACGTAACACCCGAGCTTCGGGCCCATGTGCTGGCGGACGGGTAATGTTCGTTCTGGGCCTGACCGGTTCCATCGGCATGGGCAAAAGCACGGCGGCTCACATGTTTCGCCGTCTTGGTTGCCCCGTGCATGATGCCGACGGTGCCGTACATCGGCTGATGGGGCCGGGGGGTGGGGCCGTTCAAGCCATTGCGAAACGCTTTCCCGGCGTTTTGTCCGCTCAAGGGGGCATTGACCGGCAGAAGCTGGGGGCACAGGTCTTCAAGGACGCCGGGGCGCTTTCGGACCTCGAAACCATCCTGCATCCCCTGGTGCGCCGTGAAGAGGAGGGTTTTTTGACCCGGGCGCGCTCCAGGCGTGAAAAACTGGCCGTGCTGGATATTCCGCTTCTCTTTGAAACGGGCGGCGAGAAGCGTTGCCATGCCACGGCCCTGGTGACGGCCCCCGCTTTCGTGCAGGTCGCGCGGGTGCTGGCGCGCCCCGGCATGACGCTTGAAAAATTCTGTCAAATCCGCAAGCGCCAGATGCCAGATGCTGAGAAGCGGGGCCTTGCCGACTGGATTTTGCCCACGGGTCTTGGCAAGCGCTTTACCTTCGAGCGCATACGGGCTTTAGTCAGAAAGCTGAGAGAGGATTAAATCGGTATGCGCGAGATCGTTTTCGATACGGAAACCACCGGGCTTGATCCCAAGTCGGGCCATCGCATCGTTGAGATCGGCTGCGTCGAGCTGATCAACCATCTGCCCACCGGGAACAACTTTCACCGCTATCTGAATCCCGAGCGCGATGTGCCCGACGAAGTGGTGCGCGTTCACGGCCTCACCCGCGACTTTCTGGCCAACCATCCCACCTTCGCTGAAGTGGTGGCCGATTTTCTGGACTTCATGGGCCAGGATGCCATCGTCGCGCACAATGCCGGTTTCGACATGGGCTTTCTCAACCATGAACTGGGCCGTCTGGGCTTTCCCCCCCTGCCCATGAGCCGGGTGACCGACACGGTTCAATTGGCCAGGCGCAAATTTCCCGGCGCCTCGGCCAGTCTGGATGCGCTGTGCAGGCGCTTTGATATCGATCTGTCGGCGCGCGACAAGCATGGCGCCCTGCTGGATGCCCAACTGCTGGCCGAAGTCTATCTGGAGCTGGTCGGCGGTCGCCAACCCGGCCTGGAATTGATGGGCCAGAAACCCTCAAGCAATGGGGCGGGCCCTGACCCGACGGGGACGCTTGCCGTTCAGCTTCGCCCACCCAGGGCGCATGCGCCCAGCCCCTCGGAACTGGAAGCGCACAATGCCGCCATTGCGAAAATCAAGAACGCGCTCTGGTTGGCCGGGCAGGAAAGCGCTTAATTAACCACCGTTCCGGGGGGTGCTGCGGCGGCCTCGGCGCCCTCCTGGGCCTGTTGCGCCATCTGGGCCAGACGCTGGCGGTAGAGTTCCCCGAAATCGATGGGTGTAACCAGCAGCGGCGGAAATCCGCCGTCGCGGGTGAGATCGGCTACCATCGAACGGACAAAGGGGAACAGCAGGCGCGGCACTTCGACCAGCAAAACCGGCTGCAAATGCTGCTCGGGTACGTTGATGGTGCAAACCGCCCCATAGGCGATTTCCAGGATGAACATCTGATTGCCCTGGGCCTTGGCCTCGATGCGCATATGCAGCACGACCTCGTAGCTCTGGCCTTCCAGATGGCGGGTCTGAACCTCGATTCCGATGGGAATCTCCTGGCCCTCGCCGGATTGGCGGAAAATCTCAGGCGCACCTGGCACTTCGAAGGACAGGTCGCGGATATATTGCGCATGGATAGCAACCGGCGGCTGTCCCTGGGCGGGCGGATGGTCCGGACGGGCGGCGTTGGTCGTATCGGTCATGTGGGGCCTCTCCTTGCGTTGCCGCCAAGGGCTAGCATGAAGCGGGCTTGCGCTCAAGGCTGCTAGAGGATATTCCCAGAATTCAGCCCCCGTTCTTTAGGTTATCCCTTGCCCAAAGGCTCATCTCGGCCTATCTAAGACGTGTCATGCAATACTTCGATATCCTGATTTTCGCTTTGATCGCCATTTTCCTGGGTCTGCGCCTGCGCAGCGTCCTTGGCAGCCGTACGGGCGAGGAAAAGCCGCCGCCCGATCCTTTCTCGGCCCCGCAAAGTGAGCCGGGCAAGGGCAAAATCGTCCGCTTTCCCGGGCAAAGTGCGCCTAAGGATGTACGCGACGCCGAGTTCGAGGAAGCCCCTGCCAAACCCGTCGAAGTGCCCGACTTCACCGCTTACGGGGCGGCAGCACTGGGGTTGGAAGCCATCCACAAGGCCGATTCCGGCTTTACCCCCAAAGCCTTCCAGGAGGGGGCCAAGGCCGCTTTCGAGATGATCGTCGCCGCCTTCGCCAAGGGGGACGCCAAAAGCCTAAAGCCCCTGTTGGCTCCGCATGTCTTCAAGGATTTTGCTTCAGCCATCGAAACCCGCCAGCAGGAAGGTCAGGTGATGGTCAGCGAGCTGGTCGCCATTTCCGATGCCGCCTTTGAGGCGGCCCGGATGGATGGAAGTCAGGCCTTCGTCACCCTGCGCTTTGTAAGCGAACAAGTGAGTGCGCTCAAGGACAAGGAAGGCAAGGTGATCGAGGGCGATCCCTTGCGGGTTGACCGGGCGGTCGATATCTGGACCTTCTCGCGCGACACCCGCTCGCGCGATCCCAACTGGATTCTGGTCGAGACCCTGACCCCGGAATGAGCCTTTTTCCCAGGTTCCCCGCTCTTCTGTTGGCCTTGCTGGTGGGGGCCTGCGCCCCTACCTTACCAACGCCGTCCGTTCCAACCCCTCCGCCGTCCAAAACCCCCCGCCTGGAATTGATTCCCGCCTCCTTTGCCCAGTTGCCGGGCTGGGAGAGCGAGCGCTTTCAAGGTGTTTTCCAGGCCCTGCAACGTTCCTGCGCCAAGCTTTCGTCCAAACCTGAATGGGCCGCGCCTTGTCGTGCTGCGCCAGGTGGCGAGCGCGACCCCAAAGCCTATTTCGAAAGCTGGTTCAAGCCCTGGCAGGTGCAAGACAATGGCGTGTCCGATGGCCTGTTTACCGGCTATTACGAGGCCGAGCTGAAAGCCAGCCGTGCCCAGAAACATGCGGATCAGGTGCCGTTGCTGGGCTTGCCGTCCGACCTGATTTCGGCCGATCTGTCCCTGTTCGATTCCAGTTTGAAGGGCAAGCGCATCGAGGGTCGTTTGGAGAAGAATCGCCTGGTTCCCTATTACAGCCGGGCCGAGATCGAGGGGGGACGGAATACAGCCGCGCCCATTCTGGCCTGGGCCGATGCGGTGGATGCCCATATTCTGTCAATTCAGGGCTCGGGCCGCCTGATGTTTGAAGATGGTCTGGTCCATCGTTTGGGCTTTGCCGCTTCGAACGGCCAGAGCTTCAAGGGGATCGGCAAGATTCTGAAGGAAAGGGGCAAGATCCCTGAAGGCGGCGATGCCTCGATGCCCGGCATCGAGCGCTGGCTTCGGGCCCATCCCCAGGAAGGACGCCGCCTGATGGCGGAAAATCCGCGCTATATCTTTTTCAGAAAGATTGAGGGCGAGGGGCCGGTGGGATCGCTGGGCGTGGCCCTGACGCCCGAGCGCTCGCTGGCGGTCGATCCCGCCTTCATTACTTTGGGCACACCCGTCTTTCTATCGACTCGTCTGGCTGGCGGACAAAATTTTCAGCGTCTGATGATGGCTCAGGATACCGGCTCGGCCATCAAGGGCGTCATTCGCGGCGACATCTTTTTCGGCACCGGGGCGCAGGCCTATGAAAAGGCAGGACGCCAAAAGGAAAGCGGTCGCTACTGGCTGTTGTTGCCGCGCGATGTCGTGCCGGATAACGCTTTACGTCAATAGAACCGTCGAGCCGGTGGTCTTGCGCGCCTCGAGATCGCGGTGAGCGATGGCCGCATCCTTCAGCGCATAGGTCTGATTGATCTCGATCTTCACGGCCCCTTTTTGCACCAGATCGAACAGGGCGCTTGAGCTTTCCAGCAATTCGGCCCGGGTCGAGGTATAGGCGGCCAGCGAGGGCCTTGTGATGAAAAGCGAGCCCTTCTGCGACAATTTCAAAAGCTCGAAGGGCGGCACCGGTCCCGAGGCATTGCCGAAACTGACCATCATGCCCCGAGGGGCCAGACAATCCAGCGAGCCGTCGAACGTATCCTTGCCGATGCCGTCATAGACCACGCTGACACCCTTGCCGCTGGAAAGCTCGCGCGTGCGCTTCTGGAAATCTTCCCTGGCATAGACGATGGGATGATCGCAGCCATGCGCTCTGGCCAGCTCGGCCTTGGCCTCCGAACCCACAGTGCCGATCACGGTGGCGCCGATATGTTTGGCCCATTGGCACAAGATCAGACCCACGCCCCCGGCGGCGGCATGGACCAGAATCGTCTCGCCCGCCTTGACCGGATAGGTGCGCCGGATCAGATATTCCGCCGTCATGCCCTGCAGCATCATGGCGGCCGCTTTTTTGGTGTCGATGCCGCCCGGCAGTTTCACCAGCCGGTCGGCGGGATAAAGACGCTCTTCGGCATAGGAACCCATGGGGGCCATGGCATAGGCCACTTGGTCGCCAACTTTAAATTCCGTCACACCCGCCCCTAGCGCCGTGACCTCGCCCGCCCCTTCCATGCCGATGATGGCGGGCAGCGGACCCACTGGATAAAGGCCGGTGCGGTGATAGACATCGATGAAATTAAGCCCCACGGCATGTTGCTTCAAACGCAGCTGGCCGGGGCCGGGATCGGCAAGCTCGACCTCTTCCCAGCGCATGCAGTCGGGGCCGCCATGTTGGTGAATGCGAATGGCCTTGGTCATAGGGAAACTCCCTCAAGAGTGAGCAGTCGGCGTTTGGTGTCGGTGCCGCCCTCGCCGGAATAGCCGCCGAGCTGTCCATGGGCGCCCAGAATGCGATGGCAGGGAATGATGATGGGAATGGGATTTTTGCCGCAAGCACCCCCCACGGCGCGGGGCGCTGATTTCAGCTTGTCCGCCAATTCGCCATAGGTTTTGGTGCGCCCAAAGGGAATGGCGCACATGGCTTTCCAGACGCGCTTTTGAAAGACGGTTCCGGCCGGAGCCAGCGGCAGATCGAAATGGTTGCGCTTGGCAGCCAGATAGTCCAGCACCTGGCGCTTGGCCTTTTCAAGCAGCAACGTGCTTGCCTGATCCCGCGCCCAGCCCCAATCAAGCGAGACGAGGTGGCCGTCTTCCTCGGTCAGCGTGAGATCGCCGATGGCGGAATGAAACGAGAGTTGCGTCATGCCCCACAATAATCTGAAAGCAATTCATTTCGCAACGCATCCGCGCTTGACAGGGGGGCTGAGCAGACTTGATTGCGGCAAACCGTGGCGAAGGCAGGCCCGGTTGCCTCGACGAAGCGAAAGATTCGGTCGGGCAGCGAGAGATCGAGCAGAACGGCGATCAACCTGTCCGTATCGGGGGCGTGCAGCTCGCCGTGGACGCTGACCACCATCGCATGGTCCAGATGGTCGGATGCGGCCAACATGCCGGTCATGCCCTGATATTGCCGGGGCAGAGCGCCTGCAAAGGCTAGGACCGTGGCCTTTGCCCGATCATGCCAGCGCTGCTCGCCGGTGAGATGGTAAAGACGGGCCAGAGTCTCGGCCATAACACCGTTGCCCGAGGGGGTGGCGTTGTCGTGATAGGGCTTGGCCCGCAAGGGCAGATCAGTTGCATCCTTGGGTGTTTGAAAAAAGCCGCCCGCCTTTTCGTCCCAGTGATGGGCGATAGCACTTTCGCAAAATACCAGGGCGTGATCGAGAAAGACCATCTCGCTAGTGATTTCATGAATTGCCAGGGCGGCCCGCGCCATGTGGGCATAATCCTCGATCATGCCGACCGAACCGGTCTTGCCAGCACACCAGGAATGCGACAGGCGATTTCCCTTGGTCATGTTGGCCAGCACGAAGCGATAGGCGTCACGCGCCGCTACCACCCAATCGGCCCGATCGAAAACCCAACCGGCCCGCGCCAATGCGGCGATTGCCATGCCGTTCCAATCGGCCAGCACCTTGCCGTCCTGTTCGGGCGGTGTTCGCGTCTTGCGATGGCGCAGCAAACGCTTCAGATCCACCGCATGGCTTTCGTCCCAGATTTGGGCTGAATTCAGGCGATGGAGAATATTTCGTCCCTCTTCCCAATTGCCGTCGGCATGGATGGAAAAGTCTTTCAGGAAGGCGGGGGCGCGTTCGCCCAGAAGCTCGGTGATTTCTTTGGCGGTCCAGACATAATAGCGTCCTTCCTCACCCTCACTGTCGGCATCTTGAGAGGCGGCAAAACCACCTTGCTTTGATGCCATTTCGTCGGTCATCCAGGCAACGATGCCCTCGGCCGCCGCCTTGAGATAGGGGGCTTTTTCTTCCGGCCAGACCAGGGCAATCAATTCCAGAATCTGCGCATTGTCGTAGAGCATTTTTTCGAAATGCGGCACCAGCCAGCGGGTATCGATGGCATAGCGGGCAAAGCCGCCTCCGACATGATCGTGAATGCCCCCCCGCGCCATGCCTTCCAGCGTTTTCAGAACGGCCTGGCGATAGCTTTCAGCACCTCTTCTGCGCCAGGCGCGCCATAAATAGGTCAGGCTTGAGACTTGTGGAAATTTCGGAGCGCCCATGAAGCCGCCGAATTCTGTATCAATGGCCTCGCACAACGCCACCGCCGCCTTGTCTTGAAAAGCTTGGTCGGGAGTTTGTCCCTCCTCTTCCTGCCCCAGATGTGAGAGGGCGCGCAGGGCCTCGGTCAATTGTTCGGCATTGATGCCAACCTTGGAAGGCGAGTCCTGCCAATGCTGGGAAATGCTGGTCAAAACATCGGCCAGTCCCGGACGCCCATAGGAGGCGAAGGGCGGAAAATAGGTGCCGCCCCAGAAGGGACGGGCATCGGGGGTTAGAAACATCGTCAGAGGCCAGCCGCCGCTCTGGCCGGTCAGCGCCAGGGCTTGCTGATAGATCAGATCGATATCGGGCCGCTCCTCACGATCAACCTTTACGGGAATAAAGCCCTCGTTCATCAGGCGGGCGATTTCGTCATTCTCGAAGCTTTCATGGGCCATGACATGGCACCAGTGGCAAGCGGTGTAGCCCACCGACAGTAAAACGGGCTTGTTCTGCCGCTTTGCTTCTTGAAAAGCCGCCGCGTTCCAGGCGCGCCAATGCACCGGATTATCCTTGTGCTGCAATAGATAGGGGCTGGTTTCAAGATGCAGCAGATTCATTTCCCGTCCTGGGGCAGTTGCGCAAAGGCGTCTCTCATGGTTAGTTTGGGCCGAGCCCGCAAGACTGCAAGAGCAAACGGTGGGAGTGCCAACATGAAGTTCACCGTCGATGTCGATTGTACCCCCGAGGAGGCGCGCAGCTTTCTGGGCCTTCCCGATGTGAAGCCCATGCAAGATGCGCTGATGTGCCAGGTGGAAGAGCGGATGAAGGCCGCTCTTTCCTCCATGGACCCCGATACCATGATGAAGACCTGGATGCCTGCTGGTATTCAGGGCATGGAGCAGCTTCAGAAAATGTTTTGGACGCAATTCACCGCCGGATTTCCCGGTTCCAAGGAGAAATAGAGAATGAGCCGCTTACCAGAAGATCCCCCCATGGCTTTTCGCGCCCATCTGTTCATGTGTACGAATACCCGTCCGCCCGGCCATCCCTGGGGTTCGTGCGGCGAGAAGGGGGCGCAGGCCCTGGCCGAGCATCTCAAGGCCACCTACAAGGAAATGGGCATCGAGGACGCCAGGGTCTCATTGTCGGGCTGTCTGGGCCGTTGCGACAAGGCGCCCGCCCTTGTCATCTATCCCGAGGGCGTTTGGTACACGGTGAACAGCCCGGCCGATGTCGAAGAGGTGTTGAAGTCCCATCTGGCCAAGGGAGAGCGGGTCAAGCATCTGATGGTGCCCGCAGCTTAGGATTCAGGTGAACGACACTTTATTTGCTCTTTCCACGCCTCCCGGCCGATCCGGGATTGCCGTGATCCGCGCCACGGGACCGCTTTGCGGTCCCGTTTGCGCTTCTTTGGCCGGAATGCTGCCAAAGCCCCGCCAAGCCAAGCTGGCGCATTTATGTTTCGCGGGCGACTCATTGGATCATGCGCTGGTGCTGTGGTTTCCTGCCCCTGCCAGCTTTACCGGCGAGGATATGTTCGAGCTGCATCTGCATGGCGGGCGGGCGGTGATCGACGGGGTCTCGAAAGCACTGCTTGCTCAAGGATTATATCCTGCAGGGCCGGGGGATTTTACAAAGCGGGCCTTTCAGAATGGCAAGCTGGATCTGACCCAGGCCGAGGCCCTGGCCGATTTGATCGATGCCGAAACATCTTTTCAGCGTCGTCAGGCACTGCGTCAGGAGGGCGGGGCGCTTTCAAGGCGGGTTGAAACCTGGCGTGGATGCCTTGTTTCTGCCCTGGCCCGCCAGGAGGCTCTGATTGATTTTGCCGATGACGAGCTGCCAGAGGGACTTTCAGGGCATATATCCCAAGAGGTAGTAGGCTTGATTGGTGATATTACCCCATACCTTGAAGATCGGCGGTGTGGAGAGCGGCTACGAGAGGGTCTGGTGGTGGTGATTCTGGGGGCGCCCAATGCCGGCAAGTCGAGCCTGATGAATGCCCTGGCCGGTCGCGAGGTCGCTATCGTCTCGGAACATGCCGGTACCACCCGCGATGTGCTGGAGGTCCACCTCGATCTTGGTGGTTACCCCGTCACTATTCTGGATACTGCCGGTTTGCGTGAGGCCAGCGAAGGGGTCGAGGCTGAGGGTATTCGCAGGGCTTTGGCCCGGGCCGAGACGGCTGATCTGAAGCTTGTTCTTTTCGATGCACAAATCTGGCCCCGGCGAGATCCCGCCAGCCAGGCCTTGCTGAACGAGCGCTCGATCGCGGTAGTCAGTCGGGCTGACCTTGCCCTTGATTCCTCAGACGATGACATCTTGCGGATATCCGTACGCACAGGGCGGGGCTTGCCCGAATTGCTGACCGCCATCGAGCAGCGTCTAGCCATGATGGTTGCAGGGGGCGAGACGGCGCTGATTACCAGGGCGCGCCATCGGCTGGCCCTGCAAGAGACCGTGGAGGCTCTGGAGCGTTTTGCCGGGGCTGTGACATTTGATCTGGCTGCCGAGGAGTTGCGCATCGCCGCCAGGGCGCTGGGCAGGATTGCGGGGAAGGTGAGTGTGGAAGAGTTGCTCGATCAGATCTTCAGCGAATTTTGCATCGGGAAGTGACCATGCCGCGTTCTTGGGATGTCATTGTGGTCGGGGGGGGGCATGCAGGATGCGAGGCCGCCGCCGCTGCTGCCCGCATGGGAGCCCATACCCTGCTTATAACCCAGCGGGCCGAAACCATCGGGGAGATGTCTTGTAACCCCGCCATCGGCGGACTAGGCAAGGGGCATCTGGTCCGTGAAATTGATGCTCTAGATGGCTTGATGGGCCGCGTGATCGATCAGGCAGGCATCCAGTTTCGCATGCTCAATCGCAGCAAGGGCCCTGCGGTGCAGGGGCCGCGCGCGCAGGCCGACCGACAACGCTACCGTTTGGCCATGCGCCAGGCCCTTGAGGAAACGCTGAATCTGTCAATTGAAGTGGGCTGTGTCGAGGGGCTGATCTCGGAAGGCAACGACCTGATTGCAGGCGTAGTTATGGCAGATGGGCGATTTTTATCGTCGCGGGCCGTGATTTTGACCACCGGGACCTTCCTTTCTGGAAAAATTCATGTCGGAAATTTGATTTTTCCAGCCGGGCGCTTCGGAGATTTTCCCAGTAACGGAGTTTCAGACAGCCTTCGAAAATTAGGATTTGCTCTGGGTCGGCTGAAGACAGGAACGCCCGCCCGGCTCGATGGGCGAACCATCGACTGGGGAAAAGTTCAAAAACAGGTTGGCGACGAGGTCCCGCAGCCCTTTTCGACGCTGACAAGGGCGATTTTAACCCCCCAGATATGGTGTGGCATCACCCAGACAACGCCCGAAACCCATGCGGTTATTCGCCAGAATCTTCATCTAGCACCCATGTATAGCGGGCAAATCCAGGGAATCGGCCCCAGATATTGCCCCTCGATCGAGGACAAGGTGGTGCGCTTTTCTGATCGCCAGTCGCATCAGATATTCCTGGAGCCCGAGGGGCTGGAGGACAGCACAGTCTATCCCAATGGCATTTCGACCTCTCTGCCCGAGGAGGTTCAGGCCCAGATGATCGCCACTATCCCTGGCTTGGAGAGGGCTAGAATCATCCGGCCAGGCTATGCCATTGAATATGACTATGTCGATCCACGAGAGCTTTGGCCGAGTTTGGAGACCAAACGGGCGAGGGGGCTTTTCTTTGCCGGGCAGATCAACGGGACAACCGGCTACGAAGAGGCAGCCGCCCAGGGATTGTGGGCTGGGATCAACGCGGCCCTAGCGGTGGGGGGGGGCGATCCCTTTGTTCTGGACCGCTCTGAGGCTTATATGGGGGTCATGATCGACGATCTGACCACGCTGGGCACGTCTGAGCCCTATCGCATGTTTACCTCGCGCGCTGAATATCGCCTGCTCCTGCGCACTGATAATGCCGATCTGCGCCTGACCCCAAGGGGAGAGGCCATTGGCTGCGTTGGACCAGTGCGCCGTGCCGCTTTTGCAGCCCGTCAAGCCGAGTATGAGCAGGGTAAGAAATTGTTAACGGAATGCCGCTCCAGCCCGACCAGATTGGCCGAATTGGGCTTGGCGGTTCGATTGGATGGGCAGTCGCGCACGGCTTTCGACCTTCTCTCCTATCCAGATGTTGATATTGACCGCTTGGCCCGGATTTGGCCGGAGCTCTCCGTCCTGTCTGGCCAGGCCAGGGAGAGTCTTGAGGTCGAAGGGCGCTATCAGGGCTATCTTGAGCGCCAGCAGCGGGAGGCGGATTCCTTTCGTCGCGAGGAGCATCAGTTTCTGTCCCCCGAGCTGGATTATGACGCCATAGGGGGACTGTCAGCTGAGGCCAGGGCAAAGCTTAAGTCTGTGCGCCCAACCAGCCTGGGGGCGGCGGGAAGAATCCCCGGCATGACCCCTGCCGCCCTGGTTGCCCTGCTGGGTCATGTTTCCGGGCGCCGGAATGTTTCACGTGAAACAATGGAGGGCGAGAGATGAGTCCCATGACCTCTGAAGCCTTCGCAGCCAGCGAGAATGTTTCACGTGAAACAATGGCACGGCTCGGCATCTATGTGGACGAGCTGAAGAGATGGCAGCAAAAAATAAATCTGGTGAGTCCTAAAAGTCTGGAAGATGTCTGGCGCCGCCATATTCAAGATAGCGCACAGCTCTATCCGCATATTCCGAGCGGATCGAAAGTGCTCGATCTGGGAAGCGGCGCAGGATTTCCTGGTCTTGTCTTGGCAATACTTGGCGGGCTCGAGCTTCATCTTGTCGAAAGCGACCAAAGAAAGTCTGCATTCATGCGGGAAGTGGCTCGGCTGACCGAAACAAGGGTCCATATATATAATGAGCGGATCGAGCGTCTGGCCCCCCTAGCAATAAATTTTATCACCGCCCGTGCAGTTTCTTCACTCGATCAACTTCTTGAATTAGCACAGCCTTTCCTCACAGACGAGGTTCAGTGCCTCTTTCTGAAGGGAAAGTCATGGCAAGAAGAATTGACGGCGGCGAAAAAAAATTGGAAGATGCGCGCAGAAAACATCCCAAGCCGGTCAGATCCGGAGGGTGTTATCCTCAAGATTAGCGAGGCGCGCCGTGACCATCGAGACCCAGACAATCAGCCTACCCCTGGAAAAAAGTGAGCAAAAACCTAGGGTTATAGCAATTGCCAACCAGAAGGGCGGCGTGGGCAAGACGACCACGACGATCAATCTGGCCACCGCCATGGCGGCGGTGAAAAAGCGGGTTCTGATTTTTGATCTCGATCCGCAGGGCAATGCCAGCACCGGCCTGGGCATTCAGCGCCATAACCGCAAGGTCAATGCCTATCATGTTCTGATCGGCGAGGCCCCTGTTCAAGATGCCATCATCCCCACGGTCATCCCTGGCCTGGACATCGTTCCCGCAGGCGTCGATCTGTCGGGCGCCGAGATTGAGTTGGTCGATCTGAGCCGGCGCGAATACCGTCTGCTTGATGCGCTGGCAACCGGAGAGCTTGGTCATTACGACTATGTGCTGATCGATTGTCCGCCGTCCCTGGGCCTGCTGACCTTGAACGGGCTTGTCGCCACCCATGCCGTGATGGTTCCGCTTCAGTGTGAGTTCTTCGCCCTGGAAGGCATCAGCCATCTGGTGCGCACCATCGAGCGCGTGAAGAAGTCGTTGAACCCAGCTTTGGAAATCCAGGGCATCGTGCTGACGATGTTTGACAAGCGGAACAATCTCTCGGACATGGTGGCCAATGATGTGCGCGGCCATTTCGGCGACATCGTTTATAAGACCGTGATCCCCCGCAATGTGCGCGTCTCTGAAGCGCCTTCGCATGGCAAGCCGGTTATCGTCTATGACATGAAGTGCCCGGGCTCCGAGGCCTATCTGCATCTGGCGGGTGAAGTCCTGCGTCGCGAACGGGGGCTGGCGGCATGAGCCCTGCAGACGTCGAGCATAAGAAGCGCAATCTCGGACGCGGCCTGTCGTCGCTTCTGGGTGAGGACGAGCCGGTCGATCTGGGCGAGTTGGACAAGCTGCGTTCGTCTAAAACGGTTCCGGTCGAATTCCTGCGGCCAGGGCGTTTTCAGCCGCGCCATAATTTTGACGACGAGCGGTTTCAGGAGCTGGTGGATTCCGTTCGCTCGAAGGGGATTTTGCAGCCCATTCTGGTGCGCCGTCACCCCGATGACCGCAACAGCTACGAGATCATCGCGGGCGAGCGGCGTTGGCGCGCCGCCCAGATGGCAAAGCTGCATGACGTTCCCGTTATCATTCGGGAGTTCAATGACAGCGAGGCCCTTGAGGTAGCGCTGGTTGAGAATCTGCAGCGCCAGGATCTTTCGGCCATCGAGGAGGCCGAGGGCTATCGCCGTCTGATGGAGGAATTTCAGCATACACAAGATGACCTGGCCAAGGTGGTCGGCAAAAGCCGAAGCCATGTGGCAAATATGATGCGTCTCTTGGGGTTGCCGGACTCTGTTCGCAAATTGGTTGAGGTTGGAACGCTTTCGGCGGGCCATGCCCGCGCCCTTCTGGGCGCTTCCAATGCCGAGGAACTGGCGGAGAAAGTGGTCGCCAAGGGCCTTAGCGTTCGACAGACGGAAAAGCTGGCGCAGGCCGAGGGCGGCAAAGCCGCCCGCGCTGTTCCGGGCTCTTCGGCCAAGGCTTCAGGCGAGGTTCAAGACGCCGACACGCTGGCCCTCGAGCGTGACCTGTCCAACCTGCTGGGCCTTAAGGTCAATATCAAATTCCGCGGCGACGGCGGCGAGTTGGTCATCCATTATCACTCGCTCGAGCAGCTCGACGATGTTTTGCGCCGCCTCACTCATCCCAAAACCAGCAAGGATCACGAGGACGCCCTGGCAGCGGCGGCCGACATCGATCATTACACGGCAGAGACCGATCTGCTGGCGGGCGAGGCGGAGCTGCTTGAACTGGAGGATCTGGTTACGCCCGACGCGAAGGCGACGTCCGGGCCTGCGGCGCTGCGCGCGTAACCTGCATCAGCGTGCGCCCGCAAACAGCTTCTGCGGGCATGCCGCTGGTCTTGCAATCAAGTTCGGCCTGAACCAGCATCTCCATGGCCTGGGCTAGCCGCTCGGGCGGCCAGGATTTCACCTGCGCCGTCATGGCGGGCTTGCTTTTGAAAAAGACCGGCGGGCGCAGGGCATCGATCGCTTGCTCCGGGCTTTTTCCCTTGCGGACATGGCCGCTGGCCAGATGGAGGCGCTGAACATAGCGCGCCACGGAGCGCAGAATGGCCACGGCTGCCGTACCCTCGCGGACCAAGCGTTCCAGCGCCGTTTGGGCCTCGGCCTGCCTGCCCGACATCACGGCCATCGCCAATTCCTCTTGCGTGGCTTCGGCGCCATCGCCCATGGCGGCTTGAATATCATCGGGCGTCACCGTGCCTGCGCCGCCCATATAGATCGCCAGCTTGTCGAGTTCGCTGCGCACCATCAGCCGATCCGAGCCCAAACGCCCAGCCAGAAGGGCCAACGCTTCCGGCGTGATGCGCAGACTCTGCTTGCCCAGATGCTGCGTGATCAGCCCATCAAGTCCCTGGCCCTCATCGGCGTAGCAGGCCAGCGAGGCGGCCTTGGCCTCCTCTTCGAAGAGCTTTCTTAAAGGCGATCTTGGGCCAAGCTCGCCAGCCGTTACCACGACCAGCGCTTCGCCCAGGGGTTTGGCCAGAAAATCACCAAGAAGGCCCGCCAGATTATCCGGCGCATTAGTGATGCGAACAATTCTGCGCCCACCGGTTAGAGACAGGGCCTGCGCCTCGTCGGCCAAGCGGGCCGGATCGTCCTTGAGCTGCGAAGCAGACAGATCGGAAATCCTGAAAGGATCGGAAGCGTCACCGGCAACGGCCTTTGAAAGGGCGATCAGTCGCTCGCGCACCAAGCCGGAATCAGGACCATAAAGAAGAACGGCGCGAATTTCTGCAGGGGGCTTGGTCAGGAAGGCATCGGCCCGGCCCGGCTGAATCTTCACGGCGCTTTTCCACCGCCACTTTTCAGGCGGGAAAAGTAGGAAGAGAGCTGCACGTAAATCGCATCGGCAACTTCTGTCGTCGTGCGGTCTCTGGCATTGCGCTCGGAGGCGGTCGAAGCGTAATGCTCGTTTAGAATGTTATAGCTGGCCTGCGAGCTGGTCGAAGCGCTGTATAGCGTCTGGCCTTTAACATCGCTCAGAATGAAGGAAGCAGTCAGGACGAAATTGGCGCGGCTTGAGGTCTCGTCCTTCAGAATGCCCAGGCTTTGCTTTCCCTCGCTCATGGTGATCTGAAGAACATAGCGCGGCTTTTGCGGCTCGCCATGGGGCGTCAGGCGATCAAGCAGGGCATTGCGCACCATCTGCCCAGTGCGGTCAGCGATGGTGCTGATCTTGACGGCGGAGAGTTCCGGCACGGTTGCCGAGCGCTGACCGCTTGTTCCATGCAGCGGATGAAAGCCACAGCCCGCCAAAAGCAGCAAGACGACAAGGGGGGTGCGCTTAAACCACGACATTGACGATCCGATTGGGCACGAGGATGATCTTGCGAGCGGGCTTGCCCGCCATGGCGGTCTGCACGTTGGGCAGGGCCAGGGCGGCGGCCTCGGCCTCTGCTTGGCTGGCATTCAAAGGCAGGGTCACATCGCCGCGCAATTTTCCATTGACCTGAACGGCCAGCGTCACCTGATCGTCGGTCAGCAGGGCGGGGTCGGCCTTGGGCCAGGGCGTATCGGCCAGCAGAGTTGCATTGCCCAGTCTTTGCCACAGGGCTTCGGCCAGATGCGGGGTCATGGGATTGATCAGAATGACCGCTGTCTCCAGCCCACGGCGCATCAACCAGCCAGCGCCGGTCTGTTGGGGCTTGATGTCGCCCAGCGCATTGGTCAGCTCACGAATGCGCGCCACCGCCTTGTTGAAATGAAAGCGATCCAGATCTTCGGTGACGGCGGCAATGGTTCGATGCACCAGCTTCCAAATGCGAAGCCCTGCCTCGTCAAACTGCGGGGCAGGCGCATCACTTGGCGCAATCTCGAAGGCCGGTTCGTCGGCCATGCGCCACAGGCGGTTGACATAGCGCCAAGCACCATCGATGCCCGATTCCGTCCAATCGAGGTCGCGGTCGGGCGGGCTGTCGGAGAGCATGAACAGGCGGGCCGTATCAGCCCCATAGGTACCGATGATGATCTCGGGATCGACCACGTTCTTCTTCGACTTGCTCATCTTCTCCGAGCGGCCCGCCGTAACCGGGGCGCCATCGGAAAGCCGCGTCAATCGTCCGTCCGAGCTGCGCTCGATATCGGTGGGAAGCAACCAGTTGCCGCTCTCATCCTTATAGGTCTCGTGACAGATCATGCCTTGCGTCATCAGACCGGCGAAAGGCTCGGCTACATTCAGATAGCCGCAGTCCTTAAGGGCGCGCGTGAAGAAGCGGGAATAGAGCAGATGCAGCACGGCATGTTCGATACCGCCGATATACTGATCAACCGGCATCCAATAGGCGGCAGCTTCCTGCGTGAAGGCCTGATCCGCCACGGGTGCGGTGAATCTGGCGAAGTACCACGAGGATTCGAAGAAGGTGTCGAAGGTATCGGTCTCGCGCCGGGCTGGCCTGCCGCAACTTGGGCAGGCGGCATGCTTCCAGGTCGGATGATGTTCAAGTGGATTGCCTGGCTTGTCGAAACTGACATCTTCCGGCAGCACCACGGGAAGCTGGCTCTCGGGTACGGGAACGGCGCCGCAGGTCTCACAATGAATGATGGGAATCGGACAGCCCCAATAGCGCTGGCGCGATACGCCCCAGTCGCGCAGACGCCAATTGACCATGCGGCTTCCGCGGCCCTGGGATTCCATTCGATCTATTGCTGCAGCCTTGGCCTTGGCAACGTCCAGGCCGTCCAGGAATCGCGAATTGATCAGGATGCCGTCGCCGGTGAAGGCCTCGTCGCAAACTTTGAAGTCAGCGGGCTCGACATCCCTGGGGCAAACCACGGGTGTCACAGAAAGCTGGTACTTGCGGGCGAAATCCAGATCGCGCTGATCATGGGCGGGACAACCGAAAATGGCCCCGGTGCCATAATCCATCAGCACGAAATTGGCCACGTAAACCGGCAAGGTGATCTTGGCATCAAAGGGATGCACAACACGAAGGCCGGTATCGAAGCCCTTCTTCTCGGCCGTCTCGATGGCGGCCTCGCTGGTGCCCATGCGATTGCACTCGGCGATAAAGTCCAACAGTGCCGGATTGCTCTTTGCCATTTCCTCGGACAAAGGATGATTGGCCGCGATGGCGCAGAAGCTGGCGCCAAACAGCGTATCGGGCCTGGTGGTGTAAACGTCGATCTGATCGGAACGCCCCTCGATGTCGAAGGAAAAGCGCAAGCCTTCGCTGCGCCCGATCCAGTTTTCCTGCATCAAACGCACACGGTCGGGCCAGCGTTCAAGATCCTTCAGCGCCGACAGCAGATCCTCGGCATAATGGGTGATTTTCATGAACCATTGCGACAACAGGCGCTTTTCGACCAAAGCGCCCGAGCGCCAGCCCCTGCCGTCGATCACCTGCTCGTTGGCCAGCACCGTATGCTCGGCCGGGTCCCAGTTGACCCAGGATTCCTTGCGGTAAACGAGGCCCGCCTTCAGGAAATCTTGGAACATCTTTTGCTCAAAGCGGTAATAATCGGGCTCGCAGGTCGCTACTTCGCGCGACCAGTCGTAAGACAGCCCCATCGACTTCAATTGCGTGCGCATGGCGGCGATGTTCTCGCGCGTCCATTTGGCGGGATGCACCTTGTTTTGAATGGCGGCATTCTCGGCGGGCAGGCCAAAGGCGTCCCAGCCCATGGGGTGCAGCACGTTGAAGCCCTGAGCCCGCTTGGCTCTGGCCACCACATCGCCCAGAGTATAATTACGCACATGGCCCATATGAATGCGCCCCGAGGGATAGGGGAACATCTCCAGCACATAATATTTGGGCTTATCGGGCAGGATTTGGGCGGTAAAAACGCCCCGCCGCTCCCACTCGGCCTGCCAGAAGGCCTCGTTCTCCTTGACGTTGTAGCGTGCCATGAGGCCCTACTTCGCTTCCTGGCTGGCGGTGCGCAATTGGCGCGCCCGGGTCAGAATGGAATTTTCCAGATCGACGATGGTCTTGGCGTCTACCTGGATGTCCGACCAGTTGCCCGAACCATCCTTCACCTGGCGGAAAAGGGCCACCTTGACCCCGTCGGCGCGCAAAACCTTGTCCAAAATGTAGATATTGGATTTGAAGCGCTCGTTGGGGGTTTCCGGGGGCTGATACCAATCGGTAATGATGACGCCGCCGAAGGGATCGGCCGAAGACAGCGGCATGAAGGCAAAAGTGTCGAGGGCGGCGCGCCACAAAAAAGCGTTGACGCCGATGCCCACACCCTCGCCATCCGTGCGCTTTTTGCGATCCGTGTTGAAAAGCCCGCCATCGCCGAAAATGGTTTCGCGCTTCTGATCGCCCCAGGTTGGGCTGGTATCGCCCCGCTGTTTGTCGGGATAAACCGCTTTGGTTTCACCGCAAGCCGACAAAGCCGCAACGAAAACAAAGGCTAAAAGGGCATAAGCGGCCCTCTGGGCCAAACGTGCGCTGCTGGGTCGTTCAAACATGGCTAGGTTCCCGATTTTCAAGGGCTACAGGCTTAACCTATTATAAGGCATCTGTTAAGACGGCAAATCGCGCCAGCCTCGGGTTGAAAAAGGGGGGTAGGTAAGGGCCATGTCAGGAAGCGTTGCAAAATCGCCACAGTGGGGCAATTCCGTACCAGTTCGTCACAAAAGTGCTTGAGAAAGATTTACGCTACGTTTAACTAGTGCGTGTGTGGATCGGAGGAAAGCTCTGCCCGCACCGTGAGATTGAAAAAAGCGCATTCGTTTTTCACTTGGGGAAGGACAGGATATCATGATCAAGCGTTTTCTTATCGGTACGTCGGCTCTGATTGCAGTCGGCACTCTTGCTGGTGCCGCTCAGGCGGCCGATCCCATCAAGCTGTCGGTTGGCGGCAAGATGAACCAGTGGCTCAGCTTCGCTGACGTCAAGGACAAGGTCACCACGAAGTACAACCATGTCGCCGTCAACAGCGACACCGAGGTCCATTTCAAGGGCGAGACCGTCCTCGACAACGGCCTCAAGGTCGAAGTTGTGATCGAGCATGAAGCCGAGCGCACCGACGCCACGGCCCGCAACGCCAACCAGCAATATGCCCAGTTGTCGGGCGGCTGGGGCGCTCTGCGCATCGGTGAGACCATGAACGCCGCCAACCGCGTGCATAATCAGGCGCCGGGCGCCGGTGCGGGCATGGGCGACGCCATCACCATCCTGGGCATCCAGCCCGTTAGCGGCACCGTGACCAGCATGACCGATGGTCAGACGTCGGTCGACGGCATTGCCAGCGTGGGCATCAGCGCCACTTCGATCGACTATGTGTCGCCGATGTTCGGGCCTTTCGCCTTCGGCCTCACCTACACCCCGCACGGCGGAAACCGCGGCTTGGCCGTGGAAGGCAACAGCATCAAGGATCTGATGGGCGTTGCCTTCGTCTATGCCGACAAGTGGGGCCCCGTTGCCGTCAATGCCGACGTGGCTTGGGCGCGCGCCGATCATGAGACGGTCGGCACTCAGAACGGCATGCTGCACGGCATTCCCGTTGGCGTGAAGTTCGGCTTCGCCGGCTTCGAGGTCGGCGGCTCCTATTTCCGCATCATGGACAATGTCAAGGCCTTGCGTTCTGCCGCCAACGCCAATGCCGCCACCTCCTTTGATGGCGTCGCCTGGGATGCGGGCATTTCCTACACCATGGGCGATTGGAAGCTGGGCTACACCTACTTCACGTCGAAGCATGAGGGTGATGTCGACACCAAGACCAAGGACACGGCCAAGGTTCATAATGCTGGCGTGGCCTACACCATGGGTCCGGGCGTGTCGGTCTCCGCCAACGGCGTCTACACGGCTTTCGCGGATGAGGCTGTTGTTGCCACCACCGCGACCCACAAGTCGCGTACCTATGGTCTGATCACCGGAATTCAGCTGACCTTCTAAGTCGAAGCAGCTTTACCCGATGAAATCCCCGCCGTCGCAAGATGGCGGGGATTTTCTTTGCTGGGTGGGGCTCAGAAAGGCCGGATATGTTGGGGATTCAAGAAATCTGTTGCCCGATTGCCACAGTGCTACAGTTTCAACACAGAACGCATGATCATCGCTTGACCCCCTGCCCGCCCGGTGGCTAAATGCGGTCACCAAAGAATGTAACTGGGTGCTTCCGATAACGGCAGTCCCCGCGATCAGCAGAAGAGAGGAGTTTTAAATGAAAAAGGTACTTTTCGGCACGACCGCGCTGGTTGCCGCTGGCATG
Organism: Alphaproteobacteria bacterium; assembly: GCA_015232335.1. Lineage (GTDB taxonomy): Bacteria > Pseudomonadota > Alphaproteobacteria > Rhodospirillales > WMHbin7 > WMHbin7. The sequence continues at coordinate 25,603 of JADFZV010000019.1, read as the reverse complement.
TTCGGCTCCGCCGCCCAGGCCGCCGAGCCGATCAAGCTGTCGGTTGGTGGTTTCATGAACCAGTGGTTCGCCATCGCCGACGTCGAAGACAAGACGAACCCCGCCACCCAGTACAACAACCTGTCGATCGTTTCCGACACCGAAGTCCACTTCAAGGGCTCGACGGTTCTGGACAACGGCCTCAAGGTTGCCGTGGTGATCGAGCTCGAAGCCGAGCGCACCTCGGGTGCCACGGCCCGCAACGCCGACCAGCAGTATGCCGAGATTTCGGGCGGCTGGGGTGCGGTGTCGATCGGTGAGCGCTTCAACGCCGCTCAGCGAGTCCACACTTCCGCTCCCGGCGCTGGCGCAGCCTTTGCCGATATCGCCGGCATGAACAGCCAGGCTGGTGGTGCCAACCTCGCTTCCGGCGCTGCCGTGACCAGCATGTCGAACTACTACACCTCGGTTGACGGTATCGTGAATGCCGGTCGCAACTCGACCGCCATTGACTATGTGTCGCCGATGTTCGGCCCCTTCGCCTTCGGCGTCACCTACACCCCGGCCGTTGGTTCGCGCGGCCTGGCCGTTGAAGGCGCCAGCGTCAAGGATCTGATGGGCGCCGCCCTGGTCTATGCCGACAAGTGGGGCCCCGTCTCCGTCAATGCCGACGTGGCTTATGCCCGCGCCGAGCATGAGACCCTCGACACGCAGAACGGCATGCTGCACGGCATTCCCGTCGGCTTGAAGTTCGGCTATGCCGGGTTCGAAGTCGGTGGTTCTTACTTCCGCATCATGGACAATGTGAAGACCACTGCCTCGGGCGGTTCGGCCACTGCGGCCTCGTTCGACGGTCGCGCTTGGGACGCTGGTATCGCTTACACGACCGGCCCCTGGAAGTTCGGCTACCAGTACTTCTCGTCGCACATGGAAGGCCTGGTCAACACCAAGGGCAAGGACAAGACCGGCATCCACAATGGTGGCGGCCAGTACACCATGGGCCCCGGCGTTGTCGTGACCGCCAACGTTGGCTACCAGACCTATCGCGACGAAGCGGCGAATGCAGGCGCTTCGAACAACGACCTCGGCAAGCGCAACACGCTGTCGCTGGTTACCGGCCTCAGGCTGAACTTCTAATTCGAAGATCAGTTCAAGCTAAGAAAGCCCCGTCATCGCAAGATGGCGGGGTTTTTCTTTGCCTCATCAAGGTTAGACGTGGAATTCAACCGGCTTCTCAATTCGTCATGGCCGGACTTGATCCGGCCATCCACGAGTTTCCATCAGGCATGTCAAGCGGCAAGGCGTGGATGCCCGGCTCAAGGCCGGGCATGATAAAGTGCTTCTGACCACTCACGCCCAGGTGGTTCCGGCGAATCCCGCCGCCTTCGTAAAGGCCAGCCTTCGCGCCGTGCTGCGCTTGACTCCACCCAAGGCGATGACGGGCCGTTGGGTCAAACGACAAAGCCTTGCAAAGCGCAAGGCCCCCAGCGGTTTGGCCTCGGGATGGCTGGCTGTGGCGAAAACCGGCGAGCAGAGAATGGCGCTGGGAGCCAGTTTTGAGGCCCGCAGCACAGCCTGCTCGGAATGGGCTGAGATAGTAAGCAGACGGCCCGGCTTGGCGCGAAGCCAGGACAATGCAGGGGCCAGACAGGTGTGAAGCGCCAAAGCTTCCGGCAGATGCAGGCCATCGGCGCCGATCCGCTCGGCCAGCCGATGATCCTTGGCCACCAGCAGCTTCAAGCGATGAATTTTACATAGTTTTACTGCGTCCTTGGGATCGAACGGCAGCGGCCTGCCCGGCAGAAAGCGCAGGATTACCCAAGAACCAGCGGGCAGGCGCCTCAGAACGGATAGATTATCCGAAACGCGCTCGTCGGTCATGAAGACCAGAACCGGGGAAATGTTCCAGCCAGCCACCAGGCCCCTGTCCGTCCAACGGATCGTCACGCTGGATGCCGAAGCGGAGAGGCGGCAATCGGTGCGACAAGCTGCCCGGCCTCGACGCTGGCTCTCAAAGCACCGCCCATGCGCTCGATCGCTCCCTCCCAGCCCTCGTTCCATAAACGCTCGACGGCAACCAAGGAACCCAGCCAGGGAATTCTGTCGGTTCCAAGCCGGTCCCAATGCGAATCCGAAAGATAAAACAACCAGACCGGTGCCCCGACCGCCGAGGCCAGAAGCGCGTTGGCGGAACCGTTGCAGATAACAAGATCGAGCGCAGCGGTTAAAGCGGCCAGGGAGTCGAGATCGTCAAACAGATCAACATCATCAAGGCTCTCGATACGGCAAGCGAAAAGGCTTCGCGCCGCTTCAAGAATCTCAAGATCGACATTGGGCTGAAGATTGACGAAGACGACGCCGGGAACAGACAGAATGGGTCCCCAATCGGCCAGGGAGGAAAAGAAAAACTTCCGCCGCTCAGGCGTGACCAAAGTGCTGCTCCAGCCGATTCCTACCTTGAGGCCAGGTCCCAGCGCATCCAGCCGTGCCCGCATCTTAAGGACAAATGCGGGATCGGGCTTCAGATAGGGTAAACCAGAAAAATCAGTTACACGGGCTCTGAACAGTTTGAACAGATCGCCCGCCGGCATGTGCCTGCTGGCCCGCGACTGATCACCCCTGGTGATGATCCTGGCATCTGGAAAGGAACGCTCAAGCAGCCCTGCCAGCTTGGGAAGGGCGAAAACCTCAACGCCGCCCGCCCGCTCGATCAGATCGGGAAGGGCAGAAGCGAAGGTGATCTGATCGCCGATTCCTTGTTCAGGCCAAATCAAAACGGTTTGGCTCGATAAATCCTCACCCGGTTCCAAAGGCGCAAAGGGCCAGGACAGGCGCTGAACGGGATCGACGAAGGAGACGAAGCGCTGGTCAAAATCCTGCCAAGCCTCTTGAAGTCGGCCCGCCTGAAGCATCAATTGCGAGCGGCATCGCAACAGATCGGGGCTGGCGGCACGCTCATGGATCGCATCCTCGACAACTGTAATCGCCTGATCGATCCGCCCCATGTCTTTCAGGCACATGCCAAGGCCCAGGCGGACTTCGGGGTGATCGCGCTCAAAGCCGGAGAGAAGCTCATAGGCCCGCCCTGGATCGCCCAGGCGCCTGAAGCTCGAGGCCAGAAGGGTGCGGGAACCAATATCAGAAGGATCGGCCGCCATGGCGGCAGAAAGGTGGGGCGCGGCTTCATCAAGACGGTCAAGAAGATAAAGCGCATGGCCAAGGATTGCTTGTGCCCTGGGCCTGGGTGCAAGGGTCAGGGCATTCCTGGCCGCCGTCTCGGCCTCAATAAACTGCCTGGTCTTGATATAGGCCAGCGCCAGATTCTCAAAACCATCCGGTTGCGTGGGGGCCAGCTTGCAGGATTTCTGAAAACATCCGATCGCTTCTTGAAAGCGACCCAGCGAGGCCAGCGCCGTACCTTGAGCAACCAGCGCCAAAGCATTGTCGGGCTGTCTGGCCAAAAGTCTGGTCAGGGTCTTGCGGGATTCTTCATTGCGGCCAAGTTGAAGATAGACAAGGCCCAGATGATAAAGTGCTTGGTGATCGTTGGGCTTTAAGCGGGCGGCCTTCTCGAAACAGGACAGGGCCTGGGCGGGCTCGCCCATCATGAGCCTGGCCGAGCCCAGCGACATCAGCGCCTCGACATAGCCGGGCCGGAAAAGAAGTGCGGCCTCGAAAGACAAGATCGCCTCAGCCCGCCTGTTGGCCTGCAATAAAATAGCGCCGAGAAGATGGTGGGCCTCAGAAGTTTTCGGATGTGCGACAAGAAAACGGCGACACTTCGCCTCGGCCAGAGCGGTTTGACCGGACTGATAGAGTTGAAGGAGCTGGGCAAAAGCAGGATCGGCCATGAAGCAAAGCTAGCATGCAGAGGCGCTTGAGAAAACCGTGCGCAGCTTCATAATACCCACATGATGGATGAGGTGACGGAAAATCTGAACGAGGTGCGGGCAGGGATCGGTTCAGCCTGCGCCCTGGCTGGGCGCAGCCCGGAAACCGTTTGCCTGGTGGCGGTCAGCAAGACGCATGGGCCAGAGCGCATTCGCCCGGCCCTGCTGGCGGGCCAGCGCGTCTTTGGCGAAAACCGCGTGCAGGAGGCCAAGGCGAAATGGCCCGCCCTTAAGGCCGAATTTCCAGATATCCGGCTGCATCTGATCGGCCCCTTGCAAAGCAACAAGGCGAAAGAAGCGGTGGCCCTGTTCGATGTGATCGAAAGCTTGGACCGCGCTTCACTGGCCGAGGCTTTATCCAAGGAAATGGCGCGTCAGAATCGCCACCCGGTTTGTTTGGTGCAGGTAAATTGCGGGGCCGAGCCGCAAAAGGCGGGGGTGCTTCCCCAAGCGGCAGACGGCTTTATCGAGGAGTGCAGGACTCTCTGGCGGCTGCCGGTCGCTGGGCTGATGTGCATTCCCCCGGTCGAAGAGGACCCTGCCCCGCATTTCAAACTGCTTGGCCAGATCGCAAGGCGCAACAAGCTTTCGGTGCTGTCGATGGGCATGAGCCATGATTACGAGACGGCGATTGCAGAGGGCGCTACGCATGTGCGCGTCGGCACGGCCATCTTCGGAAAACGCTAATCTACAACCTTGATGGCGTCGCCGGGGCTAAGGCGCTCCAGCACTTGTCTCAGGTCGGAAAGCGAAAGGGCGACGCAGCCCTCGGTCGGCTTCATGTCGGGGCTGGCCACATGCAAGAAGATGGCGCTGCCAAGATGAGGTGCGGGCGGATCGTCGTTATGTCCCAGCACGGCGCCCAGATCGTAAAGCCCGTCTTCGCGCCACATCTTCTCGTGCCTTGCGGCAAAGGGCAGGCGGACCAGTCGGTTGTAATCGGCATGGGTTGGATCATCGCACCAGCCGTCATTGGGATGCAGCGGCAAAAGAGGCAGGCGGGTCATTAAATAAGTAACGCGGTCGGGGCGGAAAAAAGCCTGGCGCAGGGGCAGCAGGCCCGTGGGCGTCGCGCCGTCGCCTTCGCGCTTGGTGCGGCTGATCCCGCTGCGTCCCAGGGCGCAATCGAAGCTCCCCAGACCGGGAAACTCCAGCTGTCCTTCGGGGCGAACGGTCAGGATCATGAGGGTGGCGGTGCGGCACCAGAACTCTCTGGCACCAGCTTCTGGGTGCGGCTGTATTTATCCAGAGCCTGAGCCATGGCGCCCGCCAGCCATTCCGGCTGATTGGCCTGTGCCGCCTTGACCATGGGATGATCGACCGGAACGCCCTGGGCTTGAGCTGCGCGCTGGGCGGGATCGATCTGCGCCGTATAGGGAGCGGCGGCGGCATACATCTTGCCGTGTTGCAGGGGCTTGTTCTTGGCTTCGAACAGCTTGGGTCCGGCCTGGGCAACGGTTTCGGGTTGCAGGGGCTGCAGAGCGCCAGCACTGCTCAGCCGGTCTGTCACCGGCGCTCCGCTGGGAACGATGGGGGCAAGAGCGGTCGGTGCGGGGGCGACGGCGGGTACCGGTGCTGCCGGGGCCACCGCGATGGGCGCATCGGGCAGAATCAAAGGCTCGCTTAAGGGCGAGAAAAGAGTGCCCGAAATGGCGCCGGGTGACGGGGCCTGAAGGGGGGGCTGGAAGGTGGGCGGGGCCCGCGGGGCCAGGGCCACCGGAATCTGTGCTGCCGGCAGGGGTTCTGGATTGGGGGCAGCGATCACAGGCGCAGGCTCGCCGGTCTCGAAAGGCTGCATCTTCATGCCCGAAGCGTCCTCGGCATCGGCCAGTTGCGGCTGTGCGGCGGGCGCATCACTTCCCGGCATCAGGAAGGCCAGGGCATGCTCGCCCAGATCCTTGCCGGTGCCTTGGCGCGTCACTTCATTAGCGATGCTGCCGATCAGGCCCAGGGGGCCTCCGAACAACATGCCGCCGACCACGCGCGGAAGCGGGGCAATCTCGTCACCCGTAATAGCGCGATAGACTGTTGAAATGCCAGGAATGTGCTGCAGCGGGTTGATAATGTCCAAGACATCCCAGAAGCTGGGCGTGTCGGACTGATTGGCAAAGGGCGCCTGCTCGCCCCTTTGGGCGACGACGGTGACCCCGGGGGCCATGATCGGCTGATTGTCTTGGACCGCTGATAAGCTCATAAGTCACCTCGGCATGGTTACCAAGGGATTTGCAAGGCCGGTGCCAACTAAATATAATGGAATATCAATGGCCTGATCGCGGCCAGAGGTCGAACGGGGCATTTCCTGCCGGGCCAAAGGGATCAGGGCTAAAAAAGATGCCCGGCCTTGTCGGCCTTGGTCCTGAGATAGAAGTCGTTATGGCCATTCGAGGGAAAGACATGGGGAACCCGCTCGACCAGCTCGATGCCGTAACGGGCCAGTTGGTCCAGCTTTTCGGGATTGTTGGTGAGCAGGCGGATGCGGGTGAATCCAAGCTGGCGCAGCATTTCGGCGGCGGGCAGATAGACCCGCTCGTCTTCTTCGAACCCCAATTGCCCGTTGGCGTCCAGCGTATCGAAGCCGCCGTCTTGAAGCTGATAGGCCCGCAGCTTGTTGACCAGGCCAATGCCGCGCCCTTCCTGGGCCAGATAGAGCAGCACGCCGCCCCCGGCCTTGGCGATCTCGGCGATGGCGCCCCTGAGCTGATCGCCGCAATCGCAGCGCAGGCTGCCCAACAGGTCGCCGGTGAAACATTCGGAATGCAGGCGGACCAGCACGGGCTGGGCGGGATCGGGTGTGCCGATCTGAATGGCCAGATGTTCGATCCCGCCATCGGCTGGGCGAAAGGCCTGAATGCGGGTTTCCAATTCGGAGTCCAGAGGTACGCGGGCCCAGGCGACAGGGCGCATCGAGCGGGCGGCGGCCTCGGGATAGGCCACGACGTCAGAAACCTTGACGATCAAGAGGTCGTTGCGCTTGGCGATGATCTCGGGCTGCGTCTCGCGGGCCAGGGGCGCCATCAGGGCGGCGGGCAGCAGGCGGGCCAGCTTGGCCAGACGGATGGCCGCACCGGCGCAGCAGGCCGCACCAACCGGCGCTAGGCCCATGGGCCGGGTGGCCGAAGGCTGCGCGGCCAGGGGATCGGCTAGGGATTGCACGAAGTCCGCCGAAACACCCTCGTCGAGCGACAGGGAAACGGCGTCGCTGTCTGCCGTTCCCAGACCCAGAACCTCGGCGCGCCGTCCCGTCAGCGTCAGCAACAGGCGTGTTCCGGCCAGGCGCGACATCTGAGCCAGGGCTTCCGGCGTTACCGCCTCGGCGGCCAGCACCAGGCCCGCATCGCTGCCCTCGCCTTGCAAAATCACCATGCCGCCCCGGCGCAGCTCGGACAAAGCCCGATCTACCGGGCGCAGGATGGCGCCGGAGGTGGTTGGGTCGGTCAGTCGTTCCAAGGCTTGGGTCATGGCTGGGTCTGGTTTTGTGAAGGGCGCACCATACCGGGAATCTCGGTCTGGCAAAAGAAAATCGCAAGGGTAGGGATTATGATACCATCCGAAGATCATGAGCCTGAAACTTTTGCTGATTTCTGAAGACCCGGTTTTTGCGCAAGCTTTGGCCGCCCAATTGGCCCAGGCGGGCTTCGATTGTTGTCTGGAAGCGGGCGGCGAGGGCGTTGATGTGGTCCTGCTGGATGGCGCATCGACACCTGATCCTTGCCTGGGTCCCGCCCTGCGCCTGATCAAGGATGGCGAATCCTCGGAGGAAGAGCATCTGGTCAAGCCGGTGCGTCTGGCTCAGTTGGCCCAAGCCCTGGAGCGGGCGGCCCAGCGCGCCCAATCCCAGCGCAAGCTGAAAATCGGCCCCTGGTGCCTTGAACTGGGGAGTGGGCTTCTTTCTGCTGCGTCGGGGCGGCAGAAACTGACCGGCAAGGAAGCGGAAATTCTGGCCTATCTGCACGATCATCCGGGGCGCGTGAGCCGCGAGGATTTGCTGGAAAATGTCTGGGGCTATGGTAGCGCCATCAGCACGCATACGCTGGAGACCCACATCTACCGCCTAAGGCAGAAGCTGGAAGCCGATCCCTCGGCGCCGACAGTTCTGGTCACCGATGAGGGCGGCTATCGGCTGATAGCACCCTCTTCATAAAAATCGATGATCAGGGGCACATGGTCGGAAGGCTGAGGCCAGCTCCTGGCCTCGCGCACCACCAATGCGCCCGACAGCGCCTCTTTCAAAGGTGGCGAGACCCAGACATGGTCCAGTCTGCGCCCGCGATCCGAGGCCGCCCAATCCTGGGCGCGATAGCTCCACCAGGTATAGAGCTTGAGATCAGGGGGCACGAAGTGCCTGGCCGCATCGACGAAGCCCAGCGCGCCCTGAAAGCGATTGAGCCGCTCGATTTCCGCTGGCGTGTGGCTGATGATTTTTTGCATCTGCTTATGCGACCAGACATCGTTCTCAAGCGGGGCTACATTGAAATCGCCCACCAGAATCAATTTATCCATGGGCCGATAGGTTTGGCCGAACCAGTCGGCCAGATCGTCCAGAAAGGAAAGCTTGTGCGCGAATTTGTCGTTCAGCTCGGGATCGGGCAGATCGCCGCCCGCCGGAATATAGATGTTGTGAAGCTCTGTCCCGTCTTCCAGCTCGACAATCAGATGGCGCATGTCCGGGCGATTGCAAGAAAACCGCGTACGAAAGCCCTTCAGCGGCCGCTTCGACAGAACGGCAACACCGTTATAGCTTTTCTGTCCGGCGAAGGCCTGATGGGGAAATCCCAAGTCGGCGATGGCGTCTTTCGGAAACAGCGCGTCCTCGACCTTGGTTTCCTGAAGGCAGATCAGATCGGGGCGCGTCTCTTCGATCAGGCGCGCCAGCAAGGCCAAGCGCAGGCGCACCGAATTGATGTTCCAGGTAACGAGTCTCATGATCCGATGGTGATCTTGAGGCCTCCAACGCCCTCGATCTCGCCGGTCACGACATCGCCTGGAAGAAGCGGGCCAACACCCTCAGGCGTGCCGGTATAGATCAGATCGCCCGCTTCAAGGCGCACCAGTTTCGACAGATGGGCCAGCACGTCGCCCACCGACCAGATCATGTCGGAAAGATCGCCCGACTGGCGCAATTGGCCATTGACCATCAGGCGAATGGCGCCGCTGGCGGGATGGCCGATTTCAGAAACGGGATGAATCAGGCCGATGGGGGCCGAGGCGTCGAAGCCCTTGCCGATTTCCCAGGGCCTTCCTGCCTTCTTGGCCTGTTCTTGCAAATCGCGGCGCGTGAGGTCGATGCCCACGGCATAGCCGAAAACGCAGTCCAGAGCGGCTTCTGGCGACAGATTGATCCCGCCCGATTTCAGGGCCACCACCAGCTCGACCTCGTGATGCAGATTCTCAGTGGCCGGGGGATAGGGAAGGGTGCTTTCCGTCATCACCACCGCGTCGGAGGGCTTGGCGAAAAAGAAGGGCGGCTCGCGGTTGGGATCGCCCCCCATCTCGCGGGCATGGGCGGCATAATTGCGCCCGACGCACCAGATGCGCCGAACGGGAAAGGAGCTGCTGCTTGCCGCGACAAGAACGGCAGGCTGGGGCGGTGGGGGAATGACGAAACCCATATGAAAAATCCTTTGGCTGACGACCGCCCCATGCTGGCTGCAAAACGGACAAAAGAAAAGCGCCCGGTAAGGGGGGTTACCGGGCGCCGTGCTTGCTCCTTGGGGGGGAGCCGTGAGGACTCGGCAGGGGAACCGGCCTCACAGGCGCGTATCATTGCGATGCACGCCGTCATTTAATTTATGTGGTAAGACTATGGAAAGCAATCCAGGGGTGAAGAAGAATACCAGTCATGCGCGTTCCGCATGGCTTATCTACTCCCGGTTGATGCTTCCCGCTCCCGGCCTGAAGAAATTGGGATCTTCGAACTCGAACAGCTTGGCGTCGAATTTAAGGCCCAATCTGGCGTCGGACAGGGTGACGGTGGTGATCTGGCCTTGAGGATCGCGCACGGTCCACTGGCGAAGCTGATAGGGTTCGCGGGTAAAAATCAGCGTGATTTCACCGGCCTGGGGATCGTCTGTGCGGGCCAGCGAAATGCGGTCCAGCCCTTCGGCGTTCCTAAAGCCGGTCACGGTCAGATCGGGACCCATCAGCGCGATCTTGGGGCGGACCAGAATGCCCGCGGGTGTCGAATCGATCGGCAGATGCGAGGTCTGCTTCAGCTCCCTGTCGTGATAGGTCAAAAGCAGGCCCGCCCCGATGATCAGAATCGGAACCGGGGGATCATATTCCAGCCGAAGCTTGCCCGGGCGCGACAGATAGAAGGTGCCCTCGGCCACCTGACCATCGGGCGAGGACTGCAAAAAGCGGGCTTTCAGCGTGCGCACATCGTTGAGATAGGTCTCGGCGCGCCCGATCTCGGCCCGGTCGTTCTCGGAGAGCGGGGCTGGGCGGGCCTTGGCGGCGGCCAAGGCTTCGGGTGCCGCCAGGCTCAGCACGATCAAGGCAGCGGGAAGAAGACGGGAAATTTTCATGAGCGGAATGTAGAGAGAATACAAATGGGGTTCAATGGCCCATCAGGACCGGCACATGGGTCTGGGCCAACACTTCATGCGTGGCACTGCCCAGCATAAGGCGCTTCAGGCGTCCGGTATTGTGGGCTCCCATGACCAGAAAATCGGCGCCCACCTCGCGCACGGCATCCAGAAGCTGGCGTCCGCCCAGATGCTTCTTGCCCAGAGAGGCGATCAGCCTTGTCTCAACGCAGGCCGTGTGGATTTTCAGATAATCGGCCAGTTCGGGCACCACCGAGCGGGGTGTGCGCTCGCTTTCGGCGGTCAGGATGGTGACGCGGCTGGCGAAGGGCAGGAAGTTGGAGGCTCCGCCCAGGGCACGGGCGCATTCAGCGCTGCCGTTCCAGGCCACCGCGATATGGCTGCCCATAACGGCGGGCGGTGCATGCGGCACCACCAGAACCGGGCGCCCGGTTTCGAACAGGGCATCCATGGTCAGGCTGTGCGACATGTCCCGGGAATCCGTGGGCGGGCCCACCAGAATCAGATCATGCACGCGGCCCAGGCGGGCCATCACAGCATGCGCCCTGCCCACGCGCTCGATAAAGGACAGGCTGGCGCCGGGAGCGATGCGATCCGGCGAGACCACGGGCAAGCCCGCCTCGGCGCAGATTTTCACGAAGACCGCGCGCGCCTGTCTTGCCCTTTGCTCGGACCGCTGCGCGTTGCCCTCTGAGACATCCTCGGCCAGCCCAGCACTCATGCCGTCGCCGATGGCGGGCACATTAGTCAGCGCATCGGGGCGCACATGCAGCACATCGGCATGGGCCGAAAAGCGGCGCACCAGGTCAAGGGCTGCCGTCAGCGTGGCAGCCGACTGCTCGCTTCCGTCCAAAGTGACCAGGATGCTCTTGATCGTCATGACGCCTCCACCTTTAATCCTTTCTTCCTTTGTGTTCAAGGCGGGCTTCGGTTAAAGATTTACGCATGGCTTTTAGCAATCTCTTCGTCCTGCCCGGCAGCAAGACGTTTCCCAACCGCTGGCTGGTGGTTCTGGGCGCGGTTCTCGTGCAGCTTTCCTTGGGCGCGATCTATGCCTGGGCCGTTTTCACGCCAGCACTCAAGGCGGCGGGTTGGTCGAAACTGGATACGCAGCTGGTCTTCTCGGTGGGGTTGGCCAGTTTCGCCCTGGTCATGGTGTGGGCAGGCAGGCGCATCGCCGTCTGGGGGCCGCGCAGGCTGGCCGCCACCGGCGGCTTGGTGCTGGGGCTGGGTTATCTGCTGGCAGGGCTTTCGGGCGGCACAAATTTCTGGATTCTTGTGCTGTGCATCGGCGTGATCGGCGGCGGCGGAATCGGCCTGGGTTATGTGGTGCCCATCGCGGTCGCCATGCGCTGGTTTCCCGACAAAAAGGGCATGATCACCGGCATCGCGGTAGCGGGCTTTGGCTTTGGCGCCATGGGCTGGGTGAAGCTGGCCGACAATTGGGGCCATCTGATCGCATCGGTGGGGTTGGCCAACACCTTCATGCTCTATGGCGCTGCCTTTGCGGTTCTGGTTCTGGCGGGCAGTCTGTGGATGGTCTTTCCGCCGGGCGGCTGGGCGCCTTTGGGCTGGACGCCACCTGCCAAGACGCAAGCGGCGGCAACCCTGGATTTCTCGCCAGCAGGGATGCTGAAGACCTATCAATTCTATCTGATTTTTCTCACCTTCGCGGCAGGGGCCAGTGCTGGCTTGATGGCAGTCGGGCTGATGAAGCTTTATCCGATGGAGGCGCTTCAGGCGGCGGGCTTAAGCCTGGCCGAGGCCAGCGCCATCTCGGGCACGGCGATGGCGGTGTTCTTTAGCCTAGCCAATGGCATCGGGCGCATCGCCTGGGGCATGATCAGCGACCGCATCGGCAGGCGCTTGGCCATTTTGCTGATGAGCGCTTCGCAAGGGCTGATCTTCCTGGCTTTTACGCAGATGGCGGGCAGCGAGATGCTGCTCTATCTGGGTGCCACGCTGATCGGATTTAATTTCGGCGGCAATTTCGCGCTCTTTCCCACCATCACCGCCGATACGTTTGGTACCAACAGTGTTGGCCAGAATTATCCCTATGTGTTTTTGTCCTATGGCGTGGGCGGCATCGCAGGCCCCATCATGGGCGGCGCGTTGGGCGATCTTGGCAATTTCCCGCTGGCCTTCACCATCTGCGGCGCGGCCTGCCTGTTGGGCGCTGTGTTGATCTTCTTCGTGCGTCCGGCTAGCGTACGATCATCCAACTCGTAGTCACCGCAGCACCCCCGAGTTGGACGTGAATCGTTCGCTAAAACAAATTGGTAGAGCGGATTCACGCCCTCATCGGAGCCAGGAGTCGGCTCCGTCTAGTACAAAATCTCGCGCTTGCCGACATGGTTGGCCGGTCCCACCACGCCCCGGGCTTCCATCATGTCAACCAGCCTTGCCGCCCGGTTGTAGCCGATCTGCAAATGGCGCTGAATGAAACTGGTCGAACATTTCTTTTCGCGGATGACCAGATCGAGTGCTTGATCGTACAGCGCATCGCCCTCTGGCTCGTTGTCCGCCATGCTGGCGGCCTCTTCCTCTTCGTCCTTGGTGACCTCGTCGACATAGTTGGGCTCGCCCTGCGCCCTTAAGTAATCGGCCACCTTCTCGACCTCGCCGTCGCTGGCGAAGGGGCCGTGAACGCGGGTGATGCGCCCGCCCGCCGCCATGTAAAGCATGTCGCCCTGGCCCAGCAACTGCTCGGCCCCCTGCTCGCCCAGAATGGTGCGGCTGTCGATCTTGCTGGTCACCTGGAAGCTGATGCGCGTGGGGAAATTGGCCTTGATGGTGCCGGTGATGACATCGACCGAGGGTCGCTGTGTCGCCATGATCAAATGAATGCCGGCGGCCCGGGCCATCTGGGCCAGACGTTGAATCGCCCCTTCGATATCCTTGCCCGCCACCAACATCAGGTCGGCCATTTCATCGACCACCACCACGATCAGCGGCAAGGGCGTCAGATTAAGCGGCTGCTCCTCATAGATGGGTTTGCCGGTATCGGCATCGAAGCCGGTCTGCACGGTGCGTGACAGCGGCGTGTTCTGGGCCTTGGCCTCCTGAAGGCGCTGATTGTAGCCCTGAATGTTGCGAACACCCAACTGGCTCATGGCGCGATAGCGGTCTTCCATTTCGCGCACCGCCCATTTCAGCGCCACCACGGCCTTTCTGGGATCGGTGACCACCGGCGTCAGCAAATGGGGAATGCCGTCATAAACCGACAGTTCCAGCATCTTGGGATCGACCATGATGAAGCGGCATTGTTCGGGCGAAAGACGGTAGAGCAGCGACAGAATCATCGCATTGACGCCCACCGATTTGCCCGAGCCGGTGGTGCCCGCCACCAGAAGATGGGGCATGCGCGCCAGATCGACCAGCACGGGGGCGCCGCCGATATCCTTGCCGAGTGCCAAGGTCAGCGGCGCCTGGGCGCGCTCGAAACTTTCCGAGGCCAGAAGCTCGCGCAGATAAACCGTTTCGCGCTTGGCGTTGGGCAGTTCGATGCCGATGACATTGCGCCCGGGAATGACCGCGATGCGCACACTGATCGCACTCATCGACCGCGCGATGTCGTCGGCCAGGCCGATCACACGGCTGGTCTTGGTGCCAGGGGCCGGTTCCAATTCATAAAGCGTCACCACCGGGCCGGGGCGCACCTTGACGATCTCGCCCTTGACGCCGAAATCATCGAGCACCGATTCCAAAAGCTTGGCATTGTTGGCCAGCGCCTCCTCGTTCAACTGAACGAGGCCCGTATCTTTGGGCGGCGGGGCCAGCAGGGACAGAGGCGGCAGATCGAAGGGCGTTTCCGTGTCAGGTGCCAAGGCCAGCGATCCCTGGCGCTCCTTGGCCTGGCGCTCGCGCTTGCCGGGCTGGGCGCGCTTGGGCGCCGGGCCGATCAGGGCGGCGGGGGCCCCGCGCTCGGACGCAAGAGAGGGCTCAGAGACAGTGTCACCATCACTTTCCGAAGCAAGCTCATCCAGATGCGGCTCGCGCCGTCCCGGCAGATAGGCCGAAACGCGCCGGACCACGGCGACACCCTCCAGCGCAGCACCACCCAGATTTGAGCCGAACAGCCTTGTTGCCTGTCCGAAACCGAGCAGGCGATCGCCCAGAGAACGCCAGTCGCTAAGGCTCATGGCCAACGACCAGAGAAAGGCGGCCAAACCCAGGGCGGCAGACAGCAGGGCCACCAGCGACAGGGGCAGGGCCGCCTCGGCCTCGCCCAGCAGAAAGGCGGCCAGACGCACCAATCTTGCATCCAGAATCTCGCCCACGAAACCGCCCAGGCGCAGCGACCAGCCAGCAGGGGCGGGCCATTGCGCCAGCGGCAGCGAGGCTAGTCCCATGGCCGTCATCAGGGACAGCAGGCGCAAACCCCACAGGCGGATGGGCATGAGAAGCACCAGGCGCAGGCCCCAGACCAGCAGCAAGGCCACCAGGAAAATCGAGGTCAGCCCGGCGGCCTGCAAGATCAGATCGGCCAGCAGGGCGCCGCCATAGCCCAGCGCGTTGGCGACGGGGGCCAGCGTTGCCGTGTTGAAGGAGGGATCGCTGGAGGCGTAGGTCGAGAGTGCCACGGCCAGGACGACGCCCAGGAGGAACAGAGCCAGGCCGCCCGCCTGCACCAGGCGGCGTTTCAGAAAATCCGCAACACCCTTGGGCAGGAAGGCGCTCTTGTCATTGGCGTTGCTGTTGGCAAGGCGATTGGAGGGGCTGGCGATCGCGCTCATGACGGCTCCATCAGAATGGAAGCGATGGCTTTCAAGGCCCGCTCGGTGGTGGCCAGATCGTGGACCAGGGCAATGCGCACATAGGGCAGGCCGGGATTGCGCCCGTCGGCGCCGGGCCGGGCCAGATAGGCTCCCGGCAAAACGCGGATGCCGGTTCGGCTCCAGAGGCTTTTTGCGAAGGCCTCGCCATTGCCGACATCGAGCCAGAGAAAGAATCCGCCCTCAGGTCGCTTGAAGCCGGGATAGCTGCCCAGGATGCGCTCGGCCAAATCGATTTTGTCACGATAGAGACGGCGGTTCTCCTCGACATGCACCTCGTCGGACCACAGGGCGGTCGAGGCGGCCAGAACCGGCATGGGCAGCGTGGCCCCACCATAGGAGCGCAGGCGCTGAAAGGCGGCGATCAGAGTGGCATCGCCCGCCACGAAGCCCGAGCGTAGGCCGGGCACGCTGGAGCGCTTGGAGAGCGAGTGGAAGACCAGCAGATTTTTAAGGCCGTCGCCCAGGGCGCTGGCGGCCTCAAGCGCTCCGGCTGGTTGCTGTTTGTCCCAGATTTCGGCATAGCATTCATCGACGGCCAGAACGAAATCATGCTGGCGGGCCAGGGCCAGGGCCGCCTTAAGCTGTGATAGGCTGGCCACCGATCCTTGCGGATTGGCCGGCGAGCATAAATAGGCCATCGCCGTGCGTTCAAGAACCGAAGGGGCGATGGCGGCAAAATCGGGTGCGCCCTCGGGGGCTTCGACCAGAATCGGCTCAGCACCCGCCAGAACAGCGCCGCCCAGATAGACCTGATAAAAGGGATTGGGAATGAGAACGGCGGGCACATGGCCTCGCTTCAGATCGGGCACACACATCTGTGCTGCCAGATACAAGGCCTCGCGCGTCCCTGCCACCGGCAGAACATGCAGATCGGAATCGATGAACCCTTCGGCCAGGGCATAGCGCCGCTTCAGCCAGGCGGCAACCGCCTTGCGAAACTCCGGCGTTCCTTGAACCGGCGGATATTTGCCCCACAACCCGCCTGCCTTTTCCAAGGCCCCGGCCAACAGCGCGGGGGGGGCATGCTGGGGTTCTCCGATCGACATAATCAGAGCCTCGCCTCCCGGTTCCAGGCCACCCAGAAGGGAGGCCAGGCGGGCGAAGGGATAATCGGCCAACTGGTCGAGGCGTGGATTGAGCATCGTCCCCAGAATATAACGTGGATTTCTTAAGAACAAAACAAAAAAGGCCCCGCGGGTTGCCGCAGGGCCAGGGGTCGGGGGGAGTCATCAGACGAGGCGCGCCATGAGGCCAGACAAACCGGAAGAAAACGCCTTTGCGAGAACCGGATCATCCCAAGGCCTGGCAGAGTCCCGTAGACTCAGACTAGCAGGGGAGGGGTGAAGAAAGGATTAAGAGCTGAAACACAACAAAACAGGCCGCCTGGAGACGCCCCCCAGACGGCCCGTGGTTACGCCAAACCGGATCACCAACGGTATCTTAGTCCGACGGACGCTTCATCCTGGTCCATGCGCAACTTGATGACCTGCGAACCGCCATTGGTCGGAACACCGATGAAGTCGCCGGTGAAGCTTTGAGAAAACGCATGCGTGAAAGAGAAGGACAGTCCCCAATTGGGCGTGATGTCATAGGACGCGCCCACCGATAAATGATGCTTGATCGTTCCGGGAGCCAGAACATTGAACAACAGCTCGTCGCCTTTGGTGAAGTCGGTATTGTAGCTGTACCCCGAGCGCAATGTCAGATCGTCCATGGCCTTCCACTGGGTGCCGATGCGAAAAACATGCATGTTCCGCCATCCGAATCCAGCGCCTGCCTCGTCACCCAGGCGCCAATTGAAGGTACCGCCGGTCGGGTTGTTGCCAGAGTTCGAAACGGAATCGACGAAGTTGTAATAGATGCCCTGATGTTCAAACATCAAATCCAGCTTCGGCGTGATCTTGAAATTGATGCCCTCGCTATCGGTGGGAGGGATGTCGAACCCGCCATGATCTGCAAACAGTCCGGCATATTTGTCAAACCGGCTCATCAAAATCGGCGACTGGCCCGCCACGGCCAGACTCAGCCAGTTGTTCACCTCCCAGATGGCGCCCAACTTGGCGCCGCCGCCATAGGAATAATCGTAGCCTCTATCGGTCAGGTTTCCGCTAGAAGTGGACGAGCCTGCGAAAGGAGAGAGGCCATAAGCCTTGAACCGTTGAACTGCGAAAATGGGCGCAACGCCGACGGTTATGCCCGGCGTCACCCGGTAAGCCAGATTGGCCGACATGAAGGCCTGGGAAAGGTCAACGCCCAGGGGCGCATCGGCGACGGTTCCGAAGCCGGGGCTGAAGATGTTGGTGGGATATTTGGTGTTCATGCCGCCGTTGGCGTAAAGCAGCATGCCGACGGCAAGGTCGTCACGGACCTTGTAATTGGCGCCCGCGCAGGGAACGAAGAAGAGTTCCTTGTCGCTGTCGAAAACACCATTCTGCAAATAGGCGGTTCCCTTGCCGCCGGTTACCGTCGTGTCCCGGTGCGGCATGAAGGCCGCCAGACAGCCGCCCGCTTCCGTGCCCATTTTGACGCCCAAGGCAGGATTCAAGGCCGAGGCAACGGGACCATCCCCGGTTATCAGGCCACTTCCAGACAAGCCCTTCGATTCCGTATCGAAGCCCGCCGAAAAATAGCCGTTGGTGGCCAGGGCCGGGAGCGTTGTCGTTACTGCGAGGACGAAGATGCTTGCGGCCAACGCATGGCGCGTCGGGCTGGGTCTTGTCATGGTGTCTCTCCCCTGAATTGAATTTTTGGTCTTATAATTGACACCTTGAAAATATTCGCCGCCCCGTCTGGTGGGTAGTAGAAGGATACTACGTGATATTTTTAGTTGATTAAGAGCTGCCTGTGATATTCAGGCAACACACATGCCAAGAGGACTCGACATCAAGCCCCTTAAACCTTCTGAGTTATCAATGAAGTCTTGCGAATGCTTGACTTTGGTCAAGCCTCAGCCGGAGAGACTCTCAATCCCTTTTCTCTGGCTCACGCGTAAGGCCCGCCGCGGCCAGTTCCGCTTCATAGGCCTGCCACATCTCTTCCTGGCGCTGGCCGTAATCGTAAAGCAGATCCCAGCTATATAAGCCGCTGTCATGCAGATCGTCGAAGACCAGCTTGACGGCGTAATTGCCCACCGGCTTGACTTCGAGAATGCCGACATGGCTGCGCCCGCTGACCAGTTTCCGCTCGGCGGGCGAATGGCCTTGCACCTCAGCCGATGGGCTGTTGACGCGCAGGAACTCGGCGGGAAAAGTGAAATGCAGGCCATCGTCGAAGGTGACGTCCAAGCGCTTTTCGGCGCGGTTCAGATGAATCTCAAGCGGCCAGTGTTGGGTGCCGAATTCGCTCATGCGCCGCCCTTGGCCTGATCGAGCGGGCGGGCCTCGTCGGCCAGCATGATGGGAATGCCGTCGCGGATGGGATAGGCCAGACCGGCTTGGGGGCTGATCAGTTCCTGGGCGGCGCGGTCGTAAGTCAGCGGACCCTTGGTCAGCGGGCATACCAGGATTTCCAAAAGCTTGGGATCGATCTCGGGCGGGATTTGGGTCATGCCAGGGTCCTTTACGAAAACAGAATCGACGAGAGCTTGCGCCGACTTTCGACGGTCAGGGGATCGGCCTGACCAAAGGCGTCGAAGAAGGTGACCAGTTGCTTTCTGGCGGCTTCCTCATTCCATTTGCGGTCGCGCTTGATGATCTCCAGCAATTCATCGACGGCGGCTTCGTTCTCGCCATTGGCGTAATAGGCCAGAGCCAGATCGAAGCGAATTTGATGGTCCTTGGGATTTTGCTCAAGCTTGTGCCGAAGCTCGATCAGCGGCCCCGCCTTGGCGGCCTGGCGGGCCAGATCAAGGGCGGCCTTTGCTGCAGCAAGCGCGGCATGGTTTTGTATCGCCGGGGGGGCGTGAGCCAGAATCTGCTCGGCCTGATCCAACTGACCGGCCTTGATTTCGCATCTGGCCAAGCCGCCCAGGGCTTCGGGATTTTCCGGCTCGGCCCCCAGAATCTGGGCGAAGATGTCGGCGGCCCCGGCCACATCGCCCGCTGCCAGCATTTCCTCGGCCACGGCCAACGCCTCGGCCAGGGCGTCGCCAGGGTTCGCTTTACCCAGATGGCGCTTGATGAAGTCTTTGATCTGGCTTTCGGGCAAAGCGCCCGCGAAGGCATCGACCGGGCGGCCGTCCTTGAAGGCATAGACCGTGGGCACCGATTGGATGCCCAACTGTCCAGCCAGCTGCTGATTTTTGTCGACATCGATCTTGACCAGTCGCACGGCGCCGTTCAATTGGCGCACCAGCTTTTCAAGAAGTGGTCCCAGCTGCTTGCAGGGCCCGCACCAAGTGGCCCAGAAATCCACCAGAATCAGGCAATGGCGCGAGGCTTCGATGACATCGGCCATGAAGCTGGCCATGCTCGACTCCTTGATTAGATCCCCCGCCGGGGCGGGCCTGGCGCTGGTGGCGCCCTGTTGGGCGGCGCCATCCTGATTGATAATGAACTCCATGGGTTAGGGCTCCCTTGACGTCGATCCGCCCATTAGATGGAGGGAAAGCTTGCGCTTGGCAAGGGCAAAGGGCAAGGCGGACGCCACAAGAGACTTGCAATGACGCCTCGTTTGCGTATGATGCGCGCCTTCCGGCCCCCCAAAGGGCCGAAACGCGCCATCGAGCGGGCGTAGCTCAGGGGTAGAGCACAACCTTGCCAAGGTTGGGGTCGAGGGTTCGAATCCCTTCGCCCGCTCCAAATTTTCAAATAAAATCAATGTGTTGGGCGGGCCGCCGTTGGGCGGCCTTTTGATTTCTCGCGTTCAGCAATCACATAGCAATCACGGGGCGGGTATAGAGGGGAGCCGCTGAAAAGGATCGAGGTAGAGGCCGGAACGTTAGTGCTTGTCGCCATGGTGCCCCGCGAAAAACCGCAGTGCCATTTGCTCCATTCCGTTCCTAAGCAATCATTATGCATAGCCAATGGTTGGCCAATCCGACCCGTTACAGTTCACATTGATCTTGCACAAACCTTTCAGTAGAGTGCGAGTTGTGTGTCTGTCAATTAATCAGGATGGTGAGTGAGATGGAGATTCCCATCAAAATCAAAAATCTTGGCGGCTCAGCGGATAGACATCTTATGAGGGCTGCAGATCAGGCGGAAATGATAGCGGGTCTGCAGCGCGCAATTTCGTACATAATTTTAAGTCTTACAGAGGAACGACTTGTTGAGCGTGTTACTAAAAAGTCTCAGGTTCAAATTTTATCCAAAGCACCTGAGCGGGGTTCAATAATCCATGAGATGATCGCCGAAATTGCGGCTCATCCGAATGTGTATGCGGCTGGGGCTTTTACTGGAATTGCAACGAGCGTGGTGGGGAACTACATCACCCGCTTTATCGATTTTGTAATAAAGCAGTCTGCTGGGTTATTAACAGATGAGCAATATGAAGATTCTGCTAGGAAGTTTCAGCGACAGGAGCCGTATTTTGAGTCATTAGTAGAAAAAGTAGAACCACATATCGCCTCAGTCCACGCGCCAATTAATGAGGAAGAAACAATAGTATTAACCATTGGTGATACCAATCAGATCCATTTTGATATTGATACAAAAGAATATACTTCTGCTTCAAACTGGTCTGAAGAAACTGTTTTATTGACTGGCTTTGTAAGCCGCCTAAATCTTCTTACTGGAAATGGAAGAATCTACACAAATGAACACAGAAAAGTTTTATCATTTTCTCAGGTGGACGCGTTTAGGCACACAGAATTGTCCGAACTATTGTCATGGAGTTTGAGACAAAAAGATACAAATCTTCCATCAGAAGTAGAAATATTGGCGAGAGCCGTGACCTCAAACACAGGACGAATAAAACGGCTCTGGATAGAGGGGGCTAAATCCATCACGTAATTTGCGCGATGGGCTTTGATGGTTCCGCAACTATTCATTCCCTGTCAAAGCCCTATACCGCATATCCGCCTGACTGAACTTCCTCCCCGCACCTTCCGGGTTATCCTTCAGCGCCCGCAGCGCATCCTCGGCTACGGCATCGATGGTTGCCGGCAGTTCCGAGATATCCAGGCCCATGAGAGCGGTTAGCGAGGTGAGCGAGCCCCGGAACTGCGTGAAGAACATTTGAATGCGGTCTTCGCGCAGGCCTTCCAGCACCTTCTTGCGTTCGGCCTTTGAGATATAGGGGGCAAGAGCGCTATTGGCCTTGTCGATGCTGGCTTGCCAGATCGGATGCAGCGGCCAGCGGCTGCGGTTCGTGTCGCCATTCGGCACCGTGTAGCGGATGGCGCCAAGAATACCTAGCATTACGTCGCCAGCCTTGGCCTCAAAATCGGCAAAGCTTTTCAAGTTCCAGAAATCCAGTTCTTTCTTTCCGGCCCTGGGTTCGACGCGCCAGATTTCGCCCGAGAAGGACTTGGGATCGATGCCCCAATTGTCCCACCAGTATGATTTGCCATGGACGACAATTTCCTTGGTCTTATTGTAAATTGCCACTTGGCGGTTGGGCATTTCGCCAACGCGGATTGACTGCACGCGGTTTCCTTGCGCCGTGACATCAGCATCCAACTGTTCCCGATGCTCGCGCCTTGTATGGCGGGCATGGGCGACGAAATCGTCTGCCGAGGGGCTCAGGCTCTCGACATGGAAATCGCAGCAGAAATCGATGCGGCTGATCCGTTCCATGGGAAGCATCAGTTGACGGGCCTCGTCCCATTTGGGGCCGATTGCACCAAGCTGGGCCAGAAGATTGAGCATCTGCGCCTTAACACCTTGATAGCCATGCAGCGCCAGGGCGAGGCTGTGGGCCGAGGCGCGGATATTCCATCGCTCGGGGTCTTCGCTGTTGGCAACGAACCAGGTTGCGCCATCCTGCCCGGTATCGAAGCGATAGGCATAGCCGCCTCGCGATCCTGATTCGCCCACCATCAGGCACAGATATCCGCTGTCTGCATCGCCCACCAGCAAGGGGTAATCGCCGCGATTCCTTTTAGCGGCCTCTCTCGTGTCCTCTAGATGCCCCAGTATGTTTCTGGGCAATGCGCCTTGAAAAGAAACGTCCAGACCGTCAAAGTTCGAATAGATCAGTTTTGCTTCCATCTCATGTATCCTTAGGGGGGTGTGCTACAGGGACACCCCCAAGCTGCGCAGGCCGCAAGCGGCCCGCTCGCCTCCGCTAGCACGGGCCGCTTGCTTGGCCTTGCGCATTCGTCAGGCGTGGTTGTAGAACGCTCGCCGCTAGGCAGGGGTGCAGACCCATGAATGATCTGCACCCGCTGCTGTCCAGCATATGAGCAAGGGGCGGCGTCAATGGTGCTTCGCCCGTTTTGTGCCAAAACGGTTCCCCGCAAGCACCATTGACCCCGATTCAGCAAGGAGCTTTTCCAGCGCATCGCTGTTACAGAGAATGTGTTCGCATGGGGTCTCGCAGACCATGCACTCGAACAGTGCCCACAGTGCCTCCAGTTCCTTCATGAGGGCGGCATTTTGTTCTTGGGTGCTGAGTTGACGATTGGGCTTCATCGCACATTCCCCTTTTCCGAGGTTGAGCGGCGCTGGCGGCTGGCGAACCAGGAATCAAGATTTGCCATGTCGTACAGCACAACCTTACGGCCCGCCTTCGAATAGGTGGGGCCATCGCCGCGCAGGCGCATCTTAGCCAGGGTAGAGGGCGAGAGGCCGAGGTAATCCGCCGCCTCTGGTGCCCGAAGTTTTCGGGAATGGTTTTCTTGGGACATTGAATGTCACCTCCGTTTGTGAATGGCGCGGACCATCCGTGCCTGGAGATGACGGTAGGGGGGCTAAAATAAGCGGGCCATCCGTACTATTTTTTTCGTACAGGTTGACTAAGGATTACCTTGGGCTTGGGAGTAAAAGATTTTTACATCCTCATCTGATAAAGGCAGATACCGCACTTCAGTGTCTTCGCAAATATATTTTGGGGGGATGCGCCAGACTTCTCCGAGTCGAAGCAAGGGCTTCTCCCTCTTTTTCTTCTGACCATGTGCGTAGGCTTGTGAAGCATCAACAGAAATCTGCCGGGCCGTGGCGACGATTTTTGCCATAACGGACATCAGATTCAAAAAGGCCATGAAGCCTACATAAGCTCCTTCTCCAAATTCGTTGTTGCAAAAAGTCTCCTGCTCCATCTTGCTCATCGACAAAAAGTTAACCTCCAATAGCCGAGACTGAATGACGTCAAATTCAGTCTCAGCAGTAATACGTTCTTCATCAGTAATTGGCTCTTGGGCCTCAGGTGCGAATTGCTCCTCAAACGACGCGTCCTCCGACGAATCGTCAAAATAGGAGCAGGCAGCCTCAAGTTCATCCATGTGGAATTGAAACGATAGCAAGATGGGCGCAACGCTTTTGTAACTTCGCCACGCGACCTTGTGGGCGTTACGCTTCTTAGGGATTTTCCTGCCCCTATAACGTTGCTCCAGAATAAGGCCTGCCTTCTCAAGGCTTGCGTGATCGGGGAGATATCTATGCAAGGACATCGTTGTTCCCAAAAGATCACGCGCTATCTCACGGCCATGATCAATTTTCTCAGTAAGTCTATCTAGCTTGATTGGGAATGCCCCAGCGTGCCTTGCCAGAGTGCTGTAGGTGGATTGATTGGCTGGTGAAATTTTATGAAATCCCAACTCAACAACGCTTGTAATAACAAGCCGCTCGATTCCTGTGGCAAAGAACGATTGTTGCTTTATGTCTATTGGATAGCAAACCGCTGACATCATGGCGCTAAATACCTGAACAAGCAAGAAATTTGGAACTTGAAGGATCGGCATCAAGCAGGCCTTTCTATCGCCAGAAACGGCAACACGTTGCTTCCGCCTGTTCCTTCAACAATTCCTTCAATGCGCCGTCCCCAGGCCTCGATAGCTGCTTTGCGCTCGGCAAGGTATTCATGCCGATTATAGATGCCCGCCACGCCGCCAAGGGCCTTGGGATTGTGGTTGAGAATCTTCTCGGCGATATATGGCGCGATACCCATATCGGCCAATCCCGTCGCCAAGGTGCGCCGTAAGTCGTGAAGGGTCCAATCCGGCATCGCCCCTTCGATCGACGCTATATTTCTTGCCTTGGCGATCAGGCCGTCCAATCTATCCTTGGCTTTCGAGAAGCCGGAAACAGGCGCTTCGCCGTTCGTGGAGAACACAAACTTTTCCGACAGCTTCGGCAGATCGCCCATTATCTTAAGGGACTGGGGAGACAGATGGATGATATGGCCCTTCTCATTCTTGGTTCGCTCGCCAGGGATCGTCCAAAGACCGGCGGCAAGGTCAAGCTCCGCCCACTGCATTTCGGCCACCTCGTTGCGCCGTTGTCCGGTCAGCATCAGAAGACGGACCATGCTGCCGAACGGGTAAGCCATTTCTGAGGTTGCCTGCCAAATCTCGACCAGCTCCTTATCGGTCAACACGCGATCCCGGCTGGCCTCGATCACATCGGGGCGAATCCGGCTGGCAGGATTAACGGCGATCAGACCGCGTTCAAGGGCATAGTTGAAGAGGGGTCGGACAGCCCGAAGGGCGTTCCAGGCGGCACTTGGTTTGCCTTCGTCCACAATCTTGTCGAGAACCTTGCCCACATCTTCGCGGGTGATCTTGGCGATATCGTACCCTTCCCAAGCCGTCATGAACCGCTTGCGCAGGGTGCTTTCGATCTGTTTGCCGCTATCCAGGCCTGCCACCCGCCGTTTGATGTAGCGCTCGGCAAAAACGCTAAAGGACCGATCCTTAGACCGTTCCGATTCGATAGCTAGAGCCTTCTTTGTCGCAAGCTCCTCCCGTTCCTGACTCAAGGGGTCGATATTTTTGCTGATTAGGCGGCCCAGGTCTTCGGCCCGTACCCTGGCCTTGTCAGGGGTCCAGGGGCCATGCTCGCCGATGGTATAGCGGCGTGTCGCCGAACCTCTGCCGCCGATGCGGTACTGAAAGATGTAAATTTTGCGCCCGGCTGGAGTGACCTTAAGGCCAAAGCCCTTGACGGCTCCATCTCCTGAATCCCATACGAAAAGATCGGTGGCCTGGGGGGCTATGCCGTCCACGGTTCGCTTTATGATTTTGGCCTGCATATGCCACCTCTCAATCTGAGAGCAGTATAGCTAGCAATCACATAGCAATCACCAAAAATCTAAATGTGGATAAGTAGAGGAACCAGCAGAGGCTAAAAACTATGACAAGCCTTTGGTTTATATTGCTATAGCAATTTTGAGGAACTCACGTCCTAGTATGGGCATAGTTTTGCCAAGGTTGGGGTCGAGGGTTCGAATCCCTTCGCCCGCTCCAATTTTTCAAAAGATATCAATGTGTTGCTAGGCGTGCTGCGGCATGGGTCCGGGCGCTTGCCGTTTCGGGGAAGCATGGGGGAAGCAGTTGGGGGGAATTCAGGGGGCAGAAAATCTTTGCGCTCAT